>NZ_JBIVGS010000007.1:0-290985 GCF_044748785.1 Pseudomonas sp. NPDC089743
GATGAGCTGGCATCAGCAGCCAAGGCTGCGGGTGGCAACGATGAGCCTGGGTCGCCTGCGCGACCGGCTCGCAGAGTTGCTACGCGGTGCACGGGTCGCAAGATGGCAAATACCATCGAGCGGATAAACCCTGTATTACGAGGCTGGGCGGGTTACTTCAAGCTCAGCCAGAGCAAACGGCCACTTGAGGAACTGGATGGCTGGGTCAGGCACAAACTCCGCTGTGCCATCTGGCGCCAATGGAAGCAGCCCTCTACGAGGGCGCGCAACCTGATGCGTCTGGGCTTAAGCGAAGAGCGTGCCTGTAAATCGGCCTATAACGGCCGAGGCCCGTGGTGGAACTCGGGGGGTTGGCGAAGCTTTGTTCTGCCAGCTTCTGTGCGATGTACTCTGGAAGGTGCATAGCCATGAAAGCGTTTCTCTCTTGAAGTGATGCATGGATCATGACTGTGTTTGTTTGGGTTGGAAATGTTCACCGTACTGCACTGAGTGTGAGGATTTTTCTAAAGGTTTGTAGGAAAATTCTTGCTCTAATTAGGGTGCCCCGCCGAAGCGGGGGTATATGGTTTAGTTATCCTTGAATCCGGGCTTTCCGTTAGCTGCACGCCAAGTTTTGATAATGTTCAGGACCGCTTCAGGCTCACCTTGCTCATCATTCTCGGGCCAGTAAATCAGGTCGGTTCCGCTAGGATGCTCGGTTATTGCAGAAAAGTGCTCCAGCAAAGGATCTAATACGTCATCCGGCTCCTCGGTATTGGCCCGGTATATTTCCTTTAGGAATTCAATGAATTCCAGCTCTGTATAGTCGTGGTAGTTGGTCTTAAGGCTCATGGTTTGTCTCCATAATGAATCCTATGATGAGCTGCTGGTGTCACAACCCTTAAGTTGTCAATGTCGTAGACCGCACCCCCTTCGCTGATGGGTACTACATGGTGTAGTTCAAAACTCTTCTTTTTCCCGTAAGCATCAGAGTAACGTGACCTAGGTGCGTTCCCTCTTTCCCGCATGCGGCTAAGGTTCTGTTTGGAAAATTGCTTTGAAAGCTCGGGATCATTTGCAACGATTTTCCAGAGTTTTTCTCGAAAAGCATCGTAGCTCGGAAATTCAATACCTCTAAGCTGATCGGCAATATGTGCCGGTATCGGCGCGCCTCCTTCACGGGCGGCCTCACCAAGCCAGATCCCTGTTACTTGTGCACCGACGCCTGTGACGGTACCTGGCTCATACCTTGGACTCTTGAAAACCACCAGAATAGGCGGCAATCCCGAGTCGATCGGGAAGGTGATGATCAGCCGTTCCTGATCGAGCAGATCCAGTGCCGGATAACCTTCCGTTTCATTACTTACAGGATTCAGGCTACTGCCAGTGTAAACAATCGTGCCCGGTGGAGCGGGTGGCAGGCTGGTGGAGCTACCTTCACCACCTCCGGGCGGGCTGGCGGGGGTCCAGGTCAGGATGCGCTGCGGGTTTTCAAGTACAAGGCTGTAAACCTGCCGTTCTGTATCAAACGTGGCCGCTCTTACGGCCACTGCTTTCCCACCGGGCACCACGTATAGGCCGATGTCATTCCCTTCTTCACTGCCAGCCAGTAAGTAAGGAACGTCTACGCTGGCTGACGAAAGTGCAAGGGCTGCCAGGTCAGGCCCGCCCGGCGGAGAAAGGCTGGAAAGAGGAGTGCTGATCAGGTAGCGCCTTTCAGCGTTACCGAGCGTCGAAGGCCATGCTGCCGAAAGAATGGCTACAGCCAAGGTGGCCGAAGGGGCAGCCAATCGACTTACTGCAGCGACGATCGTAGCGCGAAGGGCAACTGACGCGACCTCGACAGCGAAGCTCGCTGCCCCAATCGGAATGACGGTAGTCGCAGATGCAACAGAATGGGTGTCGTTGATATAGCTGATGCTTCTGCGTGCTACTTCCTGCCTGTGGCGTTCAGCCTCGGCAGCCAGTCGCTTCGCCTCGGCCGCTTGTCGTGCAGCTTCCTCTGCCGCCAGGCGTTCAGCTTCCGCCTTCTGACGTTCCACCTCTAGCTGACTGGCATGCTGGGCGCGTAATTGTTCAACTTCATTGGCGCGACGAACCAGATTCTGCGTACTGCTGGAGTACGCGCCGAGAAACCTGATCGACTCGCTCAGTGCCAGGGCTTGGTGATACTCCTTCCAGCGTGGACCGGCTCGTCTTAAACGTTGTTCGTCGACAAGATGCAAAAGTGCTTCAAGCTGAGGCTTTGACAGGGGGGCGTTGATCTGCGGGTTTTTTTGTTTAAATGTCGGGATCTGAGATTGCTTGGCTTGCACCATGCGTGTGGCGGTTGCCAAATAAGCATTGAGTGTTTGGGCTAGCGTCCATGAGCTGTCGATAGTGGTCTGCTGGCTCAATTCATGCTGCAGAACATTGGGTAAGCAATTGAAGTAAATCTGCCGTTCGGCAATGATTTGCGTTGTTCTACGCTCGGCAGCCTTGATGAGGTCAACCGGAGGGTGGCTCAGTTCCGCTCCATCCACTTGCGCTGCCACGGCACTGAGGTCGTCAGCCAACGCTTGGTGCTTGTGGGCTTCGATGTGTAATTTATAGGCACCCTCCCAGGATCGCTGTAATCGCGAAGAAAACGCCCTTGCGAACGCTTCATCCCTTTCAGTGAATACTCCAGGCTCCAGCAGCCTGCTCATCATCGAGTCGGCGCGCTTATAAAACGCTAGGGCGCCGTAATATGCGTTGGCATTTGGCACAATTTGCAGGTAGCCATCGCGGATTTGAGTGATGCGCGAGGTTAAAATTTTCTGTTGTGCTATCGCTTGGGAAAGTGGGTCAGGGGAGTTGGAAGCTTCAGTTGAAATTTGGAGCTTTAAGGCTCCCACTGTTTCTGGAAGTTTACTTAATTGCGGGGCATATTGCTCTTCGTAGTCTTTTTCAATAATTTGATATTCTTCGCTTAAGACCCTGCGCGCGGATATGATCCTTGAAATGTCTGACCGACTGGGGCTGGTTCCTCTTGGGGTTCCTTGGTTGAGCCCCCAGCCGCCGTAGCCTGGTCCCCCGCCGCCGGACAAAGGAGGGAGCGGTGCTCGGTCTGGGGCCTCCTCGTTCATCCAGAGCCCCTCATTCAGATTCAGCGCATTGCGGGAATCACGGAAGGGTTCACCAAATTTGATAGTGTCATCTTGAGCCATGTAGTCATCCTCCTGATCGCTACATGGCAAGCGTGCTACGGCTGGTTTTTCGTGTATGTCAGGCGCGGCTTGTCAATCGGTAGGAGACTTCCCACCGACTTGAAAGATCTGATTCAAATGTGTACTTCAGATACAGGAATTACCCGTTTTTCCTTAACGGCCTTGTAGGAAAAGCTCGAATAGATCTCTTTCACCCCCGGCAACCGCTGCAGCACTTCCCGGGTAAATTCCCCAAACGATTCCAGGTCCCGCGCCAGTATCTCCAGCAGAAAGTCATACCGCCCAGAGATGTTGTGGCAAGCCACAATCTCGGGAATCTCCATCAGCCTTTGCTCGAACGCCAGAGCCATCTCCTTGGTATGCGAATCCATCATGATGCTGACAAACGCCGTCACCCCAAACCCCAGCGACTTGGGCGACAAGATGGCCTGGTAACCGGTGATATAACCGTTGTCTTCCAGCAACTTGACCCGTCGCCAGCAAGGCGAGGTCGTCAGCGCGACCTGGTCGGCGAGTTCGGAGATGGTAAGGCGGGCATTGTCCTGCAAGGCCGCGAGCAGAGCGCGGTCGGTACGGTCGAGGCTTGAAGGCATGATTTGCCCTCCTGGTGTTGTATTTGTTGTTTTCTTTCCAAAACAGGCGCGAATGTGTGGGCAATTTTGGAAAATTTCAGGCAGCTCGGTGGCATAAGCTTATAACAAACCA
Organism: Pseudomonas sp. NPDC089743; assembly: GCF_044748785.1. Taxonomy (NCBI): domain Bacteria; kingdom Pseudomonadati; phylum Pseudomonadota; class Gammaproteobacteria; order Pseudomonadales; family Pseudomonadaceae; genus Pseudomonas; species Pseudomonas sp. NPDC089743. The sequence continues at coordinate 3,873 of NZ_JBIVGS010000007.1, forward strand.
CCAGAGGCTGTTGCCATGCGCGACTCCCATAACAACACCGGTTTTTCCACCCGCGCCATCCACCATGGCTACGACCCGCTTTCCCACAACGGTGCCTTGGTGCCACCGGTTTACCAGACTTCAACCTATGCCTTCCCCAGCGTTGAATACGGCGCGGCGTGCTTTGCCGGGGAGGAGGGTGGGCATTTCTACAGCCGTATTTCCAACCCGACCCTGGCCTTGCTGGAGCAGCGCATGGCTTCACTGGAGGGGGGCGAGGCGGGCCTGGCGCTGGCGTCGGGCATGGGGGCCATCACCTCGACGCTATGGACCCTGTTGCGCCCCGGTGACGAGCTGCTTGTCGGGCGCACGGTGTATGGCTGCACCTTTGCCTATATGCACCATGGCATCGGCGAGTTCGGGGTAAAGGTCCGCCATGTCGACCTCAATGACGCCAAGGCGCTGAAGGCCGCGATCACCCCTAAAACCCGGGTGATCTATTTCGAAACGCCGGCCAACCCGAACATGCAACTGGTCGATATTGCGGCAGTGGCTGAAGCGGCGCGGGGGCATGACTTGCATATCGTGGTCGACAACACCTATTGCACGCCGTACCTGCAGCGGCCATTGGAGTTGGGCGCCGATCTGGTGGTGCATTCGGCGACCAAGTACCTCAGTGGCCACGGTGATATCACGGCCGGGCTGGTGATAGGGCGCAAGGCACTGGTGGATCGGATTCGCCTTGAAGGCCTCAAGGACATGACCGGTGCGGTGTTGTCGCCGCACGATGCCTCATTGCTGATGCGCGGCATCAAGACCCTGGCGCTGCGCATGGATCGTCACTGCGCCAATGCCCAGCAAGTAGCCGAATTTCTCGCGCGCCAGCCCCAGGTGGAGCTGATCCAGTATCCAGGGCTGCCATCGTTTGCCCAATACGAGCTGGCGCAGCGGCAGATGCGCTTGCCGGGCGGGATGATTGCTTTCGAACTCAAGGGCGGGATCGAGGCTGGGCGGCGCTTCATGAATGCGCTGCAACTCTTTGCCAGGGCGGTGAGCCTGGGCGATGCCGAGTCGCTGGCGCAGCATCCGGCGAGCATGACCCATTCCAGCTATACGCCCGAAGAGCGGGCGCATCATGGCATCTCAGAGGGGCTGGTGCGGTTGTCGGTGGGGTTGGAAGATGTGGAGGACTTGCTGGCAGATATCGAGCATGCGCTTAAGGCCAGCCACCAGGCTGGCTGAACTGGCCTTTCGCGGATAAAACCGTATACCTGCACTGCGCAGTCGCTATAACGTGCGTGGCCTCAGATTTCGTCTGGGTCATTGAGATAAGCGGCGTTTCTTTCAAGGATGTTCAGGCGTAACTCAAGAGGTTGCTGACCCTGCTTGCAGATGTAGGTAAACGGCACCCCATTGAAAGTACGCAGCATAAGAGGGGTTCGTCTTCCAGCAGGTGCCAGGCGCACGATTGCTTGGTCGGCGAGGTCTTCGAAGGGAATTGGCGTATCGTCGCAGTCGAGTAAGTCGAACAGCGTTGGGTAGGCACCCTTCAGTGGCGAGCGGAAAGCACCCACGCAGTCCTCGTCATGTATGTACAGCGCATGCCCGTGACGCACTTCTGAACGGACAAACAGCCGGTAGCCGTTATCTACCCGGCGGAAGTAAAGTTTCAAAGGCGGACAACTGACTGTGTCCGATACGTGGCCGAGGTAATGTGACTCGTCTCGTTTGACTGGTTGTTCAATTTTCTTTGGCTCATCTTTTCGGCGCGCTTCATTTTGTCCGGCTCGGCGAAGGGCTCTGCGAAATGTTCGACTGGCAAATCCGGCCGTCGCCAGGCCGCCCGCAGTCAGGCTGCCAGGGGGGCTCGTTGAAGTTTTTTCCAGTTCGGCGGGCCCACTGTGCAGTACGTCGAGGAAGTGCGACGTGCCATCCACGACTTCGACGGTGGCAATGAAAGAGCGTTGTCGATTAGTCAGCATAGGTCTACTCCGGTTGAGGGACTTATGCAGGATCCTGAAGTGCTTGATTGGCCGGCAGTAGGAAATGCGGCCTGAGGCGGGGTGAAGAAGGCTGAACCTTTGCGGCAGGTTTGTCTGGAGGGGTGAAGCAGGAGGAGCGGCTAGCCACTCCTCCCTGGCAATCGATCAGCGCTTGAGCCCGTAGCTCTCGTCGAGCATGCCCGGCGAGTTCGGCGACTTCGGTGCATAGTCGCGTGGCACTTCAGCAGTGTCCTTCGGCGGGGTCAGGCGGTCACGTGGACCTTGGGTGCCTTCAGAGTGCAGGGCAGCCAGCAGGCGCTGACGGGTGACATCGTCAAGGGCCAGGTTGTTGGCGCCTTCGGCAAGGTGATCCTGCACGTCCTGGTAGCTCTGGGTCAGTTTCTTGACCAGCATGGCGGTGCTGTTGAAGTGGGTGACCACTTCGTTCTGGTAACTGTCGAAACGCTTCTGGATGTCATCCAGTTGGCGCTGGGTATTGCTGGGCGCCGCATTGGGCAACAGGCGGGCCACGATGAAACCGACCGCCACACCGATGACCAGGGCCAGGGTTGGCAACAACCAAACAAGGAGCGAGAGTTCCACGAGTCCTTCCTCTATAAACGGCTTTGCTTTACGTTAACGGCTCAGACCTGCGCTGTATACCGCGAGCGATCGCAAATCAGAACAGAATTCCTCACCTAGACGAATCGACCCTCTTCGAGGTCACGGAGTAGTGCCTTGCTTGTCCGCGAAACCCCCTTGTTCATCGATGGCCCGATCGGCCAGCTGGAAGCCTTGTACCTGGACGTGGCCGATGCCCGCGGCGCGGTGTTGATCTGCCACCCCAACCCGGTCCAGGGCGGCACCATGCTCAACAAGGTGGTCTCGACCCTGCAGCGCACCGCCCGCGACGCCGGCTACGTGACCCTGCGCTTCAACTATCGCGGCGTCGGCCAGAGTGCCGGCAGCCATGACATGGGCGCCGGTGAGGTGGCCGATGCCGAGGCGGCGGCGGCCTGGTTGCGTGCCAAGCACCCCGAGCTGCCGTTGGTATTGATGGGCTTCTCGTTCGGCGGCTTTGTCGCCACCAGCCTGGCCGGTCGCCTGGAAGCCCAGGGTGTGACGCTGCAGCAGCTGTTCATGATCGCCCCGGCGGTGATGCGCCTGACCGCAGAGTTCCCGCTGCCGCAGCGCTGCCCGATTGCCGTGGTGCAGCCTGACGCCGACGAAGTCGTCGATCCGCAACTGGTTTACGAATGGTCCGACGCACTGGGGCGCCCCCATGAGCTGCTGAAAGTGGCAGAATGCGGACACTTCTTCCATGGCAAGCTGACCGATCTGAAGGATCTGCTGCTGCCGCGCCTTTCGAACTGAGCCAAGCCTGAATAAGCGAACACCCATGACCACGCGCATCCTCACCGGTATCACCACCACCGGCACCCCGCACCTGGGCAACTACGCCGGCGCCATCCGCCCGGCGATCGTCGCCAGCCAGCAGCCGGGTGTCGACTCGTTCTATTTCCTAGCCGACTACCACGCCCTGATCAAGTGCGACGACCCGTTGCGCATCCAGCGCTCGCGCCTGGAAATCGCCGCCACCTGGCTGGCCGGTGGCCTGGACCCGGCCAAGGTGACTTTCTACCGTCAGTCCGATATCCCCGAGATCCCCGAGCTGACCTGGCTGCTGACCTGCGTCGCCGCCAAGGGCCTGCTCAACCGTGCCCACGCCTACAAAGCCTCGGTGGACAAGAATCTGGAAACCGGCGAAGACCCGGATGCTGGCGTGACCATGGGCCTGTACAGCTACCCGGTGCTGATGGCTGCAGACATTCTGATGTTCAACGCCAACAAGGTGCCGGTCGGCCGTGACCAGATCCAGCACGTGGAAATGGCCCGCGACATCGGCCAGCGCTTCAACCACCTGTTCGGCCAGGGCAACGACTTCTTCGCCCTGCCCGAAGCGGTGATCGAGGAGAGCGTGGCGACCCTGCCGGGCCTGGACGGTCGCAAGATGTCCAAGAGCTACGACAACACCATCCCGCTGTTCACCAGCGCCAAGGACATGAAAGACGCCATCTCGCGCATCGTCACCGATTCGCGCGCACCTGGCGAAGCCAAGGATCCGGACAATTCGCACCTGTTCACCCTGTTCCAGGCCTTCTCGACGCCGTCGCAGTGCGCCGAGTTCCGCGAAGAGCTGCTGCAGGGTCTGGGCTGGGGCGAAGCGAAGCAACGCCTGTTCCAGCTGCTCGACGGCCAGCTGGCCGAGAAGCGCGAGCACTACCACCAGCTGATCTCGCGCCCGGCAGACCTGGAGGACATCCTCCTCGCCGGTGCCGCCAAGGCCCGCAAGATCGCCACCCCGTTCCTCGAGCAACTGCGTGAGGCCGTAGGCCTGCGTTCGTTCCGCAGCAGCGTGCAGGCCAGCACCGAAGTGAAGAAGAAAGCCGCCAAGAGCGCGCGCTTCGTCAGCTTCCGTGACGAAGACGGTAGCTTCCGTTTCCGCCTGCTGGCAGCCGATGGCGAGCAACTGCTGCTGTCGCGCAGCTTCGCCGACGGCAAGAGCGCCGGTGCCGTGAGCAAGCAGCTGCAGCAGGGCGGTGAAGCCGACGTGCGTGTTGACGGCCTCGGCTTCAGCCTGTGGCTGAACGACGAGCAGGTTGCCGACGGGCCGCAGTTCGACACAGCTGAAGCCCGTGATTCGGCCATCGAAAGTCTGCGTGTAGCGCTTCAGCCGCAACAAGACTGAGGCATATTGCCTGTAGGAGCGGGCTTGCCCGCGATCACCGGCGAAGCCGGTGCCATACAGCGTAAAAGTGCCTTGAATGAGGCATATTGACGCAAGTCGCATTGCCATTAAGCGGGCCTGTCGCTACAGTGACGGCCCGTTTTTTGTTGCCTCGCTAACGAAATCATGACGCCCCTAGAACGATATCAAGCAGATCTGAAACGTCCCGACTTCTTCCATGACGCGGCGCAGGAAACTGCGGTACGTCACCTGCAGCGTCTGTACGACGATCTCGTGCACGCGCAGAACAACAAGCCGGGCATGTTCGGCAAGCTGTTCGGCAAGAAGGAGCAGACGCCAGTCAAAGGCCTGTACTTCTGGGGTGGAGTAGGGCGCGGCAAGACCTATCTGGTCGACACCTTCTACGAAGCGCTGCCGTTCAAGCAGAAGATGCGCACGCACTTCCACCGCTTCATGAAGCGCGTCCACGAGGAAATGAAGACCCTCAAGGGCGAGAAGAATCCGTTGACCCTCATCGCCAAGCGCTTCAGCGAAGAAGCCAAGGTGATCTGCTTCGACGAATTCTTCGTCTCCGACATCACCGATGCCATGATCCTCGGCACCCTGATGGAAGAGCTGTTCAAGAACGGCGTCTCGCTGGTGGCGACCTCCAACATCGTCCCTGACGGCCTGTACAAGGACGGCCTGCAGCGCGCACGCTTCTTGCCGGCCATCGCCATGATCAAGCAGTACACCGATGTGGTGAACGTCGACAGCGGCGTCGACTACCGCCTGCGCCACCTGGAGCAGGCCGAACTCTTCCACTTCCCGCTCAATGATGCGGCGCACCAGAGCATGCGCGCCAGCTTCAAGGCGCTGACGCCCGAGTGCACCCAGGCCGTCGAAAACGACGTGCTGATGATCGAAAATCGCCCGATCAATGCCCTGCGCACCTGCGACGACGTCGCCTGGTTCGACTTCCGCGCACTGTGCGACGGGCCGCGTAGCCAGAACGACTACATCGAATTGGGCAAGATCTTCCATGCCGTGTTGCTGAGCAACGTGGAGCAGATGGGGGTCACCACCGACGACATCGCCCGCCGCTTCATCAACATGGTGGACGAGTTCTACGACCGTAACGTCAAGCTGATCATCTCGGCCGAGGTGGAGCTGAAGGACCTGTACACCGGCGGGCGCCTGAGCTTCGAGTTCCAGCGGACCCTGAGCCGTTTGCTGGAAATGCAGTCGCACGAATTCCTGTCTCGCGCTCACAAGCCATAAGATCTTGGGGCCGCTTTGCGGCCCTTTCGCGACACAAGGCCGCTCCTACAGGAGATCGCATAACCCTTGTAGGAGCGGCCTTGTGTCGCGATGGGCTGCAAAGCAGCCCCATGGGCCTCAAGCCTCTTGCATGAACTGCTGCCGATATTGATTCGGCGACAACTCCGTGTGCTGGCGGAACAACCGCGCAAAGAAACTCGCATCGTCATAGCCGACCTCATAACTGATGGTCTTGATGCTCTTGCGCGTGCTCGACAGCAGCCCCTTGGCTGTCTCGATGCGTAACCGCTGCAGGTAGTGCAGCGGCTTGTCACCGGTCGCCCCCTGGAAGCGGCGCATGAAGTTGCGGATGCTCATGCCATGGTTGCGGGCCACGTCCTCGAAGCGGAACTTGTCGGCGAAGTGCTCCTCCAGCCAGTGCTGGATCTGCAGGATGATCAGGTCCTGGTGCAGCTTCTGGCCACCGAAGCCCATGCGCCCTGGCGTGTAGTTGCGCTGCACTTCGTAGAGAATGTCGCGGGCCACGGCGCGCGCCACATTGGCCCCGCAGAAGCGCTCGATCAGGTAGATGTAAAGGTCACAGGCTGAAGTAGTGCCGCCGGCGCAGTACAGGTTGTCGGCGTCGGTCAGGTGCTTGTCCTGATTCAGGCGGATCTTCGGGTAGCGCTCGGCAAAGCTGTTGAAGAAGCGCCAGTAGGTGGTCGCCTCCTTGCCATCGAGCAGGCCGGATTCGGCCAGCCAGAACACACCGCTGGCTTCGGCACACAACACGGCGCCACGGGCGTGCTGCTCGCGCAGCCATGGCAGCACCTGTGGGTAACGTTGCTGGAGGTTGTCGAAATCTTCCCAGAAGGCCGGGAGGATGATCACGTCGGCATCATCGAGGCCGCCATCGACCGGCAACTGCACATTGCTGAAGCTGTCCACCGGCTTGCCATCGGGGCTCACCAGGTGAATCTCGAACATGGGCTGCAAGCCCAGGCCCAGTTGCTTGCTGTAGCGCAGGCTGGCGAGATGGAAGAAATCCTTGGCTTGCATCAGGGTCGAAGCGAACACCTTGTCAATGGCCAGGATGCTGACGCGCCGCAGCGACGCGGAGGGTTGGGTAAACATCATTGTCATTGTTCTTATAGGGTAGAGTGGTCAATCACCGGCTGGATCGTCTTATGTTTTTTGTCGAGCTGCAAGCTTCGAGCTGCAAGCGGCAAGAAAAAAGCAGCGAGTGCAACACTCACTCTGACTTGCAGCTTGCAGCTTCGCTCAAGGCGCGGGGTTCGGCTGCTCCTGATGAATCGCTTCGATCGCCGCCAGTAGCTCATCGCTCAGGTTCAGCTCCAGGCTGTTGAGGTTGCTCTGAAGTTGCACCAGGTCAGTGGCACCGATGATGTTGCTGGTCACGAAGGGCTGGCGGGTGACGAATGCCAGGGCCATCTGCGCCGGGTCCAGCCCGTGTGCCTGGGCCAGTTGCACATAACGGCTGCAGGCCGCCACTGTCTGTGGGTTGGAGTAACGGGCGAAGCGGCTGAACAGGGTCAGGCGACCATTTTCTGGTCGGGCGCCGTTTTCGTATTTGCCCGACAGCATGCCGAAGGCCAGCGGCGAGTAGGCCAGCAGGCCGCACTGCTCGCGGATGGCCACTTCCGCCAGGCCCACCTCGAAGCTGCGGTTGAGCAGGTTGTACGGGTTCTGTATCGACACCGCCCGAGGCCAGCCGCGGGTTTCGGCCAGGTGCAGGAACTTCATGGTGCCCCACGGCGTTTCGTTGGATAGGCCAATGTGGCGGATCTTGCCTGCCCGCACCTGCTCGTCGAGCACCTCGAGGGTTTCTTCCAGCGGGGTGAACAGGTCATGCGCCAGGTGCTGGTAACCCAGCTTGCCGAAGAAATTGGTGCTGCGCTCCGGCCAGTGCAGCTGATACAGGTCGATACGGTCGGTCTGCAGCCGCTCAAGGCTTGCATCCAGCGCCGCGACGATATGCTGGCGGTTGTGCTTGAGCTGGCCGTCGCGGATATGGCTGATACCGTTGCCGGGGCCTGCGACCTTGCTGGCGAGAATCCAGTCATCGCGGTCGCCGTGCTGGCGGAACCAGTTGCCGATGATGCGCTCGGTGGCGGCATAGGTCTCCGGGCGCGGCGGCACGGGGTACATTTCTGCGGTGTCGATGAAGTTGACCCCGCTGGTTTTGGCCAGCTTGATCTGGGCGAAGGCCTCGGCCTCGTCGTTCTGCTCGCCCCAGGTCATGGTGCCCAGGCACAGGGCGCTGACATCGAGATCGGTACGGCCAAGCTTGCGGTATTCCATCGGGAAAACACTCCTAGGCAAAGACACCCATAAAAGCAGGTTGAAATTTTTCGCGCAATCTGGATAATTCGGCGCCTCTCCGTGTGGCGGAAGTGATGCACCACCACGCAGGAAGAACCCCGTCGAACATTGGCGTGCCCGACCCGAGCCCCCAAAAGCGTCTGTGTTCGGCTGCGCGTTTGCCCTTGGCAAGCTGTGCACTATCCAGTAAGATTCGCCGTCTATTTTTCGCTGGGCGGCCTCTGAGGCTTTAGAGAATGAAAACTTTTACTGCTAAACCGGAAACAGTAAAGCGCGAGTGGTTCGTAGTCGACGCCGCTGGCCAGACCCTGGGTCGTCTGGCTACCGAAATCGCTAGCCGTCTGCGTGGCAAGCACAAACCAGAATACACCCCTCACGTTGACACCGGCGACTACATCGTCGTTATCAACGCCGAGCAAATCCGTGTAACTGGCGCCAAGTCTTCCGACAAGATGTACTACTCCCACTCCGGCTTCCCGGGCGGTATCAAGGAAATCAACTTCGAGAAGTTGATCGCCAAGGCCCCTGAGCGTGTTATCGAAACCGCGGTCAAAGGCATGCTGCCGAAGAACCCGCTGGGTCGCGACATGTACCGTAAGCTGAAAGTGTACGCGGGTGCTGCTCACCCACACACTGCTCAGCAGCCTCAAGAACTGAAGATCTAACGGGATAGTTCATTATGTCGGCGACTCAAAATTACGGCACTGGCCGTCGCAAGACCGCAACCGCTCGCGTTTTCCTGCGTCCGGGTACTGGTAACATCTCCATCAACAACCGTCCTCTGGACACCTTCTTCGGCCGCGAAACCGCTCGTATGGTTGTTCGCCAGCCGCTGGAGCTGACCGAGAGCACCGAGAAGTTCGACATCTACGTCACCGTTGCCGGTGGTGGTGTCAGCGGTCAAGCCGGTGCGATCCGTCACGGTATCACCCGCGCTCTGATGGAATACGACGAAACCCTGCGTGGCGCTCTGCGTCGTGCTGGCTACGTCACCCGCGACGCTCGTGAAGTCGAGCGTAAGAAAGTGGGTCTGCGTAAAGCGCGTAAGCGTCCTCAGTACTCCAAGCGTTAATACCGCTTCGGCAGTCGAAAAAAGCCCGGTTCCTTGGAACCGGGCTTTTTTTATGTCTTGAACTAACCTGTCAGCATGCCCGTGGTGTCCTGCCGCATAGACGCAGATCAAGCAAAGCGAGGGTTGTAGCCCATACCGGGGTTAATCACCTTGTCACTGTGTGGATTTGTTTCTTACCATGGCGGCCAATTTTGGGTGCCACAGACATTACCTAAGTACAGGCCTGATTCAACAGGCCAAGCAAGCTGATGGGAGAGGACTGAATGAGCAATGACGGCGTCAACGCAGGCCGGCGCCGCTTCCTCGTAGCCGCGACATCCGTGGTCGGGGCAGCGGGGGCAGTGGGGGCTGCGGTACCGTTCGTAGGGTCATGGTTTCCCAGTGCCAAGGCGAAGGCGGCTGGTGCACCGGTGAAGGTCAACATCGCCAAGGTTGAACCTGGGCAGCAGATGGTGGCGGAGTGGCGCGGTCAGCCAGTGTTCATCGTGCGGCGAACGGACGAGATCCTGGGGAACCTCAAGAAGGTCACGGCCGAGCTCGCCGACCCTGAATCGAAGGCCTCGGTGCAGCCGGAGTACGTGGATCCCCAGGTGCGCTCGATCAAGCCGGAAATCCTCATTCTCGTAGGCCTGTGCACCCACCTTGGCTGCTCGCCGACCTTCCGCCCGGAAGTCGCGCCCGCCGACCTTGGGCCGAAATGGGTGGGGGGCTACTTCTGCCCCTGCCACGGTTCCCACTACGACTTGGCCGGGCGTGTCTACAAATCGCAGCCAGCACCTCTCAACCTGCCAGTGCCACCGCACTCTTACGAGTCGGATGACATCGTCGTCATCGGCGTCGACCAGGAGAAAGCATGATGAGCAAGTTCATGGACTGGATTGATGCTCGCTTCCCCGCCACCAAGATGTGGGAAGATCACCTGAGCAAGTATTACGCGCCCAAGAACTTCAATTTCCTGTATTTCTTCGGCTCGCTGGCCCTGTTGGTGCTGGTCAACCAGATCGTCACCGGTGTATGGCTGACCATGAGTTTCACGCCCTCGGCGGAAGAGGCCTTCGCGTCCGTCGAGTACATCATGCGGGACGTGGAATACGGCTGGATCTTGCGCTATTTGCACTCCACCGGCGCTTCGGCGTTCTTCGTGGTGGTCTACCTGCACATGTTCCGTGGCCTGCTCTATGGCTCCTACCAAAAGCCACGGGAGCTGGTCTGGCTGTTCGGTATGCTGATCTACCTGGCGCTGATGGCCGAGGCCTTCATGGGCTATCTGCTGCCTTGGGGGCAGATGTCGTACTGGGGAGCCCAGGTGATCATCTCGCTGTTCGGTGCAATCCCGGTGATCGGCGACGACCTCACCCAGTGGATCCGCGGTGACTACCTGATTTCTGGCATCACCCTCAACCGCTTCTTTGCGCTGCACGTAGTAGCCCTGCCGATCGTCATTCTCGGGCTGGTCGTGTTGCACATCCTCGCCTTGCACGAGGTGGGCTCGAACAACCCGGACGGGGTCGATATCAAGAAGAAAAAGGACGAAAACGGTATCCCGCTGGATGGTATTCCGTTCCACCCGTACTACACCGTCAAAGACATCGTCGGCGTGGTGGTGTTCCTGTTCGTCTTCTGTGCGGTAGTGTTCTTCTTCCCAGAAATGGGCGGCTACTTCCTGGAAAAACCCAACTTCGAACAGGCCAATGCGTTCAAGACGCCCGAGCATATCGCGCCGGTCTGGTACTTCACGCCGTTCTACGCGATTTTGCGTGCGGTGCCCGACAAGCTCATGGGCGTAATCGCCATGGGGGCCGCGATCGCCGTGCTGTTCGTGTTGCCTTGGCTCGACCGGAGCCCGGTACGCTCAATGCGCTACAAGGGCTGGATCAGCAAGGTCTTCCTGCTGGTGTTCTGCATTTCCTTCGTCATCCTCGGCATTTTGGGGGTGCTGGCACCTACCCCAGGCCGCACGCTGCTGTCGCAGGTGTGCACCGTGCTGTACTTCGCCTACTTCCTGTTGATGCCGTTCTACACAAGGCTTGAGAAGACCAAACCGGTTCCGGAAAGGGTGACTGGCTGATGAAAAAGTTGATTGCAGTATTTTTGCTGGCAGTGATGCCTGCCTTTACCTTTGCTGCCGGACCGGGGCTGGAGCTGGACAAAGTCGATATCGACCTGACGGACAAGGCTGCGATGCAGGATGGTGCGCGCACTTTCGCCAACTATTGCATGGGTTGCCACAGCGCCAAGTTCCAGCGTTACGAGCGCGTAGCCGATGACTTGGGAATACCCCATGAGCTGATGCTCGAGAAACTGGTGTTCACCGGGGCCAAGATCGGCGACCACATGAACATCGGCATGAAGCCCGATGATGCCAAGACCTGGTTCGGTGCTGCGCCGCCTGACCTGACCCTGGTTGCCCGGGTGCGGGGTACCGATTGGCTGTACACCTACCTGCGCAGCTTCTATGAGGACAAATCGCGGCCTTATGGGGTCAACAACAAGGTATTCCCGAATGTCGGCATGCCCAATGTGCTGGTCGGGCTGCAGGGTAACCAGGTGATCGGGTGCAAGCAGGTGCAGAGGGTGGTCGATGGCAAGAAGCAATTCGACCCCTTGACCGGCAGCCCTTTGACCCATGAAGCGTGTGACCAGCTGACCATCACGCCGAATTCCGGTACCCTGACGCCTGAGCAGTTCGACGAGAAGGTCAAGAACCTGGTGACCTTCCTGGCCTATTCGGCCAACCCGGTCAAACTGGAAAGCCAGCGCATCGGCACCTATGTGTTGCTGTACCTGGCCTTCTTCTTCGTGTTCGCCTACTTGCTCAAGCGCGAATACTGGAAGGACGTGCACTGATCACGCAGTAGTTTCTGGTAGTTGAACGCGCCCTGGGCGCCCCCTCGTCTAAGCGAAGGGGCCTCCAGGGCGCGTTTGCATTTGCAGTTTCACAAGCATCCCCATGCGAGGAGGCGCTACATGGGCGCGACCATCAGGTTAGCCTGCTATTCCGACCCCGCTGATCATTATTCTCATCGGGTACGCCTGGTTCTCGCCGAGAAAGGTGTCAGCGTGCAGATCATCGACGTCGATCCCGGTCGTCTGCCACCCAAGCTGGGTGAAGTGAACCCTTACGGCAGCGTGCCGACCCTGGTCGATCGCGACCTGGCGTTGTATGAATCGACCGTGGTGATGGAGTACCTCGAGGAGCGTTATCCGCATCCGCCGCTGATGCCGGTGTATCCGGTGGCGCGTGGTAACAGCCGCTTGTTGATGCATCGCATTCAGCGTGATTGGTGCGTGCTGGCCGATACCGTGCTCGACTCGCGCAGCAGTGATGCCGCCCGTGCCGAGGCGCGCAAGGCGCTGCGTGAGAGCCTGACGGGCGTCTCGCCCTTGTTCAATGAGTTCGCTTGCTTCATGAGCGATGAGCAAAGCCTGGTCGATTGTTGTCTATTGCCCATACTCTGGCGTTTGCCGGTACTGGGTATCGAATTGCCGCGGCAAGCAAAGCCGCTGCTGGATTACATGGAGCGACAGTTCGCCCGCGAGCCTTTCCTGGCGAGCCTGTCTTCCGTTGAACGTGAAATGCGCAAGCTTTAAGGAGCCGTTGATGAACTCCAGTCGCCCCTATCTGGTTCGAGCACTGTACGAGTGGATCGTCGACAACGATTGCACGCCCCATATGCTGGTCAATGCCGAATACCCGGCAGTCCAGGTGCCGCAAGGTTTCGCCAGTGACGGCCAGATCGTCCTGAACATCTCCCCAAGTGCCGTGCGCAGCCTGCACATGGACAACGATGCGGTGAGCTTCGAAGGGCGCTTCGGTGGTGTTGCCCACTCGTTGTTCGTGCCGGTCGGCGCAATTTTGGGCATATATGCCCGCGAGAACGGCCAAGGCATGGTCTTCGAGCTGGAGCCTCCGTTGATGGACGGTGAAGAGCCGGAAGATGAGGGTGTCGAGCCGGACGACGACGGCCCGCCGGAAGGGGGTGGCCAGCCGCCGCGTCCGACTGGTCGGCCGAGCCTGAAGGTGGTCAAGTAACGAAAAAAGGCGATCCGTCAGGGTCGCCTTTTTCTTTGCTGCGCGGTGACGGTTACAGGTCGCTGATGGTGCGGATCTGGTCACGGTTAACGCGGGTCTGTTTACCGTCGAGCTGCTGGAATTCGTAGAAGCCGGACTCCTGATCGAACGTCGGCTCGTCAACGGTCTGGAACTCGCGACCGTCGTTCAGGGTAATCAGGCTAGGGGTGGAGCAGCCGGCCAGGGTGGCGAAGGCGCCGATCAGTAGGGCGGGCAGCAGAAGCTTTTTCATACGGTGTTTCCTGAAGTTGCGAAGGTAGAGCGATCAGGTTGCCTGTACCAGTGCCCAAGGGCCGGTGCAGGCAAGGGTGTCAGTCGATGTACTCGAACAGCTTGACGATCTTTTGCACGCCCGACACGCCCTGTACCACAGCGGTGGCTGCGTTTGCTTCCTGTTGAGTAACCAGGCCGAGCAGGTAGACGATACCGTTCTCGGTGATCACTTTGATGCGCGAGCTGGGCACGGCATTGTCGGTGAGCATCTGGGTCTTGATCTTGGTGGTCAGCCAGGCGTCGTTATTGCGTGCAAGGATCGAGGAGGGTTGCATTACCTGCAGCTCGTTATGCACCCGCTTGACCCGCTGCACCTGGCTGGCGGTCTGCTCGGCCAGGCTCTTGAGGTCGGCGCGCGGGGTTTGGCCGGCGAGCAGGACAATGCCGTTGTAGCTGCTGACGACGATGTGTGAGCCTTCGTCCAGATCAGGGCTGGCTTTCGCGATGTTTACCGAGGCCTTGGTTTCGATCAGCGAGTCATCGATCTTGCTGCCGATGGTGCGAGTGCCGCGATCATCCTCGATAGGCGAATTGCGGGTCGAGGTCAGTACCGAGCTGCAGCCGGTGAGGCTCAGGCACAGGGTCAGGGCCATCAGGCCGAGGCGCTTGGGGATCATTCTTCACTCCCGAACAGTTGGCTGTCGATCAGATCACACAGGCAGTGGATCGCCAGCAGGTGGACTTCCTGGATGCGTGCAGTGACCGTCGAGGGTACGCGGATCTCCACGTCCTCGGGCAACAGCAGCGAAGCCATGCCGCCACCGTCACGCCCGGTCAATGCTACGACAATCATTTCGCGATCATGTGCCGCCTGGATCGCTTGAATCACGTTTGCCGAGTTGCCGCTGGTCGAAATCGCCAGCAGCACGTCGCCGGGCTGGCCGAGGGCGCGAATCTGCTTGGAGAAGATTTCGTTGTAGCTGTAGTCGTTGGCAATCGAGGTCAGTGTCGAGCTGTCGGTGGTCAGGGCGATCGCCGGCAGGCTCGGACGCTCACGCTCAAAGCGGTTGAGGAGTTCCGACGAAAAATGCTGGGCGTCGCCGGCCGAGCCGCCGTTGCCGCAGGCGAGCATCTTGCCCTCGTTGAGCAGCGCATTGACCATGACCAGGCTGGCCTGCTCGATGTGCGGTGCCAGGATGTCCATTGCCTGTTGCTTGGTATCGATGCTGGCCTGGAACAGCCGGCGAATTCGGGATTGCATGTCCATCTGGTGACCTTAAGTGGGGCGGTGGCCTTTGCTACACGCAACAGGGACCAGCCCGCGAAACATAGAGCAATAAAAGGGGAGTGGGTTCAGCATTCGAAGGCGTTTTTCAGCCATTGAAGCGGCCTGCCTGCGTGGTGGCTACCCTGCAAGGCGACAACATCGAAGCGGCACGGGTGGTTGGCCCAGCAAGACTCCTTCAGCAGAAAAAGGCTGGCGGCATGCACCAGTCGCTTCTGCTTGCGCCCGTCGATACTGCCGAGGGCGCCACCGAAGCCCGCGTGCAACCGATAGCGGACTTCGACGAATACTACTGTATCGGTGTCGAGCATGACCAGATCAAGCTCGCCACCTTTGCATCGCCAATTACGCGTCAGCAGTTGCAGGCCTTGCCCTTGAAGAAATTCAAGGGCTTGGTTTTCTGCGGCATGGCCGGCGCTGGTTGGCGATGCTTGGGGCATCAGCGGAGGGTATCGGGCAGGCGCTTGACCTGGCCGCCCGAGAATTCAGCCCACGGCAGCTGGCGCTCGATACGCTGGCTGGCGTTCATGCTCAGGCTGCCCGACAGGCCCTGTACACGGTTATCCGGCAGCGCTTTGAGCTGGCCCAGGCGGGGCGCCAGGCTATAGGCGTCTACACCCATGGCATACAGACGGCCCAGGCTGCCAGCGGCTTGTGGCCACTGCTGGATCACCTGCTGACGCAGGCTGTTGGTGGTGTCGAGCAGCCACGGGGTTTCGCAGAAACGGATGCCGTTCATGTCCTTGTACTGGTTGACGTCACCGCTGGCGCTGTACAGGTTCGAGGTGGCATAGACCGGAACGTCGCCAGCGTACTGGAAGTTCAGGGTTGGCTTGATCTGCTGCGCCTGTTGCGGGGTCGAGGCGAGGAAGATGAAGTCGATGTCCTGGCGGCGCGAGGGTTGCGCAGCAATGGTGCCGCCCACCGTGCTCTGCAGGCTCTGTGCGCGGCCTTCGCTCTGGCGCAGTTGGAACAGATTGGCGATCTGTTGGGCCAGGGCAACTGGCTGGGCGATGCGTTCGGCGGCGAGGATGGTGCCGCCATTGCCTTCCCAATCCTGGCGGAACGCGGCAAGCACGCGGTCGCCCCATTCACCGCTCGGCACCAGGGCCACCGCGCGAACCATGCCATCGGCGCGGGCGCGGCGCGACACTTCGCGGGCTTCGTCCTCAGCAGCCAGGCCGAACTGGAAAAGTTGTGGCGGGGCGGTCTGGCCGGCGTCAGCGTAATTCAGGGCGAGGGTGGTGATGGGCAGCTGGGCGTTGGCGGCCAGTTTCTTGACCAGTGCTTTTTCCAGCGGGCCGACTACCAGTTGCACGCCATCGGCCTGGGCCTGGCGATAGAAGTCATCCAGCGAGCCGATGCGTGAGCTGTCATACACCTGTACGGCCGGCGCTTGCTGGCCCGCCTGCTGGGCCTGGAAGTGCGCGGCCATGAAGCCGTCACGCAGGGCGCGGGCGACACCGGCAAGCGGGCCTTCCTGGGGTAGCAGCAGGCCGATCTTGGTCAGCGGCTGGCTTGCCAGCTCCTTGAGCTTGACCAAGGCCGATGGCAGCTGCAGTGCCGCGGGATGGTCTGGGTGTTGCTGGCGCCAGGTCTCGATCGCGGCCTGCTGCTGCTCCAGCGTGCCTGCGCTTTTCACGGCCAGGGCCAGGCGGGTCCAACCGGCCAGGGTCTGGTCGCCAGCGGGCTGCTGCAGTTGCTCTGCCGGCAGCGAGGCGACCAAGGACCAGATCGCGTCATTGTTGGCGGCGGCAGCCTGGCCGCTGAGCAGTGGGGCCAGCATCACGCGCTGTTGCGCAGCGGCCAGGGCTTGACCGTCGGCTTCCAGGGCGGCGGCGTGGACGCTATACGTGCGCACCTGCTGCTCTGCCGGCAATTGGCCGAGGTGCTGCAGGCTGGGGTGCGACAAGGCGCTGAGGGCGGCTTTGGGCTGGTTGCGGCTCATGGCCAGTTCGGCGCCCAGTGTGGCGGCGAAGATCTGCTGGGCAGGCTTGAGCGTATCCATGGGGACCTGCTCGAGAATGCGTGCCGCGCGCGGGTAGTCCTTCTGCTTGTATGCCAGGTCGGCAGCGCTCAGGCGCAGCAGGGCGGCATCTTCGGCAGACGTGCTGGCCGCCGCTTTTTCGAGCAGTTGCTCGATGCTGGCGTCCGGCGTGCGTGGCAGCTCTCCGAGGCTGGATGAGGGCGAGCTGGCGCAGGCTGCCAGCAAGGCAGCGAGGCAGAGGGCTGTGAGCAGCCGCAGGCAAGCGATCATGTAAAGGTCCTGTTACTCGATCAAGTTGGCCGGCAATTGTACCCAAGCGTTGGCCGGGGCGCGATGTTGCTGAACGCGAACCTTCACTATAGGTGTGCCTGAGGTGGCTGCTGGTGAAGTTCTTTGCGCCCTGTTACCGGCGCTCGGGCTACAATGGCGCCTTTGATCCGAAAGGCAGGTGTGCGCAGTGACTGATGTGGCAGGGGCTTCGAAATCCACCGTGGGGACGCTGTACGTGGTCGCGACCCCCATTGGCAACCTCGACGACATGAGCGCCAGGGCGTTGAAGGTGTTGGCTAACGTCGCCCTGATCGCCGCCGAGGACACCCGGCACTCGATCCGCCTGCTGCAGCATTTCGGCATCGATACGCCGCTGGCAGCCTGTCACGAGCACAATGAACGGGACGAAGGCGGGCGTTTCATCACCAAGCTTCTGGCCGGTGAAGATGTGGCGCTGGTTTCCGATGCCGGTACGCCATTGATTTCCGACCCTGGTTACCACCTGGTGCGCCAGGCGCGAGCCGCCGGCGTCGATGTGGTGCCTGTGCCTGGCGCCTGTGCGCTGATTGCCGCGCTTTCGGCGGCCGGGCTGCCCTCTGATCGGTTCATTTTCGAAGGCTTCCTCCCCGCCAAAAGCGCAGGCCGCCGTGCCCGGCTCGAACAGGTGAAGGAAGAGCCGCGTACCTTGATTTTCTACGAGGCGCCCCATCGCATTCTCGAGTGTCTGGAGGACATGGCGCTGGTGTTCGGTGCCGAGCGCCCGGCGTTGCTCGCGCGTGAGCTGACCAAAACCTTCGAGACCCTCAAAGGCTTGCCGCTCGGGGAACTGCGCGAGTTCGTGGCGGGTGACAGTAACCAGCAGCGCGGCGAGTGCGTGGTGTTGGTCGGTGGCTGGAGTGCGCCGGAGGGTGAGGCGGCGATCAGCGTCCAGGCGCAGCGTGTACTGGACCTGCTTTTGGCCGAATTGCCGCTCAAGCGTGCGGCGGCCCTGGCGGCGGAGATAACCGGCGTGCGCAAGAACCTGTTGTATCAGGCGGCACTGGAAAAGCAGAAAGCGCAGTAGTGGCGCTTTGATATAATTGCGGTATTGCTTGTTCTTGAGCGCAGCTGCCGTTAACCTTGGCGCCGGAGAGTCGATCGGACAGTCGCTGCCCGCTTTGGTTCCGCAACTTTTGTTGCGTAACGGCGGGGGGAGGAAAGTCCGGGCTCCATAGGGCAGAGTGCCAGGTAACGCCTGGGAGGCGCGAGCCTACGGAAAGTGCCACAGAAAATAACCGCCTAAGCACTTCGGTGCCGGTAAGGGTGAAAAGGTGCGGTAAGAGCGCACCGCACGTCTGGCAACAGTTCGTGGCTAGGTAAACCCCACTCGGAGCAAGACCAAATAGGGTTCCATCAGGCGTGGCCCGCGTCGGAACCGGGTAGGTTGCTAGAGGCGTCCAGTGATGGCCGTCGTAGAGGAATGACTGTCCTCGACAAAACCCGGCTTACAGATCGACTCTCCACCTCTCCTCCCTTCTGCTTGATCGATGGCAGAGCGTGTTTGTAATACCGAAAAGATCTTACTCTTCATAAATCACTTTAAGTTCAAACGGTATCCGTTTGAGTGGGTTTGATTTTTCACGCTTTTTTTTACCCTCTGTAGTCCTTCCTCCTTCCTTTATTGAGCTAAATCTCGGTCCTGTAAGGGTTTTCCGTATGAACGCGCCTTGACGGTGCAGCGGACGGATTCCTATAGTGTGCGCAAGTGGCAGAAAGTGGGATGAAGTGGGTTTTCTGGCACAAAAAAGCTACCATTGTGGGGAATCGCAGCCGTGTTCCGCGGAGCCAACGCCGTCAGCCTCGATGCCAAGGGCCGTCTCGCCATGCCGAGCCGGTACCGTGACGAGCTCGATTCGCGTTGCAATGGTCAGCTGATCGTGACCATCGACGCCGTCGACCCCTGCTTGTGCGTTTACCCCCTCGATGAGTGGGAACAGATTGAAGCCAAGTTGCGTGCCTTGCCGTCGTTGCGTGAGGAAAACCGCCGCCTGCAGCGTTTGCTGATCGGTAATGCGGTTGACCTGGAGCTCGACGGCAGTGGCCGTTTCCTGGTGCCGCCCCGCCTGCGGGAGTACGCCAAGCTGGACAAGAAGGCGATGCTGGTGGGGCAGCTGAACAAATTCCAGCTGTGGGATGAGGATGCCTGGAACGCAGTTTCGGCAGCCGACCTTGCAGCTATCCAACAACCGGGCGCCATGCCCGACGATTTACGTGACCTGATCCTGTGACCATAGATAGCGGCTTCAACCACATCACCGTCCTGCTCGACGAAGCTGTCGAGGCATTGGCCCTGCGCGCCGACGGTTGCTATCTCGACGGCACCTTCGGCCGCGGCGGGCACAGCCGTCTGATCCTCAGCAAGCTCGGGCCGGATGGTCGGCTGCTGGGCTTCGACAAAGATCCTCAAGCGATTGCCACGGGGCAAGCGCTGGCGGCCGAAGACGGCCGCTTTGTCATTGTGCAGCGCAGTTTTGCCGAACTGGGCGCTGAAGTGGCCGAGCGAGGCCTGGCTGGCAAGGTCAGCGGTATCCTGCTCGATCTGGGCGTGTCCTCGCCCCAGCTGGACGACCCCGAGCGGGGCTTCAGTTTCCTCAATGACGGCCCGCTGGATATGCGCATGAACCCCGACCAGGGCATCAGCGCTGCCGAGTTCATCGCCACCGCGCCGGTCGAGGAAATTGCCCGCGTTTTCAAAGAGTATGGCGAGGAGCGTTTTGCCGGCCGCATGGCGCGCGCCGTGGTAGAGCGCCGCGAAAAGCAGCCGTTCACCCGGACTGCGGACCTGGCCGAAGTGCTCAAGGTCGCCAACCCTGCCTGGGAAAAGGGCAAGAACCCGGCAACCCGTGCCTTCCAGGGCCTGCGCATTCACGTCAACAACGAACTGGGCGATCTTGAGGCCGGCCTTGAGGCTGCACTCGATGCGCTGGAAGTCGGCGGCCGTCTGGCGGTGATCAGCTTCCATTCGCTGGAAGACCGTATCGTCAAGCTGTTCATGCGCAAACTGGTCAAGGGTGAAGCGGACAACCTGCCGCGCAACCTGCCGGTTCAGCACAAGGCCTTCGAGCCGAAAATCCGTCTGATCGGCAAGGCTCAGTTTGCTTCCGAAGCCGAGCTCAAGGCCAACCCGCGGTCGCGCAGCGCCGTGATGCGGGTGGCGGAGAAGCTTCGGTGAGCCGGCTATTTGCCAAGCCTTTGCCAGGCGGAAGCTTCCTGATGCTTCTGTTGTTCGTTGGCGTGCTTGTTTCGGCCATTGCCGTGTCGTACAGCGCCCATTGGAATCGCCAGTTGCTCAACACCCTGTACGGCGAGTTGAATGAGCGCGACAAGGCCCAGGCCGAGTGGGGCCGGTTGATCCTCGAACAAAGCACCTGGACCGCTGCCAGCCGCATCGAGAACCTGGCTTCCGAGCAACTGAAGATGCACGTGCCTGCCGCCGACGAAGTACGGATGGTGGCGCCATGATGAAGCTCGAAGGTGCACTCTACCCCTGGCGCTTCCGCGTGGTGATCGGCCTGCTGGCGTTGATGGTCGGCGCCATCTGCTGGCGCATCATCGACTTGCAGGTGGTCGACCGTGACTTCCTCAAGGGCCAGGGCGATGCCCGCAGCCTGCGTCATATTCCTATTCCGGCACACCGAGGTCTGATTACCGACCGTAATGGTGAGCCCTTGGCCGTCAGTACGCCTGTCACCACCTTGTGGGCCAACCCCAAGGAAATGCAAGCGTCCAAGGACCGCTGGCCGCAACTGGCCGCCGCATTGGGGCAGAACGCCCAGCAGCTGAGCGAGCGCCTGACCCAGCAGGCCAGCAAAGAATTCATCTACCTGGTCCGCGGCCTGACCCCGGAGCAGGGGCAGCATGTGCTCGACCTGAAAGTGCCGGGTGTATACGGCCTCGAAGAATTCCGCCGCTTCTATCCCGCCGGTGATGTCACCGCTCACATGGTCGGTTTCACTGACCTGGATGACCATGGCCGCGAAGGGGTAGAGCTGGCCTACGATGAGTGGCTGGCCGGGGTGCCCGGCAAGCGGCAAGTGATCAAGGACCGGCGTGGCCGCTTGATCAAGGACATTCAGGTAACCAAGAACGCCAAGGCCGGCAAGACCTTGGCGTTGTCCATCGACCTGCGCCTGCAATACCTGGCCACGCGCGAGCTGCGTAACGCAATCGCCGAGCAGGATGCCAAGGCCGGCAGCCTGGTGATCATGGACGTCAAGACCGGTGAGGTCCTGGCGATGGTCAATCAGCCGACCTACAACCCCAACAACCGCCGCACCATGTTCCCGTCGGCGATGCGTAACCGGGCGATCATTGACGTGTTCGAGCCAGGCTCCACGGTCAAGCCGATCTCCATGAGCGCCGCATTGGAGAGTGGGCGCTGGAAGCCCACCGACAAGGTCGAAGTCTACCCGGGCAGCCTGCAGATCGGCCGCTACACCATCAGGGACGTGTCCAGGAGCGAGGGTCCGATCCTCGACCTGACCGGCATCCTGATCAACTCCAGTAACGTGGGCATGAGCAAGATCGCCTTCGATATCGGCGGCGAAGCCATCTACCGGGTCATGTCCCAGGTCGGCCTTGGCCAGTACACCGGCCTTGGGTTCCCGGGCGAGCGGGTTGGCAACCTGCCCAACCATCGTGAGTGGCGCAAGGCCGAAACCGCGACCTTGTCCTATGGCTACGGCGTCTCGGTTACCGCCTTGCAGCTGGTGCATGCCTATGCGGCGCTGGCCAACGACGGGAAGATGGTGCCGCTGTCGATCCTCAAGGTCGACAAGGTCCCGGAGGCAGTCCAGGCCATTCCAAAGGACACCGCCAAAACCGTGCAAGGCATGTTGCAGCAAGTGATCGAGGCGCCGCGTGGGGTGTTCCGCGCCCAGGTGCCGTTCTATCACGTGGGCGGCAAGTCTGGTACCGCGCGGAAAGCCACAGTGGGCTCCAAGGGCTACACCGAAAACGCCTACCGCTCGCTGTTCGCCGGCTTCGGTCCGATGAGCGACCCGCGTTACGCCATTGTCGTGGTCATCGACGAGCCGAGGAAAGGCGGTTATTTCGGTGGCCTGGTATCGGCGCCGGTATTCAGCAATGTCATGTCGGGCACCCTGCGGCTGATGAACGTGCCGCCAGACAACCTGCCACCGCCTGCCGACCCGCAACAAGTCAATGCAGCACCCGCCAAGGGAGGGCGTGGATGATGACAATGCCACTGAGCAAGCTTTTCGCCCACGCCAGTCGCGACCCGCTGATCCGTGAGCTGACCCTGGACAGCCGTGCTGTGCGCGCAGGTGACCTGTTCCTGGCCGTGCCGGGCGCCAAGGTCGATGGCCGTGACCATATCAGCGACGCGCTGGCCCGCGGTGCCGCTGCGGTCGCCTACGAACAGCAGGGCACCCATGTGCTGCCGATCACCGATGTGCCGCTGATCCCGGTCAAAGGCCTGATCGCCCAGCTGTCGGATATTGCCGGCCGCTTCTACGGCGAGCCGAGCCGTCAGCTGAACCTGGTCGGGGTTACCGGTACCAACGGCAAGACCAGCGTCACTCAACTGGTGGCCCAGGCGCTAGATGCGCTTGGCCAACGGTGCGGCCTGATCGGTACCCTGGGTACCGGATTTTATGGTGAGTTGCAGAGCGGCCGGCTGACCACGCCAGATCCGATTGCGGTGCAGTCGACGCTGTACGACCTGAAAAAGGCCGGGGCCAAGGCCGTGGCGATGGAAGTATCCTCGCATGCCCTGGAACAGGGGCGTGTCGCCGCGCTGGAATTCGATATCGCGGTGATGACCAACCTGTCCCGTGATCATCTGGACTATCACGGCAGCATGGAGGCCTACGAGGCCGCGAAGGCCAAGCTTTTCGCCTGGCCTAGCCTGCGTTGCCAGGTGGTCAACCTGGATGACGGTTTCGGCCGTCGTCTGGCGGCTGATTTTGCCCGTCGTCCGAGTGTCGACCATATCGAGACCCGTCTGCTCAGCTACAGCCTGGAAAACCCCGACGCTTCTTTGTATTGCCGTGAAGCCAGGTTCGATGACGATGGCGTACGGGCCATCATCGTCACCGCCCAGGGTGAGCGTACCTTGCGCAGCCAGCTGCTGGGCCGTTTCAACCTGAGCAACATGCTCGGGGCCGTGGCGACCTTGCTCGCTCTGGATTATTCGCTGGACGAAATCCTCAAGGTCACCGCGCAGTTGAAAGGCCCGGTGGGGCGCATGCAGCGTCTTGGCGGCGGTCAGAAGCCGTTGGTGGTGGTCGATTACGCGCACACCCCTGACGCCCTGGAGCAGGTACTCCAAGCCCTGCGCCCGCACGCCCACGGCCAGTTGCTGTGCCTGTTCGGTTGTGGTGGCGATCGCGATCGTGGCAAGCGTCCGCTGATGGCCGAAGTGGCCGAGCGCCTGGCTGATCGTGTACTGGTCACTGACGATAACCCTCGTACCGAAGACCCACAGGCGATCTTCAACGACATTCGCCCCGGTTTTGTCCGCCCCGCCGACGTCGAGTTCGTCGCGGGCCGCAGCGAGGCCATCGCACACCTGATCGCTTCTGCTGCCGCTTCGGACGTCATCGTCCTGGCAGGCAAGGGGCATGAGGATTACCAGGAGATCAATGGCCAACGCCATGATTTCTCTGACTTGGTCGAAGCCGAAAAGGCACTTGCAGCCTGGGAGGCTCCACATGCTTAAGCCCATGACACTCAGCCAGCTGACCGCAGCGCTGAGCGCTCGCCTGGTCGGCGCCGACGCCAGCTTCAGCGGTGTCAGCATCGACAGCCGCAGCGTCGGCGCCGGGCAGTTGTTCGTCGCCCTGGTGGGGCCGCGTTTCGACGGCCACGACTACTTGGCCGATGTGCAGGCCAAGGGCGCCGTGGCAGCGCTGGTGGAGCGTGAAGTGACCGATGTCGACTTGCCGCAGCTGGTGGTCGCCGACTGCCGTCTGGCCCTTGGCCAGCTCGGTGCGCTGAACCGTGCCAGCTACGACAAGCCGGTGGTCGCCATCACCGGCTCCAGTGGCAAGACCACGGTCAAAGAGATGCTTGCCTGCATCCTGCGTACCCGTGGCCCTGTTCATGCCACCCGTGGCAACCTGAACAACGACCTGGGTGCACCGCTGACCCTGCTGGAAATTGCTCCCCAACACAGCGCCGCCGTCATCGAGCTGGGCGCTTCGCGCATTGGCGAGATCCGCTACACCGTGGGCCTCACCCAGCCACAGGTAGTCATCATCAACAATGCCGGTACAGCCCACGTCGGCGAGTTCGGCGGGCCAGAGAAGATCGTTGAAGCCAAGGGCGAGATTCTCGAAGGGCTGGGCGAGGGCGGCACTGCCATCCTCAATCTGGACGACAAGGCCTTTGCCATCTGGAAGGCGCGCGCGGGTGCCCACAAGGTTATCAGTTTTGCCCGCAGCGACGCCCGCGCCGACTTCCATGCCACCGACATCGGTCGCGACGCGCGGGGTTGCCCGTCGTTCACACTGCACGGCGCCGGTGCATCGGTGGCCGTGCAGCTCAATGTGCTCGGTGAGCATAACGTCAGCAACGCCCTGGCCGCTGCCGCCGCCGCGCATGCCGTTGGTCTGACCCTGAGCGGCATTGCCGCGGGCCTTAACGCCATGCAGCCGGTCAAGGGCCGTACCGTGGCGCAAATCGCCCCCAGTGGCGTGCGCGTGATCGATGACAGTTACAACGCAAATCCCACCTCGATGTGCGCGGCCATTGATATACTCGCCGGCTTTTCCGGGCGCACCGTTCTGGTGCTGGGGGATATCGGCGAGCTGGGGCAGTGGGCGCAAGAAGGTCACCATCAGGTGGGCGATTACGCTCGCGGCAAGGTCGATGCCCTGTATGCAGTGGGTACCAACATGACACATGCGGTCAAGGCGTTCGGCGCCAATGGCCGTCATTTCGCAACGCAAGCTGAGCTGATCGAGGCCGTTCGCGCCGAAACTGCCAGCAATACCACTATCTTGATCAAGGGCTCGCGCAGCGCTGCGATGGAAAACGTCGTGGCTGCACTGTGCGGTGCCAGCGGGGAGAAACATTAATGCTGCTGCTGTTGGCTGAGTATCTGCAACAGTTCCACAAAGGCTTCGCGGTCTTCCAGTACCTGTCCCTGCGCGGGATCCTTGGCGTACTGACCGCGCTGTCGCTGGCGCTGTGGCTGGGCCCGTGGATGATCCGTACCCTGCAGATCCGCCAGATCGGTCAGGCCGTCCGTAATGACGGCCCGCAATCGCACTTGTCCAAATCCGGCACGCCAACCATGGGTGGTGCCTTGATCCTGTCTGCCATTGGCATCAGCACCCTGCTGTGGGCCGACCTGTCCAATCGCTATGTGTGGACGGTACTGATCGTCACACTGCTGTTCGGCGCCATCGGCTGGGTCGACGACTACCGCAAGGTGATCGAAAAGAACTCGCGCGGCCTGCCTAGCCGCTGGAAGTACTTCTGGCAGTCGGTGTTCGGCCTGACGGCGGCGATCTTCCTGTACCAGACGGCTCCCACCACTGTCGAAACCACCCTGATCGTGCCATTCCTCAAGGATGTCACCATCCCGCTGGGCATCGGCTTCGTCATCCTGACCTACTTCGTCATCGTCGGCTCCAGCAATGCGGTCAACCTGACCGATGGCCTCGATGGCCTGGCGATCATGCCGACGGTAATGGTCGGCGGTGCGCTGGGCATCTTCTGCTACCTGTCGGGTAACGTGAAGTTCGCTGAGTACTTGCTCATTCCTTATGTACCGGGCTCGGGTGAACTCATCGTGTTCTGCGGCGCGCTGATCGGCGCCGGCCTGGGCTTCCTGTGGTTCAACACCTATCCGGCCCAGGTGTTCATGGGCGACGTCGGTGCGCTGGCGCTGGGCGCCGCACTGGGCACCATCGCCGTGATCGTGCGCCAGGAAATCGTGCTGTTCATCATGGGCGGCATCTTCGTGATGGAAACCCTGTCGGTGGTGATCCAGGTCGCCTCCTTCAAGCTGACCGGCAAGCGCGTGTTCCGTATGGCACCGATCCACCACCATTTTGAACTCAAGGGCTGGCCTGAGCCGCGGGTGATTGTCCGTTTCTGGATCATCACCGTGATTCTGGTGCTGATCGGCCTTGCAACCCTGAAACTGAGGTAGACGAGCGTGTCACTGATCGCTTCCGACCAATTCCGCATCGTTGTCGGCCTCGGCAAGAGCGGCATGTCCCTGGTTCGCTTCCTGGCGAACCAGGGCATTGCCTTTGCGGTCGCCGACACCCGCGAGCAACCGCCGGAACTGGACACCCTGCGCCGTGATTACCCGCAGGTGGAAGTACGCTGTGGTGAACTGGACGTGGATTTCCTGTGCCGCGCCAACGAACTGTACGTGAGCCCCGGCCTGGCACTGGCCACGCCGGCCCTGCAGCAGGCGGCGACGCGTGGCGTGAAGCTGTCCGGTGACATCGAACTGTTCGCCCGCCATGCCAAGGCGCCGATCGTGGCGATCAGTGGCTCCAATGCGAAAAGCACGGTGACCACCCTGGTCGGCGAGATGGCCGTCAAGGCCGGCAAGCGCGTGGCCGTCGGCGGCAACCTGGGGACTCCTGCCCTGGACCTGCTCAGCGATGACATCGAGCTGTATGTCATGGAACTGTCCAGCTTCCAGCTGGAAACCACCGACCAGCTCAATGCCGAAGTGGCCACCGTGCTGAACATCAGCGAAGACCACATGGACCGCTACAGCGGCCTGCCTGCCTATCACCTGGCCAAGCACCGGATATTCCGTGGCGCGCGCCAGGTGGTGGTCAACCGCCAGGATGCCCTGAGCCGGCCGTTGCCGGTCGAAGGGCGCCCGTGCTGGAGCTTTGGCCTGAATCAGCCGGACTTCAAGGGTTTCGGCCTGCGTGAAGTCGAGGGTGAGAAGTACCTGGCTTTCGAGTTCCAGGCATTGCTGCCGGCCCGTGAGCTGAAAGTGCGTGGTGCCCACAACCAGAGCAACGCATTGGCGGCCCTGGCTCTGGGGCATGCTGCCGGTCTGCCGTTCGAGCCGATGCTCGAGGCCCTGCGCGAATTCGGCGGCCTGCCTCATCGTTGCCAGTGGGTGCGTGCGCGCAACGGTGTGAACTGGTACGACGATTCCAAGGCGACCAACGTCGGCGCGGCCCTGGCCGCCATCGAAGGCCTGGGCGCGGATATCGACGGCAAGCTTGTGCTGATCGCCGGTGGCGACGGCAAGGGTGCCGATTTTGCCGCCTTGCGTGAACCGGTAGCCCGCATGTGCCGCGCCGTTGTGCTGCTCGGTCGCGATGCGCAGCGCTTGGCCGAAGCGCTGGGTGATGCCGTGCCGCAGGTGCGGGTCAAGACGCTGGACGAAGCCGTGCAGCAATGCGCCGAGCTGGCCCTGCCGGGGGACGCCGTGTTGCTGTCGCCGGCGTGTGCCAGCCTGGACATGTTCAAGAACTTTGAAGAACGCGGGCGGCTGTTCGCCCAGGCGGCGGGAGGGCTGGCATGATCTTCGGCATCCTCAAGCCGTACCCGTCGCCGCTGGTCAGTGGCCGTGGCATCGACCTCGACTTCGCCTTCCTGGCTGGCTGCCTGGCGCTGCTGGGCCTGGGCCTGGTGATGATCACTTCGGCGTCGTCGGAAGTGGCCGCAGCACAGTCAGGTAACCCGCTGTACCACATGTACCGCCATCTGGTTTATGTGGCCATTGGCCTTGTCGCCTGTGGTGCGACGCTGCTGGTACCGATCGCCACATGGCAGCGCATGGGCTTCATGATGCTGGTGGGCGCCTTTGGCCTGCTGGTACTGGTGCTGGTGCCTGGCATCGGTCGTGAGGTGAACGGCTCGATGCGCTGGATAGGCTTCAGCTTCTTCAACGTCCAGCCTTCGGAGATCGCCAAGGTCTTCGTGGTCATTTATCTCGCCGGCTACCTGGTACGTCGGCAGACCGAAGTACGCGAAAGCTGGATGGGCTTTTTCAAACCGTTCATCGTGCTGCTGCCAATGGCCGGCCTGCTGCTGATGGAACCGGACTTCGGTGCCACCGTGGTCATGATGGGCGCTGCTGCGGCCATGCTGTTCCTCGGCGGCGTAGGGTTGTTCCGCTTCAGCCTGATGGTGGCGCTGGCGGTGGTCGCCGTATTCGTACTGGTGCAGGCGCAGCCGTACCGGATGGCGCGCCTGATCACCTTTACCGACCCCTGGTCCGACCAGTTCGGCTCTGGCTACCAGTTGACCCAGGCACTGATCGCTTTCGGCCGCGGCGAGTGGCTGGGCGTAGGGCTGGGCAACAGTGTGCAAAAGCAGTTCTACCTGCCTGAGGCGCACACTGACTTCGTGTTCTCGGTACTGGCCGAGGAGTTGGGCGTGGTCGGTTCGCTGGTGACCATCGCGCTGTTCGTATTCGTGACCGTTCGCGCGCTCTATATCGGCCTATGGGCTGAAAAGGCCAAGCAGTACTTTGCCGCCTACATGGCATTTGGCCTGGCATTCCTGTGGATTGGCCAGTTCCTGATCAACATTGGCGTGAACGTCGGCTTGCTGCCGACCAAGGGCCTGACCTTGCCTTTCCTCAGTTACGGGGGCAGTTCCCTGGTGATCTGCTGTGCCTGCGTCGGTCTGTTGCTGCGTATCGAATGGGAAAGCCGCACGCACCTGGGCAGCGAGGAGCACGAATTCAGCGAAAGCGATTTTGCCGAGGAGACCAGTCATGGCCGCTGACGGCAAAAACGTACTGATCATGGCGGGCGGCACTGGGGGCCATGTGTTCCCGGCCCTGGCCTGCGCACGTGAGTTCCAGGCGCGCGGCTATACCGTGCACTGGCTGGGCACCCCCCGTGGCATCGAGAATGAACTGGTCCCTCAGGCCGGCTTGTCGCTGCACCAGATCCAGGTCAGCGGTTTGCGTGGCAAGGGCAAGCTGTCGCTGCTCAAGGCGCCGTTCACCCTGGTCAAGGCCGTGCTTCAAGCGCGGCGGATCATTGGCCAGCTCAAGCCGGTCTGCGTGATCGGCTTCGGTGGCTATGTGACCGGCCCTGGCGGCGTCGCCGCGCGCCTGTGCGGTGTGCCGCTGGTGATTCACGAACAGAACGCCCGCGCCGGTACCGCCAATCGCTTGCTGGTGCCGTTGTCGGCACGCGTTTGCGAGGCTTTCCCAGGCACCTTCGAAGCGGGCGACAAGCTGCGTACCACCGGCAACCCGGTGCGCCCCGAGCTGTTCATGGACGCGCAGCGTGCGCCCTTGGGCGAGCGCCGTGCCCGCCTGCTGGTCATGGGTGGCAGCCTGGGTGCGGAACCATTGAACAAATTGTTGCCTAAGGCCCTGTCCGAGGTGCCCGCTGACCTGCGGCCCGAGGTGTTCCATCAGGCCGGCAAGCACCACGCGCCGATCACCGCCGAGCGCTATCAAGAAGCGGGTGTCGAGGCTCAGGTAGAGCCGTTCATCAAGGACATGGCCCACGCCTACGGCTGGGCTGACCTGGTGGTGTGCCGGGCCGGTGCCCTGACCGTCAGCGAACTCGCGGCGGCCGGCCTGCCTTCGATGCTGGTGCCTTTGCCCCATGCCATCGACGACCACCAGACCCATAACGCCCAATATCTGGCTCGGGAAGGCGCTGCCTTCCTCATGCCACAAGCGACAACTGGCGCAGCGCAACTCGCTGAACGCCTGAACGAGGTGCTGATGCAACCCGAGAAACTCAACACCATGGCACGCACCGCAAGGAGCCTTGCCAAACCATCCGCAACCAGCACCGTGGTCGATATCTGCCTGGAGGTGGCCCATGGTTGAAAGCCAGAAAGCCATGCCCCAGCCAAAGATGGGCCGCATTCATCGCATCCACTTCGTCGGTATCGGCGGCGTGGGTATGTGCGGTATTGCTGAAGTGCTGCTGAACCTGGGCTACGAAGTGTCCGGCTCGGACCTCAAGGTGTCGCCGGTTACCCAGCGCCTGGAGTCGTTCGGTGCCGAGATCTTCGTTGGCCACCGCGCTGAAAACGCCGCCAATGCCGATGTGCTGGTGGTGTCCAGCGCCATCAACCCGGCCAACCCGGAAGTCGCCACTGCGCTCGAGCGGCGTATCCCGGTGGTGCCGCGTGCCGAAATGCTCGCAGAGCTGATGCGCTATCGCCATGGCGTGGCGGTTGCCGGCACCCATGGCAAAACCACCACCACCAGCCTGCTGGCCTCGGTGTTTGCCGCAGGTGGGCTGGACCCGACTTTCGTGATCGGTGGCCGTCTGACCGCTGCCGGCACCAATGCGCAGTTGGGTACCAGCCGCTACCTGATCGCCGAAGCCGACGAAAGCGACGCCAGCTTCCTGCACCTGCAGCCGATGGTTGCCGTGGTCACCAATATCGACGCCGACCACATGGCCACCTACGAGGGTGACTTCAACAAACTGAAGAAAACCTTCGTCGAGTTCCTGCACAACCTGCCGTTCTATGGCCTGGCCGTGATGTGCCTGGACGACCCTGTGGTGCGCGAGATCCTGCCGCAGGTCAAGCGCCCGACCGTGACCTACGGTTTCAGCGAAGAGGCCGACATCCGGGCGATCAACGTCAGCCAGAAGGGCATGCAGACCCACTTCACCGTGCTGCGCCGTGATCGTGAGCCGCTTGAAGTGTCGGTCAACATGCCGGGCAACCACAACGTGCTCAATGCCCTGGCCACCATTGCCATCGCCACCGACGAAGGTATCAGCGACGAAGCCATCGTGCAGGGGCTTTCCGGCTTCCAGGGCGTTGGCCGACGGTTCCAGGTATACGGCGAACTGCCGGTTGAAGGCGGCAGCGTGATGCTGGTCGACGACTACGGCCACCACCCGACCGAAGTGGCGGCGGTGATCAAGGCCGTGCGCGGTGGCTGGCCAAGCCGTCGCCTGGTCATCGTCTACCAGCCACACCGATACAGCCGCACCCGTGACCTGTATGACGACTTCGTGCAGGTACTGGGCGATGCCAACGTGCTGCTGCTGATGGAGGTGTACCCGGCCGGTGAAGAGCCGATACCCGGTGCCGACAGCCGTCAGCTGTGCCATAGCATTCGCCAGCGCGGCAAGCTGGACCCGATCTACATCGAACGTGGCGCCGAGCTGGCGCCGCTGGTCAAGCCGCTGCTGCGTGCCGGTGACATCCTGCTGTGCCAGGGTGCCGGCGATGTCGGTGGCCTGGCCCCGCAATTGATGAAAAGCCCGCTGTTCGCTGGCGCCAAGCAGGAGAAGTCTAAATGACCAGCGCCTACGAAAAACTGCATTCGACCCTGGACGTCAAGGCGTTCGGCCGCGTCGCTGTCCTCTACGGTGGCAAGAGCGCCGAGCGTGAAGTCTCGCTCAAGTCGGGCGCTGCCGTGATCGAGGCGCTGCGCAGCGCCGGTGTCGACGTGGTCGCCATCGACGTGGGCGACGACCTGCTGGCCCGCCTGCAAAGCGAGAAGATCGACCGCGCCTTCATCATCCTGCACGGTCGGGGTGGCGAGGATGGCAGCATGCAAGGGCTGCTGGAGTGCCTGGGTATCCCTTACACCGGCAGTGGCATCCTCGCCTCGGCCCTGGCCATGGACAAGCTGCGGACCAAACAGGTGTGGCAAAGCCTGGGCATTCCGACCCCGCGTCATGCCGTGCTGGCCAGCGTAGAAGATTGTGTTGCAGCCGGTACGGAACTGGGCTTCCCGCTTATCGTCAAACCTGCCCATGAAGGCTCTAGCATCGGCATGGCCAAGGTGAACAGCGAGCAGGAACTGGTTGCTGCCTGGCAAGACGCCGCCAAATACGATTCTCAGGTGCTGGTCGAGCAATGGATTCACGGCCCGGAGTTCACCATCGCCGTTCTGCGTGGCCAGGTGCTGCCGCCGATCGCTTTGGGCACCCCGCACGTGTTCTACGACTACGACGCCAAATACATCGCCAATGACACCCAGTACCGCATCCCGTGCGGGCTGGACAGTGCCAAGGAACAGGAGCTCATCGACCTGACCGCGCGCGCCTGCAATGCCATCGGCATTGAAGGCTGGGGCCGTCTGGACGTGATGCAGGACGAGCAGGGCCGGTTCTGGCTGCTCGAAGTAAACACCGCACCGGGCATGACTGATCATAGCCTGGTACCCATGGCGGCCCGCGCGGCCGGCCTGGACTTCCAGCAGCTGGTGCTGGCGATCCTGGCCGAAAGCGTAGCGACGCGAGGTTAACAAACCATGCAAGGCGCAATGATACGTCAGCAGCAACCCGTTACCGGCCGTAGCAAGCCGGTGCCGCGTGGTGCCAGCCGACTGGTGGCCGACGAGCCCGTATCGGCGCGCCTGCCGCGGCCCAGCCTGGGCGGCCTCAAGCGCCTGCTGTGGCCGGTGTTGCTGGTGGCCGCAGGCTTTGGCGCCTACGAGGGCGCCATTCGCCTGATGCCGTACGCCGACCGGCCGATCACCAAGATCGACGTGCAGGGCGACCTCAGCTACATCAGCCAACAGTCGGTGCAGCAGCGGATCGCGCCATACGTGGCAGCGAGCTTCTTCAGCGTCGACCTGCCAGCGATGCGAGCCGAGCTCGAGCAGATGCCATGGATCGCCCACGCCGAAGTACGCCGGGTTTGGCCGGACGAGGTGGTGATTCGCCTGGAAGAACAGTTGCCGGTCGCCCGCTGGGGGGAGGAAGCCTTGCTCAACAACCAGGGCCAGGCCTTCACCCCGCGCGAGCTGGCCAACTATGAGCATCTGCCGCAGTTGGCCGGGCCGCAGCGTGCCCAGCAGCAAGTCATGCAGCAGTATCAGGTATTGAGCCAGATGCTGCGCCCCCTGGGCTTTTCCATCGCTCGCCTGGAGCTGCGCGAGCGTGGCAGCTGGTTCCTGACCACCGGTGCGGGCAGCACCGGGCAGGGCGTCGAGCTGCTGCTGGGGCGCGATCATCTGGTGGAGAAAATGCGCCGTTTCATTGCCATTTACGACAAGACACTCAAAGAGCAGATCACCAACATTGCCCGCATTGATCTGCGTTATGCCAACGGACTTGCCGTTGGTTGGCGGGAACCGAACGCACCGACGACGGCCCAACCCGCCGTTGCGAAGAATTAGAGAGAGGCAGGACCATGGCAAACGCGCATAGCGGCAAAATGATCGTCGGGCTGGACATTGGCACCTCCAAGGTGGTGGCGCTGGTGGGTGAAGTTGGCGAAGACGGTACCCTGGAGATCGTCGGGATCGGTACTCACCCTTCCCGCGGCCTGAAGAAGGGCGTGGTGGTGAACATCGAATCCACCGTGCAGTCGATCCAGCGCGCAGTGGAAGAAGCACAGCTGATGGCTGGTTGCCGCATCCACTCGGCGTTCGTCGGTGTGGCCGGTAACCATATCCGCAGCCTGAACTCCCACGGCATCGTCGCCATCCGCGACCGTGAGGTCAGCCTTGCCGACCTCGAGCGTGTGCTGGACGCTGCACAGGCCGTGGCCATTCCGGCTGACCAGCGCGTGCTGCACACCCTGCCGCAAGACTACGTGATCGACAACCAGGAAGGCGTGCGAGAGCCGCTGGGCATGTCGGGTGTGCGCCTGGAAGCCAAGGTTCACGTGGTCACCTGCGCGGTCAACGCGGCGCAGAACATCGAGAAATGCGTGCGCCGTTGTGGCCTGGAAATCGACGACATCATCCTCGAGCAACTGGCCTCGGCCTACTCGGTGCTGACCGACGATGAGAAAGAGCTCGGCGTGTGCCTGGTGGACATCGGTGGCGGCACCACCGACATCGCCATCTTCACCGAAGGTGCGATCCGCCATACGGCGGTCATCCCGATTGCCGGCGACCAGGTCACCAACGACATCGCCATGGCCCTGCGTACACCCACCCAGTACGCCGAAGAAATCAAGATCCGTTACGCCTGCGCCCTGGCCAAACTGGCCGGCGCCGGCGAGACCATCAAGGTGCCGAGCGTGGGCGACCGCCCACCGCGCGAACTGTCGCGCCAGGCCTTGGCTGAAGTCGTGGAGCCTCGTTACGACGAGCTTTTCACGCTGATCCAGGCCGAGCTGCGCCGCAGCGGCTACGAGGACCTGGTGCCGGCCGGCATCGTCCTCACCGGCGGCACCGCCAAGATGGAAGGCGCCGTAGAGCTGGCAGAAGAAATTTTCCACATGCCGGTACGCCTGGGCGTACCGCACAGCGTTCGGGGGCTGAGCGACGTGGTGCGCAACCCGATCTATTCCACCGGCGTGGGCTTGCTCGCGTACGGCCTGCAGAAGCAGTCCGAAGACCTGCCCCTGACCGGTAACAGCAGCAGCAACAGCTATGGCGATGAACCGAAGGCCCCAGTGCTTGAGCGCTTCAAGCGGTGGGTTCAGGGCAACTTCTAAGTTTCAAAGCAGTAGTGGTAGGCGCGACAACTAGAGAACTGAAAGGAGAGGGAAAATGTTCGAGCTCGTAGACAACGTCCCGCAAAGCCCGGTCATCAAAGTGATCGGTGTCGGCGGTGGCGGCGGCAACGCCGTCAACCACATGGTCAAGAGCAGCATCGAAGGTGTGGAGTTCATCTGCGCCAACACCGATGCTCAGGCGCTGAAAAACATCGGCGCGCGCACCATCCTGCAATTGGGTACCGGGGTCACCAAGGGCCTTGGTGCCGGTGCCAATCCGGAAGTCGGCCGTCAGGCTGCGCTGGAAGACCGTGAGCGCATCGCCGAGGTGCTGCAGGGCACCAACATGGTGTTCATCACCACCGGCATGGGCGGCGGTACCGGTACCGGTGCGGCGCCGATCATCGCCGAAGTGGCGAAGGAAATGGGCATTCTCACGGTTGCCGTGGTGACCCGTCCGTTCCCGTTCGAAGGTCGCAAACGTATGCAGATCGCCGATGAAGGCATCCGCATGCTGGCCGAGAGCGTCGACTCGCTGATCACCATTCCCAACGAGAAGCTGCTGACCATCCTGGGCAAGGATGCCAGCCTGCTGTCCGCCTTTGCCAAGGCTGACGATGTACTGGCCGGTGCCGTTCGCGGTATTTCCGACATCATCAAGCGCCCTGGCATGATCAACGTCGACTTCGCCGACGTGCGCACCGTGATGGGTGAGATGGGCATGGCGATGATGGGCACCGGTTGCGCCAGCGGCCCGAACCGCGCTCGCGAAGCCACCGAGGCGGCAATCCGCAACCCGCTGCTCGAAGACGTCAACCTGCAGGGCGCTCGCGGCATCCTGGTGAACATCACCGCAGGCCCTGACCTGTCGCTGGGCGAGTACTCCGATGTGGGTAGCATCATCGAAGCCTTCGCCTCCGACCACGCGATGGTCAAGGTCGGCACCGTGATCGACCCGGACATGCGCGATGAGCTGCACGTGACCGTGGTGGCCACTGGCCTGGGCGCGCGCATCGAGAAGCCGGTCAAGGTGGTCGACAACACCCTGCAGACCGCTCAGCAGGCGTACGAGGCCTCTAACCCGGCCCCTGTTCGTCAGGAGCAGCCAGCGGTCAATTACCGTGACCTGGAGCGTCCGACCGTGATGCGCAACCAGGCCCACGCAGGCGCTGCCGCAGCAGCTAAACTCAACCCTCAGGATGACCTGGATTACCTGGATATCCCGGCCTTCCTGCGTCGTCAGGCCGATTAATGGAATTTATCAGGGGTATAAGGGTGATTGGTGTTCAGCAAAGGCCGGGTCTGTTATCATCCTCAGCCTTTGTTGATACCTGTTCGCAATTTGCGCTGAAGCGGCCAATGCCATGATTAGACAACGCACCCTGAAGAATACCATCCGTGCCACAGGCGTCGGCCTGCACTCCGGGGAGAAGGTCTATCTGACCCTCAAGCCTGCGCCTGTCGATACCGGCATCGTCTTCCGTCGCGCCGACCTCGACCCTGTGGTCGAGATCCCGGCACGTGCGGCCAACGTCGGTGAGACCACCATGTCCACCACGTTGGTCAACGGTGACGTCAAGGTCGATACCGTCGAGCACCTGCTTTCCGCCATGGCGGGGTTGGGCATCGATAACGCCTACGTCGAGCTCTCCGCCTCGGAAGTTCCGATCATGGATGGCAGCGCCGGTCCCTTCGTATTCCTGATTCAGTCTGCCGGCCTGGAAGAACAGGACGCAGCCAAGAAGTTCATCCGCATCCTGCGTGAAGTGACAGTGGAGGAGGGCGACAAGCGCGCTACCTTCCTGCCTTTCGAGGGGTTCAAGGTGAGCTTCGAGATCGACTTCGATCACCCGGTCCTCAAGGGCCAGACCCAGAGCGCCGTCGTCGACTTCTCCAGCACCTCGTTCGTCAAGGAAGTCAGCCGCGCCCGCACCTTCGGTTTCATGCGTGACATCGAGTATCTGCGCAAGCACAACCTTGCGCTCGGTGGCAGTGTCGAGAACGCCATCGTCGTCGATGAGACCGGCGTACTTAACGAAGACGGCCTTCGCTCCGAAGACGAATTCGTCAAGCACAAGATCCTCGACGCCATCGGCGACCTGTACCTGCTGGGCAACAGCCTGATTGGCGAGTTCAAGGGCTACAAGTCCGGGCACGCGCTGAACAACCAGCTGCTGCGTAAGCTGATCAAGGAAACCGACGCCTGGGAAGTTGTCACTTTCGAAGATGCCAGTACGGCACCGATCTCTTATATGCGCCCTGTTGCGGCCGTGTAAGTTCGAACACTCTCTCTAGTGATTGAGGCCACCTTCGGGTGGCCTTTTTTATGGGTTGTTCTCAGCCCCGCAGGGTCAATCCTTGCCCTTGGCATGGCTGGCCAGACGTTCCAGTGCTGCGCGCAGCTTGGGGTCGGTGATGCCCTCGGCGGACCCCCGGATGCCTGCGGCGGCATTGTTCGACAGCTCTGTCGTGTTGCCACCCTGCTTGGCCGGAACCAGCGGTGGCTGCACTTTGAACAGGATGCGCCTGAGGTTGCCGAACGCCTCCATGGCCTGCAATGCCGCCAGCAGGCGCTTCTGCTGATAGCGCAGGCGTGTGGCCCAGTGCCCGTCCGTCACCACCAGCAACAGTGTGCCATCGCGCCACGAAGCCACATGGCAGTGCTCGCGGGCAGCCGGTTGCAACTGGCTTTCCAGCAGGCGCTGCAGGTGCGCCAGGCGTTCGGCCTGGTTCAGCAACAGGCGCAGCGGGCGCACCTGGCGCAGCAGTGCTGAAGGGGGCTGGGCGGGGGAGGGTTTGTAGGCCATTGGGCGTCGCATCGGGTTACAAGACCGGCAGTCTAACACCTCCACCGGCCTCCCTGCCGGCGCCCGGGCCATCGCACGCCGGCCGGACAAGAGTCATTCTCGATACGTTTCATGATGCTCCGGGTTGAACTCAGCGAAAATGCCCTTATCTTAGAAAACGCCCCGCCTAAGCGCTGTGCCAGCATCGTGGAAATCCACCACTTTCCTCACCATCGTTTCCGGGTAGAATGCTCGTTCGCATGCGGCCCAAGGGCTGCACGGGCGACTCATGGGGCCGCCCTCCATCCCTACGTGTGGAAGATCCTGCCGATATGTTTGCGCCTTTGTTAAAGAAACTTTTTGGAAGCAAGAACGAGCGTGAAGTGAAACGCATGCTCAAGACGGTGAACATCGTCAATGCCTTCGAAGAGAAAATGGTCGCCCTCTCCGATGAGCAACTGCGCGCCAAAACCGCAGAGTTCAAGGAGCGTCTGGCCAAGGGCGAGACACTGGACCAACTGCTGCCTGAAGCCTTCGCCGTGGCCCGTGAAGCCGGCAAGCGCGTGATGGGCATGCGCCACTTCGATGTTCAGCTGATCGGCGGCATGACCCTGCACGAGGGCATGATCGCAGAAATGCGCACCGGTGAAGGCAAGACCTTGGTCGGTACCCTGGCCGTTTACCTCAACGCCCTTTCCGGCAAAGGGGTGCACGTGGTCACGGTCAACGACTACCTGGCCCGCCGCGACGCCAACTGGATGCGCCCGTTGTATGAGTTCCTCGGCCTGTCGGTCGGCATCGTCTCGGCCTTCCAGCCGCCAGAGGAAAAACGCGCTGCCTATGCGTCCGATATCACCTACGGCACCAACAACGAATTCGGTTTCGACTACCTGCGCGACAACATGGCTTTCAGCCTGGACGAGAAATTCCAGCGTGAACTGAATTTCGCCGTGATCGACGAAGTCGACTCGATCCTCATCGATGAAGCCCGTACGCCGCTGATCATCTCCGGCCAGGCCGAAGACAGTTCCAAGCTGTACATCGAGATCAACCGCCTGATCCCGCGCCTGACCCAGCACATCGAAGAAGTCGAAGGCCAGGTCACCCAGGAAGGCCACTTCACCATCGACGAGAAAAGCCGCCAGGTCGAACTCAACGAAGCCGGTCACCAGTTCATCGAAGATATGCTCACCCAGTCCGGCCTGCTGGCCGAAGGCGAGAGCCTCTATTCGTCGCACAACCTGGGCCTGCTGACTCATGTCTATGCCGGCCTGCGTGCGCACAAGCTGTTCCACCGCAACGTCGAGTACATCGTTCAGGACGGTCAGGTCCTGCTTATCGACGAGCACACCGGCCGGACCATGCCTGGCCGTCGCCTGTCCGAAGGCCTGCACCAGGCCATCGAGGCGAAAGAAAACCTGAACATCCAGGCCGAGAGCCAGACCCTGGCGTCGACCACCTTCCAGAACTATTTCCGCTTGTACACCAAGCTGTCCGGCATGACCGGTACCGCTGACACCGAAGCGTTCGAGTTCCAGTCGATCTACGGCCTGAACGTGATGGTGATCCCGCCGAACAAACCGCTGGCGCGTAAGGATTTCAACGACCTGGTGTACCTGACCGCGGACGAGAAGTACGCCGCGATCATCGCCGACATCAAGGAAAGCATGACCCAGGGCCGTCCGGTGCTGGTGGGTACTGCGACCATTGAAACCTCCGAGCACATGTCGAACCTGCTGAAGCAGGAAGGCATCGAGCACAAGGTCCTGAACGCCAAGTACCACGAAAAGGAAGCCGAGATCATCGCGCAAGCGGGGGCTCCGGGTGCACTGACCATCGCCACCAACATGGCCGGTCGTGGTACCGACATTCTGCTGGGGGGTAACTGGGAATCCGAAGTGGCTGCCCTGGAGAACCCAAGCCCCGAGCAGATCGCCCAGATCAAGGCCGACTGGCAGAAGCGGCACCAGCAGGTGATCGAGTCCGGTGGCCTGCACGTGATCGCCTCCGAACGCCACGAGTCGCGCCGTATCGACAACCAGCTGCGTGGCCGTTCCGGCCGTCAGGGCGACCCGGGTTCCAGCCGCTTCTACCTGTCGCTGGAAGACAGCCTGATGCGTATCTTCGCCTCCGATCGGGTGAAGAATTTCATGAAAGCACTGGGCATGCAGTCCGGTGAGGCCATCGAACACCGCATGGTCACCAACGCCATTGAAAAGGCGCAGCGCAAGGTCGAAGGCCGCAACTTCGATATTCGTAAGCAACTGCTCGAATACGATGACGTGGCCAACGAACAGCGCAAGGTGATCTACCACATGCGCAACAGCCTGCTGGCTGCCGAGAACATCGGTGACACCATCGCCGAGTTCCGCCAGGAAGTGCTCGATGCCACCATCAACCAGCACATCCCGCCGCAGTCGCTGCCCGAGCAGTGGGACGTGGCCGGCCTGGAGGCTTCGCTGGCCAGCGACTTCGCCATCAAGCTGCCGATCCAGCAGTGGCTCGACGAGGACGATCACCTCTACGAGGAGACCCTGCGCGAGAAGCTGTTGAAGGAAATCACCGACGCCTACAACGAGAAGGAAGATCAGGCCGGCATCGACGCCCTGCGTACCTTCGAGAAGCAGATCCTGTTGCGCGTGCTGGACGACCTGTGGAAAGACCACCTGTCGACCATGGACCACCTGCGCCACGGCATTCACCTGCGTGGTTACGCGCAGAAAAACCCGAAGCAGGAGTACAAGCGCGAATCCTTCACCCTGTTCCAGGAATTGCTCGAGTCGATCAAGCGCGACACTATCCGTGTGCTGTCCCACGTTCAGGTACGCCGCGAAGACCCGGTCGAAGAAGAAGCCCGACTGCGCCGCGAAGCCGAAGAACTGGCCAGCCGCATGCAGTTCCAGCACGCCCCTGCGCCCGGCCTTGAGAGCGAGCAACTGAGCGAAGAAGGTGCCGAAGTGGCGGTCGCCGTGGCGCCGGTACGCAACGATCAGAAGCTGGGCCGCAACGAGCCGTGCTGGTGTGGCTCGGGCAAGAAGTTCAAGCATTGCCATGGTCAGATCGAGTGATCTGAACGGGCGTTTGTAAAAGCCGGGGGCCGCAGTGCGGCCCTTTCGCGACACAAGGCCGCTCTCACACATCGCGCTCGCCCACGGGTTGGCGCGGTCCCTGTAGGAGCGGCCTTGTGCCGCACATGGGGCGCGAAGCGGCCCTGCTCTTCCCTTATCACTTCACCGTTTTTCTAGGAGCGCTCTAATGGCTGTTGGTCTTGGTCCTTTGCCCACCCTGCATCCGGTTCCGGGTTTTGAACTCGGCATCGCTTCTGCCGGCATCAAGCGCCCAGGGCGCAAGGATGTGGTGGTCATGCGCTGCGCCGAGGGCTCCAGCGTGGCAGGCGTATTCACCCTCAACGCCTTCTGCGCAGCACCGGTGATCCTCGCCAAGCAACGTGTTCAGGGCACTGTGCGTTACCTGCTGACCAACACTGGCAACGCCAACGCAGGTACCGGTGCGCCGGGGCTGGCCGCCGCTGAGCGTACCTGCGCCAAGCTGGCGGAACTGGCCGGCGTGCCTGCCGAGTCGGTGTTGCCATTCTCCACCGGTGTGATCGGAGAGCCGCTCCCGGTCGAAAAGATCGAAGGTGCCCTGCAGGCCGCTTTGGACAACCTGTCGGAAAATAACTGGGCTGAAGCCGCCACGGGCATCATGACCACCGACACCCTGCCCAAGGGTGCCAGCCGTCAGTTCCAGCACGAAGGCGTCACCGTGACGGTCACCGGTATCAGCAAAGGCGCCGGCATGATCCGCCCGAACATGGCCACCATGCTCGGCTATATCGCCACCGACGCCAAAGTCGCCCCGGCCGTGCTCAAGGACCTGATGCTCGACGGCGCCAACAAGTCGTTCAACCGCATCACCATCGATGGCGACACCTCGACCAATGACTGCTGCATGCTGATCGCCACGGGCAAAGCGGGCCTGCCGGAAGTCACCGAGGCCAGCGGCGCGTTGTTCGACGCACTGAAGAAGGCGGTGTTCGAAGTGTGCATGGAAGTGGCCCAGGCCATCGTCCGTGACGGCGAAGGCGCTACCAAGTTCGTGACCGTGCAGGTCAATGGCGGTGGCAACCATCAGGAATGCCTGGATGTCGGTTACGCTGTGGCTCACTCGCCGCTGATCAAGACCGCGCTGTTCGCCTCCGACCCGAACTGGGGCCGCATCCTCGCTGCCGTAGGGCGCGCCG
Organism: Pseudomonas sp. NPDC089743; assembly: GCF_044748785.1. Lineage (NCBI taxonomy): Bacteria > Pseudomonadati > Pseudomonadota > Gammaproteobacteria > Pseudomonadales > Pseudomonadaceae > Pseudomonas > Pseudomonas sp. NPDC089743. The sequence continues at coordinate 45,430 of NZ_JBIVGS010000007.1, forward strand.
GTGTGCCTGCGCTGGATGTAAGCCTGATCGACGTGTACCTCGACACTGTGTGTATCGCCAGCAAAGGTGGCCGCAGCCCGAGTTATACCGAAGAGCAGGGCTCGGCGGTGATGGCCCAGGAAGAGATCACCATCCGTATCGAGCTGGGCCGTGGCCAGTGCAGCGAAACCATCTGGACCACCGACCTGTCCCACGAATACGTGAAGATCAACGCCGAATACCGTACCTGATCCAACGGCCTCATCGCCGGCGCGCCGCCTCCCACAGTCATTGCACTGAGCAGCAGGGAGCCGGCTAGCCGGCGACAGGCTGCACTGCAGCCTCAGGCCCACCGACATTGCCACATCATCGGAGCCGACCCATGAGCTATCACCTGATCATCGGCGACAAGCTGTATTCTTCCTGGTCGCTACGCGGCGCCCTGGCGCTTGAGCTGGCCGGCGTTCCCTATGAAGAGACCCTGATCAAACTCGACCAGCCCGACACCCGTCAGCGCCTTCTCGCATTTTCCTCAACCGGCAAGGTGCCGCTGCTCAAGACCGAGCACGGGGTGATCGCCGACTCCCTGGCCATCGCCGAATACCTCAACGAGCGCCACCCCGAGGCGCAGCTGTGGCCTGTCGATATTGCCGCCCGTGCCCAGGCCCGTTCGGCCTGCGCGCAGATGCACAGCGGTTTCTTCGCCCTGCGTGGCGCCATGCCGTTCGATCTTTCCCGGGACGAGGCGCTGGAAAACATCCCGCTGGATGTGCAGGTGGATATCGACCGTGTCGTCGCGCTGTGGTCCGAATGCCGTCTGGTGGCCAAGGACAGTGGCCCGTTCCTGTTCGGCAAGCCGACCCTGGCCGATGCCTTCTTCGCTCCGGTTGCCGTGCGTCTGCGCGCTTACCGTGTAGAGGTGCCAGCGCAGGCTGCGAGCTATGTCGAAACCATTTACCAATGGCCAGCCTTCAAGGCCTGGCAGCAAGCAGGCCTGGCGGAGCGTGAAGGGTGAAACGGATTCATGTAGCAGCAGGGGTCATTCGCGGTACAGACGGCCGCATCCTCATTGCCCGACGCGCCGGCAGCCAGCATCAGGGCGGCCTGTGGGAATTCCCCGGCGGTAAGGTGGAGGAGGGCGAAAGCGTCGAAGCGGCGCTGGCTCGGGAGCTTCGCGAAGAGCTGGGAATCCAGGTGACCCGTTCTCGGGCGCTGATCAAGGTCAGCCACGACTACCCGGACAAGCAGGTATTGCTCGATGTCCGTGAGGTCGAAGCGTTCACCGGCGAACCCCATGGCGCTGAAGGCCAGCCGCTGGCCTGGGTGTCGCCAAGGGACTTGCCACAGTATGAGTTCCCCGAGGCCAACAAGCCGATCGTGGCCGCCGCGCGCCTGCCCGATCAGTACTTGATCACCCCGGACGGCCTGGACGTGCCCGAGCTGCTCAAGGGGATACAGAAGGCAGTCGCCGCCGGTATCCGCCTGATCCAGTTGCGTGCGCCGGACATGTACGACCCCAAGTACCGCGATGTGGCGGTGGATGCAGTGGGGCTATGTGCGGGCAAGGCCCAGTTGATGCTCAAGGGGCCGCTGGAGTGGTTGGGCGACTTCCCCTCGGCTGGCTGGCACCTGACGGCTGCGCAACTGCGTAAATATGCCGCCAAGGGTCGGCCTTTCCCTAAAGAGCGTTGGCTGGCAGCGTCCTGCCACAGTGCTGAAGAGCTGGCGCTGGCTGAGCAGATGGGCGTGGATTTCGTCACGCTGTCGCCAGTGCAGGCGACGCAGACCCATCCTGACGCCGCGCCGCTGGGGTGGGATGAGGCTCAGCGCTTGATTGCCGGCTTCGGCAAGCCGGTGTTCCTGCTCGGTGGTGTAGGGCCACAGGCGCGTGAGCAGGCCTGGGAAGCCGGGGCGCAAGGTGTTGCCGGGATTCGGGCCTTTTGGCCTGAGACCTGAACCGGCTATCGCAGGGGCTGCCACGCAGCCCCTTGCGGTTTCAGCCTGCTGGCTTTCGCGCAGCCTGCCACAACACTTCGGCAATGCCCTGCCGCCGCCCGATGATCCGCGCCGCCACGAACAGCAGATCGGAAAGGCGATTGATATACGCCAGCCCCACACCTTCCAGAGGCTCAACCGCATTCAATTGCTGGCAGCGTCGCTCCGCACTGCGCGCCAGGCTTCGGCAGACGTGCGCCTGGGCGACCAGCGCCGAGCCACTGGGCAGGATAAAGTTCGTCAGCGGTCCCAGCTCCTCGTTCCACTCATCGATGGCGGCCTCAAGCCGTTGTACCTCGGCCTCGTTCAATGCCTTGTAACTGGGCATCGCCAACTCGCCGCCGAGGTCGAACAGGCGATGCTGGCAAGGCGCCAGAACCTCGCTGACCTCATCCAGGCCTTGTTCTGCCAAACCGGCCAGCAACAGCCCAAGCTGGCTGTTGAGGCTGTCCACCTCGCCGATGGCCTCGATCCGCGGATGGTCCTTGGGCACTCTGCGCCCATCGCCCAGGCCGGTTTCACCTGTGTCGCCGGTGCGGGTGTAGATTTTCGACAGGCGATAGCCCATGTCATGTCTCCGTCTGGTTCGGGGCCGCCGCAGAGGGCTGACCGAGGGGCAGGCGCAGGGTGAAGCAAGTGCCCTGGCCGGGCGTGGAATGCACTTCCATCTGCCCCTTGTGGTTATTGGTGATGATGAAGTAGGAAACCGACAACCCGAGCCCGGTGCCCTGGCCGATTTCCTTGGTGGTGAAGAACGGCTCGAAGGTGCGCTTGCGGACTGCTTCGGGCATGCCGACGCCGTTGTCCTCGACCTGGATCTCGGCCCACGGGGGGCTGAGCCGGGTGCGCAAGGTGATCCTTCCTGGCTCGCAGGGTTGAGGCCGTTGGTGAATGGCTTGGGCGGCATTCTTCAGCAGGTTGAGCAGCACTTGCTCCAGCTCGTTGGCGGTGCACGGCACCGGCCCCAGGTTGGGGTCGAACTGACGGACAATGGCCTGGCCTTTGAAATCGAAACCGATGGCCAGGTCGAAGTCGTTACCGGCGATTTCCACGGCCTGGTCGATCAAAGCCGGCAGGTCACAGGGTGCCAGTTGGCGGTTGCTGCGGCGGCTGAAACTGAGCATATGGGTTACGATCTTGGCCGCCCGGGCGCCGGCCTGCTGAATGCCATCCAGCAGTTGCGGTACTTCGCGGCTCTCCAGGTAGCGATTGACGCTGGGCAGGTCGATGCCCAGCTCGTCGGCTTGCTCCTGGTTGCGTGGCAGCTCCGGTGACAATCGCCTGCGGATGTTCTGCACGTTATGCAGGATCGCCCCCAGGGGGTTGTTGATTTCGTGCGCCATGCCGGCCGCCAGGCCGCCGACCGAAAGCATCTTTTCAGATTGCACCATCATCTCCTCCAGCGACAGGCGCTGGGTGATGTCGTCGATGCGGATGACCACGCCGCGACCGCCGCCACCCATCAGTGGATAGAAGGTCAGGGCGTAGTGGCGCAAGTCATCGCCTTTGGCCCAGGTCACCCGCTCGATCTTGGCGACACGGTGTTTTTCCACGGTTTCCTTGAGCTGCGGCAGGAACGGCTTGAGCGGCTCGAAAGCGATGAAGATCGGCTGATTCAGCGCTTCGTCCAGCGGTGTGCCGGAGAGCACCGTGGCCTCGTGATTCCACTGGGTGACATAGAGCTGCTCGTCGAGGGCGATCAGCGCCGAAGGCATGGAGTCGATGATGCTATTGAGATAATTCTGAAAGCCGGTGAGTTTTTTCTCGATCTTGCTGCGCACCTGGACTTCCAGTTCCAGCTTGCGGTTGGTATGGCGGGTTTCCTCGGCCAGGCCCTGGGCCTGATCGTAAGCGTCCTGGAATTCGTCGCGGGTGCGCTTGAGTTGCTGCTCGCGCGCCTCGATGCGCGATAGCATCGTGTTGAAGGCATCGGCGAGGCTGCCGATCTCATCGTCGTTGCCCCGTTTGGCGCGCAGCGCGTAGCTTTCTTCGCGGGTGACCTGGCGGCTGAGCTCTTCGAGCTGATTGATCGGCTGCGTGATCAGGCGCTTGATCTGCCGGGCGATGACCAGCCATAACAGAATGCTGAATACCAGGATCGCCAGGCTGGCACTCAGGGTGCCGGTATAGAACGCGGTGGGCAGTTCGCTGCTGGCCACCAGCAGCAGGTGTGCGGGCGGGCGGGCATCACGGGGGATACGGATCAGTTCGGTGCTGCGAAATTCCATCAAGCGCCAGCTGTCGATGTTTCGATAGCGCTTGGGTAGGGCAAGCGGGTCGCCATGTTGCAATTGGGCCAGCATGCGACCATCGCCACCATAGACCGCCGCAGCGCGCAGCGGCGTATAGCTGTCCAGCTCTTTGAGCAGTGCCGTGGCAGCGTCTGGGGATTCGCCGGCGCGTGCGGCCAGCTGAGGGTTGGCGACCAGGCGGCCAATGGTCTGCAACGCTTGCGGCGCCATGCTCTCCTGGGTGATCCAGTAGGCGGCGCTGATGAAGGTCAGGTTGGCCACCAGCAGGATGGTCACCAGCAGCACCAGCAGGGCGGCCAGCAGCTTCTGCCCGACCGGGAGGTTTTCCAGGCGTTGGCGCAAGGTCATGGGCTAGGCAATGTCCGTATCCGGTTGATGGGGCGCGTCAGGCGCTTGGCAAGCCACGAGCACGCAGGTTATCGACCAGTCTCTGGTGCAGGTGTTCCAGCCGAGGCAGCTCCATGCCATGGCGCGTGGCTGCGCGGCAGGCGTGGCCAAGAAGGTAGTGCACCTCGGTACGCCGGCCAGCACGCACATCCTGATACATGGAAGAGTAGTTGGCTGACGTGGCGAGAATCACCCGATGGACTTCTTCGCCCAGATCATCGGCAGCTTGGGGCTGGCCACAGCGGCCCAGCAGCTCGCCCAGTTCTGCTATCAGCCCATCGATTTCGCCAAGATGCCCCAGCAGCCCGCCGTTCTGGCAGTCATGCAGTACGGTCAGCGGGTTTATCGCGCAATTGAGCGCAAGTTTGCGCCACAGGCGGGTCAGTATGTCCACGGTCCATTGAGCCGGGATGCCGGCGTCGTGGAGCTCGTCGAACCACTCCGGCGCGGCGGGGTTGGCCGGGTCGCCCAGCCAGTTGAAACCGTGGCCGGCGAAGCGTACCCGCCAGTCGTCCTCGCGGAACGCACCCTCGGTGCTGGAGGCGAAGATGCAGCGGGCCAGCGGTACCTGATCGGCGACTTCGTCCTGGCTGCCCAGGCCGTTCTGCAGCAGCACGATTTCAGCGCCAGCGGCCAGGCGCGGGGCCAGTTGTGCGATGGCAGGTGCTGCGTCGTAGGCCTTGCACGCCACCAGCAGGCGGTGCACCGGCCCGTTGGCATCGGCGGTTTCGGCAGGGATCGCGTAATGATTGGCGTGGTCCTGTTCGACCAGGGTCAAGCCGCCAGCCTGTTCATAGGCCTGCAATCGCTGACGATCGCGCAGAATCAGGCGCACCGCCTTGCCGGCGCGTGCCAGCCGGCAAGCCCAGAGGGTGCCGAGGCTACCGGCGCCGAGAATATGCCAGGTGCTGCTCATCTGCGTTTCGCAACCCGTTATAATAAGCCCGCATTTTAACCTTCAAACCCCGACGCGCTCCATCTTCAGACTGAGCGCGCTTTTATTTTATGGAGAACAACCATGCCTTCGTTCGACGTGGTATCGGAACTGGACAAGCACGAAGTGCAGAACGCTGTGGAAAACGCCATCAAGGAGCTCGACCGTCGTTACGACCTCAAAGGCAAGGGCAGCTTCGAGTTCAAGGACAAGGAACAGACCGTAATGCTGACTGCCGAGGCTCAGTTCCAGCTCGAAGCGATGATCGAAATCCTGCGGCTGGCGCTGGTCAAGCGCAAGATCGACGTCAAATGCCTGGAAGTCAAAGACGCCTACGCCTCGGGCAAGGAAATGAAGCAGGAAGCCACGTTCCGCGAAGGCATCGACAAAGAGCTGGCCAAGAAAATCGTTGCCCACATCAAGGATGCCAAGCTCAAGGTCCAGGCTGCCATCCAGGGTGAGCAGGTGCGTGTGACCGGCAAGAAGCGGGATGACCTGCAGGAAGCCATCGCTGCCTTGCGTGCCAAAGAGTTCGACATGCCGCTGCAGTTCAACAACTTCCGCGACTGATCCTGGTGTCACCAGGAACCCCGATGGCGCAATGATGTCCATGGGGGTCATGGCCGCTGATAGTGTGGTGGCCGGTTTTACGTGTACGTGCCGTTCGGTACCAGGAGATGAACATGGATTTGAACGCTGAAGTCGATCAGCTGGTCCGCCAGTCGCAGACCTGGATCCCTTTGATCATGGAATACGGCAGCCGTGTGCTGCTGGCACTGCTGACCCTGGCGGTCGGCTGGTGGATCGTCAACAAGGTCAGCGCCCGCCTGGGCAAACTGGTGGGGCTGCGTAACGCCGACCTGGCGCTGCAGGGCTTCATCAGCACCTTGGCCAACATCGTGCTGAAAGTGCTGCTGGTGGTCAGCGTGGCGTCGATGATCGGCATCGAAACCACCTCCTTCGTCGCTGCCATCGGTGCCGCCGGCCTGGCCATCGGCCTGGCCTTGCAGGGCAGCCTGGCGAACTTCGCTGGCGGCGTGCTGATCCTGATGTTCCGCCCGTTCCGCATCGGCGACTGGATCGAGGCGCAGGGCGTGGCGGGAACGGTAGACAGCATTCAGATTTTCCACACCGTGTTGCGCACCGGTGACAACAAGACAGTGATCATGCCTAACGGCAGCCTGTCCAACGGCATCATCACCAACACCAACCGTCAGCCGACCCGCAAGGTGGTGTTCGACGTGGGTGTGGATTACGAGGCCGACCTGCAGGTGGCGCGCAACGTCCTGCTCGAGCTTGCGCAGGACCCTCGCGTGTTGGCTGACCCTGCGCCGCAGGCCGTGGTGTCGACCCTGGGTGACAGCTCGATCACCGTTTCGCTGCGCCTGTGGACCAAGACCAGCGATTACTGGGATGTGATGTTCATGCTCAATGAACATGCGCGTGATCGCCTGAAGGCTGAAGGCATCGACATTCCGTTCCCGCAGCGGGTGATTCGAGTGGTCCAGGAGCCAGCCGTGCAGTAACGCTCCGGGTTCTGACAGGGGGGCCGCCGTGCGGCCCAATCGCCGGCGAGCCGGCTCTCACAGGTAATGCACTGCGCCGGATGTTTGCAGTGAGCCTGTGGGGGCCGGCTAGCCGGCGATTGGGGCGCGCAGCGGCCCCTTGTCGTTACACTTGTTCACAGCCAAGCCGCGTCATTTCTGGCATATAGCCTAGCCCCACCTGCCTTTGCACCGATACTCACCATGAAACCATTGCTGTACATCACCCCTCTCAGAGCCCTGTTGTTCGGCCTGACCCTGGCCCTGTTCGAACTGCTGACCTACCTTGCCAGCGACGCTGTCATGCCGGCCATGCCGGTGGTGGTCGATCACCTGAACGCCAGCCCCGACTACATCCCGCACGCATTGAACCTTTACCTGCTTGGTGGTGTGGTACTGCAGTGGCTGATCGGCCCGCTGGCCGACCGTTATGGTCGTCGTCCACTGCTGCTGGCCGGTTGCGCGCTGTTTGGTGCCGCTTGCCTGGCCACCTATTGGGTGCAGGACATTGGCCTTTTCAACCTGCTGCGGCTACTGCAGGGCATCGGCCTGGGCTTTGTGGTGACGGTCAGCTACCCGGCCCTGAACGAAGCGTTCAGCGAGGCCGATGCGGTGCGGATGATGGCGTTGCTGGCCAATATTGCCTTGCTGTCGCCACTGCTCGGCCCGCTGGTGGGTACCTTGATGTTGCAATGGCTGGACTGGCGCTGGCTGTTCGTGGCGTTCGCCGCTGGTGCGGTGCTGGTGTGGGGGCTGCTGTACCGCTTGATGCCCGAGACCTTGGGTGTGGAGCGGCGCGACGGCTCCCGCCTGCCGTTCACCCCGATCCACCTGCTGCCGCTACTGGCGGGCTATGGCCAGTTGCTGGCCAACCGGCGTTTCGTCGCCGGCAGCGCGGCGTTGGGCCTGGTGGGCCTGCCGCTGATCGGCTGGATCGGCCTCTCTCCCGTGTTGCTTATCCACGACGAGGGGCTAAGCACGATGGAATACGCCCTGTGGCAGTTGCCGGTATTCGGTGGGCTGATCCTGGGTAACCTGATCATCAACCGCATCGCTGACCGCTATCCGCTGCCGGCGCTGGTGCGCGGCGCGCTGTGGCCGTACCTGGCAGGTTTGGGCCTGATGGTGCTGGCCACCTGGTACTGGCCCAGCGTGACCAGCGTGGTGGCGGGCATGTCGCTGTATGCGCTGGGCCTGGGCGTGGCCAATGCGGTGCTGTACCGCATGACGCTGTTCTCCAGCGATCAGAGCAAAGGGTTGGTGTCTGCGATGCTGGGGATGATCACCATTGCCTTGTTGGGCCTGGGCGGGGCGCTCATGGCCATGATCGGGGCGGGGGCGAGCTTGATGCACTTCGCACTGGCGGCAGGGGTAGCGGGGGCGCTGGCGCTCTGGCCGTTGTGGTCTGTGGTAGGTGGCCGGCCTGATGAGGGTGCTGTCGCTCAGTAGCGATAGCAGTGGCCCCATTGCCGGCAAGCCGGCGACGGGGCTGGTAACGTCCGCGAGTGTCCCTCAGGGCTGTTCGGTTGCCGAGTTATCCACCGGTGCCTGTTTCCCGCGGCCCGCTTCCTGTCGCCATTGCAAGGCGATCAGGATCAGGGTCGGTACACCCAGCAGGGCGGTGATCAGGAAGAAGTCGTGATAACCGAACTTCTCGACGATCACCCCCGAATAGCCGCCGATCAGGCGTGGCAACAACAGCATGATAGAGCTCAGCAGGGCATATTGCGTGGCCGAGAACTTCAGGTTGGTCAGGCTCGACAGGTAGGCGACGAACGCCGATGTCGCCAGGCCCGAGCTGAAGTTGTCCAGGGAAATGGTCACCACCAGCATTTGCAGGTTCGGCCCCATGTCGGCCAGCATCAGGAACAGGATGTTGGTCGCCGCCGAAGCCGCACCGCCGATGAACAGGATCGGCAGGATGCCGAAGCGCACGATCAGCAGCCCACCTGCGCCTGCGCCCACCAGGGTCATGATCAGGCCGAAGATCTTGCTGACGCTGGCAATCTGGTCCTTGGTGAAGCCCATGTCGATGTAAAACACGTTGGCCATGACGCCCATCACCGTGTCCGACATCCGGTAGGTGGCTATCAGCCCCAGCAGCAGCAGGGCCTGCCAGCGGTAACGGGTGATGAAATCATTGACTGGCGTCAGCACTGGCGCCAGGCCGCGACGGCCCATGCCCGACAAGCACGCCCAGCTCAGCAGTACATAGAGAATCAGGCGCAGGAAGGCGCGGTCTTCGAGCAGCAGGTCCAGTGGTGTGGCATCGCCAAAGATGACGCTGGCCCAATCGGTGTTGAACAGCTGGGTGAAGCTTGCCGGCACCGATACCAACAGGATGATCAGCACGAACACCGAAGCCAGTTGGTGGATAAGCCCGTAGCGCGCTGCCGACAACTGGGTGCGCAGGGGCACGGGAGGTTCGCGCATCACCAGCGTGGTGAACAGCGCCGGCAGCATCATCACACCGAACAGGACGTAAGTGCCGGCCCAGGCCTTGTGCAGGTAGCTGAAGCCGGTGGAACCGAACCATTCGGCAAAGAACAGGGCGCCAGCGGTGGCGAGCAGCGCAGCGATCCGGTAACCGGCCATGTAGCTTGCGGCCAGGGCGGCCTGACGTTGATCGTCGGCAATCTCCAGGCGGTAGGCGTCGACCGCGATGTCCTGGGTGGCAGACGCGAACGCGACCAGCACGGCCAGAGCGATCAGCCACGACAGGTGCTGTTGCGGGTCACACAAGCTCATGCCCACCAGGCCGATCACCACCAGTGCCTGTGACAGCAACAGCCACGAGCGCCGGCGACCCAACCCACCGAGCAGCGGCAGCCGCCACTGATCGAGCAGCGGGGACCATACCCATTTGAAGGCATAGGCCAGGCCGATCAGGCTGGCATAGCCAATGGTTTCGCGCGCCACGCCAGCTTCGCGCAGCCACACCGACAGGGTCGAAAACACCAGCATGTAGGGCAGACCGGCAGCAAAGCCGAGCAGCAGAAGCACCAGGGTTGACGGGCTGGCATAGGCAGCGAGCGCAGCGCGCCAGGTTTTACGGGGCATGGGCCAACATCTGCCTCAAGTTTGCGAAAACAAAACGCGCACTCTAACCGCTGTGCTCCATCGGGCGCCAGCCATGGCGCATCATATCCACACGATTATTGGCTACATTCACGCCCTCCGCACGCAGCCGCGCCCTTTGTTCGTCACCCGATGGCGTGCCCAGCGCCAGGCTGAGACGGCCGCCGGCACCCAGCACACGGTGCCACGGCAGGCGCGTGTCCGCAGGAAGCTGGCCAAGGGTCCTGCCAACCCAACGCGCCGCTCGGCCAAGCCCTGCCAATTCGGCGAGCTGACCGTAGCTGACCACCTTGCCGGCAGGCACCTGGCCAAGTACCGAATAAAGCGCCGTTCGTCGGGCCTCGGGTGTTTCCAGCGCGTGCTCATATCCCTCAGACATCCCGGCAGCCCTGGCCTGAAGTGAAACCGGACCAATGGCCACGGTAAATGCGTATTGAACTCAACGCCATGGTGGTGGGTCTTTCCTTGCTCTGGTCGTCCGCATCCGGATAATGCCCGGCTCATTCGTCTAATCGAACCTGTATTTCGCTTATGCATTCTAGATCCTTGCTGTGCCTGCTGACCGTTTCCTTGTGCGCTTCTTCTGCGTTCGCCGACACCGTGTGGATGAAGAACGGTGACCGCTTGAGCGGCAAGATTCGCGTTTTTGACGGTGGCAAGTTGTTGCTGGAGACCCCGTACGGTGGCTCTATCTCGCTGGACTGGAAACAGGTTCAGACCTTGGAGAGCGACCAGGAGTTGCTGGTCAAGCAGGATGCCTACAACGGGGAACGGGCCAAGTCGTTGAAGGCCGCTGAACCGGGCAAGGTGACCCTGGCCAATGGTGACGCGCCCAAGACTGTCGAGCTTGCCAGCATCGAGCAGATCATGAAGCCCAAGCCTGTGGTCGAGGACTTGGTCTGGAAAGGTAATGTCGATGCCGCGCTGGACTATAAACGCGCGGAGAACGATACCGATGACTATGACATCGGCTTCAAGACCACGGCCCGCCATGGCCGTTGGCGGCACAACGCTGAAGGCGAGTACAACCGCGAGACCAAGGATGAGGTCACCACGACCAACAACTGGAGCGCGGAGTACGCGCTCGATCGCTTCATCACCGAGAAGTGGTTCTGGCAGGGGCGTTTAGAATACAAGCGTGATCACATCGAGGATCTGGCGCGCCAGCGCACCGTGGGTACCGGCCCCGGTTACCAGTTCTGGGATGACGAACTGGGCGCGTTCTCGCTCGGCTCTTTGATCAACCGCACCGACTTCGAATACCAGGATGGCAGCAAGGACAACTTCTATGCGGCAGCGGTGAAGTGGGACTACACCCGTTATCTGATCGGCAAGAATGTCCAGCTGTTCACCAACGGTGAGTTCGCCAAGCCTCTGGGTGGCGTAGCCGACTATTCGCTCGATGCGGAGGTGGGGCTGCGCTACAAAGTGACCGAATGGGCCTCGCTCAACCTCAAGGCTGAAAAGGACATCATCACTGGCACGCGTGAGAGTGACCTGGACAAGACGCGCTACACCGCAGGTTTTGGCGTGACCTGGTAAGGGCAGCCGCAAGCTCCAAGCTGCAAGCTGCAAGCTGCAAGCTGCAAGCTGCAAGCTGCAAGCGAAAGCAGATGGCATGGCGCCCCGCTCCCGCTTTTTCTTGCAGCTTGAAGCTTGAAGCTTGAAGCTTGAAGCTTAAGGGCCCCCTAGCCCCCTGCCGAGGAGTAAGACGTGAGTCAAAAGGCCATCCGCCCCGCCCGGGAACTGCTGCTCAAGGAGTACCGCGGTGTACTCTCGACCCATTCCAAGTCCATGCCTGGCTTCCCTTTCGGCTCTGTGGTGCCCTACTGCCTGGATGCCGAGGGCAACCCGCTGATCCTCATCAGCCGCATCGCCCAGCACACCCACAACCTGCAGAAAGACCCAAAGTGCTCCTTGCTGGTGGGGGAACGAGAGGCTGAGGACGTGCAGGCCGTGGGCCGCCTGACCATCATGGCCGAGGCGCACAAACTGCTGGACGAAGCGGCCGTCGACGCCGCTGCCGAACGCTACTACCGTTACTTCCCCGATGCCGCCAACTACCACAAGGCGCACGACTTCGACTTCTGGGTGCTGCAGCCGGTGCGTCATCGGTACATAGGTGGCTTCGGGGCGATCCACTGGCTCGACCAGGTGACGCTGGCCAATCCCTTCGCCGGCAAGGCCGAGGCCAGCATGATCGAGCACATGAACAGCGACCATGCCAACGCCATCGCCCACTACGTAGCATTGAGCGATTTGCCGCGCAGTGCGCCAGCGCAGTTGGTCGGCATCGACAGTGAAGGCATGCACCTGCGTATCGGCCAAGGTATCCACTGGCTGGCTTTTCCAAGCAATTGCAATACGCCGACACAAGTTCGCGAGGCCTTGGTTTTACTGGCGCGCGCCGACCAATGGCCGGCCCCGGCAGAAATCGAAGCTTGAAAAAGCGAGCGCACGCATCCATCTGATGGTCTTAAAGGAAGATAGTCTTCCGTCGAGGAATCCTTGATGCGTGCTTTTCTACTGCTGTTTCTGCTTTTCCCTGTGCTGGAGTTGTTCGTCTTCGTCAAGGTCAGCGCAGCCATCGGTTTCTTCCCGGCGCTGCTGCTGATCATCGCAGGCTCCGCCCTGGGTGTGCTGGTCATGCGTGTGGCCGGCCTGGCCACTGCCTTGCGTGCCCGTGAAAGCCTGCAACGTGGCGAACTGCCTGCCGAGGACATGTTCCAGGGCCTGATGCTGGCGGTGGGCGGTGGCCTGCTGCTGCTCCCGGGCTTCATCAGTGACGTGCTGGGCCTGCTCTGCCTGTTGCCCTTCACCCGCCACTTTGCCGCGCGCAAGATGCGTCAGCGTGCCGAGGCCCAGGCCATGCGTCAGCGGGCGTTTCAGGATGACCCCTTTCAGGCACAGCCGCGCGACAGCGGCCACCGGCCCAATGTGATCGAAGGCGAGTACGAACGTCGCGACAAATAGACATCCCTGGGGCCGCTTTGCGGCCCCAGGCATTTCTGCTCGTTGAAAAAATTTCTGCAGCAAGCCTTGTAATTGATCCTGCCGGCCTCATGTATGTGGTCACCGCAAGGTTTCTGGTGGCAACACCGGACAATACACAGGTGGTTCGCCCGTCGCGGGCCACCCCGGCAACGCCGGACCGCATCAACCCGCCGGTGTCGACACCGGCCGATGAAAACCACAAATTGGGAGAGATCGACAATGAAGCTTCGTCCTCTGCATGACCGCGTAGTCATCCGTCGCAGCGAAGAAGAATCGAAAACCGCTGGCGGTATCGTCCTGCCGGGTTCGGCCGCTGAAAAACCAAACCGTGGCGAAGTTGTCGCCGTCGGCACCGGTCGCATCCTGGACAACGGCGAAGTACGTGCGCTGGCCGTCAAAGTGGGTGACAAAGTGGTTTTCGGCCCTTACTCGGGCAGCAACACCGTGAAAGTCGATGGCGAAGACCTGCTGGTAATGAGCGAGAACGAAATCCTCGCCGTTGTCGAAGGCTGATTTACCCGACTTCCCGTTACTCCAAAGAATTTCAAGGATTAAACGATCATGGCTGCTAAAGACGTAAAATTCGGCGATTCCGCCCGTAAAAAAATGCTCGTTGGTGTCAACGTTCTGGCTGACGCGGTAAAAGCGACCCTGGGCCCGAAAGGCCGCAACGTCGTCCTGGCCAAGAGCTTCGGCGCGCCGACCATCACCAAGGACGGCGTTTCCGTCGCCAAAGAGATCGAGCTCAAAGACGCTTTCGAGAACATGGGCGCCCAGCTGGTCAAGGAAGTCGCTTCCAAGGCCAACGATGCTGCCGGTGACGGCACCACCACTGCGACCGTTCTGGCTCAGGCCATCGTCAACGAAGGCCTGAAGGCCGTCGCTGCCGGCATGAACCCGATGGACCTCAAGCGCGGTATCGACAAGGCTACCGCTGCAGTCGTCGCCGAGCTGAAAAACCTGTCCAAGCCATGCGCCGACTCCAAGGCCATCGCTCAGGTAGGCACCATCTCCGCCAACTCCGACAACTCCATCGGTGAAATCATCGCCGAAGCCATGGAAAAAGTCGGCAAAGAAGGCGTGATCACCGTTGAAGAAGGCTCGGGCCTGGAAAACGAACTGTCCGTCGTAGAAGGCATGCAGTTCGACCGTGGCTACCTGTCGCCATACTTCGTCAACAAGCCAGACACCATGGTTGCCGAGCTGGAAAGCCCGCTGCTGCTGCTGGTCGACAAGAAAATCTCCAACATCCGTGAGCTGCTGCCAGTGCTGGAAGCCGTTGCCAAGGCCGGCCGCCCACTGCTGATCGTTGCTGAAGACGTCGAAGGCGAAGCCCTGGCTACCCTGGTCGTCAACAACATGCGCGGTATCGTCAAGGTTGCCGCAGTCAAGGCACCTGGCTTCGGCGACCGCCGCAAGGCCATGCTGCAGGACATCGCCGTCCTGACCGGCGGCCAGGTCATTTCCGAAGAAATCGGCCTGACCCTGGAAACCACCACCCTGGAGCACCTGGGTAACGCCAAGCGCGTCATCCTGTCCAAGGAAAACACCACCATCATCGACGGTGCTGGCGTTGACGGCGACATCGAAGCACGCGTCAAGCAGATCCGTGCCCAGATCGAGGAAACGTCTTCGGACTACGACCGTGAGAAGCTGCAAGAGCGTCTGGCCAAGCTGGCTGGCGGTGTTGCCGTGATCAAGGTCGGTGCTGGCACCGAAGTTGAAATGAAAGAGAAGAAAGCCCGCGTTGAAGACGCCCTGCACGCTACCCGTGCAGCCGTCGAAGAAGGCGTGGTGCCTGGCGGTGGTGTTGCCCTGGTTCGCGCCCTGGCTGCCATTGTCGACCTCAAAGGCGACAACGAAGACCAGAACGTCGGTATCGCTCTGCTGCGTCGCGCTGTTGAAGCGCCGCTGCGCCAGATCACTGCCAACGCCGGCGACGAGCCAAGCGTTGTGGCCGACAAGGTCAAGCAAGGTTCGGGTAACTACGGCTACAACGCTGCTACCGGCGAATACGGCGACATGATCGAGATGGGTATCCTTGACCCAGCCAAGGTCACCCGTTCGGCCCTGCAAGCAGCTGCTTCGATCGGCGGTCTGATGATCACCACCGAAGCCATGGTTGCCGACCTGCCGGAAGACAAGCCAGCTGGCGGCATGCCAGACATGGGCGGCATGGGCGGTATGGGCGGCATGATGTAAGCCAGCCTTACCCCTGTAACAGGAAAAGCCCCGGTTCGTGAGAATCGGGGCTTTTTCGTTTGCGGCAACTTCGCTGAATATGCACCAGCACTGGCACTGCCCGGTCGATGGCCTTAAGCTGCGCCTGCCGCGCACCACAGCGAAGCGCCGCACAGGAGAACCCGATGCGAATTCTTTTGGTTGAAGACAACCGCGATATCCTTGCCAACCTGGCTGATTATCTGGGCATGAAGGGCTACACCGTCGACTGCGCCCAGGACGGCCTGTCAGGTCTGCACCTTGCAGCCACCGAGCACTACGACCTGATCGTGCTCGATATCATGCTACCTGGTATCGACGGTTACACCCTGTGCAAGCGCCTGCGCGAGGATGCCCGTCGCGATACGCCGGTGATCATGCTGACCGCCCGCGACCAGCTCGATGACCGCCTGCAGGGCTTCCGCTCCGGCGCCGACGATTACCTGCTCAAACCGTTCGCCCTGTCCGAGCTCGCCGCGCGCATCGAAGCCGTGCTGCGCCGCGCCCAGGGCGGCGGGCGACGCACCTTGCAGGTTGCCGACCTGAGCTACGACCTTGATACCCTCGAAGTCACGCGCCAAGGGCGCTTGCTCAAGCTCAACCCTGTCGGCCTCAAGCTGCTCGCGGTGCTGATGCAGAAAAGCCCCCACGTGTTGCGCCGTGAGGTACTGGAAGAGGCGTTGTGGGGTGATGATTGCCCCGACAGCGACAGCTTGCGCAGCCACGTACACCAACTGCGGCAAGTGATCGACAAACCCTTCGAAAAGCCGTTGCTGCATACCGTCCATGGCGTCGGCTATCGCCTGGCCGAGGGTCGCGATGGAGTTTAAGCAAAGCCTGGCGCAGCGCATCATCATCGCGTTCGCGCTGATGAGCGCGCTGGTGGCGGGGGCGTTCGCCTTCGGTATCGTCGCCACGGTGCATCTGGTTGAAGAACGCTTGATCTCCTCGGTGCTGGGCGGCGACTTGCAGCGCCTGCTGCGCATGGACAGCATCAGTGACTGGAGCCATCGGCCGCGCCCCGACCAGCTGTTCTACTTCAGCGGTGGGCGAGATGACTTCGAGCTGCCGAAAGACTTGCGCCACCTTGATGCAGGCTTTCATGAGGTATTCCGCGACCAGCTTTCCTACCACGCAATGGTGGAAATCGTAGACGGCCGACGTTATGTACTGCTGCAGGATCAGAGCGATTTCGAAGAGCGCGAACGGGTGCTGTTCGCTGTCGTCGTGGTGGGCTTCGTGCTCAGCCTGGTCCTGGCAGTGTTCCTCGGCTGGCTGCTGGCGCGGCGTGTAATGGCACCGGTGATCCGCCTGGCGCGGCAAGTGCGCCATCGTGATCAACTGCTTGGCCTGGCACCGCCCCTGGCGCCTGACTACGCCGCCGATGAAGTCGGCCAGCTGGCCGCGGCCTTCGACGATACGCTTGGTCGTTTACGCGATGCACTGACACGCGAACGTCTGTTCACTAGCGACGTTAGCCATGAATTGCGCACGCCACTGATGGTTCTGGCCACTTCCTGTGAGCTGCTGATCGAAAACCCCAATCTGGACAGCCGTTCACGCAGCCAGGTCGAGCGCATCGCCCGTGCCACCGAAGAAATGCGTGAGTTGGTCAAAACTTTCCTGATGCTCGCCCGTGCCCAGCGCGACCAGGGTGCCGTGGCCTCCCAAGCGACGCTGCGCGAAGTGGCCGACGATTTGATCGGCGTGTGGCGCGACACCATCGAGCAGAAGGGGCTGACGCTGTACTTCGATGGCCGCGTCAGTGCCGGCCCGCTGCTGTACAACGCGACGTTCCTGCAGTCGGTGATGGGCAACCTCTTGCGCAACGCGGCGCACTACACCGACAGTGGCTACATTCGCCTGAGCCTTGAAGCCAACGGGTTCAGCGTCGAAGACAGCGGTGTCGGCATTCCGGAGGAGCAGCGTGAAGCGATGTTCAAACCCTTCGTGCGGGGTGATGAACGGCGCGGTGAGGGTCTGGGCCTTGGCTTATCGCTGGTCCAGCGGATCTGCGACGATCAGGGATGGCACGTTACGCTGACCTCAACCGCACCCCATGGCTGCCGCTTTCAGGTGGACTTGAGCCAGAGCGCTGAGAAGTCCGATCCGCTGAAGCCTTGCGAGTGAATCGCTGGGCTATATTCCTTTAGGGATAACACTTTTTTCACATTGGAATGACCTGTTTCCTACGCAGTGTTACTTAAGGTGCGTGCAATGGAGCCAGGAGATGCCCAATGCGTAGCCCTATCAAACTCGAGTTTTCCAAGAAGTACGACCAGCAACATGCCCGGGAGTACTTTTTAAAGCACCAAGATGGTCTGGCACGTCGCCTTTCCCATAAGCGCGACGAGCAATTGGCCCGTCGCGCCTTGGCGCTGGCCGGAGAGCCGGGGTTGGTGCTGGACTTGCCTTGCGGCGCGGGCCGTTTCTGGCCGCTGCTGGCCGAAAAACCCAACAGGGTGATCATCGGTGCCGACAATTCCGAAGCAATGATCGAGACAGCCTGTGCGGCACAACCGCCAGAGGTGGTGGCGCGGGTACGGCCTTTGCAAACATCAGCGTTCGCCACCGACTTGCCGGACAACTCGGTCGATAGCATTTTCTGCATGCGCTTGTTTCACCACATCGGCGAGGCGGCCCACAGGAAAGCGATTTTGTCGGAGTTTCAAAGGGTTAGCCGCGACAGCGTAATCCTGTCATTGTGGGTGGATGGAAACTTCAAGGCCTGGCGGCGGCAGAAGCTCGAGCACAAGCGCAGTGCCAACGCCGAGCCGGGCAGCTACCAGAACCGTTTCGTGTTACCGGCAGAGACAGTCGAAGAAGAATTCAAAGCCGCCGGTTTCAGAATCCAGGAACGCCTGGATTTCCTGCCGTTCTATGCCATGTGGCGGGTCTATGTATTGCGTAAGGGGTAGTGTTTGATGGCTGTAGCCCAAAGCGGGGAATCCCGCTTCGATTATTACTGGCGTCAGCAAGGCGAATGGGTCGAGGAACCGAACCAGCGCCGTGGTGGTGAAAGTGGCGTGCAACGCCTTAACGATGCCGATGGCAACTTGCTGTATGCCAAGCGCCAGGTCGGGCACATCTACCGCAGCCTGCTGCACCCGTTCGGCAGGCCGACGGTGCTGCGTGAGCTTGACGCGCTGAACAGCTTCGAACAGCTGGGCGTGCGTGTGCCGCGTATCGTGTTTTGCGGAGCCGAGCGCGATGCTGACCATCAATGGCGTGCGCTGCTGGTGAGCGAGGCGCTCGATGGTTTCATCGAGCTCGATGCCTGGCATGCCCAAGGTGCCCGCGAGCGTTACCCGCACGTGGTGCATGAGCGCATGCTCAAAGAGTTGGCCGACAACCTGGCCCGCATGCACCTGGGCCATTGGCAACATGGTTGCCTGTACGGCAAGCACGTGTTCGTCAAGGTGATCGGCGAGGGTGAACAAAGCCGCGTTGAAGTGGCGCTGCTCGATCTGGAGAAGTGCCGCCGCCGCATCAGCTGCCAGCGCGCAGCGGCCAATGATCTGCGCCAGCTGCGCCGCCATTCGTCGCTCAATGACGCGGAATGGCAATCCTTGCTCTACTTTTACGAGATGGCGTTTGGCAGCGCTGTCAAAGGGTTAGGGTAATGAAACTAGAAATCGCTCGAGCTTTGTTTCTGATAGCCGGCCTGGCTGTTACCACGGTGGCGGTTGCTGCCTGGGAAGAGCCGCGGCCCAAGGTGTTCAGCAAGGCTGAACTGGCAGAACAATGCCCGTTGCCGCAGGCAGTGAAACAGCAGGTCCATGCCCAGCCGGACCAGGATCTGCTGTTGTTTCTGTTCGGGCTTCGGCAGGGCTTGCGGCCGGCAGGCTGAGCCAGGTTCGAGCATCGCAGGCCTCGCTAGTGCGGGGCCTTTGCTTTTCTGCGTTGCCCCGGTCAGGCGACCACAGGTTGTTTGACCGCAGACTTGTGCGCCAGCAGGGTGTAGATAGCCGGCAGCACGAACAAGGTAAACAACGTCCCGATCGACATCCCCGTCGCAATCACAGTACCAATGTCGAAGCGGCTCACGGCCCCGGCGCCCGTCGCCAGAATCAGCGGCACCATGCCAAATACCATCGCCGCGGTGGTCATCAGCACCGGGCGTAGGCGAATGGCCGCAGCTTCCTCGATCGCCTCCCTTGCGCTCAGGCCCTTTTCCTCGCGCAACTGGTTGGCGAATTCGACGATCAGGATACCGTGCTTGCTGATCAGGCCGATCAGTGTCACCAGCCCGACCTGGGTGTAGATGTTCATGCTGGAGATACCCAGGAACAGCGGCAACAGCGCCCCGCAGATCGACAGCGGTACCGTCACCAGAATCACCAGTGGGTCGCGGAAGCTTTCAAACTGCGCCGCCAGCACCAGGAAGATGATCGCCAGGGCCAGGCCGAAGGTCACCCACAGCGCGCTGCCTTCCTGTATGTACTGGCGTGCTGCACCTGCATAGTCGAAGGAGAACCCTTCCGGCGCCTGCTCGGCAGCAATGTCCCGTACCGTCTGCAAGGCTTCGCCGATGCTGACCAACGGCACACCCTGGATGATCGCCGAATTCAATTGCTGGAACTGGTTGAGCTGGCGCGGACGCGCCCGGTCACTCAGGGTGATCAAGGTCGACAGTGGCAGCAGTTGGCCCTGGTCGTTCTTGACGTAGTAGTTGTTAAGCCAGCCGGGATTGTCGCGGTAGGGGCGTTCGACCTGGGCGATGACTTTATAGCTGCGGCCTTCGAGGGTGAACCGGTTGATTTCCCCCTCGCCCAGCAAGGTCGCCAACGTGCCACCAAGGACGTCCATGGATACCCCCATCTGCGCAGCCTTGGCACGGTCGATGTCGACTACCACCTCGGGCTTGTCGAACGCCAGGTCGATGTCGAGGAAGGCAAATTTGCCCGATGCCTGGGCGCGTTCCTTGATCCGTTGAGCGACCTCCAGCAGCGTCTGGTAATCGCCAGCGGTATTGATGACGAACTGGAACGGCAGGCCCTCGCCGGTCCCAGGCAGTGACGGCAGATTGAAACCGAAGATCTGCAGGCCGCTGATGTTGTCGAGTTTGGCCTGTACCAGGGGCAGCAACTCCATCTGCGTGCGGTCGCGCTCGTTCCAGGGTTTGAGCAGAAAACCACCGATGCCGCTCTGCACACCGTTGAAGCCGTTGATCTGGAACGACGAGTAGTATTCGGGGAAGGCTTTGAACAGTGGGGTGAACTGGTCAGTGTAGGCATTGAGGTAGTCGAGGTTGGCCGGTTGTGGTGAGCTACTGATCATGAAGATCACCCCCTGATCCTCGTTCGGTGCCAGTTCGTTCTGGGTGAACTTGAGCAGCACCGGGATCAGGCACAGGATGATCACCGCGAACACCAGCACCACCGGGCGGCTGTCCAGCGTGGTGTGCAGCAGGCGCTGATAACGGCCCTTGATTCGCTCGAACAGCACGTCAAGGCGATTGGCCAGGCCGCTGGCATTCTGTTCCCGACGCAGCAGCAAGGCACACATCATCGGCGACAGGGTCAGGGCGACGACACCGGAGATGATCACCGCCCCAGCCAGGGTCAGGGCGAACTCCTTGAACAAGGCACCGGTGAGCCCGGTCAGGAAGCCGATCGGTGCATACACTGCGGCCAGGGTGATGGTCATCGACACCACTGGCATGGCGATTTCCCGCGCACCCTCCAGCGCCGCGTCCAGCGGTGACTTGCCTTCCTCCATGTGCCGGTGGATGTTTTCCACCACGACGATGGCATCGTCCACCACCAGGCCGATGGCCAATACCATTGCCAGCAGGGTCAGCAGGTTGAGCGAATAGCCCATCATCTGCATGAAAAACAACACCCCGATCATCGACAGTGGGATGGTCACCACCGGGATCAGTACCGAGCGCAGTGCGCCGAGGAACAAAAACACCACCACGATGACGATCAGCACCGCTTCGCCAAGGGTCTTGACCACTTCGTCGATCGAGGCCTGGATGAACAGCGTGGCGTCATAGGCAATCGACCCCTTGAGCGTGGACGGCAACTGGCTTTCCAGCTCCGGCATGATGCGGCGTACTTCCTTGATCACCTCCAGCGGGTTGGCGGCCGGGGTGGCCTTGATGCCGATGTACACCGAAGGCGTGCCATCGAACGAGCTGACCGTGTCGTAATTTTCCGCTCCCATCTCCACCCGTGCCACATCACCGAGCAAGACCCGGCTGTCGCCTGAGGTCTTGAGCGGCAATGCGGCGAAAGCCTCGGCCGACTTCAGTTCGGTGTTGGCGTTGATGCTGGTGACCACGTATTCGCCCTTCACCTCACCCGCGGCGGCGAGAAAGTTGTAGCGGCGTACGGCGCTGGTCACGTCAGTGGCGGCAAGGCCGAAGGCTGCCAGCTTGACCGGGTCGATCCAGATGCGCATGGCGAACACCTGGTTGCCGAGGATTTCGGCCTCGGCCATGCCCGGCAAGGTTGCAAGTTTCGGCTGGATGACCCGTGACAGGTAGTCGGTGATCTGCGGGTTGCTCATTTCCTTGCTGTAGAAGCTGATGTACATCAGGGCCGAGGCATCTGCGGCTTCTTTGCTCAGTACCGGGTCTTCTGCGTCTTGCGGCAACTGGTTGCGCACTTCGTTGGCCTTGGCCAGCAACTCGGTGAACAGGCGGTCGCTGTCGGCACCGATACGCGCATAGATGGAGATGATCGAGAAGTTTTGCCGGCTCACCGAGGTCATGTAGTCGATGCCCTCGGCGCTGGCCAGGCTCTGCTGCAGCGGTTGGGTGATGTAGCCCTGAATGGTCTCTGCGTTGGCGCCGGGGTAGGCCGTGGTCACCGTGATCAGGGCATTTTCCATTTGCGGGTACTGGCGGATCTGCAGCGTGTTCCAAGCCTGAAAACCCAACAGCAGGATCAGCAGGCTGACCACGCTGGCCAGCACCGGGCGGCGGATGAACGGGTCGGTGAACGCCATGCCTGCCTCCTGGTCAGTCCGCGCGCGGGGCGCCTTGTTGGGGATCGAGGGCTGCGTCCTGGCCGATACGGATGGCCGCGCCAGGGCTCAGTTTGAGCTGCCCGGCGGTGACCACCTGTTCGCCCGCGGCGAGCCCTTTGCTGATCACCACCACGCCGTCGCGCCGCTCGCCGGTCTGCACACTGCGTTGTTCGGCGCTGAGCCGCGGCTGGCCGCTATCGTCGCGCTCGGGGTTACCGTCCTTGTCTTTCTTGGGCGCGACGACATACACGGAATTGCCATACAGCGTGTAGGTAATGGCGCTTTCCGGTACCACGATCTGTGGGCGCGGGTCAGGCAGGAGCACCAGCAGGTTGGCGAACATGCCCGGCAGCAGCTTGCCATCCGGGTTGGCCATGGTCGCGCGCACCAGCAGGTTGCGCGTGCTCTCATCGACCTTGGGGTTGATGGCGCTGAGGCTGGCAGAGAAGGTCTGGCCAGGGTAGGCGGCCACCTGCACCTGTACTTGCTGGCCCAGGCTCAGTTGGGGCAGTGCCTGCTCCGGTACGTTGAAGTCGACGTACAGGCTGGAAAGGTCCTGCAGGGTAGCGATCACAGAACCCGCCGCCAGGTAGTCACCGACATCCACTTGGCGGATGCCGATCGTGCCGCTGAACGGGGCGCTGATGCTTTTCTTGGTTTTCGAGGCCTTGAGCTGGTCGACCACCGCCTGGTTGCGCCGGTATTGGGCGGTGAGGCGATCATATTCGCCCCGAGAGATGGCTGAATCGCCCACCAGCTGGCTGCCGCGGCCGAAGTCCACTTTGGCCAGGCCCAGGTCCGCCTGGGCAGTGCCCAGCAGTGCGGTCTCCTGATCGTCATTGAGCTTGAGCAGCAGTTGCCCAGCCTTGACCTTCTGGCCGGAGTCGAAATGCAGGGATTGGACGATGCCTTCCACCTCAAGGCTCAGCTCGACTCCCTGCAGGGCCTTGAGGCTGCCCACGGCGGGCAGGCGCTGCTGCCACTGGCGCTGCTCGGCCATGGCCGCCGCCACGGTGATGGGGGGCTTGGGGGCAGTGAACATCTGGATCTGCTGGTAGATCGAGAAGGCCTTGTAGCCCCCCAGGGCCAGCACGATCAGCAGAACGACGGCCAACATGATGAGCATGCGGCGGCGCAGCATAAGTCCGTTTCCTTGGATGCGAGGTTGTTATTGGTTTTGACACGACAACGGGCAGTCCTGCCCACGTGCGGATGGGAGAAGTATTGACTGTTTTTTGAGTGACGGGGAAATGGTTTGCGACCCCGCGCCTGACGGGGCCGCGCGAACCTGGGTGAATCAGGCCAGGTGCAGGTGGTTGTCCCAGAACCCGGAGGGCAAATCCATCGGCTGGCCGATCGGTTCCTGCTTGCGGCAATCATAGTACCGGCAACGTCCCTGCCCGGAAGTGACGACGAAACCATCCTTCACCGCCCCGACCCCGGCACAGTCCGGCATCGGCGCATCCAGCCTGACCGCGCCACTGTCCAGGTCCCAGACGAACAGGCGGTTGGCCCGCGGCGCCGTCAGCGCCACCAGGCGCAGGTCGCTGTGGATCGCTACGCTGGCCGTGTACTGAGCCATGGCTTGCAGCTGGTGCTCGGGTACCGGGAACGCCTTGAACGGCTCGCCCGGGCGCTTGATGGCCAGCAGCTCGGCGGTTTCATCGGCATCGCCCATGAACTGCTGGCAGGCGGCGATGGTGCCATCACTGCCCACTGCCAGATGGCGCACGCTGTTCATTTGCTGGGCCAGCGTTTCCTTGCTCAGCAAGGTGCCGTCGCGCTGCATCAATACCAGGCTTGGCTCCATTGCGTTGAGGTTCATCTCGACCCGGCTTTCGGCCTCGGTACGAATCCCGCCATTGGCCACGATCAGCGTCTCGCCATCTGGCAGCCATGCCACTTCATGCGGGCCGATGCCGTGGGTGGGGATCTCGCCGCTATGGACCAGGCGTTCACCTTCGAAACGGTACACGCCCAGCAGGCCACGCCCGGGGTCGGTCGTGTCATTCTCGGTGGCGTACAGCCATTCGCCGCTTTCATGAATCACGGCGTGGCCGTAAAAGTGCCGGTCAGGGCGCGACGAGACGGTCTGCAACAAGCGCCCGTCGCGCAGGTCGATCAGGTAGCTTTCGGTGCCGGGGCGGCGCGCGACGAACAGGGCGATCGGCAGTTGCGGATGGTTGATGATGGCATGGCAGCGCTGGGCCACCTGGGTGCTGAACACCTGGGTACCGTCCAGGCGGAACCCGACGGCATAGTGCTTGCCGTCGCCATCGTCACGCGCCGACAGCAGCAAAGGATCGCTGCCTTTGTTGCGCATCAGACTCCAGCCCCCCAAGGTCAGGGCGCTGAGTAGAACGCTACCGATTTTGAGTGCCTGGCGTCGCAGCATGATCAGTCACCGTCGTTGGCATTGAAGCCCAGCTGGATGTTCAACGCCTTGGCCAGTTCGCCTTCGTGCAGGCGGTGAACGACGTTGAGGCTGTCGTAGATCTGGTTGAGGCGTTGCATGCCATCGTCGTCTGCCAGCAACTCGCCCAGGGGTTTCTGGTTGTCGGCCAGCAGTTTGAGCGAAGTAGCGTAAGCGTCGTCGATCTTTTGCGCCAGGGCTTTCTGGTCGCTGCCCAGCAAGCTGCGCAGGCCCTGGTTGTCGACCCCGACCCAGACTGCCTGAGCGGCCTTGAGGCTGGCTTCCAGGCTTTTGAGCGAGGCGTGGCTGCGCCAGGCTTCGGCCTGCAGGGGCTGCGCAATGCCTTTGCTCTGGCGACCCATCGGTGCACCGAGCTTCTTCTTCAGGGTATCCAGCGCAGTCACCTGTGCACGCAGCAGGTCGGCGATCGCCTCGTGCGAGTCGGCATAGCGCTGGTTGGGGAACTTGGTCATTTGCGAGAGCATGCCGTCGGTGCTGTTCCAGCCTTTGAGGATCTCTTCGGCCAAGGCCTTCTGGTGCTCACCGATGGCGACCAGCAGCGGGCAGTAGCGGGCTTTCTGTTCGGCGGTGGCGACATCCGGCTTGCTGTCGAACAGGATGTATTCGTAGGCCGACAGGCCGCGGACCACGACGCTGGACTTGCCCAGGGTCTGGGCGTCGATCGGCTTGTCGCCATTGACCAACTGCTCGACCTGGCGACCGACCAGGTTCTTCTTGTCGGGCCAGAACTGCACCTGCCAGGCGCGGTTGCCCTCGGCCAGCGGGCCGACCAGCAGTGGCTGCAACTCGGCCCAGGCTTTTTGCGCGTTGAGGAAGTCGGCGCGAGCGCTGTCCAGGCTTTCTTTGCCTTCGCAGTAGGCCAAGGCACTGGCGGCCAGTTGGCGGTCGGCTTCGACCCAGCGGCTGTAGGTCGGCAGGATCACCTGCTTGGCGATAGCGGCCGAAGCCACGGCCTGCGGGTCCTGCGGCGAGCAGGCGCCCAGAGCGAGTGCGGCGAGGCTGGTGAACAACAGTTTGGGTCGGAACATGCCCGGCTCCTTGCGCTTTTAAAGTGAGTTCAGGAAAGCCAGCAACGCAGCGCGCTGCTCGGCATTGAAGGTCAACACATGATCGCGTGCGGCCTGCGCTTCGCCGCCGTGCCAGAGCACGGCCTCGAGCAGGTTGCGGGCGCGGCCGTCATGCAGGTACTGGGTGTGGCCACTGACCACTGGGTTGAGGCCGATGCCCCACAGGGGTGGGGTCCGCCAGTCTTGGCCGTTGGCGGTAAATTCGGTGCGGTCGTCGGCAAGGC
This sequence comes from Pseudomonas sp. NPDC089743, assembly GCF_044748785.1. Lineage (NCBI taxonomy): Bacteria > Pseudomonadati > Pseudomonadota > Gammaproteobacteria > Pseudomonadales > Pseudomonadaceae > Pseudomonas > Pseudomonas sp. NPDC089743. The sequence goes on from NZ_JBIVGS010000007.1 coordinate 71,516, forward strand.
CCGGGCCCATGTCGTGCAGCAGCAGGTCGCTGTAGGGGCGAATCACTTGCCCGGCCAGCTCTGGTTCGCTGGCGTCGGCGGCCGTGGTGAACTGCGGGGTGTGGCAACCCTGGCAGCCGGCCTGGTAGAACAGGTTCTTGCCGGCCAGCACTTGCGGGGCGCCGACGTCGCGCCGGGCTGGCACGCCCAGGTTGCGGGTGTAAAAGGTGACCAGGCGCAGGATGTTGTCGCTGACTTCTTTTTCACCGTTGGCGCCATCGCCATTGGGCGCTGCAAGGCAATCGCGCTGCGCCGGGGTACAGTCGTCCCGGGGCTGCAGGGTGCTGGTCAAACCCATGTCACCCGCAAAGGCGTGCACGTTCTGCTGGTTGACGTTCGGCTGCCCGGCCTTCCAGCCAAAGCGGCCGACCACCGTCTTGCCCAGGGCGTCGTCCCACACCCGGTTGGCCCGGCCGCGAATACCGTCGCGGTTGCGATCGTCGGGGTCTTCGTTGGCCAGAATCTGAGCTTGCGGGATGGCTTCGAGCAGCCCCAGGCCGATCATGGGCGGTGCCACGCGTGCCGAGAACCGGGTGTCAGGGTGCATCGGCCCATAGCCGAGCTGGGTGATGTGCAGGGTAGGACGACGCAGTTCGACCTGGTGGCCGTCCCTGAAGGTGACCGTCTGATGGTCGTAAGTCACGCGCACCTTGCCTTCCGGGGCCACGCCTGGGTTGGCCATGTCCTGCAACTGGGTGCCATAGACCGGCTCTGGAACCACGCCCAGGCGCTCGATTTCTTTTGCCAGGTAAGGCTGGTCGGGGATCGACAGGCGCACGAGCATCGACACTGCGTTGCTGTCGCCAGGCTCTGGCGGATGGCCACGGCCATCGCGTACGTGGCAGTTCTGGCAGGCGTTGGTGTTGAACAGTGGCCCCAGGCCGTCGCGTGCAGTGGTGGTGGACGGGGCGATCACCCAGGGGTTGCGGAAGAAACTGTTGCCTACGGCAAAGTCCAGGCGCCGCTCGGGCGACAGGTTGGCCGAGGGCAGGGAAAAGGCATTGCGGTCGTTGCGCTGGACAGTCGCCTGGCCACCTGACAGCGCTTCGCCTGGCTCTGCCTGGGTGAAACGCGGGGCGTCATCACAGGCGGCGAGGGCGAGGGCCAGCAGCAAAGGGGAGAGTCGGGACAGCGACAAGGACATGCAAAATCCTGGGCGTGGGCGAAAAAGCGGCGTGCAAGCTTAGCAGGCTGAGGTTTTTTGAATAAGAGGAATTTGCAATTGCTGGATGAAACAGCTGTCATTTTTGTCGGCCCCATCGCCGGCAAGCCAGGTCCTCAGGTACCACGCAGCATTCAAGCACTGCGTGGTCGCCGTTGGAGCTGGCTTGCCGGTGAAGGGGGCTGCCTGGCAGCCCTGATAGCGCTCAATGACTGGCATTAGCCAGATGGCCGCGCCAAGTTGCCTGGCAATGCCGAATCAGAATTCGTGATCGGCAGTGTCCGGGTTCAGGTTGGCAATGCCCAGCTTGCCCGCAGCCTGCTCGATCGCACCGGTCTGCTTGACCAGCGAGGCAATGGCGTCACGCACGACCTGGTTGCCGGCAGCGTTGTCGGCAGCGATCAGTTGGTCGTAGTGCTCGCCTTTGAGCGCGTGGTCGACGATGACCTGAAGCTTGGCCTCGGTCGCTTCCAGGTCGGCCTTGAGGGTAGCGTCGGCGGCCGGGTCGGCCTTGGCCACGAGCGACGACAGGCTTGGGCCGGTCAGCTTGGTGCCGTCGGTGCGGCTGTACTCGCCCAGGTAGACATTGCGGATGCCCTTGGCGTCGTAGAAGTGCGAGTAGTGGGTGTTGTCACTGAAACAGTCCTGCTCGTCTTCCGGCGAGTTGGCTTCCAGCGAGACCTTCATGCGCTCGCCAGCCAGTTCGCCCAGCGACAGGCTGCCCATGCCGAACAGCATCTTGCGCAGGCCGTCTGTGGCAGGCTCGGCTTCCAGCGTGGCGCGGTAGTTGTCGGCGACGTTCGGCGCCCAGTTGCCGACCATTTCTTCGAGGTCCTTGACCAGCAGCTCGGTGACCGCCTTCAGGTAGGCGCGGCGACGCTCGTTGTGGCCACCGGTGGCGCCTTCACCTTCGAGGTAGTCGGAAGCAGGGCGGTTGCCTGCGCCCGGGCCGGTGCCGTTGAGGTCCTGGCCCCAGAGCAGGAATTCGATGGCGTGGTAGCCCGTGGCGACGTTGGCTTCGGAGCCGCCCAGTTCGTTCAGGCTGGCCAGCTTCTCAGGGGTGATGTCCTTGACATCGACCTTCTCCTCGCCGACCTGGATCTCGGTATTGGCGATGATGTTGGCGCTTGCAGCCGGGTTGCCCAGCGCATGTTCGTAGCTCGTGTCGACGTAGTCGATCAGGCCTTCGTCAAGCGGCCAGGCGTTCACCTGGCCTTCCCAGTCGTCGATGATGGTGTTGCCGAAGCGGAAGGCTTCGCTCTGCAGGTACGGTACGCGTGCTGCAGCCCAGGCTTCTTTGGCCGCTTTGAGGGTGTCGTCGTTGGGCTTGGCGAGGAAGGCATCGATGGCGGTCTGCAGGGACTTGGCGGTGCTCAGCGAGTCGCTGTAAACGGCGTAGACCATCTCGGTGTAATGCTTGACCACGGCCTTGCCGGCCGCTTCGTCGACAGCAGCCGGAGCCGCGGCGGCGGTGCTTGCAGCAGGTGCCGCAGCTTGCGGGGCGGCGGCCTTCTCGTCCTTGCTTTCACCGCAACCGGCGAGAGCGATGGCGATGGCCAGCAGACTGGCGGTGGCCAGAGGCTTACGAATCATTGTTGGTTTCCCTGCGTCGTGTGGTTGGACAGTGCGCCGTGGCACGTAAAACGACAACATCATGCGAAAGATTTGCATTTGCTGTAAAGGGGTGGTGGCGCAATTAGGCAAATGCCGGCAACGCGCTGGAGCCAGCAGGGGCAGGGGTTATAACGCAGAAACCTGATTGCGCTGGGCCTGGCGCAGGAAACTGGTCAGCTCGCGTGCCGACAGTGGCTTGCTGTAGTGATAGCCCTGACCTTCATGGCAGCCTTGGGCGATGATGTAGGCTTCCTGCTCGGACGTCTCCACGCCCTCGGCGATCACCTGCATGCCCAGGCTTTTGCCCAACTGGATGATTGCCCGAACGATGGTGGCATCGTCATCGTCGTCGAGCAGGTCCTGGACGAAGCTCTTGTCGATCTTGATCTTGTCCAGGGGCAGCGACTTGAGATAGCTGAGCGACGAGTAACCGGTGCCGAAGTCGTCAATGGCGATCATCGCACCGGAGCGACGCAGGCTGAGCAGATGCTGGGCGGCGGTGCTGATGTCTTCCATCAGGCCGGTTTCGGTCACTTCCAGCTCCAGGCTGCGCGGTGGCAGGCGGTAAGCCTGCAGCAGATTGTTGACCACGCGTGGAAGTTCGCTGTGATGCAGTTGCACGGTGGACAGGTTGACTGCCATGCGCAGTTCGCTGAAGCCCAGGTCGTGCCATTCACGCAGTTGCCTGCAGGCCTGGTCGAGTACCCACTCGCCGATGGCGATGATGTTGCCGTTCTGTTCGGCCAGCGGGATGAACTGGTCCGGCGGGACCATGCCCAGTTCAGGGTGCTGCCAGCGCAGCAAGGCTTCGACGCCGACCACGCGGTGGTCGCGGTAGCTGATCTGCGGTTGGTAAACAAGGAACAACTGGTTGCGCGACAACGCCTCGCGCAGGTCCTTTTCCAATTCACGGCGCCGGCGCATCTCGCTGTCGACGCTGGCGATGTAGAACTGGTAGCGGTTGCGCGAGCGGGCCTTGGCCAACGTCATGGTCTGCTCGGCCTTTTGCAGCAGCTTCTCGGTGCTGTCGCCGTCTTCAGGGAACAGGGTGATGCCGATGGTGGCGCGCAGGCGAATCTGCTGGTGGTCCAGGTCGAATGGCGCTTCCAGGTCGTCGAGGATGCTCTGCGCCAGTTCTGCGGCCTCGTAGGGCTGTTCGATATTGGCCTGCACCAGGGCGAACTGGTCGCCACCCAGGCGCGCCAGCGCCCCCAGGCGGCCACTGTGGGCGCGCAGGCGGTCAGCCAGGGCGAGCAGCAATTGGTCGCCGACCTGATAGCTGAACTGCTCGTTTATGCCTTTGAAGTCGTCCAGGCCTACGCACAGTACGGCAACGCGATGCTGCAGGCGGGAGCCGTCTGTAAGGATCTTGTCGAGCTGTGCCTGGAGTTGCTGGCGGTTCGGCAGCCCGGTCAGGAAGTCGTATTGGGCCATGCGTTGCAGGCTGTTTTCGGCTTCGTGGCGCAGATGGGTATTGCGCTCGATCGAGGCCAGCAGCTGGTTGGCTGTATTGACCCAGATGCCCAGTTCGTTTTTTTCATGGCCTTTGAGCAGCGGAATCTGATGCTGGCTGGGGCGGTCAGGGTTGATCTGGGTGAGGTGCTCGATGATTTCCGACAGCGGCTTGGTCAGCAGCCAGTGGTAGACCAGGTACAGCACCAGGCCCATGGCGAGGGCGCGCAGCACGCCGGAAATGAAGATGATGATGGCGTTGAGCAGGAAACCTTCACCGTAGGCGGCAGTGTCCAGGGTGATGCTCAGGTCACCGTAGTACTCGCTGTAGGGGCCGCGGCCGACCAATTGCGTGGTGTAGGTGCGTTCCTGGCCAAGCAACAGGTCGGTCAACCAGCGTACTGGCGAGTCCTGCAGCGGGCGGGACTTTTCGGCGAGCATGGTTTCATTGGGGTGGCCGATGGAAGCCTGGCGCACGGAATTGTCTTGGAAGAGGCCTTCCATGACCTGCATGCCCATTTCCCGGTCGAGGCTGTAGACCGCCTGGGTCGACGGGTCACGGAACATGTCGAGGATGCGATGGGCGTCGTTGTCGACGGTCTGGCGGGTCTTGTAGGTGTCATACACGATCTGCGCGCAGCTGAGAACGACACCGACCGCCAGCGCCGAAAGGAGCACGACCCTGAGCAACTTGACCGATAAGCTGTTCCGCAATTCCAGCTTCAATGGGGTTTCCTTAATCCATGCAATGGCATCATTTTGCCATTAACCTTGGCAATACACTATCGGCCGGTGGGCTGCCCTTAGCAGTGTATCGGTTGCCTGACCCTGCAACTTGAGTGCGCTGTTGCGAACTTCCAGACGTTTGATGTTAGCGCGCTATGCGGGGTGAGCAAGAGCCGCTGGGAAAACTGTTGATGGGCAGGCTGGGATGCCGGCGCCGGCCATAAAAAAACCCGGCGCATGGCCGGGTTTCTTGGTCAAGGCGCTGGCAATCAGGCCTTGAAGGTCTTGCCTTCGAACTGTTCGGCAACGAAGGCCCAGTTGACCAGGTTCCAGAATGCCTCGACGTACTTCGGACGCAGGTTGCGGTAGTCGATGTAGTAGGCGTGTTCCCAGACGTCGCAGGTCAGCAGCGGGGTGTCGCCGCTGGTCAGCGGGCAGCCGGCACCGATGGTGCTGGCCAGGGCCAGGGAGCCGTCGGCTTTCTTGACCAGCCAGCCCCAGCCGGAGCCGAAGGTGCCAACCGAGGTCTTGGTGAACTCTTCCTTGAACTTGTCGAAGGAGCCGAATGCGGCGTTGATGGCGTCAGCCAGTGCACCGGTAGGCTGGCCACCGCCGTTTGGCGACAGGCAGTTCCAGTAGAAGGTGTGGTTCCAGACTTGAGCGGCGTTGTTGAAGATGCCGCCCGAAGAGCTCTTGACGATCTCTTCCAGGGTCTTGCCTTCGAATTCGGTGCCTGGGACCAGGTTGTTCAGGTTCACGACGTAGGTGTTGTGGTGCTTGTCGTGGTGATACTCCAGGGTTTCCTTGGAGATGTGCGGCTGCAGGGCATCGTGGGCGTACGGCAGCGGCGGCAATTCAAAAGCCATGGTGGATCTCCTGATTCAGGTCTAGTTCGCGGTTTGCGCAAGGCCGATCACGGGCGGCCCTATGTGCGTCGGCGAGTTTGTACTCTTTGCGACGCAAGGGCTGGATCATAGCACCAGCCCCGGCGCATAACCACGCAACAAAGATAGGGAATAGAGGTTCCAGAGCGGTTGCCCGCCGCCGACGGGTGGCGCCCCGGGGCAGGAGAGCTGCAAGCTTCAAGCTTCAAGCTGCAAGTAGAAGCGGACCGCGTACAGTCTTGCCGCTTGCCGCTTGCCGCTTGCCGCTTGCCGCTTGAAGCTTGCAGCTTGCAGCTTGCAGCTTGCAGCTCAAGAAAAGACCAGTTGCGCCGCCACGGCGAACATCATTACCGCCACCATCAGGTCGAGCATACGCCAGGTCGCCGGGCGGGCCAGCCAGGGCGCCAGCCATGCAGCACCGATCGCCAGGGTCGAGAACCACAGCAGCGAAGCGCTGGCGGCGCCTGCCACATACGCGCCGGGTACGGTCTGCTGGGCGCCCAGCGAGCCGATCAGCAACACCGTGTCCAGGTACACATGTGGGTTCAGCAGGGTCACGGCCAATGCGCTGAGCAGCACCGCACGCCGCGAACGCATGCCTTGGCCTTGCTGATGCTGCAGGCTCTGCTTGGAACAGGCGCTACGCAGCGCTTTGGCGCCGTACCAGAGCAGGAACACCGCGCCACCCCAACGTGCGACCGCCAACAGCGTCGGATTGTGTGCCAGCACCGTCGCCAGTCCGAATACCCCGGCGGCGACCAGCAGAGCGTCGCAGACGATGCACAGTGCTGCCACCGGCAGGTGATGCTCACGGCGCAGGCTCTGCGCCAGGACGAAGGCGTTCTGGGCGCCGATGGCCATGATCAGGCCGAGGGCCACCAGCATGCCGTTCAGATAGCTTTGCCACATGGCAGATACTCCAAAGAAGATGCTGGCTATTGTGGCGATCGACCCTGTATAAGAAAAACAAATCATGCTGATCCGTCATTAGGGAAATCGATGTTCGACTACAAGCTGCTGGCCGCCCTCGCGGCCGTGATCGAGCAAGGTGGTTTCGAACGTGCAGCGCAGGTACTGGGGCTGTCGCAATCGGCTATCTCACAGCGCATCAAACTGCTCGAGGCGCGGGTTGGCCAGCCGGTGCTGGTGCGCGCCGCGCCACCGAGCCCGACGGAGGTCGGGCGCCAGTTGCTCAACCATGTGCAGCAGGTGCGGCTGCTCGAACGTGACCTGCAGCGCCAGGTACCGGCACTGGATGAGGAAGGCATGCCAGAGCGTCTGCGCATTGCGCTCAACGCGGATAGCCTGGCGACCTGGTGGGCAGGCGCGGTGGGTTCGTTCTGCGCCGAGCAGCAGGTACTTACCGACCTTGTGGTGGAAGACCAGGAAGTCGGCCTCAAGCGCATGCGTGCCGGGGAAGTGGCAGCCTGCCTGTGCGGCAGCGAGCGGCCGGTGGCGGGCGCGCGCAGCATGCCGCTGGGCGCCATGCGCTACCGGGCGCTGGCCAGCCCGGCATTCATGGCGCGCTATTTCCCTGGGGGCTTCGAGGCCCGGCGGCTGGCCCGCACGCCGGCGATCGTGTACGGCCCGGACGATTTTCTGCAGCACCGATACCTCGCTTCTCTAGGTATCGAGGATGGCTTCCTGCACCACCTTTGCCCCTCGTCCGAAGGCTTCCTGCGCATGACCGAAGCCGGCCTGGGTTGGGGCCTGGTGCCAGAGTTGCAGGCCCGCGAACAGTTGAAAAGCGGGCAACTGGTGGAAATATCTACCGATACCCCCATCGATGTGCCGCTGTACTGGCATCATTGGCGCAATGGCGGGCAACTGCTCGCGCAACTGACCGAACACCTGCGCCACACAGCACAGCATTGGCTGGTGCCGTTGTAGTGGCGGCCGGCGTCTGTTGCATCTGAAATCTGAGGCGGAGTGTTACATGCGAATTCTGGTCACTGGCGCGAGCGGCTTCATCGGCGGGCGCTTTGCGCGCTTTGCCTTGGAGCAAGGCCTGGATGTGCGGGTCAGCGGCCGCCGCGCCGAAGGCGTCGAGCACCTGGTCAAGCGTGGTGCGCAGTTCATCCCTGGCGACCTCGGTGACGCCGAACTGGCCCGGCGCCTGTGCCAGGGCGTCGAGGCGGTGGTGCATTGCGCCGGGGCGGTGGGCACCTGGGGGCGCTATCAGGATTTTTACCAGGGCAATGTGGTGGTCACCGAGAATGTGGTCGAAGGCTGCCTGAAGGAGCACGTCCGTCGCCTCGTGCACCTGTCGTCGCCGTCGATCTACTTCAATGGCCGCTCGCGCCTGGATATCCGCGAAGACCAGGTGCCGCGTCGTTTTCACCACCCCTACGCGCAGACCAAATACCTTGGCGAGCAAAAGGTCTTCGGCGCCCAGGAGTTCGGGCTCGAAGTGCTGGCGCTGCGCCCGCGTTTCGTGACCGGCGCCGGTGACGCCAGTATTTTCCCGCGGCTGATGCAGATGCAGCGCAAGGGCCGCGTGGCGATCATCGGCAACGGCCTGAACAAAGTCGATTTCACCAGCGTGCACAACCTCAACGAGGCATTGCTGGGCGCGCTGTTCGCCGATGATCGCGCCTTAGGGCAGGCCTACAACATCAGTAATGGCCAACCGTTACCCTTGTGGGATGTGATCAATTACGTCATGCGCCAGATGCAGTTGCCCCAGGTGACCCGTTATCGCGCCTATGGCCTGGCCTACAGTATGGCGGCGCTCAACGAAGCCGCTTGCATGCTCTGGCCCGGGCGACCCGAGCCCACCCTCACGCGCCTGGGGATGCAGGTGATGAACCGCGATTTCACGCTGGATATCAGCCGCGCCCGGCAGTACCTGGATTATCAACCCAAGGTCAGCCTGTGGACGGCGCTGGATGAATTCTGCGCGTGGTGGAAGCACCAGCCTTTTGCTCAGTGAACCAGGCGCCTGGATGATGGTCATCAGTGCGCCGCTTGAGCGGTTTATACTCATGTCTCTTTGCTACTACCGCGGTTGAATCTATCCATGCGCAACGATGCCCACGACGATTTTGATGATGTGCCAACCCTGCGTGCCGGCACCCCGGATGACGACGAACTCTTGCCGGCGCGGGTCTCGCGCAACCGTCAGAAGGCCGTCAGGCCCGCCAGCACGGGCCCTTTGTGGGCGTTGCTGGGGGCCTCGTTCATCGCCTTGGCCGGGCTCGGCTGGTGGAGCTTTCAGCAAATCTCGCTGATGGAGCAGCAACTGGTGGCTACCCAGGAAAGCTTTGCGCGCATCAGCGAGGAAGCAGCGGGGCGTTTGCAGGCGATCAGTGGCAAGGTCGCTGCCACTGAGACCTCTACCACCACCGGCAGTGAAGCGCTCAAGCTGCAGATCCGCCAATTGCAGGCCAGCCTGGCCGAGCAGGGCAAGCAACAGCAGGGCGTGGCAGGGCAAACGGGTGACTTGGGCAAGCGCCTGGAGCAGGTGCTGGCCGATACCCGCGAACAGCAAAAGGCGGTAACTGAACTGCAAACTCAGTTACAGGCGCAGTTGAAATCGGTGAATGCCGAGCTGGCGGCGTTGAAGTCGGGCCAGGTGGATGGCGGCAAGCTCGATGGGCAGCTCAAGAGCCTTAGCGAGGAGGTGGCCGCGCTGAAGAAGCAGGGCAACCCGAAAGCGGCGATCGAGAGCCTGGAGCAGGACGTGCTGGTATTGAAAAGCCAGGTGGACAATCGCCCAGCTGCGGCGGCTGCCGGTAGTGCTTCGGTTCAGGAGTTCGATGCGTTTCGTGGCCAGACGACCCGCAACTTCAACACCCTGCAAAGCCAGATTCGGAACCTGCAGCAGCAGATCAACGCCCGTCCTTGAGGCCTTGCGGGAGGGCTTTGCCCTCCTTACGTCAGGCCAGGGCGCTTCTACAGGATCATCCATAGGTCAGCCATGCGTCGCGCAGGGCCGCAAAGCGGCCCTGGCGTTCGGGCTTACAGCCGCGGGTAATCGATGTACCCCACCGGCCCCTTGGCATAGAAGGTTTCCGGGTGCGCCTGGTTCAACGGCGCATCGGCTGCCAGGCGTGCCGGCAGGTCCGGGTTGGCAATGAATGGCACGCCAAATGCCACCGCATCTGCCTTGCCACTGGCCAATGCAGCATTGGCACTCGCCTTGTCGAACCGCTCGTTGACGATGTAAGGGCCACCGAACGCTGCTTTGATCAGCGGGCCGATACTGTCATCGGCTTCCTTCTCCCGCGAGCAGATGAAGGCGATACCCCGCTTGCCCAGTTCCCGCGCGACATAGGTGAACGTTTCGGCGCGGTCGGCATCACCCATGTCATGGGCGTCTGCGCGCGGTGCAAGGTGCACGCCGACCCGGCCTGCGCCCCACACGCCGATGGCGGCGTCTGTCACCTCCAGCAGCAGGCGGGCACGGTTTTCCAGTGAACCACCGTAGCGGTCGGTGCGCTGGTTGGTACTGCTCTGCAGGAACTGGTCGAGCAGATAGCCGTTGGCGCCGTGGATCTCCACGCCATCGAAACCGGCCGCCTTGGCGTTCTCTGCGCCACTGCGGTAAGCCTCGACGATGTCGGCGATTTCTTCGCTTTCCAAGGCACGCGGGGTCGGGTATTCGGTGATCGGTCGCACCAGGCTGACATGGCCCTTGGGCTGGATGGCGCTGGGCGCCACCGGCAACTCACCGTTCAGGTAGCTGGGGTGGGAAATGCGGCCAACATGCCACAACTGCAAGAATATGCGACCGCCCGCGCCGTGCACGGCCTTGGTCACGTTGTTCCAGCCGCGTACCTGTTGGTCGTTCCAGATGCCTGGCGTATCAGGGTAGCCGACGCCCATGGGCGTGACCGAAGTCGCTTCACTGAGGATCAGCCCGGCGCTGGCGCGCTGCACGTAGTACTCGGCCATCAGCGCATTGGGCACCCGGCCTTCGTCGGCGCGGCAGCGGGTGAGTGGCGCCATGATGATGCGGTTGGGCAGTTGCACATCGCCCAGTGTGATCGGATCGAAAAGCGTGGTCATAAGTGTTTACCTGCTGGGTCAAAGCGCTTGGCGCAGTTGTTCGAGAAACGCCTGGATGGTGGCTTCGTTGCGTTTGAAAAAATGCCACTGGCCGATCTTCTGGCTGCTGACCAGGCCAGCGCGCTGCAAGGTCGCCAGGTGGGCCGAAACGGTCGACTGCGACAGGCCGCAGCGTTGATCGATCTGCCCGGCACAGACACCGTGCTCGGTGCTGTGGTGTTGGGCAGGAAAGTGCGCTGCCGGGTCTTTGAGCCAGTTGAGGATTTCTCGCCGGACCGGGTGGGCCAGGGCTTTTATTATTTCGTCGAGATCGAGAGGCATGGTGTGGGGCTCATGGTGTAGCCATATATCGTGATGTGACGAAATATAAATCGGTATTTCGCGATATAGAAATATGAAGTCGTTCTGAGCTGAGCGCGAATCGTTATATCGCGTTATAACGATATATGAGTGCACGGTGCTAAACTGCGCCCATGAACTACCTCGCACACCTGCACCTGGGCGGCCCGGCGCCGCAACAATTGCTTGGCAGCCTGTATGGCGATTTTGTCAAAGGCTCGCTGGAGGGGCGCTTTGCGCCGACGCTGGAAGCTGCCATCCGTCTGCATCGGCATATCGACAGCTATACCGATCAACACCCGCTGGTGTTGGCGGCGCTGGCGCGGTTCCCCCGGGAGCGGCGCCGCTATGCCGGCATCATCGTGGATGTGTTTTTCGACCATTGCCTGGCACACCATTGGGGCGACTACGCCGAGCAGCCGCTGGCGCAGTTTACCGGTGCGTTCTATCGCGTGTTGCTGGCCGAGCCCGAGTTGCCAGAACGCTTGGCACGCATTGCGCCCTCGATGGCCGCAGATGACTGGCTGGGGGCCTATGGCGATTTTGCCACCCTGGAGCAGGTCTTCAACGGCATTGGGCGACGCTTGTCCAGGCCTGAGGGCATGATGGGCGTGATGACGGAGCTTGAGCGGCTATACGAGCCGTTGCTGGCGGATTTCCGTGAGTTCTATCCGCAGTTGCAGGCGTTTGCCGCAGCGCAGAGGGCTGGCACCTAGCGCTGAACTGCCAATCGAGCATCAAGCCACCTGAGCCTGTCGGCCCAGGGCCACCTCCACTTCGCCAACGCCGAACAACGCCCGCTCGATGGCCTGCTGCGCCTGCAATGCCAATGCCGCGCGCTCTTTGTTCACGCTGCTGATCGGCTGCAACAGGTGAATGCACACCTTACCCCGCGGCTCGGCGAACAGGCGCAACAGGTGGGCCACCAGGTCATCGTTACCAATGAACGGCGCAACCAGGTCAGCCTCGCCATTGCGCAAGTACGCAAGGGCAACGGGCTGCACTGCCACACCCTGATCGATGGCCCCTGCCAGCAAACGCCCGTGGAAGGTCCGCACCTGGCGCCCGTCGGTCGTGGTGCCTTCGGGGAAGATCAACAGCGGCCTGGCGTCGCCCAGTTGTGCGCTGATCTGTTCACGCAGGCGCTGGCTGTCGCCGCCGCCGCGGCGGATGAACAACGTGCCGGCTTTCTCCGCCAGCCAGCCCGCCACTGGCCAGTGGCGGACTTCGGCCTTGGACAGGAACGATAGCGGCAGCAGCATGCCGAGCAGTGGGATATCGGTCCAGGACACGTGGTTGCTGACCCACAACATCGGCCGTTGGGGCAGTTCACCGATTACCTGCACGTCGAAGGGCAGGGCCGCGACCAGGCGCTTCATGAACAGGCAGGTCCAGCGCTGGCGGCGCTCGATGGAGGCTTTGCTGCCCAGGCGTTCGCCGACGGCGATCACGCTGGCCATGAGCATGCCCAAGAGCAGCACCAATAACAGCCTTGCGAGGCGGGCGAACACCCGCAGCTTGGGCATCAGACCGCTGCCTTGAAGTGGCGGGCGTAACGCGGGCACAGGTCATCACGCTTGAGCAGGATGAACACGTCGGCAACCTGGAAGTCCTCATCCCAGCAGGGTTCACCGCAGATCTTCGCACCCAGGCGCATGTAGGCCTTCAGCAGCGGCGGCATTTCAGCGATGACATTGTGCGGCAGGGCCAGGGTGGGCAGCGGGTTCTTCGGTTCTGCACGCAGATGTTCGGTGCACAGGTAGCGCTCGCGCAGCCGTTGCATGACAGCATGGGCCTGAACACCGCCATCCTGCATGGGGATGCTCGCGCAGCCCATCAGGTAGCTGTAACGGCCTTCATTGAGCACTTCGGCCAGCTCGCCCCAGAGCACGGCGATGGTGCCGCCGTTGCGGTAGCCGGGGTCCACGCAGGTGCGGCCCAGTTCGAGGATTGGCCCCTGCAGTTGCAGCAGGCCGTGCAGGCTGAATTCTTCTTCACTGTAGAAACGCCCCAGGCTGCTGGCGGCCTGATGGTCGAGCAGGCGGGTGGTGGCGACCAGTTCGCCGGTGCTCAGGTCGCGTACGCCGATGTGCTGGCAGTGTACGTCGTAGTCATCCATGTCCAGGCCCAGTTCAGCGCCCTTGAGCCTGGCCTTGAATTCTGCGCTGAACACTTTGTAGCGCAGGGCCTGTGCTTCCTGCAGGGCCGCGGCGCCGACCAGGCGTTCGGCTTGCAGACGGCGTTCAGTGCTGTTGTCGCCAGAGCGAGCGGTCCGAGTCATTGCGAGTCTCCCTAAGCCAGCCATGAAGGGTTGCGGCCGGTCGGCTTTGTTGTGCAAAGTCAGCCTAGGTAGGCGCGGTGTCACCCCTGTGAACCTTTGGTGATGCTTGCGTGACACCCCTGACAAGCGCTTATGAGAGGAGCGTCCGATGGCCTGGTTGCAACGACTCAACGATCCCTTTCGCCAGCCTCTGGCCGATACCTTGGGCGAGCTCTATGCCGCGCAACTCGAGCGCCTCGGCGGGTGCGCCCCGTTCGAGCTGGCGGTGCTCGGTGGGCGCGCCATGGCCACACCTGGCCTGGCGTTTCTGCTTGGCTACCAGGCCGCCTTGCGTGCGCTGTGGCCCAGCGCCCCCGCCACCCTCGGCGCGCTGTGCGCCACCGAGGGGCGTAGCGTGCGCCCGGCGCACATGCAGACGCGCCTGGAGGGTTTGCGCCTGACCGGCAGCAAGGACTTCGTGACCGCCGGGCTTGACGCCGAATGGCTGCTGGTGGCGGCGCGCAGCGAGGGGCAGGGTGAAGCACCGCGCCTTAGCCTGGGGGTGGTTTACCCGGGTGAGCCAGGGGTGACCCTGGAGGCGTTGCCGACCCTGCCATTGATGCCTGATGTCGGCCACGGGCGCCTGCAACTGCGCCAGGCTGCCTGCGAATTGCTCGCCGGTGATGGTTGGGATGCATACGTCAAACCGTTTCGTTCACTGGAAGATCTGTACGTGCTGGCGGCGATGGTTGCCTGGTTGTATGGCGTAGCGCAGGAAAGCGGCTGGCAACAGGCGCTGCGGTTGCGCCTGATCGGCTTGTTGGCGGGTTGTGCCGAGGCCAGCCGCCAGTGCGCCGACAGTGTCGGCTGCCATTTATTGCTGGCGGGCTTGTTTGCGCAGTTTCAGGCACTGAAGCCGTCCCTCGACGAAGCACTGTCGGCCGGGCCGGCGCTATGGGCGCAGCTGTGGCAGCGCGATCAGGGCGTCATGGCGCTGGCGACGGCTGCTCGGGAAAAGCGCCTGGCCAAGGCTTGGGAGGCTGCCGGATTGTCATGAACGCCTGGCAGGATCGCCTGATCCGTTGACACCCGGGTCGCCCTGCGGCCCCTAGAGGCGTTCATGTTCAAGACAGGGTTGATCATCCTGGCGGTGGCGGTCGGTTCGGCCAGGGCAGAGGACTGGCCCCTGCCAGAGTGGCAAGCCGACACCACGGCCATCGACTGGCAGGCTGTCGATAGCTATGCCTTCCCGGAGCGCGATACCACCCGGCGCAGCGGCATTCGCAGCGACGCCCTGCTGATCATCCGCGACGGCCGCATCCTGCACGAGCGGTACGCCGCGCCTACCACCGCGAAAACCGCCCACCTGACCTGGTCGGTGAGCAAGAGCGTACTGGCGACAGTGCTGGGCGTGGCCCAGGGCGAGGGGCGTTTTCAGTTGCAGGACCCCGCAGCACGCTATTACCCGCCCATGCAGGCCCACCCCGATGTGCGTATGGCCGACCTGTTGCATTGGGCCAGTGGCCTGGCCTGGCAGGAAGACTACGAATACGCACCGCTGAAATCCTCGGTGGTGGCAATGCTCTATACCCGAGGGCGCCATGACATGGCCGCGTATACCGCTGCAAGGCCCGTTGCCGAAGCGCCTGGGCAGCGATTCCTGTATTCGAGTGGCGACAGCAATGTCCTGGCCGCCGCATTGCGCGGCATGCTCAAGGGCGGTGCTTACCCTGACTACCCCTGGCAAGCGCTGTTCACCCCGCTGGGCATTCACAGCGCCGTGTGGGAGCGCGATGGCAGTGGCACCTTCGTTGGCTCTTCCTACCTCTACCTCAGTGCCCGCGACCTGGCACGCATCGGCCTGTTGATGCAGCGTGAAGGGCGCTGGGGTGGCCGCCAGTTGCTGCCGGCAAGCTGGGTTGCCTTCAATCGTACCCTGTTCAGCCAAGCCACACCGCTGCCCGGGGAAGCCAACCCCGGTGGCCACTGGTGGCTCAACCAGCCACTGCCGGGCAGTACCTTGCCCTGGCCTGACGCGCCGGCGGACACCTATGCCGCCCTCGGCCACTGGGGCCAGGCCCTTTACATACTGCCGAGCCACAAGCTGGTCATCGTCCGCTACGCCGATGACCGTGATGGCAGTTACAGCCATAACGAACTGCTAAGGCGCGTGCTGACAGCGCTGGCCAAGGAGGGGGCATGAAGCGGCTGCTGGGGCTGGTGCTGGTCGCCTTGCTGGGCTGGGCCTGGCTGGAGCGCCAGGCATTGGCGGACTTCCCGGGTATTCTTTCGGCTTATTCGGCCAAGGAGTATTGCTCGTGCCGTTTCGTCATGGGCCTGGACCCTGACTATTGTCGGGGTTATGTAGCGCAGTGGTTGCCGTTGAGCATGCTGGAGGAAGACAGCCAGCGGCGTCTGGTCAGTGCCGCAGGGCTGGGCCAGCGCAATCAGGCGGCATGGCAGGGCGCGCAGGTTGGCTGCCGCTTGCTGCCATGAAAAGGGCCGGGTAAGGTTGGCGGTCTGGTTTCACGAGATCTGTCATGTTCAAGCTGCCCCGTCTTTTACCCGCCCTGTTGCTGGCTCTGTGCCTGCCCGCTCACGCCAATTGGCACCTCGATGGTGAGTCCTCACGCCTTTCATTCGTCACCGGCAAGGACGGCGACACGGCCGAAGTCCATCGTTTTCTGGTGCTGCATGGTACCGTCGACCGCAAAGGCGCCGCCGGGCTGCGTATCGAGATGGATTCGGTCAGCAGTGGTATCCCGCTGCGGGACGAGCGTATGCGTGACGATCTGTTCGAGGTCGGCCGCTTTGCCGAAGCGACGGTCAAGGCCCAGCTCGACCTGCGGCCGATAAACGACCTGGCCGATGGCGCGCAGATCGAACTGCGCCTGCCGTTGACCGTTACGCTGCATGGCCAGTCGCACAGCTACAACGCCTTGTTGCTGGCAACCCGCCTCGATGCGCGGCGCTTTCAGGTGGTGACCCTTGAGCCACTGATTTTGCAGGCCCACGATTTCGGCTTGCTGCCCGGGCTGGAAACCTTGCGCAAGTTCGCCAAGCTCAAATCCATCAACCCGACGGTACCGGTCAATGCGGTGCTGATTTTCAACGCCCGCTGACATGCCGGGGCCGGTCTTTCCCTGGCGTGATGGCAACCAGTTCGAACTGCTGATCGACGGCCCCGAATTCTTTCCACGCATGCTTCAGGCGATCGTGGATGCGCAAGCCCAGGTCGATCTTGAGTTGTATCTGGTCGAGGCCGGGGCGTGCGCCGAAGCGGTGGTCGATGCACTGGAGCAGGCCGCCCGGCGTGGGGTACGCGTGCGGTGCCTGTTCGATGACTACGGCTCGCTGGCGTTCAATTCGGCTTTGCGCCAACGCCTGCTCGATGCCGGTGTGTACCTGCGCTGGTACAACCGCCTGCGCTGGCGCCGCGGCCTGCGCAACCTGTATCGCGACCATCGCAAGCTGCTGCTGGTCGACGAGCGCCTGGCGGTGGTAGGGGGTACCGGTGTCACCGATGAGTTCTGGACGCCGGGCGAAGCGACCAGCGAGTGGCATGAGGTGATGGTGCAGATGCACGGCCCGGTGGTCAGCGATTGGCAGCTACTGTTCGACCGCCAGTGGCAGGCCAACCACCGCCGTACTGCCTGGCGCCCCGCTGAGGGCTTCGGCCTGCCGCGCCTGCCCAAGGTGCCGGTGCATGGCCCGGGCATGGGCCGCGTGGCCTATGCCGACGCCCGCCAGCACCGTGACATCCTGCATTCGCTGGTGCGTGCGCTCAACAGCGGCAAGCAGCGCGTCTGGCTGGCCACACCTTATTTTCTGCCAACCTGGAGCGTGCGCCGTTCGCTGCGCCGGGCGGCAGGCAAGGGCGTCGATGTGCGCCTGCTGCTCACCGGCCCGCGGACCGATCACCCCTCGGTCCGCTACGCCGGCCATCGTTACTACCCTCGTTTATTGCGCGCGGGGGTACGTATCTATGAATACCAGCCGTGCTTCCTGCACCTGAAGATGGCGCTGGTGGATGATTGGGTCAGCGTCGGCTCGTGCAACTTCGATCACTGGAACCTGCGCTTCAACCTGGAGGCCAACGTCGAGGCCTTGGACCCGCCGCTGACGGCCGCCGTGGTCGCCAGCTTCGAACGCGATTTCGCCCTCAGCCACGAAGTCGACCTTGACCACTGGCACGCCCGGCCACTGTGGCGTCGTCTGAAGCAGCGGATATGGGGCTGGATGGACCGGCTGGTGGTCAACCTGCTCGACCGCCGTAACTGAAGCAGACTATCGTGCAGGGTGCTTCCCCAATTACCGAAGGAGTGGATGGCGATGACTGCGAAGAAGATTCTCATGCTGGTGGGCGACTACGTCGAGGACTACGAGGCGATGGTGCCTTTTCAGGCCTTGAGCATGGTGGGCCACACGGTGCATGCGGTGTGCCCGGAGAAAATCGCGGGGCAGACGGTGCGCACGGCGATCCACGATTTCGAAGGCGAGCAGACCTACAGCGAGAAGCCTGGCCACAACTTTGCCCTCAATCATGATTTCGTCCAGGTCCGTGCCGAAAGCTACGATGCCTTGCTGATCCCCGGTGGGCGTGCCCCTGAGTATCTGCGCCTGGATGAGCGCGTGCTGGCGCTGGTCAAGGCATTCGACCAGGCCAGCAAGCCGATTGCGGCGGTTTGCCATGGGGCGCAGTTGCTGGCGGCGGCTGGCGTGCTCGAAGGGCGTGAGTGCAGTGCGTATCCGGCCTGTGCGCCGGAGGTGCGCCTGGCAGGGGGCACGTTCATCGATATCGCCGTGGACCAGGCGCACGTGGATGGCAACCTGGTCACAGCGCCAGCGTGGCCGGCGCACCCGGCATGGCTTGCGGCCTTCCTCAAGGTGCTGGGAACGCGCATCAGCTGAGCCGGCCTGGTCGCCGGCTTGCCGGCGCTGCTGGGTTCAACCCACCTGCTCGACCCAGTCATTGAGGTTGTAGTAGTTGCTTACCCGGGCAATCTTCCCGCAGTGAATGTAGAAGAAGGCGCCTGCCGGTAGCACGTAGGTCTGCCCCTTGGCCGCAGGCAATCCCTCATCATCGGCCAGGTACTCGCCATGTACGGTGAACTCGGCTGCCGCGCGGCTGCCGTCGGCATTTTGCATCACCACGATATCGGCCAGGCGCTCGCGGTAGCAGCGGTTCATCTTGTCCATGAACGCGGCAAACCTGGCCTTGCCCATTTGCCGCTCGCCCTGGTTGATGTCGTGAATCACGTCTTCGCTGAGCAAGGCAAGGAAGGCAGGCATGTCGCCGGCATTGAACGCCGCGTAGTAGGCATTTACCAGTTCGGTAGCGGTCATGGAACAGTTCCTGTCGTGTAGGGGAAAGGTGCAGTCTTGGTTCGGATGATAGGGTTTCCCCTCAAGCCCGGCTTAGCCGAGCGCGTCATCCACATCGACAAAACGACCGCCAAGCATGGAAATACGCCTGTTGCACGGCGCCGCTATCGCGCCTTACATCGATGACCTCGCTCGTCTGCGCCTGACCGTTTTCCGCGAGTTCCCCTATCTCTATGACGGCACGCTGGAGTATGAAGCCGAGTACCTGGCAGCTTATGCGCGTTCCGGCCGCAGCCTGGTAGTGCTGGCCCTGGACAATGGCCAGGTGGTGGGCGCCTCGACCGGGGTGCCGCTGGTGGACGTTGCGCCCCAGTTTCAGCAGCCATTTCTGGCGCAGGGTCGCGACCCGGCCAGCGTGTACTACTTCGGCGAATCGGTGGTACTGCCCCAATACCGTGGCCAAGGCCTGGGTGTGCGCTTCTTCATCGAGCGCGAGTCTTACGCGCACAAGCTGGCCGAGTTCGATTGCTGCGCCTTCTGCACCGTCGAGCGCCCTGGCGTGCACCCAAGGCGGCCTGCCAACTACAAGCCATTGCACGGTTTCTGGCGAAACCGGGGCTTCCTGCATGACCCGTCCCTGCGCACGCATTACGCCTGGCGCGACCTGGACGAGCAGGAAAGCAGCGACAAGATCATGTCGTTCTGGCTCAAGGAATTACCGATATGATCCGTGTGGCGGCCTGCCAGTACGCCATCGAGTTGCATGAATCCTGGAGTGCTTACGCCGAGCACCTGCAACGCGTATGCGCCGAGGCGGTGGCGGCGGGCGCTCAATTGCTGCTGTTGCCTGAATACGCCGGCATGGTGCTCAGCGGCCAGTTGCCTGCCGACCAGCGCGGCGACCTGAAAGCCTCCATCGCCGGTGTTCAGCCGTTGGTCGAACCCTGGTTGGCGCTGTGCGAAGGCATCGCCCGGCGCTTGGGGGTGTACCTGCAGCCGGGCAGCCTGCCGGTGCTGGACAACGATGGGCACTATCGCAACCGGGCCTGGCTGTTCGGGCCGGAAGGTATGCTTGGGCATCAGGACAAACTCATGATGACCCGTTTCGAGCGAGAACACTGGGGCATCAGCGCGGGCCAGGGGCTGCGGGTATTCGATACGCGCCTCGGCCGCCTGGGCATCCTGATCTGCTATGACAATGAGTTCCCGCTGCTGGCGCGGCACCTGGCCGAAGCGGGGGCCGACCTGATTCTGGCGCCCAGTTGTACCGACACCGAAGCGGGCTACCACCGCGTGCGCATCGGTATTCAGGCGCGGGCGCTGGAAAACCAGATAGCGCTGTTGCAGAGCCCGACTGTGGGCTCGGCACCGTGGTCACCGGCGCTGGATGAGAACGTTGGGCGTGCGGGGTTGTTCGTGCCGCCGGATCATGGCATGCCGAGCAATGGCGTGGTGGGTGAAAGCGAAACGCTGAGCCCCGCGGGCAGCCAATGGCTGCTATGCGATGTGGACCTGGGAGCGGTCCGGCGGGTGAGGGAGCAGGGGCAGGTCTTTACCCGGCGCGATTGGCCAGAGCAGTTCGAGCGTATTGCGTGAATCGGGGCCGCGACGCGGCCCCGATACCGATTACTTGACTTCCACCGCCAGGCTTTCGGCGATCTTGCTCTGCCACAGCGCAGGGCCGGTGATGTGCACCGACTCACCGTTGCTGTCCACCGCGACGGTGACCGGCATGTCTTTGACTTCGAACTCGTAGATCGCTTCCATGCCCAGTTCGGCGAAGGCCAGCACCTTGGACTTGCGAATCGCCTGGGCCACCAGGTAGGCGGCGCCGCCGACGGCCATCAGGTAAACGGCCTTGTTGTCCTTGATCGCTTCAATGGCGGTCGGGCCACGCTCGGACTTGCCGATCATGCCCAGCAGGCCGGTTTGCTCAAGGATCTGGCGGGTGAACTTGTCCATCCGGGTGGCGGTGGTCGGGCCAGCCGGGCCTACCACTTCGTCACCGACCGGGTCGACCGGGCCGACGTAGTAGATGAAGCGGCCTTTGAGGTCAACCGGCAGCGCTTCGCCACGGTTGAGCATCTCGACCATGCGCTTGTGCGCGGCATCGCGGCCGGTGAGCATCTTGCCGTTGAGCAGGATGGTCTCGCCCGGTTTCCAGCTGGCGACTTCTTCCGGGGTGATGTCGTCGAGGTTGACGCGGCGGGCGCTCGGGCCTGCTTCCCAGACGATTTCCGGGTAGGCGTCCAGCGACGGGGCTTCCAGTTCGGCCGGGCCGGAGCCGTCGAGCACGAAGTGCGCGTGACGGGTGGCGGCGCAGTTGGGGATCATGCACACCGGCAGCGAGGCGGCGTGGGTCGGGTAGTCCATGATCTTGACGTCGAGCACGGTGGTCAGGCCGCCCAGGCCTTGGGCGCCGATACCCAGCTGGTTGACCTTCTCGAACAGCTCCAGGCGGATTTCTTCGAGGCGGTTCTGCGGACCACGGGCTTTGAGTTCATGGATGTCGATGGACTCCATCAACACTTCCTTGGCCATGACCGCAGCTTTTTCGGCGGTACCGCCGATGCCGATGCCGAGCATGCCGGGCGGGCACCAGCCGGCACCCATGGTCGGAACGGTCTTCAGAACCCAGTCGACGATCGAGTCGGACGGGTTGAGCATGGCCATCTTCGACTTGTTTTCCGAGCCGCCGCCTTTGGCTGCCACATCGACTTCGACCTTGTCGCCTGGGACGATCGAGTAGTGGATGACGGCTGGCGTGTTGTCCTTGGTGTTCTTGCGGGCACCGGCCGGGTCGGCCAGGATCGAAGCGCGCAGGACGTTTTCAGGCAGGTTGTAGGCGCGACGCACACCTTCGTTGATCATGTCGTCGACGCTCAGGGTGGCGCCGTCCCAGCGCACGTCCATGCCGACGCGCACGAATACGGTGACGATACCGGTATCCTGACAGATCGGGCGGTGGCCGGTGGCGCACATGCGCGAGTTGATCAGGATCTGGGCGATGGAGTCGCGCGCGGCAGGCGACTCTTCACGCAGGTAGGCCTCGTGCATCGCCTGGATGAAATCGACGGGGTGGTAGTACGAAATGAATTGCAGGGCGTCGGCGACGCTCTGAATCAGGTCGTCTTGCTTGATCACGGTCATGCAGCGCGCTCCTCTTAAAGACGGGAACATTCGTAAAGGCCTTCCGACACTGCACACCTGCGTGTCGAAACGCCTGGCAAGGCGTCGACAGGTCAGGCCGACGCAAAAAGGCGCGGCAGTATAGCGCGCCTGTGCCTGCGAAACACCTGCGCGTGGTCTGGACCATGGTCGGCAGGCGGCGGGCATCCTTTTTGCTGCCGATGCCGGCTTGCCTTAGAGTGGCGATGTATAGCCGGAGAAGTGATGACCATGCCTGAACTCTGTGTGGGCGAGCGCCGCTGGACGGTGCCCACCGGCAGCAATCTGCTCGATGCCCTGAACGATGCGGGGCTGAACGTGCCCTACAGCTGCCGTGCCGGTAGCTGTCATGCCTGCCTGGTGCATTGCCTGGAAGGGCAACCCGCTGATGCACTGCCAGAGGCCCTGGCGCTGGAAAAACACGCTCAGGGCTGGCGACTGGCATGCCAGTGCCGGGTGACTGATGACCTGCGCGTGGCGGTGTTCGACCCCCTGCTGGACGGCATCCCTGCACAGGTCTGTGCGCTGGACTGGTTGGGTGATGTGCTGCGCTTGCGCCTGAGGCCGGAGCGGGCATTGCGTTATCAGGCGGGGCAACATGTGGTGCTGTGGAACGGCCCGGTGGCCCGGCCCTATTCCCTGGCAAGCCTGCCGGGCGAAGACGCGTACCTGGAGTTTCATATCGATTGCCGGCACCCGGGCGCGTTTTGCGACAAGGCCCGTGGTTTGCAGGTCGGCGATACGTTGCGCTTGGGAGAGCTGCGCGGTGGGGCGCTGCATTACGATCTGGACTGGCAGGGGCAGGCGCTATGGCTGCTGGCGGCAGGTACCGGGCTTGCGCCCTTGTGGGGCATCCTGCGCGAGGCGGTGCGCCAGGGGCATCGGGGGGAGATCAGGGTGATGCATGTGGCCCATGATGAGGCAGGGCATTACCTGGCTGAGCCGTTGATGCAGATCGAGGGCGTGACTGTCGAGCGGGTGCTGGCAGGGCAGCTGGATGCAGCGCTGGCGACACTGCGGCCATCATCGCGCCAGACCATTGCGTTGGTGTGTGGCTCGCCGGCCAGTGTGGAGCGGTTCGCGAGGCGACTTTTCATTGCGGGGGTGCCGAGGAATCAGGTATTTGCCGACGTGTTCGTCGAGCATGCCTGACGGGGCTGTGCAGTGATCGAACCGGCCTGATCGCTGCGGCGCGTCGTGGCGACGAACCGCAGCGATGGGCCGCAGCGCGGCCCCGGTCAAGACCGATCAGCCGACCAGCGGATCACCGACATGCAGGATCTTCATGCCGTTGGTACCACCGATGGTGTGGTAGCTGTCGCCCTTGGTCAGGATCACCCAATCACCTTGCGCCACCAGGCCACGCTTGAGCAGCTCGTCGACCGCCGCCTGGCTGACCTTGTCGGCCGGCAGCGAAGCCGGGTCGAACGCGATCGGGTAGACGCCGCGGAACATCGACGCGCGCGCTTGGGTCGCGCGGTGCGGCGACAGTGCGTAGATCGGCACATGCGAGCGCAGGCGCGACATGATCAGCGGGGTATAGCCACTTTCGGTGAGGGCGATGATCGCCTTGACACCCGGGAAGTGGTTGGCGGTGTACATGGCCGCCAGGGCGATGCTCTCGTCGCAGCGCTCGAAGGTGGTGTGCAAACGGTGGCTGGACTTCTGGCTGGTGGGATGCTTTTCAGCGCCCAGACAGATGCGTGCCATGGCCTGGACCGCTTCGATCGGGTAGGAACCGGCGGCGCTTTCGGCCGACAGCATCACCGCATCGGTGTTGTCCAGCACGGCGTTGGCCACGTCGGAAACTTCGGCGCGGGTCGGCATCGGGTTCTGGATCATCGACTCCATCATCTGGGTCGCCACGATCACTGCCTTGTTGTTGCGGCGAGCGTGCTGGATGATCTTCTTCTGGATGGCGATCAGCTCGGCGTCGCCGATTTCCACGCCCAGGTCGCCACGGGCAACCATCACGGCATCGGAGGCAGCGATCAGCTTGTCGAGGGTTTCGTCGTCGGCAACGGCTTCGGCACGCTCGATCTTCGCCACCAGCCAGGCGCTGCCGCCGGACTCGTCGCGCAGCTTGCGGGCATATTCCATGTCGCTGGCGTCACGCGGGAAGGATACGGCGAGGTAGTCCAGGTCCATTTCCGCGGCCAGCTTGATGTCGGCCTTGTCTTTTTCGGTCAGGGCTGGTGCGGTCAGGCCGCCACCTTTGCGGTTGATGCCTTTGTGGTCCGACAGCGGGCCACCGATGATCACCACGCAGTGCAGTGCATCAGCGGTAGCGGTCTCGACGCGCATGACCACACGGCCGTCGTCGAGCAACAGTTCGTCACCAACGCCGCAGTCCTTGACCAGGTCGGGGTAGTCGATACCGACGATGTCCTGGTTGCCTTCGGTCAGCGGGTGGGCGGTGGAGAAGGTGAACTTGTCACCGATCTTCAGTTCGATGCGCTTGTTGCTGAACTTGGCGATGCGGATCTTCGGACCCTGCAGATCGCCCAGCAATGCGACATGGCGGCCGTTCTTGGCAGCGATCTCACGGATCAGGCGGGCGCGCGCCTTGTGCTCGTCCGGGGTGCCGTGGGAAAAGTTCAGACGTGCCACGTCCAGGCCGGCGAGGATCAGCTGTTCGATCACTTGCGGCGAGTTGCTGGCGGGGCCGAGGGTGGCGACGATTTTGGTACGGCGGATGGTCATGCACAGACTCCTATAGTGAAGCGCAGCGAAAGGCTACTCCTGAATCGCCCTGTAGTCATTGTTCCGTTGCACTACCTGAAGGCGGGTACGATAGGGCAGCTGCAAGCCGCACGTGGCAAGCTGAAGAAATATACCGGCACGCCGATATACTCTTTATTAAAGGAGATCCCCATGCGAGCCCTGATCGTTTTCGCCCTGGCCGCCAGCGCCGTCGGCTGTACCCGCTGGTCCATGGACCACCACCTGAACAACGCCTATCGTGCGTACGACCGTGGCGATTGCCAACGGGTGATGCTCGAGCTGTCACAGGTCGACCGCACCAGCCGTGCGCGGCCGTTCATCCATCCGGAAGTGTCGTTGCTGCGTGGCCAGTGCCTGGAGCGCCAGAAGCTTTACGTGGACGCTGCACAAACCTACGAGTACCTGATTCAGCAGTATCCACGCAACGAGTATGCCTACCGGGCCAAGGCGCGGCTGCAAACCCTGGAGAAACTGGGCCACTACCGCGCTGGCGAGGCTGCGATGGCCAACCCGGTGAGTACCTCTCCTTGGCGTTAACACCAAGGTGTCGTTTATTTCACGGGATTTGCCACGCGCGCTGCGCTAACCTGTAACTCAGTTGTTACAACAACCGCCAGTACCTCGTATTCCTGGCATCGGGTACGGACTGCAATTGTGACCATGTTCAACCAGCGTCATATCGAGCGCCATCAGTTGCCTTGCGTACTGATGGTCTTCAATCGCGTGACCGATCAGCCGATCGGGCAGTTGGGCAATGCCTCGGAAGATGGCTTGATGTTGATCAGCCAGTTACCGGTGCTGGTGGGCCCGGATTTCGAATTGCAATTGCGCTTGCCGCTGCCCGGTGGCGGCTTTCAGTTCATCAACCTGACCGCCAGTTGCCTGTGGTGCCGTGAGGACCAGACGCCTGGCCATTACGATTCGGGCTTCATGCTGTTGCAGGCACCACGCGAGTACGACGAGTTCGTGCGCTCGTTGCGCGACTATTTCAGTTTCCATCCGGCCAACGCTTCCGTCTGAGGCCATGTCCGCTAGAATCGGGGCGACCTTCGATCAGGACGACCCCGTGACCTCCAGCATTTTCTGGCACGACTATGAAACCACCGGTATCAATCCGCGCTGCGACCGGCCGTTGCAGGTGGCCGGTGTGCGCACCGACTTCGAGCTCAATGAAATCGACGAGCCCATCAGTCTTTACTGCCGCCCCAGCGACGATATCCTGCCGCACCCGGCGG
Source organism: Pseudomonas sp. NPDC089743 (assembly GCF_044748785.1). Taxonomy (NCBI): domain Bacteria; kingdom Pseudomonadati; phylum Pseudomonadota; class Gammaproteobacteria; order Pseudomonadales; family Pseudomonadaceae; genus Pseudomonas; species Pseudomonas sp. NPDC089743. The sequence continues at coordinate 97,454 of NZ_JBIVGS010000007.1, forward strand.
CTTGCCTGGTGACAGGCATCACCCCGCAGCAGCTGGCCAACCAGGGCCTGAGCGAAGCCGAGTTCATGACGCGGGTGCACGCGCAACTGGCCCAACCGGGTACCTGCGGCGCGGGTTACAACACGCTGCGCTTCGACGACGAGGTTACCCGCTACAGCCTGTACCGCAATTTCTTCGACCCGTATGCCCGGGAGTGGCAGGGCGGCAATAGCCGCTGGGACTTGATCGATGTGGTCCGCACTGCTTACGCCCTGCGCCCTGAGGGCATCGTCTGGCCGCAACAGGACGGGCGCGTCAGCTTGCGCCTTGAATTGCTCAGCAAGGCCAACGGCATCGATCATGGGCATGCCCACGAGGCACTTTCCGACGTGCGGGCTACCATCGCGCTGGCGCGCTTGATCCGCGACAAGCAGCCTAAGTTGTATGAGTGGCTGTTCCAATTGCGCAGCAAGCACAAAGTGATGGAGCAAATCCGTCTGCTGCAGCCCTTGGTGCATATATCGGGGCGCTTCTCGGCGGCGCGCAATTATCTTGGGGTGGTCTTGCCGTTGGCCTGGCACCCACGTAATCGCAACGCGCTGATTGTGTGCGACCTGCAAAGTGAAACCCTACCCTTATTAAGGGAAAGTGCCGAGGTAATTCGTGAGCGCTTGTACACGCGTCGTGAGGAATTGTCTGATGGGCAATTACCCATACCGCTGAAGTTGGTGCAGATCAATCGCTGCCCGGTAGTGGCGCCGCTTTCGGTATTGCGCGCGGCCGATCAGCAACGGCTCGGGATCGATCTGGCGCTCGTACACGCTCGCGCTGAAGAGTTGGCCAATCAGCAGAACGCCTGGCAACACAAGCTGGAACACATTTACGGCAAGGACGACTTTGTTCCGAGTGAAGATCCGGAGCAGCAATTGTATGAAGGGTTTCTCGGCGACCGCGATCGCCGGCTGTGTGAACAAGTAAGAACGCTGGACCCTTCTCAGTTGGGGCTAGGCCACTGGATGTTCGATGACCCGCGCCTGCCTGAGTTGTTGTTCCGGTACCGGGCGCGTAACTTCCCGGACACCTTGAATAGCGAAGAGCGGCAGCGCTGGTATGGTTTCTGTCAGCAGCGATTGAGCGACCCACACTGGGGAGCACCGAACACGCTGGGCGACTTCGAGCAGGCGCGGCAAAGCGTCTGGGCCAAGGCGGACGAGCCGGGGCGCCAGGTGCTGGACGCCTGGCAGGCGCATGCCCGGCAACTGGCAGAGCAATTTGCCATTCCTTTTTGAGTGGTTTTGTACACGCAAACAAAAACGCCGGCATCGTGCCGGCGTTTTTATTTTAAGCAGTACAGCGATCGAGCGGACAATCAGTCCAGCAGGGTCGCCCAGCTTTCAACCACATCGCCACCCCATTTGGCTTTCCACTCTTTCAGGGTTTTGTGGTTGCCGCCTTTGGTTTCGATCACTTCACCGTTGTGCGGGTTTTTGTATTGCTTGACCTTGCGCGCACGTTTGGTGGCGGTGGTCTTGACTGCGCCACGTGGGCCTTTGCTCAGCTTCGATTCTGGGTCGAGCAGGGCAATGACGTCGCGCAGCGATTTGGAGTATTCGCCCATCAGCGTGCGCAGTTTGCCTTCGAACTCCAGTTCTTTCTTCAGCTTGTCATCCTGCGACAGGTTGGCCAGGCGGGCTTGAAGTTCTTTGATGGCTTCTTCGGTGGCGCGGTATTCGTTGATCAGGGACATGGAGTGTTCCTTAATGCGTGTTCGGGAAATGTGTGGAGCAATAATAGACAGGCGATACTCTCAAGTAAACCTATTAATCAGTTCATCAACTGTTTATGTGGGCTGTGACAAAATATCTCAAGGTTAAAAAAATATTTACATTAGCCCGCGTAACTCGTCATGTTTCGCCTGGCTGTTGCTGCGTGCCACGGCCCGCGTCTAAGCGCGCAAGGGGCGGTGGCGGGGTGCAATGATTACTGCGTTTTTCCGGGCGGGCCGCTAGAATGAGCGCCTTTGCGAAGTTCTGGAGTCTTATTCATGCGCACCTATCGTCTGGTGATCGCTTGCCCCGACCGTGTTGGTATCGTGGCGAAAGTCAGTAATTTCCTGGCTTTGTACAACGGCTGGATCAACGAAGCGAGCCACCACTCCGATGAGCAGAGTGGCTGGTTCTTCATGCGCCATGAAATCCGCGCCGAATCGCTGCCATTCGGTATCGAGGCCTTCCGCGAAGCCTTTTCGCCGATAGCCGAAGAGTTTTCCATGACCTGGCGCATTACGGATTCGGCTCAGAAAAAGCGTGTGGTGTTGATGGCGAGCCGTGAATCCCACTGCCTGGCTGATCTGTTGCATCGCTGGCACACCGATGAACTCGATTGCGAGATCCCTTGCGTGATCTCCAACCACAACGACCTGCGCAGCATGGTCGAGTGGCACGGCATCCCGTTCTTCCATGTACCCGTCGACCCGAAAGACAAGGCGCCTGCGTTCGCTGAAGTGTCGCGCCTGGTCCAGGAACATGCGGCCGATGTGGTTGTGCTGGCGCGGTACATGCAAATCCTGCCACCGCAGTTGTGCCAGGATTACGCCGAAAAAGTCATCAACATCCACCACAGCTTCCTGCCGTCGTTCGTCGGTGCCAAACCTTACCACCAGGCCGCCCTGCGTGGGGTGAAGCTGATCGGTGCTACTTGCCACTACGTGACCGAAGAACTGGACGCAGGCCCGATCATCGAGCAGGACGTGGTGCGTGTGAGCCATGCCGACAGCATCGAGGACATGGTCCGCTTCGGCCGCGATGTGGAGAAGATGGTGCTTGCCCGTGGCCTGCGCTATCACTTGGAAGACCGCGTGCTGGTGCACGGCAACAAGACTGTCGTGTTCGACTGATACGGGCTTTGGGGCTGCACTGCAGCCCCAGCCATGCACGGGGTGAAACATGACAGGCTCACGCAACAAACCCACCGCATCAGCACCGCCTACCCTCGGGGAAGGCTGCCTTTCTCGCTACGACCCCGACGCCCTGAGCGAACAGGACGGCACTGATTTCCCCGGTGCCGCTGAGCTCTGGCGCCAGCTCAACCCGTCTGACGCCGCCAGCGCTCCAGCAGGGGACGCGCCAGCAGGCAAACAAACACCGGCCCCCCGGCCAGCAGATAAAAGTAGTAAGTGACCGCACGCCAGATCAGGATCGCCGCAGCCGCGGTGGAACTGCCCACCAAAGGCGTCAACAGGCTCGCCGAGGTCAGCTCGGCCGCCCCGGCGCCGCCCGGCAGCAGGCTGAACTGCCCGGCACTGAGCGAGAGCATCTGTACCAGGAAGCTCGGAATCCACGACAACTCCACGCCCAAGCCTTGCAAGACCAGGTACAGCACGCTGTAGCGCAGGCTCCAATGCGCGCAGGTGAGGGTGAACACCAGTGCCAGTGTGCTTTTTGGCAGCTGCCAGGTCTGCGCCAAGGCATCGATGAAGTGCAACAGCTTGCGCGCCCAGCGCCGTTTGCGCGCAGGGGCCACCCCCATGCGCTGCAGCAGCCGCCCATTCAGGCGCATCACCGTTCGTCGGTACCGTAGCAGCGCCACGATTGCCGCCAGTGCCGAGCACAGCAGTAGGGCACTGCCCAGCAACATGCTCTGCTGGCTGCGGCCAAGGCTGTGGAACAGTGCGTAACCGGCTATTGCCAACATGGCGCAGAAGAAGAACAACAGATCATTCAACTGGTCCATGGCAAACACCGCGCCGCTGCGTGCCGGGCCGATACGGTCACGGGCCAGCAGGGCCATGAGTGTCAACGGCCCGCCGCTGCCGCCTGGGGTGGTGCAAATGGCGAATTCGGTGGCCATCACCACGCCGAGGCTGCGCACGTGGCCGAGCTTTGCTCCCTGCTGGCCAAGCAGCAGGCGCAAGCGCACGGCATTGATTATCCAGCACATCAGGATCATGCCCAGCAGGGTCAGCATCAGTGCGGGGTCGAAGGCCTTGAGCCTGGGCAGCAGGTCGCTGCCCCCCAGCAGGGCCGGTATCACCATGGCCATCACCAGCGCCATGGCCAGCCAGCCCAGACGGTTCATCCTACTGCCTGGCGCTGTAGCCAGGCCGACTTGGTCAGGGGGGCGCGCCCTTGCATCAGCAGCTTGTCCAGCGTGCGCAGCCAGTAATCTCGTGAGGAGCGGTGGCGCATGTCCACGGGGTGCAGCCCAAGGCGCAGGGTCTCAGCGTTGCGCCAGCGCCTGCACTGCCAGTCACAGACCACCTGCGACATACCACGACGCCAGGCGCTGCGGGCACTCCAGACCAGGCCTGGGGCATTGAACGCGGTGAAGTCGGGTAAACGATAAAGGTGCTGCGGGGTGCTGGTGTAGCGCAACGGCAATTGGCTCAAGGCCTGGCGGGTGCCTTGGCTCATCAGCCAGGCCGGGGCGACGAAGCCTGCCACGGGCCAGCCTTGCCGGTCGAAGACTTCAAGGCCGGCCTCCAGGCGTTGCATGGCCTGCGCCTGGTTCAAGGCATAGAACTCCCCTTCATGGGTGTACAGGCGGCGCATGAAGTAGTCACGCAGGCTGCGTGGCGCTGGCCCGTCGTCGGCGTGATACAAGCCATGCAGCGCCAGTTCGTCGCCACGCGCCAGGCGTCGTTCGAGCAGGCGGCAGAATGCGGGTGAGCCCGCCAGCGGGTTGCGGTGATGGAAGTTCGGCACTACCAGCCAGGTCATGGGCACATGGCCCATTTCGTCGACGGCCTCGACGAAGGGCTGGTAATCCGGCCAGGTCTCAGGCGCGATGTCATGCAGCACAAGCATCAGGCTGCCCGGCGCGGCGCTGGTCTCAAGCATGGGCGCGTACCTGCGGTTGATGGCCAAGCACCGCCTGATAGTGCTGCAGCAGGCCGGCGACGACATTGTCCCATGAATAATGCTGCTCCACATGGCTGCGGGCCTGGGCGCCGAGCTTGCGCACGCCGGCTTCGAACACCTCACGCACCGCGGTGGCCATGGCCAGGCCGTCGTTGGCCCGGCACAGGCGACCGCACTGCTCATTGACGATCTCGCCGAAGGCCCCGGCGTGCACGGCCACCACGGGAGTGGCGCTGGCCATGGCTTCAAGGATGACCAGGCCGAAGGTTTCCTGGTCGCCGGCATGCACCAGCAGGTCGGCGCTGGCCACGAGCCGGGCGACGTCCTGCGGCGCGCAGAATCGATTGATGACGCTGACGTTGTCAGGGACGTTGCTTGGCATGTTCGAGCCTACCAATAGCAGGTGGTAAGGGCGGCCAAGACGCTGTATGCAATCGAGCAGTACGGGCAGGTTTTTTTCCCGCGAGCCACGGCCAGCGAAGACCAGCAGGCGGCTGGTATCGGGGATACCCAGTTCGGCGCGCAGTTGTGGGTCACGGTGTTGCGGGTTGAACGTGGCCAAGTCCACGCCCAGGCGCTGCACATGCACATCGCGCACGCCCAGGCGGCGAAGTTTGTCGGCCATCACCTGGCTGGGCGCCAGCACTCGGTCGAAATTGCCGTACAGCTTGCTGACATAGGCTTCTACATTCGGCGTGAACCAGTTGCCCATGCGGTTGCTGACCAGCAGTGGCAAGTCGGAGTGATAGAAGCCGATCACGGGGACATCGAGCTGGCGGCGCGCCTCGAGGGCGGCCCAGGCGGTAAGGTACGGGTCACCCACTTCGATGAGGTCGGGCTTGAGGCCGCGCAGCACATTGCACCAGGGGGCAAGGCGCACGGGGAAGCGGTAGCCTTTGCCAAAGGGCAGGGGCGGCGCCGGAACTTGATAGATGCCGTCTTCCTGGCGAGCACTGGCCCCGGGAATCAACAGGCTGTGGCGTACGCCCTCAATGGCGTCGAGACGGTGGTGTTTGGCATCAAGATAGGTACGTACGCCCCCGCTGGCCGGGGCGTAGAACATGGTGATGTCAGCGATGTGCACGATCAGCATCCCTCCGGGATCGACTTTTGGTCCGTCATCGGGCTGTAACAGGCCGACGATGACGCGCCTAAAGATTGACCTACCTGAAGGATAGTTTGTTCGGTTGGGTTGGGAGCAGCAGCTGCAGCTGCAAGCTGCAAGCTTCAAGCTTCAAGCTTCAAGCTTCAAGCTTCAAGCGGCAAGCTACAAGCGGCAAGCTACAAGCGAGAGGGCGCATGGCCCGCTTTTACTTGCAGCTTGCAGCTTGCCACTTGCAGCTTAGATGCGGAAGCTGCCTACCAGGTGCTTGAGGCGGGTGGCCTGTTGCTCGAGGTCCGAGCACGCTCGCAGGGTGGCCTGGAGGTTCTCCACGCCTTCCTGGTTGAGCATGTTGATCTCATTGATGTCCATGTTGATCGAGTCGACCACCGCTGTCTGCTCTTCGGTTGCAGTTGCAACCGACTGGTTCATGCCGTCGATTTCACCGATGCGCACAGTCACGCTGTCCAAGCGCTCACCCGCCTGGTTGGCGATCGCCATGCTGTCCTGGCTGTGGCGCTGGCTCTGGCCCATGGTGTCCACCGACTCACGGGCACCGACCTGCAACTCCTCGATCATCGCCTGGACCTGTTGCGCCGACTCTTGGGTACGGTGCGCCAGATTGCGGACTTCGTCGGCGACCACGGCAAAACCACGCCCGGCTTCACCCGCCCGTGCGGCCTCGATGGCAGCGTTCAGCGCCAGCAGGTTGGTCTGCTGGGAGATGCTGGTGATCACTTCGAGGATCTGGCCGATGTTCACCGTCTTGCTGTTGAGCGTTTCGATGTGCGCGCTGGACGTGACGATCAGGTCCGACAGGCGATTCATCGCCTCGATATTGCGCGTCACTACCTGCTGACCTTCTTCTGCCAGCAGCCGTGCAGAACTTGCATGCTGCGAAGCCTGGGCGGCATTGCCGGCGATTTCCTGGGCGGCGGCACCCAGTTCATTGATGGCCGCGGCAACGCTGTTGGTGCGGTTGGACTGCTCGTCGGAGTTGGTCATCGACGAGTTGGAGGCGCTGATCACGCGCAGCGCCACCTCGTTGACCTGCTCGGTGGCCGAGGACACCTCGCGGATCGAGCCGTGGATGCGCTCGACGAAGCGGTTGAAGGCAGTGCCGAGGATGCCGAACTCATCCTGCTGGTGAATTTTCAGGCGTTTGGTCAGGTCGCCTTCACCTTCGGCGATGTCCTCCATGGCGCGGGTCATGGTGAGCAACGGCTGCATCAGCACGCGGATCAGCAGGCCCAGCAAACCGATGATGATCACGACCGCCACCACCGTGGCGATCACTGCCGAAGTACGGAAGTTGCTGAGCATGGCAAAGGCTTTGTCCTTGTCCACGGACAGGCCGATGTACCAGTTGGCCGATGGCAGGCCCTTGATCGGGGTGAAGGTCAGTAGGCGGGTCTGGCCATCGGCTTCGATCTCAGTGAGCTCGCCCGTCAGTTTTGGCGTGTGCTGCGGGAACAGGTCCGACAACGACTTCATGACCAGTGCCTTGTCAGGGTGCACCAGAATCTTGCCTTGGTCGTTGACCAGGAAGGCGTAGCCCATGCCGCCAAAATTCAGCGAGTTGATGATCTGCACCAGGCCGTCCAGCGCCAGGTCGCCGCCGACCACGCCGACCCCCGCGGACACTTTGCTGAGGATGCCGATGACCATCTGGTTGGTGGTCATGTCGATGTAGGGCTCGGTGAGGATGGCGCCCGTGGCGCTCATGCCATCCTTGTACCAGGGGCGGGTGCGGGGGTCGTAGCCATCTGGCATCTTCGAGTCGGGGCGCACGCTGAAGCCACCATCGACCTTGCCCAGGTAGACGGTCAAAAAGCTTGAAGTCAGGGCACTCTGGCCCATCAGCGTTTCTGCGCTGGCAGGTTGCTGGGCGATGTTCTGCGCCAGGTTTTCAACCAGCTTTATCCGGCCTTCGAACAGGTTGCGAATGTTGTTCGAAGTGGAGGCGCCCATTTCAGCCAGATAATTCTCCAGGTCTTCACGGATGGCATTACGCTGGAGATAGTCGTTGTAGAGGGTGAACAGGCTAAAGGCGAGTATCACGATCAGTGATGCGGCCAAAAGAATCTTGTGGCTGAAACGAAGGCTTTTGTTCATGGCGTGATCGGTTCCGCTAAGGTTTTTATCGGGCGTTCGCACGAGTACCGCTTAAAACAGTGCAACATCCCGTAAGTCCTTTCAGGGGTGTTCTGTCTTCAAAGGCGAATATCATCCAGAGCTATCGGCTGATGGGTGGTCGAGCTTGAGCAGGGGATTAAAAAGATGTCGGAAAACTCGACGATAGTTGTAGGTGCTGGCCCGGATGGCCAGCCTGTGACGCAAGCCATGCGCCTGGCTAACCGCCATGGCCTGGTCGCCGGTGCCACCGGTACCGGCAAGACCGTGACCTTGCAACACCTGGCGGAAGGGTTCAGTGATGCCGGTGTGGCGGTGTTCGCGGCCGATGTCAAAGGTGACCTGTGCGGTGTCGGTGCGGCGGCAGCGCCCCAGGGCAAGGTGGCCGAGCGCATTGCCGGCATGCCTTGGCTGGGGTACCGGGCGCAAGCCTACCCGTTGAGCCTTTGGGATATCGCCGGGCAGTCCGGCCACCCGCTGCGCACCACCCTGAGCGAGATGGGGCCGCTGTTGCTTGGCAACCTGCTTGAACTGACCGACAGCCAGCAGGCAGCGTTGTATGCCGCATTCAAGGTGGCCGACCGTGACGGGTTGCTGCTGCTCGATCTCAAGGACCTCAAGGCGCTGCTGGCACACCTTAAAGACAATCCCCAGTTGCTGGGCGAAGACAGTGCACTGATGACCACCGGTTCGACCCAGGCATTGTTGCGTCGTTTGGCAACGTTGGAGCAGCAGGGCGCCGAGGCGCTGTTCGGTGAGCCGGCATTGCAACTGGAGGACCTGCTGCGCACGGACGCTGATGGTCGTGGGCGAATTCACCTGCTCGATGCCAGCCGCTTGGTGCATGAGGCGCCGAAGGTCTACGCCACCTTCCTGCTGTGGCTGTTGGCCGAACTGTTCGAGCAGTTGCCGGAGCGAGGCGATGCCGACAAGCCGGTGCTTGCGCTGTTTTTCGACGAAGCCCATCTACTGTTCAACGGCACCCCGAAAGCGCTGCAGGATCGCTTGGAACAGGTGGTTCGGCTCATCCGCTCCAAGGGCGTGGGGGTGTTCTTTGTCACCCAGTCGCCGGGCGATCTGCCCGACAGCGTGCTGGCCCAATTGGGGTTGCGCATACAGCATGGGTTACGGGCGTTTACCGCCAAGGAGCAGAAGTCGCTGCGGGCCGTGGCAGACGGCTTTCGCCCGAACCCGGCATTCGACACTCTGGCAGTGCTGACCGAGCTTGGGATTGGCGAGGCGCTGGTGGGGACGCTTGAAGACCGGGGGACGCCGGCGATGGTGCAGCGAGTACTGATCGCACCGCCGCAATCGCGAATCGGGCCGTTGAGTGCGGGCGAGCGTAGTGCGCTGATAGCCGGGTCGCCGTTGGTGGGGCGCTATGACAAGCCGATCGACCGTGAGTCGGCGTATGAAATGCTGGCCCGGCGCAAAGGCGAGCCGGCGGAGCCGGTACCGGCGCCCCAGGCGGATGAAGACAGCTTGGTGGTCAAGGCTGGGGACTTCTTGCAGAGCGCAGCGGGGCAGGCGATCAAGTCGGCTGTGCGTCAGGCGGCCAATCAGTTAGGGCGCCAACTGGTGCGGGGGTTGATGGGGTCGTTGCTTGGGGGTAAGAAGCGTTAGCGGTGGTGATGCTGGCTTCTGTGCATTAAAAGCCGCTTGAGGGTTGGTGTTGGTCAGCCCGGGTAAAAGGGGCCGCAGAGCGGCCCTTTTCACTGCGCTGCCAAGGTTCAGCCGATTGCCTTGGATGCCAGCCAGAACAAGCCAGCCGCCAGGCCCATCGTTGCAGGCAGGGTCAATACCCAGGCCAGCAGGATGGTCTTCACCGTGCCGCCTTGCAGGCCACTCTTGTTGGCAACCATGGTGCCGGCCACACCGGACGACAACACATGGGTCGTCGAAACCGGCAGGGCGAACACGTTGGCCATGCCAATGGCGCATGCTGCGGTGATCTGCGCCGACATGCCCTGGGCATAGGTCATGCCCTGTTTGCCGATCTTCTCGCCTACGGTCAGTACAACGCGTTTCCAGCCGACCATGGTGCCCAGGCCCAGCGCCAGGGCGACGGCAACGATTACCCAGAACGGGGCATATTCGGTGGTGGCGGTGAGGTCTTTGCGCAACTTGTCGAGGTCGGACTTTTCACGCGCCTCCAGCCCTGGCAGCTTGCCAACCTTCTTCGCCGTATCATCCAGGCACAGCAGGTAGCGGCGCACTTCCACGCGCTTGTCGGCGTCAAGGGCACGGTAATCGGTAACGCCCTGAAGCGACGATTGCAATGCCGCGATGGTAGGTTCGGTCTGCTGCGGGTTGCAGCTGAACTGCTCCGGAAGGTCGCTGGCCTGCGCCTTGCCCAGTGCCAGGAACTCGCCAAGTGTGGCGGCGTTGCGCTGGTAGAACTGGCTAAGGTGCATCGTTGCGTCGCGGGTGCGTTCGATCTGGTAAGTGGTGCTGTTCAGGTCGAGTACGAACTTGGCCGGAACAATGCCGATCAGCACCAGCATGATCAGGCCGATGCCCTTCTGGCCGTCGTTGGAGCCGTGTACGAAGCTCACGCCCATGGCCGAAATCACCAGCACCAGGCGGTTCCAGAAGGGTGGGTGCTTCTTGTCGTCGAGCTTGCGGCGTTGCTCCGGTGTCTTGTGCATCTTCGACAGCGGGCGCCACCATTTCAGGCCGAGCAGCAACAGCGCAGCGACAGCGAAGCCGGCCATGGGCGAAATGACCAACGACATGGCGATGTCGATCGCCTTCTGCCAGTTGACGCCGTCACCCAAGGGAATGTCGCTGATCAGGGCATTGGCCAGGCCCACGCCCAGGATCGAACCGATCAAGGTGTGCGAGCTCGAGGCCGGGATGCCGAAATACCAGGTGCCCAGGTTCCAGGTGATGGCCGCAGCCAGCAACGAGAAGACCATGGCCAGGCCATGCCCGGTGTTCACATTGATCAGCAGCTCGACCGGCAGCAGGTGAACGATGGCGTAAGCCACCCCGACACCGCCCAGCAGAACGCCAAGGAAGTTGAACACCCCGGAGAAGAACACGGCCAGGTGTGGTGGCATGGCTTTGGTATAGATGACGGTGGCTACCGCGTTGGCGGTGTCATGAAAGCCATTGATGAACTCGAATGCGAGCACGAAGGTCAGGGCGAGCAGCAGGCTCACCAATACCCAGGCATCCAGTCCGCTGAATAAATCGATCATGAAGGTTGTCTGGCGGTCATTTGGGGGGCGGGATTATGCCAGAAAACCTTTGCAATCGATGCACCCGCAGCTGACCGATGGCAGCCTTTTGCGCGCCCCCCTAGCGTCATTACCCACGGCGTAAAGCGCAGAAAGCTCTGCTAAAAATCACAAAAAGCGCCGAAATCCAGGGTATTCCTACAAAATGGACTCGCCATTCAGGATTCAAACGGCTGTATGAAATTTGTGTAATTCCATTTCATGAGTGGCTGTTGGGTAACGATCTATGTCCCGAGCGCCGCCCCCTGACCGCGAATGCGATTGCCTGCGGCAAACGGCTCAGGTGTCTTCGTTGCGCAACTCTTTCTCCATCTTTTCCAGTTCCTGGTTGAAGGCCTGGTCCTGGACCGTGGCCCGCTTGCGCCAAGGTTTGCGCTCCGGTTCCGGTTGAGCGGCGTAAGTGGTGACTTCACCACCGTAAACTTCCTTGTAACGTTCAGCCTGGCGCTCCAGTTCCGCGCGCAGTTCATCTTTCGTCACAGTAGTACCTGAATGTAAAAAGTGGCCGGTAATGCGTGCACATGCACGTTGCCCATGCACTGGGCGTGCTGGTCGTCGGATAAAGGTAGGCGGTAAGTGCCTTGCCCGAATATCGAACCGGGCCAGCCGGTTGGATTATAGCAATCGATAAAATGCCAGCCAGCGTAATTTACCCAGCGCCTACAACCCTTTGTTCAAGTTGCGGGTAGTGGCTGCTTGTGCAAAGTTTGAACGGCCGGTGCATGGAAAGTTCGCTGCTGTTCGGGTGCCAGCAGGGAAATAAAAACGGCCTCGCACAAAGGCGAGGCCGCTGCCTGGGGACTTCTACGGTGGGTACCTGACCAGTCTCTCCAAAGAAGCCACAAGTGGCAGTAGAAAGGTATAAGCAAACGTGTCAGCGGTCAATTGCGATTATCGGCCGTTTGTTCGATAATCGCACGAAGCAGCGAATTTTTTGAGGTGAGCGATGAGTGACGAAATCCCGGCCAACGAATCTGCCAGTCCTGAGTCGGCACGCCAGAGCACCCCTGCCTTGGCGCCGCCAATCGTGGCCTCGCCAGCCAAGCGTATTCAGGCATTTACCGGGGATCCGGACTTCATGACCTCGCTGGCGCGGGGGCTTGCCGTGATCCAGGCATTCCAGGAGCGCAAGCGCCACCTGACCATCGCTCAGATCAGCCACCGCACCGAGATCCCGCGAGCGGCGGTGCGTCGTTGTCTGCATACCTTGATCAAGCTCGGCTACGCCACGACCGACGGGCGGACCTATTCGCTGCTGCCCAAGGTGCTGACGCTTGGCCATGCCTACCTTTCGTCAACGCCCCTGGCGGTGTCCGCCCAGCCCTACCTGGACCGCATCAGCGATCAGTTGCACGAAGCGGCCAACATGGCCACCCTCGAAGGCGACGACATCCTTTATATAGCCCGTTCGGCCACTGTCGAGCGGCTGATATCGGTCGATCTGTCGGTCGGTGGGCGGCTGCCGGCCTACTGCACGTCGATGGGGCGCATTCTATTGGCCGCCATGGATGACACCAGCTTGCGCGAGTATCTCGACCGCGCCGACCTCAAGGCCCGAACCAGCCGTACCTTGCATGATCCGGAGTCGCTGTTCGCGTGCATCCAGCAGGTGCGTGAGCAGGGCTGGTGCGTGGTCGACCAGGAACTGGAGCAGGGCCTGCGTTCGATCGCCGTACCGATTTACGATGCTTCCGGGCAGGTGCTTGCGGCGTTGAATGTCAGCACCCATGTGGGGCGTGTGAGCCGAAGCGAACTGGAGCAGCGCTTCTTGCCGATCCTGTTGGCGTCCAGTCGCGATCTTTGCCACCAGTTGTTTGGTTGAAACAACCCCCGCCCATCGCGCCGCTGTGCACCGTCATCGAACATGCCAACCGTTTCCTGTTCGATAAACGCACAGTGTCGCTCTGGACGAATTGCGCGCCCTGCACTGGCTGATTAATGTCTCCGGCAGCGGTCGGCTGTGCCGACCGAACAAGAAAAACACAAGAGGCGCACATCATGACCACTGTCACTTCGCTGCTGCGGCCGCACCCGCACGCAGTTGCGTTGTATCCAGGCTGACTCAGGCCGAACTCCATCGACTTTGAACCCTGTACCTGTCGCCCTCGTGCAGTGGCTCGACTGTGCTCAATTTCTGGATAACAACAATGAACAAGCCACAACCTGTCGGGAACTGCCTCGACGTTCAGTCTTTCATCAATGAACAACCGCTGTCGCGCTATCAGTGGCGTGTAGTGATCCTTTGCTTCCTGATTGTATTCCTCGATGGCCTGGACACGGCGGCCATGGGCTTCATCGCTCCGGCATTGTCCCAGGAGTGGGGCATCGACCGCGCCAGCCTTGGCCCGGTGATGAGCGCCGCCTTGATCGGGATGGTGTTCGGCGCCTTGGGTTCAGGGCCGCTGGCTGACCGCTTTGGCCGCAAGGTCGTGCTGGTGGGTGCGGTATTGGTATTCGGTGGTTTCAGCCTGGCCTCGGCCTACGCCAGCAACGTCGACCAGTTGCTGATGCTGCGCTTTCTGACCGGCCTCGGCCTGGGCGCCGGCATGCCCAATGCCACCACGCTGCTTTCCGAATATACCCCGGAGCGCCTCAAGTCACTGTTGGTGACCAGCATGTTCTGCGGTTTCAACCTGGGCATGGCCGGTGGTGGGTTCATCTCCGCGAAGATGATCCCGGCCTACGGCTGGCATAGCCTGCTGGTAGTGGGTGGTGTGCTGCCACTGCTGCTGGTTGTGGTGCTGATGGTCTGGCTACCTGAGTCGGCACGCTTCCTGGTGGTGCGCAACCGCGGTACCGACAAGGTGCGCAAGACCCTGGCGCCGATCGCACCGGCCGTTGTCGCGCAGGCCGGCAGCTTCAGTGTGCCGGAACAGAAGGTTGTGGCGGCGCGCAACGTGTTCGCAGTGATCTTCTCCGGCACCTATGGCCTGGGCACGATGCTGCTGTGGCTGACCTACTTCATGGGCCTGGTCATCGTCTACCTGCTCACCAGCTGGCTGCCGACGCTGATGCGTGACAGCGGCGCAAGCATGGAGCAGGCTGCGTTCATCGGCGCGCTGTTCCAGTTCGGTGGTGTACTCAGCGCCGTGGCAGTAGGCTGGGCCATGGACCGTTTCAACCCGCACAAGGTCATCGGTATCTTCTACTTGCTGGCAGGCGTGTTCGCTTATGCAGTGGGGCAGAGCCTGGGCAACATTGCCGTGCTTGCCACGCTGGTGCTGGTAGCCGGGATGTGTGTGAACGGCGCGCAATCGGCCATGCCTTCGCTGGCGGCGCGGTTCTATCCGACCCAGGCGCGTGCCACCGGTGTTTCCTGGATGCTCGGTATCGGCCGCTTTGGCGCGATTCTCGGCGCCTGGAGTGGCGCGACCCTGCTTGGCCTGGGCTGGAACTTCGAGCAGGTGCTGACGGCGCTGCTGGTGCCAGCTGCACTTGCGACGGTAGGCGTGATCGTGAAAGGCCTGGTAAGCCACGCCGACGCGACCTGAGCCTGCGCTTGCGGGCCGCGTTGCGGCCCCACAAGAGAGGGTGGGTTGGATGACAAAATGTTCGATAACCGCACTGATAGTCGATTATCGGATTGTCAGCGACCCACCACTCTCCTTAATCTGGGCTCAACGTAGCACCCTGAACCGAGGTCCAGCTGGGTGCGCTGCGTGACTTTGAACCCCGCACCGCCGAGGCCCGTGGCCCACTGGCAGGAGAAGCTTGATGCGCGACGTATTTATCTGTGACGCTATTCGCACCCCGATCGGCCGCTTCGGCGGCGCCCTCGCTGGCGTGCGTGCCGATGATCTGGCCGCTGTACCGCTCAAGGCGCTGATCGAGCGCAACCCGGGTGTGAAGTGGGATCAGGTCGACGAAGTGTTCTTTGGCTGTGCCAACCAGGCCGGTGAAGATAACCGCAACGTGGCACGCATGGCCCTGCTGCTGGCGGGCCTTCCCGAGACTATCCCGGGCGTGACCCTGAACCGCCTGTGCGCCTCGGGTATGGACGCCATCGGTACTGCATTCCGTGCCATCGCCAGCGGCGAGATGGAGCTGGCCATTGCCGGCGGTGTCGAGTCCATGTCGCGCGCGCCGTTTGTCATGGGCAAAGCCGAGAGCGCTTACTCGCGCAACATGAAGCTTGAGGACACCACCATCGGTTGGCGCTTCATCAACCCGCTGATGAAGGGCCAGTACGGTGTGGATTCCATGCCTGAAACCGCTGATAACGTCGCAGACGATTACCAGGTTTCGCGTGCCGATCAGGATGCATTCGCCCTGCGCAGCCAGCAGAAGGCCGCAGCAGCCCAGGCGGCGGGCTTCTTCGCCGAAGAAATCGTGCCTGTGCGTATCGCCCACAAGAAGGGCGAAACCATCGTCGAGCGCGACGAGCACCTGCGCCCGGAAACCACCCTCGAGGCACTGACCAAACTCAAGCCGGTCAACGGCCCGGACAAGACCGTCACCGCTGGTAATGCCTCGGGCGTCAACGACGGTGCTGCTGCACTGATCCTGGCCTCGGCTGAGGCGGTGAAGAAGCACGGCCTGACCCCGCGTGCCCGTGTTCTGGGCATGGCCAGCGGCGGTGTGGCGCCCCGGGTGATGGGCATCGGCCCGGTACCCGCAGTGCGCAAGCTGACCGAGCGCCTGGGTGTGGCCATGAGCGATTTCGATGTGATCGAGCTCAACGAAGCCTTCGCCAGCCAAGGCCTGGCGGTGCTGCGTGAGCTGGGCGTGGCCGATGATGCACCGCAAGTCAACCCTAACGGCGGTGCCATTGCCCTGGGCCACCCGCTGGGCATGAGTGGTGCGCGCCTGGTACTGACTGCGCTGCACCAACTGGAAAAGAGCGGCGGGCGCAAGGGCTTGGCGACCATGTGTGTCGGTGTTGGCCAAGGCCTGGCGCTGGCCATCGAGCGGGTTTGACCTGTTCCGGCCTCTTCGCGGGCCAAGCCCGTTCTTACAGGGGACCACGCCTCCCTTGTGAGGGCGGGCTTGGCCCGCGAAGGGGCCGGACTTATGCGACACAAGGCCAATAGCCAGCGCGGAAGCGGAACGAGTGTGTTACTAAGTATGTCTAGACCTACCTAGGACACTCCAGGAGTAAAGCCGTCATGACCTCAACCTATTACACCGGTGAAGAGCGCAGCAAGCGCATCTTCGCCATCGTCGGTGCCTCTTCAGGCAACTTGGTGGAATGGTTCGACTTCTATGTCTACGCCTTCTGTGCAATCTATTTTGCCCCGGCCTTCTTCCCCTCTGACGACCCCACCGTTCAATTGCTCAATACCGCTGGCGTGTTCGCTGCTGGCTTCTTGATGCGGCCTATCGGTGGCTGGATCTTCGGTCGCCTGGCGGACCGCCATGGCCGCAAGAATTCCCTGATGATCTCGGTGCTGATGATGTGTTTCGGCTCCTTGATGATTGCCTGTTTGCCTACCTACTCGAGCATTGGCACCTGGGCTCCGGCATTGCTGTTGCTCGCCCGTTTGATTCAGGGCCTGTCGGTAGGCGGCGAGTACGGCACCACCGCGACCTACATGAGTGAGGTGGCGCTGCGTGGCCAGCGCGGTTTCTTCGCATCGTTCCAGTACGTCACGCTGATCGGTGGCCAACTCCTTGCCGTGCTGGTGGTGGTGATCCTCCAACAAATGCTGACCGAAGAAGAATTGCGTGCCTGGGGCTGGCGCATCCCGTTCGTGGTCGGTTCCATCGCCGCGCTGATCTCGCTGATGCTGCGCCGCTCGCTGCACGAGACCAGCAATGCCGAAACCCGCAAGGACAAGGATGCAGGTTCCATCAAAGGCCTGTTCCGCAACCACACGGCGGCCTTCATCACCGTGCTCGGCTATACCGCCGGTGGCTCGCTGATCTTCTATACCTTCACTACGTACATGCAGAAGTACCTGGTCAACACCGCGGGCATGAGCGCCAAGAACGCCAGTTTCGTGATGACCGGTGCCTTGTTCCTGTACATGGTGATGCAGCCGTTCTTCGGCATGCTCTCCGACCGCATCGGCCGACGTAACTCGATGCTGCTGTTCGGTGCCTTGGGCACGCTGTTCACCGTGCCGTTGCTGATGGCGCTGAAAACCGTCAGCAGCCCGTTCATGGCCTTCGTGCTGGTGACCCTGGCACTGTGCATCGTCAGTTTCTACACCTCGATCAGTGGCCTGGTGAAGGCCGAGATGTTCCCACCGCAGGTGCGTGCGCTGGGTGTGGGCCTGGCTTACGCGGTAGCCAACGCGATGTTCGGCGGCTCGGCCGAGTACGTGGCCCTGGGCTTGAAAAGCCTGGGGATGGAGAACACCTTTTACTGGTACGTGACGGCGATGATGGCCATCGCGTTCCTGTTCAGCCTGCGTCTGCCGAAACAGGCGGCGTATCTGCACCATGATGATTAAGGACGTTGCATGAGCAACCTACTGTTCGACGCCTATTTCACCGCCCCGGCCATGCGCGAGATCTTCTCTGACCGCGGCCGCCTGCAAGGCATGCTCGATTTCGAAGCTGCCCTGGCCCGTGCCGAGGCCGCTGCCGGCCTGGTGCCGCTCAGCGCGGTTGCGGCCATCGAGACAGCCTGCCAGGCCGAGCGCTATGACGTTCGTGCGCTTGCCGATGCCATCGCCACGGCAGGCAACTCGGCAATCCCGCTGGTCAAGGCGCTGGGCAAGGTGGTCGCCAGTGGTGTTCCCGAGGCCGAGCGCTATGTGCACTTGGGCGCCACCAGCCAGGATGCGATGGATAGCGGGCTGGTGCTGCAGTTGCGTGATGCACTGGGGCTGATCGAGGCCGACCTCGCCACGCTGGCCGAAACCTTGTCGCGCCAGGCCCTGCAGCACGCCGACACACCACTGGTGGGGCGTACCTGGCTGCAGCACGCCACCCCGGTGACCCTGGGCATGAAACTGGCCGGCATCCTGGGCGCCGTTACCCGCCACCGTCAACGGCTGCAGGAGCTGCGTCCGCGCTTGCTGGTATTGCAGTTCGGTGGCGCCTCCGGCAGCCTGGCGGCCTTGGGCAGTAAAGCTATGCCGGTCGCCGAGGGCCTGGCTGCACAGTTGAAACTGACCTTGCCCGAGCAACCCTGGCACACCCAGCGCGACCGCCTGGTGGAGTTCGCCTCGGTGCTGGGCCTTGTTGCCGGTAGCCTCGGCAAGCTGGGCCGCGATGTCAGCCTGCTGATGCAGACCGAGGCGGGTGAGGTGTTCGAGCCTTCCGCGCCTGGCAAGGGTGGGTCGTCGACCATGCCGCACAAGCGCAACCCGGTGGGCGCGGCAGTCCTGATCGGTGCTGCCACCCGGGTTCCAGGGCTGCTATCGACGCTTTACGCAGCCATGCCCCAGGAGCACGAGCGCAGCCTCGGCCTGTGGCATGCCGAGTGGGAAACACTGCCGGAGATCTGCTGCCTGGTTTCAGGCGCCTTGCGCCAGGCCCAGGTGATCGTCGAAGGCATGGAGGTGGACGCCGAGCGCATGCGCCGTAACCTCGACCTGACCCAGGGGCTGGTGCTGGCCGAGGCGGTGAGCATCGTTCTGGCCCAGCGCCTTGGCCGCGACCGCGCCCATCACTTGCTCGAGCAATGCTGCCAGCGCGCAGTCGCCGAACAGCGCCATTTGCGCGCTGTGCTGGGCGACGAGCCGCAGGTGACTGCCGAACTGACCGAACAGGAACTCGACCGTCTGCTCGACCCTGCCCATTACCTTGGTCAGGCCCGCGTCTGGGTGGCGCGCGCCGTGGCTGAACATCAACGTTTCACTGCCTGAAGGAGACCGCTGTGGCGCATTTGCAACTGGCCGATGGCGTACTGAACTATCGACTCGATGGCCCGGATGATGCCCCGGTGCTGGTGCTGTCCAACTCCCTGGGGACCGACCTGGGCATGTGGGACAGCCAGATTCCGCTGTGGAGCGAGCATTTCCGTGTACTGCGTCACGACACCCGCGGTCACGGCGCTTCGCTGGTCACCGAGGGTCCCTACAGCATCGAGCAACTGGGGGGTGATGTGCTGGCGCTGCTCGATGCGCTGGATATCGCCCATGCCCACTTCGTTGGCCTGTCCATGGGGGGCCTGATCGGCCAGTGGCTGGGGATCAATGCAGGCGAGCGCCTGCACAGCCTGACTTTGTGCAATACCGCTGCCAAGATCGCCAATGACGAGGTGTGGAATACCCGCATCGACATGGTGCTCAAAGGCGGGCAGCAAGCCATGGCCGACCTGCGCGACGCCTCGATCGCTCGCTGGTTCACCCCCGATTTTGCCCAGGCTCAACCTGAGCAGGCGCAGCGCATCTGCCAGATGCTCGCGCAGACCTCTCCACAGGGCTATGCCGCCAACTGCGCGGCGGTACGCGATGCCGACTACCGTGAGCAACTCGGCCGTATCCAGGTGCCTACGCTGGTTGTCGCCGGTACCGAGGACGTGGTGACCACGCCGGAACATGGCCGCTTCATGCAGGCCGCGATCATCGGTGCCACCTATGCCGAATTCCCGGCAGCGCACCTGTCCAACGTCGAGATCGGCGAGGCGTTCAGCCTTCGCGTACTTGACTTCCTGCTGGCTCGCTGAGGACTCTGCCATGGATGAGAAACAACGCTACGACGCCGGCATGCAAGTACGCCGCGCGGTACTGGGCGATGCCCATGTGGATCGCAGCCTGGAAAAACTCAACGACTTCAATGGCGAGTTCCAGGAAATGATCACCCGCCATGCCTGGGGTGATATCTGGACCCGCCCGGGCCTGCCACGGCATACGCGCAGCCTGATCACCATCGCGATGCTGATCGGCATGAACCGCAACGACGAACTCAAGTTGCACCTGCGCGCGGCGGCCAACAACGGTGTGACCCGTGATGAGATCAAGGAAGTGCTGATGCAGAGCGCTATCTACTGTGGTATCCCGGCGGCCAATGCCACCTTCCACCTGGCAGAGTCGGTGTGGGATGAACTGGGTGTAGAGTCTCGTCAACAGCCGTGAAGCTCACGCCTGTAGGGGCGGCCTTGGGTCGCGCCTACACAGAGCGCAGCGCCACCGGCCCGGCATTGGCCTCTACAGCCTGCTTGAGCGCCGGGCACATGCCCAGCATGAATGCCGCTTCTGCCACCACGAACAGCGGCCCTATGATCAGCCCACTGATATCGTCGACGAAGGCAGGCTTGCGGCCCTCGTAGTAATGCCCGACGAACTGGATGATCCAGCCCAGCACGAACGCTCCTGCCCCGGCACTGAGCCACAGCGCGGTGCTTTGCAGCGCCAATGCCTGGCCAACCCATAGGCACAGCCCCAGCAGCAAGCCCATCACCAAGCCGAAACGCAGGTCCAGGCGCAGGTAGAACCACACCGACGCCGCAGCGGCCAGCAGGGCAGGGGACAGCCACACTCCGGCCACGTCCCAGCCTGGGCGCGACAGCAGGATGGTCACTGCCAGCACGATCAGCGGAATGCCGACGAAGTGGGTAGCGATATTGCGTGGGTCGCGGTGGTAGCTTGCGTACTGGCTCAGGTGTTCGACGAGGTTTTTCATTGTCGTTCCTCCCTCGGTGGCCTGCCTGCATGGGGGTAGCCTGTGCCGCCGTGGTGGGGGCACAGGCCACTCATGATGCTCAGGATAGCCTGTGGCGCACCACCATCATCAGCTTAGCGAATGGTGGCACTGCGAATGGCTGATGGCCGGGGGATCACAACAGGCTCAACGGGTAACTGACGATCAACCGGTTCTCATCGAACGCGTTGGTGCTGAAGTCCCTGCGCATGGTGGAGTTGCGCCATTTCACCGAAAGATCCTTGAAGGACCCCGACTGCACCACGTAGGCCAGTTCGGTTTCCCGCGCCCATTCCTTGCCGTCGTCGATGCTGCCAGAGGTGACATTGTCACCTTTGATGTAGCGGTTCATCAGGGTCAGCCCGGGGATACCGACGCTGACGAAGTTGAAGTCATGGCGCACCTGCCAGGACCGTTCCTTGGCATTGTCGAAGCTGGAGTTGTAGCTGTCGTTGGCCAGGGTGCCACCGCTGGTGCCGTTGACCCGCAACCAGGCATCGTCGCCACTGACTTTCTGCAGGCCGACGTAGAAGGTGTTGCCCTTGTAGCGTGCAGAGAGCATCGCCGAGGCAGTACGGTTGTCGAGCTGGCCTGCACGTTCGGCGCCGTCTTCCTTGCCGATGAAGTAGCCGAGGTTGGCGCCCAGGGTCCATTCGCCCAGCGGCTGGCTATGTACCAGGTTGATGTACTGCTGACGGTAGATGTCCTTGAGCTGGGCATCCCACAGGCCGATCATCGTGCGCTTGTCGTTGAAGGTGTATTCGCCACCGCCAAAGTTGAAACGATCGGAGGTGAACGCCGCTCGGCCGTTGAGCGACATGTCTTCCATGCTTGCGTCGTTGCGTGGGCTGTTGGCGCGGAACTGACCTGCGTACAGGGTCAGGCCCTCGATCTCTTTCGAGGTGAGCTGGCCGCCACGGAAGGTCTGCGGCAGCGACCGGCCGTCATCCGAGCGCAGGATCGGCAGCACGGGCATCCATTCGCCTACTTTCAGCTCGGTCTGCGACAGCTTGGCTTTCAGCGCAACGCCCAGGCGGCCGAAGTCGTCGGCAGGCCGGCCGTCATCGTGGACCGGTAGCAGGTTGGTGTTGGTGGTGCCTTTGCCGCCGTCGAGCTTGACCGAGTACATGCCCAGCACATCCACGCCGAAGCCTACGACGCCCTGAGTGAAGCCGGAGCGGGCATCGAGGATGAAACTCTGTGTCCATTCCTCGCCCTTGGCTTGGGAGTGCGCCGGGTCGACGAAGTTGCGGTTGATGTAAAAGTTGCGCAGGTTGAGGGTGGCCTTGGCGTCCTCCATGAAACCGCCTTCGGCGGCCAATGCGGGGAGGGCGCAGGAGATGGCCAACAGGCCGGGCAGCAGCTGGCGTGCGGGGTGCGAAATGCTCATCTGTCGTGGATCTCTTGTTTTTATTGGCGAACCGGTGCGCTGCAGCGTGCGGCCTGCAGGGCGGGTCTTTTCTGTCGAATTGGCAACGTGTTGCTGGGGAGGATGGTGCGGGGGAGGGCAGCGGTGAGGCAATTCGTCGCAAGCGGAAGCGGGCGATAATCGAACGGAATGTTCCAGGTGGTTAATTATTTGTCAGGCAGCGTGGTGATGTAAAAACATCCCTGGCAGTCATGGCAGCCAGTAAGCGTTTTCAGGGCTGCTACGCACCCCATCGCCGGCAAGCCGGCTCCCACAGGGATCTGGGCTGCTCCCAAAAGATGGAGGGATGTCCGCTATCTGAGGTGGACCTCAGAACTCTGTGGGAGCCGGCTTGCCGGCGATGGGCCGCAAAGCGGCCCCAATACGCTGGACTGACTGGCACCACCGCCAGGGATGGGCTTGGTGCTTTTAACCCGAGCACTCAGCTCTTCGGTGTTGCCGCCGATGCCTGCTGATTGGCCTGGCCAGTCTTCTCATACCAGCCACCGCCGAGCGCTTTGTACAGGTTGACCTCGCTGGTCAGCTGCGACAGGCGATCGGTGATCAGTGACTGCTGTGCACTGAACAGGTTGCGCTGGGCATCGAGGAAGGTCAGGTTGCTGTCGATGCCGATGCGGTAACGGCGTTCGGCCAGGCGGTAGTAATCCTGGTTCGCTTGCACCAGGTCACGTTGCGCCTGCAACTGCTCTTCGAAGGTCTTGCGCGCCGCCAGGCCATCGGAGACTTCCTGGAAGGCGGTCTGGATGGTCTTTTCATACTTGGCGACGTTGATGTCCTTCTGGATCTTCGAATAGTCCAGGCTGGCCTTCAGGCTGCCGGCGTTGAAGATCGGCAGGTTGATCTGCGGCTGGAACAGCCAGGTCCCCGAACCACCCTTGAACAGCCCGTCCATGTCCGGGCTCAGGGTGCCCGCGTTGGCGGTCAGGCTGATGCTCGGGAAGAACGCTGCTCGCGCTGCGCCAATGTTGGCATTGGCGGCCTTGAGCAGGTGTTCGGCTTCCTGAATGTCCGGGCGGCGCTGAAGAAGGTCCGACGGCAGGCCAGCCGGCACTTCCGCCAGCTGGTCGGCATCGAGCTCCAGCGGCTTGGGCAGGTTGGCCGGGATGCCGGTACCCACCAGCACAGCCAGGCTGTTGAGGTCCTGGGCTACCAGGCGCTGGTATTGCGAGTACTTGACCCGTGCCCCTTCCACAGCGGTGCGCGCCTGGCTGAGGTCGAGCGCCGACGCCACACCGACTTCGTTGCTGCGGCGGGTCAGGTTGTAGCTTTCTTCGTAGGTCTTGAGCGTTTCTTCGGTCAGCTTGAACAGCGCCTGGTCGGCCTGCCAGGTGTAGTAGGCGTTGGCCACGCTGGCCACCAGGGCGATCTGCGTGGAGCGACGCGCCTGCTCACTGGACAGGTAGGTTTCCAGAGCCTGCTCGGTCAGGCTGCGTACGCGGCCGAACAGGTCCAGCTCATAGGCGCTGACACCCAGGGTGGCCGAGTACTGGCTGGTGATGTTGGCTTCGCCGGTGGTCGACAGGTCAGCCGGGACGCGCTGGCGGCTGCCGCTGCCAGTGGCCGAAACCGCCGGGAACAGGTCAGCGCGCTGGATGCGGTACTGCGCACGGTAGGCATCGAGGTTCAGCGCCGCCACGCGCAGGTCGCGGTTGTTGACCAGCGAAGTCTGGATCAACTGCTGCAGTGCCGGGTCGTGGAAGAACTGGCGCCAGCCCTGTTCGGCGGCGGCCACATCGGCCGACTCGGTCGGCGAGTACGCAGGGCCTTGCGGCCACTGCGCAGCCACCGGTGCTTCCGGGGTCTGGTAGTCAGGGATCAGCGAGCAGCCGCCGAGAATGAAAGCGGTTACCGCAAGGGACAACAAAGACTTGGTCATTGCCCAGCCTCATAACGTGGAGTTTCAGGGGTGGCGTCCTTTTCCGGCTTTTTGCTGCCGAACAGCGACGACACTGCGACGAAGAACAGCGGTACCCAGAAGATGGCCAGTACGGTCGCACTGATCATGCCGCCAATTACCCCAGTACCGATGGCATGCTGGCTGCCCGCGCCCGCGCCGCTGGAAATGGTCAACGGTACCACGCCCAGGATGAATGCCAGCGAGGTCATGATGATCGGGCGAAGACGCATGCGGCATGCCTCGATCGCTGCGTCAAACAGGCTCTTGCCTTGCTCGTGCAGTTCCTTGGCGAATTCCACGATCAGGATCGCGTTCTTCGCCGCCAGGCCGATGGTAGTCAGCAGGCCGACCAGGAAGTACACGTCATTGGACAGGCCGCGCAGGCTGGTGGCGATCAGCGCACCGATGATGCCCAGTGGAACGACAAGCACGACGGCGATCGGGATCGACCAGCTTTCATACAGTGCAGCCAGGCACAGGAACACGAACAGGATCGAGAGGGCGAACAGTGCCGGCATCTGCGAGCCGGAGAGTTTTTCCTCGTAGGACATGCCGGTCCAGGAGTAGCCGATACCGTCCGGCAGTTCGCCAGCGATACGCTCCACCTCGGCCATGGCTTCACCGGTACTGTAGCCTGGGGCCGGGGCACCGAGGATTTCCATCGCCTCGACACCGTTGTAGCGCGAGAGCTTGGGCGAACCGTAGGTCCACTCGCCGGTGGCGAAGGACGAGAACGGCACCATCTCGCCTTCGCCGTTGCGCACGTACCACTTCTGCAGGTCTTCCGGGCTCATCCGGGCGTTCGCTTCGCCCTGGATGTACACCTTCTTGACCCGGCCGCGGTCGATGAAGTCGTTGACGTAGCTGGCACCCAAGGCAATCGACAGGGTGTTGTTGATGTCGGAGATGGTCACGCCCAAGGCGCTGGCACGTTCGTCATCGATGGTCAGCTGGTACTGCGGCTCATCGTTCAGGCCGTTCGGGCGCACGCCGCTGAGCACCTTGCTCTGGCCGGCCTTGGCCAGGAACTGGTTGCGCGCTTCCATCAGTTTTGCATGGCCGACGCCCCCACGGTCCTGAAGGAAGACGTCGAAGCCGGTGGCGTTACCCAGTTCCATTACCGCAGGCGGCGCGAAGGCGAACACCATCGCATCACGGAAGCTGAAGAAGTGCTGCTGGGCACGCTCGGCCAGGCCGAACACGCTGTTCTCCTTGGTGCGCTCGTCCCATGGCTTGAGCATGATGAACGCCATGCCCGAGCTTTGCCCGCGACCGGCAAAGTTGAAGCCGTTGACGGTGAACACCGACGACACGGTATCGGCTTCGTCCTTGAGCAGGTAATCACGCATGTTGTCGATCACCACCTGGGTGCGCTCGGCACTGGAACCGGCCGGGGTCTGTACCTGGGCGAACAGTACGCCCTGGTCTTCCTCTGGCAGGAACGCGGTAGGGATGCGGGTGAACAGCCAGATCATGCCGACGACAATCAAGACATAGCCCAGCAGGAACGGCACCTTGTTGCGCAGGATGGTGCCCACGCTGCGCTCGTAGCCGGTCACACCGCGGTCGAAGTTACGGTTGAACCAGCCGAAGAAGCCACCTTTGGCTACATGGTGCTCGCCCTTTTTGAGTGGCTTGAGCATGGTGGCGCACAGGGCCGGGGTGAAGATCAGCGCCACCAGCACCGACAGGCCCATGGCCGAGACGATGGTGATGGAGAATTGCCGGTAGATCACCCCCGTGGAGCCGCCGAAGAAGGCCATCGGCAGCAGTACTGCCGACAGTACCAGGGCGATGCCCACCAGCGCGCCCTGGATCTGCTCCATCGACCGCTTGGTTGCCTCTTTGGGCGGCAAGCCTTCCTCGGACATGACCCGTTCGACGTTCTCCACCACGACGATGGCGTCGTCCACCAACAAGCCAATGGCCAGAACCATGGCGAACATGGTCAGGGTGTTGATGCTGAAGCCCGCTGCGGCAAGGATGCCGAAGGTGCCCAGCAATACCACCGGTACGGTCATGGTGGTAATGATGGTGGCGCGGAAGTTCTGCAGGAACAGGTACATCACCAGGAATACCAGGACCACGGCTTCGATCAGGGTGTGGATAACCCCGCTGATCGATTCGGTGACCACCGGTGTGGTGTCATACGGGAATACCGCTTTCACCCCTGGCGGGAAGAACGGCTCCAGCTCGCTGATGGTCTTGCGCAAGGCCGTGGCGGTATCCAGGGCGTTGGCACCGGTTGCCAGCTTGACCGCAAGGCCCGAGGCCGGCTTGCCGTTGAACTGGGCGCTGATGGCGTAGTTTTCGCCACCCAGGCCGACCTGGGCAACATCACTCAGGCGAACCTGCGAACCGTCGCTGTTGACCTTGAGCAGGATCTTCTCGAACTGCTCGGCGGTCTGCAGGCGGGTCTTGCCGATGATGGTGGCGTTCAGCTGGGTGCCCGGCATCGCAGGCAGGCCGCCGAGCTGGCCGGAGGAAACCTGCACGTTCTGCGCGGCGACCGCGTTCTTGACGTCGACCGGGGTCAGCTGGAACTTGTTCAGCTTGGCCGGATCGAGCCAGATACGCATTGCGTACTGTGCACCGAATACCTGGAAGTCACCCACACCTGCCGTACGCGAAATCGAATCCTGCATGTTGGAAACGATGTAGTTGGCAAGGTCATCCTTGGTCATGCTGCCGTCTTCGGACACCAGGCCGATCACCATCAGGAAGTTCTTCACTGCCTTGGTGACGCGGATACCTTGCTGCTGCACTTCCTGCGGCAGCAGTGGGGTGGCCAGGTTCAGCTTGTTCTGTACCTGAACCTGCGCGGTATCAGGGTTGGTGCCCTGCTCGAAGGTGGCGGTGATGGTCATGCTGCCGTCGGAGTTGCTCTCCGAGGACACATAACGCAGGTTGTCGATGCCGTTGAGCTGCTGCTCGATCACCTGCACCACGGTGTCCTGCACGGTTTGCGCCGAGGCGCCCGGGTAGGTCACGGAGATGGCGATAGCCGGCGGCGCGATGCTCGGGTACTGGTTGATCGGCAGCTTCAGGATCGACAAAGCGCCGACGAGCATGATCACCAAGGCGATCACCCAGGCGAAGATCGGGCGATCGATAAAGAACTTCGACATGGTTTACTCCGCTTTGGCGTCTGCTTTGGCCGCGCTGGCCTGATCAGGGCTGCCCGGTTTCTTGACGTTGGTGGCATCGCTGACCTTGACCTCGACACCTGGGCGCACGTACTGCAGGCCTTCGGTGATCAGGCGGTCGCCCGGGTTCAGGCCTTCTTCGATCAGCCAATCGCTGCCCAGGGTGCGGCTGGCCTTGAGCTGGCGCAGTTCGACCTTGTTCTCCTGGTTGACTACCAGCGCAGTGGGTGCACCCTTGAGGTCACGTGTCACGCCTTGCTGCGGGGCCAGGATGGCATTGCTGTTGACCCCGGCCTTGAGCCGCGCGTGCACGAACATGCCGGGCAGCAGGGTGTGGTCAGGGTTGGGGAAGATGGCGCGCAGCGTCACCGAACCTGTGGTCTCGTCGACCGCCACTTCGGAGAACTCCAGGCGACCTTCCTGCTTGAACAGGCTGCCGTCTTCGAGCACCAGCTGGACGGAGGCGGCGTTGTCGCCGGACTTCTGCAGCTGGCCACTTTCCAGGTCACGACGCAGTTTGAGCAACTCGGCGGTGGACTGCGTGACATCGACGTAGATCGGGTCGAGTTGCTGGATGGTAGCCATGGCATTGGTCTGGCCATTGCTCACCAGCGCACCTTCGGTGAACGACGAGCGACCGATGCGGCCACTGATCGGCGCCAGTACCTTGGTGTAGCGCAGATCGATCTGGGCGCTCTTGAGCGCGGCCTCGGCCTGCAATCGTTTGGCATTGGCGTCGTCGTATTCCTGCTTGGACACCGCCTGTTCGTCGATCAGCTGCTTGTAGCGCTCGGCCAGCGAACGGGTAGCCTGCAGGTTGGCCTGGGCGTTGGCCAGGGTCGCCTCGTAGACGGCAGGGTCGATCTGGTACAGCTGCTGACCGGCCTTGACGTCGCTGCCTTCCTTGAACAGGCGCTTGAGAATGATGCCATTGACCTGTGGGCGCACTTCGGCAACGCGATAGGCGCTGGTGCGCCCCGGCAGCTCGGAGGTCAAGGTGAAGGCCTGGGGCTGAATTGTCACGACGCCGACCAGAGGAGCCTGTGCTGCGGGCGCGGCTTCTTCTTTCTTACAGCCACTTAGCAGAGTTGCCAGGGCGACGGCGGAAACCAGAGCGGTAACGGCTGGCTTGAATTGCATGAGGATCCTCGGGTCGCTAGAGCAGGGAGACGCTCAAGAGTAATGGAAGAGTCTTGTCAGAAAAAATGCTATCAGGTTGGATAAATAGCTTACTAACGAATATACTTACATTCATGGTTGTTTGTAAATACCGTAGGGTGGTACTTGGCTACTATCCGGCCCCTTGATTAGCCCATCCGGAGGCGCCCTTCAGAGGTGACCCCGGCGGATTCCCCACCGGCAGCGTGCCTGTGGGCCCAGATGAGGTTGTACTGCCATGGTCCGTCGAACCAAAGAAGAAGCCCAGGAAACCCGAACTCAGATCATCGAGGCGGCGGAAAAGGCTTTCTACAAGCGTGGGGTTGCACGAACCACCCTTGCTGACATCGCCGAGCTGGCGGGCGTGACCCGCGGTGCCATCTACTGGCATTTCAACAACAAGGCGGAGTTGGTGCAGGCGCTGCTCGACAGCCTGCACGAAACCCATGACCATTTGGCGCGGGCCAGTGAAAGCGAGGACGAGCTGGACCCTCTTGGCTGCATGCGCAAGCTGCTGTTGCAAGTGTTCAACGAGCTGGTGCTCGACGCCCGGACCCGGCGTATCAATGAGATCTTGCATCACAAGTGCGAGTTCACCGATGACATGTGTGAAATTCGCCAGCAGCGCCAAGGCGCGGTGCTGGATTGCCACGAAGGCATTACCTTTTGGCCAATGCCGTACGCCGTGAACAGTTGCCGGCCGGGCTGGATGTGGAGCGAGCGGCCGTGGCCCTGTTTGCCTATGTCGATGGCCTGATCGGGCGCTGGTTGCTCCTGCCAGACAGCTTCGATCTGTTGCGCGATGCCGATAAATGGGTGGACACCGGGCTGGATATGCTGCGCTGGAGCCCGGCGTTGCGCAAATGACACTTTGTTAAGGATTGTGAGGGAGTGTTTTCCCTGAGTATTAAGGGATGATTAATACCTTCAAGGTGTGCCCCTAGCGTCCACGCAACTGCCGGTCTGGCAATGCCACCGCCGCGACCAGCCCGAGCATCGCCACTGCGGCGCTGCCCAGCAGCAGGTACCTGAAGGTTTCCAGTAATCGTGCCTGGGTTGCTGGGTCCGCTTCGCCTGCCTGCAGGCTCCCCAGCAACGGATTACCCAGCAACTCGAACCCACCCTGATGCAGCAGTGCCAGCAATACGCTGGACATGCATGCCACGCCCATCGCGCCGCCCAGTGAGCGGAACAGGTTGGTCGTGCTGGTGGCCACGCCGATGTCCTTGCTCTCCACAGCGCTCTGTGTGCCTACCAGCGATGTCGGGAACTGCAGCCCGCAGGCGATCCCGGTGCACAGCATGAAGAGCGCGCTGAGTACGCCCGACTGTGGTGGGGTGATGGCCATGGCGAAGATTGCCACCGGCATCAGCAACGCACCGGCGAGGATCTGCGGCTTGTAGCGGCCAGTGAAGCTGGTCATGCGCCCGCCGGTGAATGCACCGATAGGCAAGCCGATGGCCAAAGGCAGCAGGTGTAGCGCCGCGCTGTCGGCCCCGGCCCCGGTGATGCCCTGGTAACGCAGGGGCATCAGCATGGTCAGAGAGATCGATTGGAAGCTGGCGAAGAAAATCACCGCCCAGCACAGCACGGCAACCCGGTTGCCGAACAGCCCCAGTGGCAGCAATGGCTCCTGGCAGCGACGTTCATGCCCGATGAACAAGGCCGCGCCAAGCCCGGCGCAGGCGAACAGGGCCACCACGGCGGGCGCAGTCCAGGCATGGCCCTGGCCGACCAGGGTAATGCCCAGCAGCAGGCTGCCCAGGCCAAGGATCAACAAAACCGCCCCCACATAGTCCACCTGGGCCCGCCGCCGTTGCACGGGTATGCCCCGTAGGGCGCGGTGGAGGGCCCACAGGGCGACCAAGCCCAAGGGCAGATTGATCCAGAACACCCAGCGCCACGACAGGTATTCGGTCAGCCAGCCACCTAGCACCGGCCCTGCCACACTCGCTGCGGCATACATGCTGCTGAAATAGCCCTGGTAGCGCCCACGCTCGCGCGGCGGCACGAAGTCGCCGATGATCGCCTGGCTCACCGAGACCATTCCGCCCGCACCGATGCCTTGCAGTACGCGCGCCAGCACCAGTTGCTGCATGTCTTGGGCCAGGGCGCAGGCGATGGAGGCCAGGGTGAACAGACTGATGCCGGTAAGGATCATGCGGCGGCGCCCATACAGGTCCCCCAGCTTGCCGTAGATCGGCACCGCCACGGTCATCGCCACCATGTAGCCCGAAATCACCCAGGCCAGCAGCCCGACGTCATTGAACTGCGCAGAAATGGCGGGCAGTGAGACGGCGACGATGGTCTGGTCCAGGGCGCCAAGGAAAATGGCCAGCATCAACGCGTTGAGCACGTTACGCAGGCCGGCAGGAGGCAGGGCGGCGGTCACGGGGGTACCTTTGTTTGAACGACGGCGGTGGCTTTGCCGGCCCGCGGAACGGGTCGGCATGAAGGGCGCAATTGTAACCCGACTTAGGTAGCTACCTATCCACTATCTGCATCGCCTATGCAAGATCGGCATTGGCGCATTCATCCAGTGCTGCATGGCCGCGTGATATCGTGCATAGGCCGCAGAGCCTTGAATCCTGGGGTTGCACCAGCGTGGTGCAACATTATGTCGCAGGTTTCCAGTGCCGCTGTTTCCCACACCTTTTATTCCTCTGCCTGCATGTCGAGCATGACCGCCCAGATGGCGACGGTTGGAACAGGTCAGGTAGACCCGATTCAGGGGTCGGTAGCAACCGTTCAATTTTACGTATAAGCGGAGTGATCATGCCCAAGGCTTCCCATCAAGATCTGCGTTTTGCCTTCCGCGAGCTGCTCGCTTCAGGTTCCTGCTATCACACGGCGTCCGTGTTCGACCCGATGTCGGCGCGTATTGCCGCTGACCTGGGCTTCGAAGTCGGCATTCTCGGCGGCTCGGTCGCCTCGCTGCAGGTGCTGGCCGCACCAGACTTCGCCCTTATCACGCTGAGTGAATTCGTCGAGCAGGCTACCCGCATCGGCCGGGTGGCCCAGCTGCCGGTGCTCGCCGATGCCGACCACGGTTATGGCAATGCGCTGAACGTCATGCGCACCGTCGTCGAACTGGAGCGCGCCGGTGTGGCTGCGCTGACGATCGAAGACACGCTGCTGCCGGCCCAGTTCGGGCGCAAGTCCACCGACCTGATCCCGGTCGAGGAGGGCGTTGGCAAGATCCGTGCGGCGCTGGAGGCACGGGTAGACGCGTCGCTGTCGATCATCGCCCGGACCAACGCCGGTGTGCTCAGCACCGAAGAAATCATCGTGCGCACGCAGAGCTACCAGAAGGCCGGTGCCGACGCCATCTGCATGGTGGGTGTCAAAGACTTCGAGCAACTGGAGCAGATTGCCGAGCACCTGAGCGTGCCGCTGATGCTGGTGACCTATGCCAACCCGAACCTGCACGACGATGAGCGCCTGGCGCGCCTTGGCGTGCGGATCGTGGTCGATGGCCATGCCGCCTATTTTGCCGCGATCAAGGCCACTTATGACTGCCTGCGCCTGCAGCGCGGTCGGCAGAACAAGTCGGAAAACCTCACCGCCACCGAGCTGTCGCACACCTACACCCAGCCTGAGGACTACATCCGCTGGGCCAAGGAATACATGAGCGTCGACGAGTGACCGGCATGGCGCCGTTCCGCCTGGCGGGCGGCGCTCAACGGGCAAGCACCCTAGGGCATTCGTTGGCCGGTGCTTGCCGATACTGCCGCGCTTGGGGCCCAGCCGTTCAGCGGTTGGCGCGCGCTTGCAGCCAAGCCATCAACTCGACCAGCCCAGGCGGCACATTCCTGGCCTGACAGGCCAGGTAATAGCCTTTGCCGGTCATCACCTTGAGCCCGAACGGCATGCACAGCCTGCCGCTTTTCAGGTCGTCACCTATCAGCGCCCAATCACCTATGGCCACCCCGGTGCCCTGGGAGGCCATTGCCATGGCCATGTCCAAGGTTTCGAAATGCTGCCGGGGCCCTTGAGTGTCGAAGGCGACCCCAGCGGCCTGTAGCCATAGGCGCCAGTCATGCTCATCACGCGAGGGGTGCAGCAGCATGTGGCGCTGAAGATCCCCAACCTCTTTCAGTGGCACCGGCCCTGCCAGTAACGAGGGGGCGCATACCGGCGTGAGCTGTTCATCGAACAGCTTGCACACGTGCAGCCCATGTTTCGGCGCATCGCCGTAGACGACCGCTGCATCGAACCCTTCACGACGAAAATCCACGCCATGCTGCACTGTGGTGGTCAGCTCCACAGGCACATCCGGGCGCAGCGCCTGCCATTCCATCAGGCGCGGCAGCAACCAGCGCATCACGCAGGTCGGCGCCTTGAGCTGGAGGGTCGCGCTGCGCCCGCCCACTTCCCGTACGCCCTGATCGATCAAGGCAAATACCTGCTGCACGCGCGGCAGCCAGTCTTGCCCTTCACGGGTCAGGCTCAGGCCACGGGCCTGGCGCTGGAACAAGGCGTACCCCAGGTGCTCTTCGAGCCCAGCGATCTGCCGGCTGACGGCGCCCTGGGTGATATGCAACTGCTGTGCGGCACGGGTGAAGTTGCAGTGCTGGGCGGTGATCAGGAAGGTGTGCAGGGAGGAAAGCGGTGGTAGGCGTTTCATCGCTCAAGCCATGATTTAAAGACATGGCTAGTATGTTTTTTTTTGCCTTGTCGCGATAGCCCCGGTTGGGTCCAATGAGCGCAGATTCCAACGGATACAAGGTGAAGCGTGATGGCTACCTGCGGCGAAGTACTGGTCAAACTCCTCGAAGGCTATGGCGTTGACCATGTTTTCGGCATTCCCGGCGTGCATACCGTGGAACTCTACCGAGGCCTGGCGGGCTCGTCGATCCGGCATGTCACACCGCGCCACGAGCAAGGCGCGGGCTTCATGGCTGACGGCTATGCGCGTACGCGTGGCACGCCGGGGGTATGTTTCATCATCACCGGCCCCGGGATGACCAACATCACCACCGCGATGGGCCAGGCTTACGCTGATTCGATCCCGATGCTGGTGATTTCCAGCGTGCAGTCGCGCAGCCAGCTGGGCGGGGGGCGTGGCAAGCTGCACGAGCTGCCCAACCAGAGCGCCCTGGTGGCTGGGGTGGCCGCGTTCTCGCACACCTTGATGAGCGCTGATGACTTGCCGCAGGTACTGGCGCGCGCGTTCGCCGTGTTCGATGGCGCCCGGCCGCGCCCGGTTCATATCGAGATTCCGTTGGATGTGCTGGTCGAGCCTGCCGACCACTTGCTACCGGGGCGCCCTGTGCGCAGTAGCCGTGCGGGCGCCGCGCCGCAGGCGGTGGCACGGATGGCCGAACGTCTGGGCAAGGCGCGCAAGCCATTGATCCTGGCCGGCGGCGGTGCGTTGGCTGCCGGCCCTGGGTTGGCGCGCATGGCCGAGTATCTGCAGGCACCGGTGGCACTCACCATCAATGCCAAGGGCCTGCTGCCCTCTGACCATCCGTTGCAGATCGGTTCGACCCAGTCGCTGGTCGCTACCCGTGCGCTGGTGGCAGAGGCTGATGTCGTGCTGGCGATTGGCACCGAGCTGGCTGAAACCGACTACGA
Organism: Pseudomonas sp. NPDC089743; assembly: GCF_044748785.1. Taxonomy (NCBI): domain Bacteria; kingdom Pseudomonadati; phylum Pseudomonadota; class Gammaproteobacteria; order Pseudomonadales; family Pseudomonadaceae; genus Pseudomonas; species Pseudomonas sp. NPDC089743. The sequence goes on from NZ_JBIVGS010000007.1 coordinate 131,510, forward strand.
CGTGACATTCAAGGGCGGCTTTGAAATCCCTGGCGCACTGCTGCGCGTCGACATCGATCCGGACCAGACCGTACGCAACTACCTGCCGGAGCTGGCGCTGGTCGCCGATGCCGAGCTGGCAGCGCAGGCACTGCTCGATGCCCTGCACGACCTGCCACAGCCTGCTCGCGATGGCGCGTGGGGGGCGGCACGCGTAGCGCGCCTGCGCGCGTCACTGAGCGCGACATGGGACCCGCCAACCCTGAGCCAGACCCGTTTGCTGACCAGCATTCTGGAGCGTTTGCCCAACGCTATCCTGGTGGGCGATTCGACGCAGCCTGTGTACAGCGGCAACCTGACCCTGGATATGGACCAGCCACGCCGTTGGTTCAATGCCTCGACCGGCTACGGCACCTTGGGCTATGCGCTGCCAGCGGCGATGGGGGCGTGGCTGGGCAGTGCCGAGCGACCCGCCGCGCGTGCCCCGGCAGTGTGCCTGATCGGGGACGGTGGGCTGCAGTTCACTTTGCCGGAGCTGGCCAGTGCGGTGGAGGCCCAGGTGCCGCTTATCGTGCTGTTGTGGAACAACCAGGGCTATGAGGAAATCAAGAAGTACATGGTCAACCGTGCCATCGAACCGGTCGGGGTGGATATCCATACCCCCGATTTCATCGGCGTGGCACGTGCCTTGGGGGCTGAAGCGGAACAGGTCGGCGATGTGCAGCAGCTGCAGGCGGCCCTGGGGAGGGCCGTGGAGCGTAATGGGCCGACGTTGATCCAGGTCGATCAGAACCAGTGGCAGGCAGCGGTCAAAGGCTGAGCCCGCAAACCATCACCCGGCACTGGCCCGCAGCCGTGCCACATCCCGGATCGGCGGGGCGCCATACAGCCGACTGTATTCGCGGCTGAACTGCGAGGGGCTTTCATAGCCCACCCGATAACCTGCCACCGCCGCCTCGAGGCCGTCGTTGAGCATCAGGCGGCGGGCCTCCTGCAGGCGCAATTGCTTCTGGTATTGCAACGGGCTCATGGAGGTCACGGCCTTGAACCTGTGGTGCAAGGTTGACGTGCTGAGGTTGACCTCACGCGCCAGGTGTTCGATGCGCAGCGGCTGCTGGAAGTTCTGGTTGAGCCAGGTAATGGCTTGGCACACCCGGTGCGTCTGGCTGTTGGCCAGGGCTATTTCATACAGGCGGTAGCCCTGAGGGCCGCGCAGCAGTCGGTAAAGGATCTCCCGGCGGATCAGCGGCGCGAGCATGGCGATGTCACGCGGCGAGTCCAGCAGGCGAATCAGGCGCAGCAGTGCGTCGAGCAGTTGCGGATCGGTCCTTTCCACGTACAGGCCGCGGCCTGAGGGCAGGTTGGGCACCAGCATCGGCCCGCTTTCGGCGATCAACTGGCTGATCTCGGCCGGGTCGAGGTCCAGGCGCAGGCCCAGGCTGGGGTTTTCCGGGCTGGCATCGAGCTTCGCGCCGCTGAGCGGCAGGGTCACCGACACCACCATGTAATGCAGCGGGTCGTAGGCATACTGCTCGTCGCCCAGAAACAGCGTCTTGCTGCCCTGGGCAAGGACACACAGAGCCGGCTGGGCCAAGGTCGGCACCGAGCGCACATTCTCGGTGTAGCGCACCAGGTACAGGTCGTCGATGGCCGACGCGGGGCCGTGTGCCTCGCCGGCATGTCGTCCGATCAGCTCGGCCAGTTCCTGGCGCTGTACTTCCAGAGTCGGATCAATGGACGGGACGGGGGTCATGATGGCTTTCCTCTGCTGACCGACGCAGCATAGGTTTGGGCAAGGGTGGGCGCTAGTCCAAAGCTGCACGTCGATTGCCTGATCCTGCCGCGCGGCAGGATCAGGCAATCGACGTGCAGTAATGGCCTAACGCGCCGCGCGAGGGCGCCACTAACCTTGGCAGCCTGGTTTTCCCGTCCATCTGCTCCAAGGAGATCGTGCAATGGCCCTTCTACAATCGGTCACCCATTTGGCTTTCATCCGTGCCAGCAGTGGTCGCTCGGCAGAGCTCGGCGTGCGTTTGCGGGACCTGCTCGAACCCTCGCTGAGCGCGCCTGGCTGCCTGAGCTTTACTGTACAGCGCTCGCAGGCCGATGCCGATCTTTGGCTGCTCAGCGGGAGCTGGCGTGACCAGCAGGCGATGACAGGTTATTTCGAGTCGCCAGCCCTGCAGGTGTTCGGCGAGCTGGTGCAAGCCCAGGTGGTCAGCAGCCTGGATCTGCATACCTTTGGTTGAATGCCACGCCGCGCGGGGTAGAATCCCGCCCCTCGATCAACGACGCGGATTGCAACAATGGCACGTAAAGAATTCCCGCATTTCGAAGCGGTTTCGGCGATGGTCCCGGTGGAGGGCGGCGGTTACCACGCTGCGATCGCGGTCAAGGCCTTGGGCATGGGGGGAGCGCCGCGTTTCCACAAGGTGCTCGATGGCCAGGTGTTCAAGAGCGCCATGGCGGCCGACGAGGCCGCCTGCGCTGAGCTTGATCGCCTCAAGGGCGTGGGTGAAGAAGGCGAATTGCTCTGGTGATCACACCTGTGGCCTTCTCATCTTGAACAGGTTGCCCAGTTCGAAGTAGTCCGCCGGGCCACCGCCTCGCAAGATCGGCTCGGCGGCCGCGGTATCGTAGATACCCTCCTTGAGCAGGTGCTCAGCGATGTGCACCGCCACCACTTCGCCCAGTATCAGCCAGCTCGGCACCGGCTCCTGGTCGGCCCTTGTGAGCTGGACGATCTGGCTCACCTTGCATTCGAAGGCCACCGGGGTTTCGCCCACGCGGGGCACCTTCACCAGGCTCGACGGGGTTGCGGTCAACCCGCTCAAGTCGAATTCGTTGACCTCTGCCGGTACGGCTGCGCAGCTCTGGTTCATGGCTTCGGCCAGCGGGCGGGTGGCCAGGTTCCAGACGAACTCGCCGGTCTGCTCGATATTGTTCAGGCTGTCTTTGCGCCCGACGCTGCAGAAACCGATGATTGGCGGGATGTAGTTGAAGGCATTGAAGAAACTGTAGGGCGCGAGGTTCAAGCGGCCTTCGCGGTCCTGGGAGGAGATCCAGCCGATCGGACGTGGGCCGACGATGGCATTGAACGGGTCGTGGGGCAGGCCGTGGCCTTTGGCGGGTTCGTAGTAGTACATCTGTGGGGCTTGGGGCCCTACCTCCAGAGGGGACGAGGCGCCTAGTGTGCCAAGCTTGTGCCCGCCTGGAAATGATCAAGCCCGACCGAGGCCGGGCTGGTGGCACGCATCAGGGATCAGCTGATGCGGTGGGCGTTGGTGCGATCGAAGCCGTCTTCGGCGAAGCGTTGTGCGCCAGTGCGGTCGAAGCCGTCTTCGGCGAAGCGTTGTGCGCCAGTGCGGTCGAAGCCGTCTTCGGCAAAGCGTTGTGCGCCAGTGCGATCGAAGCCGTCTTCGGCGAAGCGCTGTGCGCCAGTGCGGTCGAAGCCGTCTTCGGCGAAGCGCTGTGCACCGGTACGGTCGAAACCGTCTTCAGCGTAAGTGGCCGCTTGGCTGTGGGCCGCTGCGAAGCTGTGGCTGTTGGTGCGATCGAATCCATCTTCGGCAAAGGCGCCAGTGGCGAAAACCGAGAAGGCCAGGGTAAGGATCAGTTTGTTTTTCATGGTCGTTGCTCCGTTGGGTTCGAAAGGTGTTTCGTTTCTATGGGTTCAATGCTACGCCGATTAATTTGATTAAAAAGCGCAAAAATCCGCGCTAACAGATCGAATTAGTAGATGTTTTGGGGCCCGCCAATGGCGAACATCGCACTTGGTGAAGCCACCGGAACGCCGGTGAGGCAGTTCGCGTGCAATGGCCTTATCAGCGTATGCAGGATGGCGCAGCGGAATTAATGCGGAGTTAAGGCGGGTATTGGGTTGGCTGAAGGGCCGGTGTCACGGGCGGCAGAACACTCGAACCCTGCACTCAGCGGCATCACAAATGCGTTTTTGCACAATGAAAAAAGGGGCGCCCAGTTACTTGGGCGCCCCTTTTCAAACCGCAGGATCACGGTCAGTCAGTCGTAATCCGCGAATGCTGCTTGGTGTCCTTCATGGTTGCGTACACCAACAACGAACAAGCGATGCACGCTGTGACGTACCAGTAGAAACCGCTCTCCATCCCGGCGCTCTTGAACCACAGGGCTACGTATTCTGCGGTGCCGCCGAAGATCGAGACGGTCAGGGCGTAAGGCAGACCGACGCCCAGCGCGCGAATCTCGGTCGGGAACAGTTCCGCCTTGACCACGGCGTTGATCGAGGTGTAACCGCTGACGATGATCAACGCGGCCATGATCAGGAAGAACGCACCCCACCAGGTCTGGATGGTGTGCAGGGTGCTGAGGATCGGCACGGTGAACAGGGTGCCCAGCACGCCAAAGGCAATCAGGATCGGGCGACGGCCGATCTTGTCGGACAGGCCGCCAATGATTGGCTGGAGGCACATGAACAGGAACAGCGTGGCCGCCGAGATGGTGGTCGAATCACTGATGCTCATGCCGACGGTGTTGACCAGGTATTTCTGCATGTAGGTGGTGTAGGTATAGAAGGCCAAGGTGCCGCCCATGGTCAGGCCGACCACGGTCATCAGTTCCTTGGGGTGGCGCATCAGGGTGCGCATCAGGCTTTCCTTGGCCTTTTCCTTCTTGGTGAACGAGGCGGTTTCTTCCATGCCACGGCGCAGATACAGCGCGACCACCGCGCACAGTGCGCCAATCACGAACGGCACGCGCCAGCCCCAGGCATACAGTTGCTCGGTGGTCAGCGTCTGCTGCAGAACGATCAGTACCGCCAGGGCGATGAGCTGGCCGGAGATCAGGGTGACGTACTGGAAGCTGGAGAAGAAACCACGGCGGTCCTTGCTGGCCATTTCGCTGAGGTAGGTAGCCGAGGTGCCGTATTCACCACCTACCGACAGGCCCTGCAGCAGGCGGGCGATGACCAGCAGGACGGGGGCGGCGACGCCGATGGTTTCGTAACCCGGGGTCAGGGCGATAACCAGGGAGCCGGCGCACATCAGCAGCACAGACGCCATCAACGCAGCCTTGCGCCCCTTGCGGTCGGCGTAAAGGCCCATCAGCCAGCCACCGATCGGGCGCATGAGGAAGCCCACGGCGAAAATCGCGGCAGTGTTGAGCAGTTGTGCGGTGGAGTCGCCGGCCGGGAAGAAGGCCTTGGCGAAATACAGCGAGAATGCTGCGTAGACGTACCAGTCGTACCATTCGACCATGTTGCCGATGGAGCCGCTGAAGATCGACTTGAGGCGGCTGGCGGTGGTTCTTTCTGCGGCGGGCGCGACAGCTGCCCCGGTTGGCAGGGAGGTGGCGTTATCCATCAGGGATACCTTCTCGTTGTTTTTGTGGAGCGCGCCGAAGCGCAGCTTGCCAGCAAGATTGCAGAAGGTGTGCCAAACGGGTGCGTGGTGATTCATTTGAGGGCGCGTCGCGCCGTTGGTGGGCGTGCCGGGGCCACGGGAGGCGCGCTGCTGCTGGCCCGTCGCGGTTGCATCGGCGCGAGCTCGCAGGTGAGGAACTGCAGGGCAGGCCTATGAAAATAGGTAGCAGTAAGCGGATTTTTGCTTATTGAGGTAAGTCTATAGGCGGATTTCCGCTCATTCCCTTGCGATGAAATCCTCGCGTACCAGCCCATGGCGCTGCATTTTTTCGTTGAGGGTGCGCCTGGGCAGTTGCAGGTCGTGCATCACCCCTTTGATTTCGCCCTTGTGCAAGCGCAGTGCCGCGCGCAGGCATTGCGCCTCGAACGCTTCCATCTGCGCTGCCAGGGAAGGGCCTGCAGGCAAGCTGTCCAGCCTCGGCGAACCCAAACCCAGGGCGTGGCGTTCGGCGGCATTGGCCAGTTCCCGCACGTTGCCCGGCCAGTCATGGGACAGCAGCTGCGCCAGTTGCGTACCCGACAGCGGCGGGGCTGAGCGGCCGAGTTTCTGCGCTGCGGCATGGGCGAAATGTTCGAACAACAGCGGGATGTCCTCGCGCCGCTCGCGCAACGGCGCCAGGCGCAGCTCGGCGACATTCAGGCGGTAGGCCAGGTCTTCGCGAAAACGCCCGGCCCGCGCTTCTTCAAGCAAGTCAGGCTTGGTTGCAGCGATGATTCGCAGGTCCACACTGATGCTCTGATTGGCCCCCAGCCTTTCCAGCTTCTGCTCCTGGATCACCCGCAGCAGTTTGGCTTGCTGGGCCAGTGGCATGCTTTCTATTTCATCGAGAAAGACCGTGCCGCCGTTGGCATATTCGAGCTTGCCGATGCGCTTGCCCTGGGCGCCGGTAAAGGCACCGCTTTCGTGGCCGAACAGCTCGGCTTCGAACAGCGACTCAGGAATGGCTGCGCAGTTGAGTGCCACGAAGGGTTTGCCGGCACGCGGGCCGAAGTCGTGCAGGCAGCGCGCCACGCGCTCCTTGCCACTGCCGGTTTCGCCGCGGATGAGCACATTGACCGGCAGGCTGGCCAGGTCCAGCACCTGCCGACGCAATTGTTGCAGGCCTTGGGACATACCCAGAAGCGTGGATTCCAGGCGCGACTTGAGGTCTGCCTGCTCATGCAGGCGGCGGTTCTCCAGCACCAGCTGGCGCTTCTCCAGCGCGCGGCGCAGGCTACCGAGCAGGTGCTGTGGGGTGAAAGGTTTTTCCAGGAAGTCATAGGCACCGTTGCGCATGGCTTCCACCGCCATCGGCACATCGCCATGCCCGGTCAGCAGGATGATCGGCAGGTCCGGGTCATCGGCCTGCACGCGCTCGAGCAGCTGCAAGCCACCCATGCCCGGCATGCGCACGTCACTGATCACGACCCCTGGAAAATGACGGGGCAACTGAGCCAGGCAGTCCTCGGCGCGGGCGAACAATTGCACGTTGAAACCTGACAGGTTCAACCATTGCTCGACGGCGCTTCGAATGCTGGCTTCATCATCGACGACGATCACTGAATTCAACATACAGGCTCCAGGTCACGGGGCAGAGTTAGGCTCAGGCGCGCACCGCCTGGCAGGTTTTCGGCCTGCAGCTGGCCGCCGGCCTCATGGATGATGCCATAGGAAATCGCCAGGCCCAGGCCGAGCCCTTCACCCACGGGTTTGGTGGTGAAGAAGGGGTCGAACACTTTGGCCAGGTCGGGCTCGGCAATCCCGCCGCCGGAGTCGAGCACGCTCAGGCGCCATTGATCGTGCTCGGGCTCGATGCGGATTTCCAGGCGTTTGTAACGTTTGTCGGCCATGGCGTCGAGGGCGTTGCGCAGCAGGTTTATCAGCACCTGCTCCAGGCGGATCGCATCACCGCGCACCCATGCCGGGCGGGCCAGGTAGAGCGCCACTTCGACCTCGTCGTTACGGATGCGTGTGTCCAGCAGGTGCAAGGCCTGATCGACGACGGTCGCCAGGTCCAGCCGCTCGCGCAGGCCGACCGGGCTGTTACGGGCGAAGGTTTTCAGGTGGCTGGTCAGCGCGGCCATGCGCGTGAGCATCTGCTCCAGCGGCTCCAGCGCCTGGCGTGCCTCTTCGTAACGGCCGTGATCGAGCAGCAGGCGCAGGGTTTCCAGTTGCATGCGCTGGGTTGTCAGTGGCTGGTTGATCTCGTGGGCCATGGCGGCTGACATCTGCCCCAGTGCGGCCAGCTTGGCCGACTGCACCAGGCCCTCCTGGGCGGTACGCAGCTCGCGGGTGCGCTCTTCCACCTGGCGCTTGAGCTCTTCGCGGCTGCGCCGGCGCAAGCGGGCCAGGCGCAGCCGCTGGCTGACCAACAGTGCGGCGAACACCAGGCTCAGCCACGCGGCGGCCGCGCCCAGGGCTGCGTTACGGCCATCAGCGGCCAGTTGTGGTTTGCGCAACAGGTGCAAGGTCCAGTCTTCACTTTCCAGCGGCAGGCTTTCCCACAGGTACTCGGCCGGCCCATCAGGCCCCTGCACGCGGCTGAGGGTGCTGTTGCTGGCGAAGCGGGTCAGCACCTGATGCTGCAGCGGTATCAGCGGCTGCTTGTCGTACTGGCGGGTCTCGGCCAGTTCTGCGCGATCGGGGCCGCTGAGCGGTTGCAGTTCGCGGTAGCGCCAGCCGTCCTGGTTGGCGATGAAGGTGATACCGCGGGCGTCGCTGACCAGCAGGATGTCGTTGCCCTGGCGCCACTCGCGTTCAAGTTCGGGAAATTCCAGCTTGACCACCATGGCCCCGAGAAAGCGCCCTTGTTCATCGGTGACTGCACTGGACAGGAAATACCCCGGCACGCCGCTGGTCACGCCCACGGCATAGAAGCGGCCGCTGCCCTGGCTGAGAGTTTGCTTGAAATACGGGCGAAAGCCGTAGTTGGAGCCTACGTAGGTGGTGGGCAGCCGCCAGTTGCTGGCCGCCACGGCAAGCCCGGTGCTGTCGAGCAGCTCCAGGGTGGAGGAATTGGCGGCACCATTGATGCGTTCGAGCTTGCGGTTGAGTGCGTTCTGCACCGGCTCGCTGATCGGGCCGCGCAGTGCCTGGATCAGTTCAGGGTCCAGCGCCAGCACCGCAGGCAGGGCGCGATAGCGTTCGATCAAGGTATGCAGCGAGGTGGCGTACAGCCCCAACTGTTGGCTGGCGCGGCGGGCATCCTCCTCCATGGCTTGGCGCTTGGCCTGTTGCATGGCCCAGCCGGCACTGAGCGCAGTGCCGGCCAGGATCAGCAGGGTGATCAGCCCCAAACGCAGGGCGCGAAAGGAAAATGGCATGGGGCAGGTCCGGATGATGGGGTTGTCCGTACCGTCCTGTCGCCGTCAAGCCAGCGAGAGGACGGTAAGGCTTGCAGGGCCGTTACAGCAGGTTGAAGCCCTTTTGTTGCACCGCCTCTGAGTCCAGGCCGACCTGGACATTGAACGCGCCAGGCTCAGCGACCCGCTGCAGCTGCCCATTGAAGAACTTCAGGTCTTCTTCGCTGATACGGAAGGCCAAGGTCCGCGACTCTCCGGCCTTGAGCATCACTTTCTGGAAGTTCTTGAGCTCTTTGACCGGACGGCTCATGGAGGCCGCGACGTCCTGCAGGTACAACTGGACCACGGTCTCACCATCGACGTTGCCGGTGTTCTTCACCGTCACCTTGGCCTCCAGCGTGTCGCCGCGCTTGAGGTCCTCGTGCGACAGGTTCAGCCCCGACAGTTCGAAAGTGCTGTAGCTCAAGCCGTAACCGAATGGATACAGCGGGCCGTTTGGCTCTTCGAAGTACTGTGAGGTGTAGTTGCCCGGCTTGCCTGGGGTGAACGGGCGGCCAATGCGCGTGTGGTTGTAATACATCGGGATCTGCCCGACCGAACGCGGGAAGGTAATGGCCAGCTTGCCCGACGGGTTGTAGTCACCGAACAGCACGTCGGCGATGGCATTGCCGCCCTCGGTGCCAGCGAACCAGGTTTCCAGGATGGCATCGGCCTGTTCGCGTTCCCAGGCGATCGACAGCGGCCGGCCGTTCATCAGCACCAGCACCAGCGGCTTGCCGGTGGCTTTCAGGGCCTTGATCAGCTCGCGCTGGCTGGCCGGGATCTCCAGGGTGGTGCGGCTGGACGACTCGTGGGACATGCCGCGGGACTCGCCCACCACCGCCACCACCACATCGGATTGTTTCGCTGCCTTGACCGCTTCATCGATCAGCACTGCGGCCGGGCGCGGATCGTCAACGATTTCCGGAGCATCGAAGTTGAGGAAGTTGAGGTAATCGACGATCGCCTTGTCGCCGGTAACGTTGGAGCCTTTGGCGTAGACCAGCTTGGCCTTGCCCTCGACGGCGCGACGCAGGCCTTCGCGCACGGTGACCGAGTGCATCGGCTTACCGTCGGCAGCCCAGCTGCCCATCATGTCGATCGGCGCATCGGCCAGCGGGCCGACCAGGGCAATGGTGCCGGTTTTTTTCAGCGGCAGGGTCTGCTTGCGGTTTTCCAGCAGCACCAGGCTGCGGCGCGCCACGTCGCGGGCGGCCTCACGGTGCAGCCGGTCCTCGCCGTAGTAATCCTTCAGGTCGGTTTCGGCTTTGCCGATACGCACGTACGGGTCCTTGAACAGGCCCATTTCATACTTGGCGCCCAGTACTTCGCGCACGGCCTGGTCCAGTTCGGCCTGGGTCACCTCGCCTGACTTGAGCAGCCCTGGCAGCTCTTCGCCGTACAGGGTGTCGTTCATGCTCATGTCGATGCCGGCCTTGATCGCCAGTTTGGCCGCTTCGCGACCATCATGGGCAACGCCATGGCGGATCAGCTCCTGGATGGCGCCATGGTCACTGATGGTCACGCCCTTGAAGCCCCACTCCTTGCGCAGCAGGTCGTTCATCAGCCAGGTATTGGAGGTGGCCGGTACGCCGTTGATCGAGTTCAGCGCTACCATCACCCCGCCGGCACCAGCGTCGAGCGCGGCGCGGTAGGGCGGCAGGTAGTCGTTGTACATCTTGGGCAGGCTCATATCGACCGTGTTGTAGTCGCGCCCGCCTTCCACCGCGCCATACAGGGCGAAGTGCTTGACGATGGCCATGATGCTGTCGGCGTTGGCCGGGCTGCTGCCCTGGAACGAGCGGACCATCGCCTGGCCGATCCGCGAGGTCAGGTAGGTGTCTTCACCGAAGCCCTCGCTGGTGCGGCCCCAGCGAGGGTCGCGGGCGATGTCGACCATGGGCGCAAAAGTCATGTCCAGGGCGTCGGCGGCGGCTTCGATGGCCGAAGTGCGGCCGACCTTGGCGATGGCGTCCATGTCCCAGGTGGCAGCCAGCCCCAGGCCGATCGGGAAAATGGTGCGCTCGCCGTGGATGGTGTCGTAGGCGAAGAACATCGGAATCTTCAGGCGGCTGCGCATGGCGGCGTCCTGCATGGGCCGGTTCTCGGGGGCGGTGCGCGAGTTGAAGGTACCGCCGATACGGCCTGCGGCGATTTCCTCACGGATCTTTTCCCGTGGCATCTCCGGGCCGATGCTGATCAGGCGCAACTGGCCGATCTTTTCAGCCTCGGTCATCTGGCTGATCAGATGCTCGATGAATGCCTGCTTGTCCTGCAGGGGCGGGGCGGTGGGGGCGGCAAGGGCCGCCTGACTGGCAAGGCCCAAGGCCAGGCCCAGCAAAGACAGTTTCATCATGAATCCCGTTGTCGAGGCCTGTGCCGTATCCACAGTGATACGCGCGCGGCAGAAGTTTTCAGGCGGCTATTGTTGTACGATTTACCGGCATTAATTCCAGCGGCGGATTATGCCTGATTATGTCGCTCGCTGAGGATCGCCCGCGTGCCGGGACAACAACTATAAAAACGATCAGAGACCGAAGGCATGACCCCCCTCGACGAATACCAGCAGCGCCAGATCGCTGAGGCCATAGCGCGCGTGGAACGGCGCACCGATGCCGAGCTGGTGACCGTGCTGGCCCGACGCGCCGATGATTACCCCTATCTTCCACTGTTTTGGGCCGCCGTGCTGGCGCTGGCGGGGCCTGGCCTGCTGCAGCTGGTGCTGGGCTGGCCGGTTGGGCACGCGCTGCTGGTGGCCAACCTGCTGCTGTTCATTGGCCTGTGCGCGCTGCTGCGCATCCCACGCCTGAACGCCTGGTTGGTGCCCCCTGCGCTGCGCCGCTGGCGGGCATCGCGCCTGGCCCGGCAACAGTTTCGCGAGCAGAGACTGCATTGCACGGCCAAGGGGGCTGGGGGGCTGATCTTCGTGGCCGAAGCTGAGCTGCATGTGGAGATTCTGGTCGATCAAGGTATCGATCGGCACCTCGATGCCCGTGCGCGTGCGGTGATCGGCGCCCGCTTTGCCGAGCAGGTGCGCCAGGGCCACACCCTTCTGGGCTTCATCGAGTGCATCGAGGCTTGCGGTGAGCGGCTGTGCGAGCACGTGCCACGCACCCACGCAGGCAACGAGCTGCCGAACCGCCTGGTGATTCTGGAGTGAACCACGCCCATCGCGAAAACCTTCGCCTGAGCCGGGCATCAACGTAGAATGCGCGGCATTGTGCAACGCACTCACCGCTATCCGAGGCACCTGTTTTCCATGTCCGCCAGTACTTCCGCTTCCATCGCGCCGGATGCGCGCGCCCAGTTTCTCGACCTGCTGAGTGCTGCCTTGCACGGCAACACCCTGGTCAAGCTGGTGCTGGCGCGCCATGTCGGCGCCGACCCGACCCTGCAGCGGATCATCGCCAAGCCGGTGCAGGTCAAAGGGCAGGCCAACCTGTCGCTGGTCTACCGCCATCAAACGCGCGACATCACCCGTAACGTGCCGCTGGAGCAGGCCCAGGCATTGATTGCCGGGCTGCTGCCGGAAAGCTTTCGCAATGCCCACTTGTTCGACGCCGAGGGCGAAGTGCAACTGACCTTCAGCAAAAAGGGCAAGCCGATGCTCCAGCGCCACGGTGCGCAGGCGCCGCGCGACGCTGCTGCCAGCACGGGCCACGACCGCGAGAAGAAGCGTTACCTGGAACTGTCGCGCCCCTTCCTGCGTGATCTGGGCGTGACCGACGCACAGGGAGCGCTGATCCCGTCCATGTCGCGCAAGTGGAAGCAGATCAACAAGTTCGTTGAAGTGTTCGATCACGCCCTGGCCAATGCGCCGGTGCCGGCTGAGCAGGTGCTGCGGGTGGCCGACTTCGGCTCAGGCAAGGGCTACCTGACCTTCGCCATGCACGACTACCTGACCAACAGCCTGGGCCGCACGGCGCAGGTGACCGGGGTGGAGCTGCGTCCGGACATGGTCGATTTGTGCAATGCAGCCGCTTCGCGTCTGGAACATCCGGGCCTTGAGTTTCAGTGCGGCGATGTGCGCAGCGTCGTACCCGAGGCCATCGAGGTGATGATCGCCCTGCATGCCTGCGACATTGCAACTGATTACGCGATCCACACCGGAATCCGTTGCAACGCCGCGATCATCATGTGCTCACCGTGCTGCCACAAGCAAATTCGCCCGCAACTGCAAAGCCCAGGCTTGCTGCAGCCGATGCTGCAATACGGGCTGCATCTGGGGCAACAGGCCGAGATGCTCACTGACAGCTTGCGCGCGCTGTATCTGGAAGCCTGTGGTTACGAGACCAAGGTGTTCGAGTTCATCTCGCTGGAGCACACCAACAAGAACAAGATGATTCTTGCCGTGAAACGCAAACAGCCCGCACCGGCGCAAGCGTTGCTGGAGAAGATTGCGCAACTGAAAGCGTTTTATGGCGTGCAGGAGCATTGCCTGGAGACGTTGTTGCGAGGGGATGGCTTGATTTAAACCCGTCACGGGGCTAGCGGCCGGTCGGACCGTGGAGTTACGCTAGCCCCGAAAACGATAAACCTGCGCAGCTCTGCCATCAGCGCGCAGTCAGTGAGATCACCGCGACGCCAGCCACGATTACGAGTATTGAAGCAATTTTTCGGAATAAGCTTGTCGGCGCGATATCTTCGGTTAGCGTATTCGGAAAATACCGTGTTGCTACGTAACCGAAGAGAAGAACAAACAGTGGATGTATGCTGACGACGACGGATACCAGTGCAGCTCCACCACCTGCAGACAATGCAGCCATGAAAAAAACATAGCCGCCTACATCCAAGGTATTGGTGGTGCCAAAAATGCAATATTCTTTGGTGGTTAGTCGCTTCAGGTCTTGAGTGATCAGCTTTCGGCAGAAGGGTACTAGCAAGAGCAGTACCCCGCCAAGTGCGTAGCCTGCAAAGTTGAAAAGCAGTACAGATTCCAGGCTTTTTGTTTTGAGTATTTCATCTGAGATGATGGTGGATGCCGCACCGAAAAAAGCGGACACCAAAATCATTGATAGGTGCCTCTTCTGACCTAATCCGCTCATTGTTTTACGTGAAATACAGAGCAGCAGAATACCCCCGGTTATCAGCACGAATCCACTTGCCTGCCCGTATGTGGGGATCGAATTGAATAGCAATGCTGAGGCGATGAGAACGAACAGCGGTTCCGATTGATGAATCGGGATTACGGCGGAGACGTCCATTTCCTCAAGTGAATAGCTATAGGCGAAATATTGCAAGAATATTGCCAGGCCGGACAGTAAGTTTATACTTGCGGTCCAAGGGTCTAGATCAGTTGGTCGAAGCAAAAAGTAAATGCCAATGGCGAAGAATATGTTGCCAATGCTCAGCAGAAAGGTGAATGAAATATAGTGCGATGTGATGTTATTGATCGCAAATTTGTCCACCATGTTAGAGAGACTCCACAGCAGTGGCGCCATCAGCGAAAAATATAACCAGCTCATGTTGGCCTGCCTAGAACTTCAAGAATCGTAGAGCGGCTATGGTTGAGTAATGCCGTCGAAAAATCATCGGTGTCATGGTCGAAAATGAAGGTATTCTGGTACAGAAACGCTTGAGAACTCTCGTAGGAAACGATGTTGTCTAATAAGTCAGGAGCTTCTTCAAATCTGGAGGAGTGATTTAGTTTTAAAAGTTTTATAGCGTTTCCATAATGTGCAGCCTCATCCCGGGCGGCATTTCTAATCCAAGTTGACAGGCAGTCGGGGCCGAGGCTATCAAAGAGGTTGAAGTCTTGTTTGTACGCCCGTGTACTTGTGATTTCATCGAATGCGATAGAAAGCAATACTGTGAATTCATCGGCGAGAAATGGCGCGATTGACCTAAAGTCTGGTTCCCTTGATCTGATTCTCTCATCGATGGATGCCTCACTTTGTCCGTAGAGAACGCTGTTGATTTTGCGGAGGCCTCGATAATGATTTTGCTCGTCCAAGTGCCAAAGGCAGACAAACTCCAGAAACTCATCGCTCAGGTCAAGATCATTCCGGCTTAAGAGGTAGGTGAGGAAATGTTTTGAGTCAAACTCAGAGCTCATGTCATGCCAGAAATTCTCCTCGCGGCTCTTGATTTTTTCTTTGCAACCAGTAATGGAGGTGGGAGACAGATCATTTAGTAACTCTACAGATGACCAGTCATAGGATTTGAGTCCAATAGCCGTTTTTTTGTAATTCATCGATGCATCCCTCATCTATTCAAGGAAGTTTGCAAACTGCCAGTCTTCGTCGACGCCGGCACCGGCACGCTCGTTTGGAAATAGTGCTTTAGATTTACTAAACGGTGTCCAGTCTGTGTAAGCGCCGACCATATCTCCTAAATAACGCTGAGCGACCTCCAGTACGAGTCTAAAATCAATTTCTTCCGCTTCCACAAGCCCCTGCTTAGGATTAGCAATTGCCCATTTAACGCCAGCCAGGACCCCAGCAGCCACTTGCAAGGTGGTGGCCGAACTCTGGGGGTTAAGACGCTGAGCAGTGGAGTTTTCGAGTACTGAGCCATACCAGTAAGCATTCTTTTCATGGCCCATGAGAAGCACGCCCAGATAATCTGAACCGTAAACGATTTCGTCTCCCCGAAGCACTCGTTTACGCGGTTGCGGCTGCCATAAATTGCCACTAAGTTCATGAATGGAAAGAATAGCGTCATTGCAGGGGTGATAGGCATAGTGGACTGTAGGTCGGTAGATGAGCCCACGGTCGTCTTTATAGGTCAGGTATTCTGACAGTGACAACGCCTCGTTATGGGTAATCAGTAATCCTAGGCAGGGGCCGTAGGCAGGTGTCCAGGTTTTTACGCGCACCGACGCGCCTGGGCGATTCAGATTAATTGACTTACTTTCAGATGTTGTATGGAAGTGACCGTCGTCGGGCAAATGTTGTTCGTGAGTTCCCCATCCCAGCTCTGAGGGCTGGCATCCCTCTCCGATAAAACCATCTACAGACCAAGTGTTTAAGAACTCCCCTGGGTTTTTGGATTTATCTGCTACCTGGGTGTCGTGTTCCGCAACGTGAATGGTCTTGATATTCAGTTGCCAAGCTAATCGCGCCCAGTCTTGGCGTGTAATCGGGCTCGCGTTACTGGATGGATGTAGGTCTTGGGAAATATTGAGCAGAGCCTGTTTGGCGAAATGAGACACCAACCCGGGATTCGCTCCATGAGCAATGATCGCGGTTGGCCCATTATGCAATGCGCGCTTTAATGCGAGCATGCTTTCTCGCAAAGAGTAATTTGTTCTGTTTGCAGGTGGAATGCTGGGATCGGTGTAGTGCCCCGCCCATGGCTCAATGCAGGTATCCAGATACATAGCATTATTTTCATGGCAGAGCGCGATCAGATCTAAGGATGAAACGTCGACTGATAGATTGATG
The DNA here is from genome assembly GCF_044748785.1 of Pseudomonas sp. NPDC089743. NCBI lineage: Bacteria > Pseudomonadati > Pseudomonadota > Gammaproteobacteria > Pseudomonadales > Pseudomonadaceae > Pseudomonas > Pseudomonas sp. NPDC089743. The sequence goes on from NZ_JBIVGS010000007.1 coordinate 147,590, forward strand.
AGAAATGTTTCGTCATCAAGTTCCTTCAGAACGGATCTGTAGTTGTATTTTGTTAGTTTTTGATGAGCCCAAGTGACGCGCAGCCCTTGTTCCTTTGTCTCTTTGTCGTTCACTGAAGGGGCGATGATTTTTAGCGATTTTATTTCGTCGCGTAATTCATTGATAAGGAGAGGGAGTACTGCGCTGGATACCGCTCCGTAGCCAATAATGATGAGTTTCATATGCTAAAGCCCTGATTGGTTTTATAGTGTGAGGCTGCACTCGGTGTGTCGGTAATGTCGTTTGTAGTGTTGCCTTTCAGCGCGCGCTTTCGATGTGCTGTTGTGGGCTAGGTATCGCACTTGAATTTAATGTATCTAGGCGATGCATGACGTGATTTTCAAGATGCTGTTGCCTGGTGTCGCATTTCATCGGGTAACGAAGTTTCGTAGTGTCAATACAATAGCTGTATTGCTAATAGGTCAAGGGTATTCTCGTGAATACCTGTTTTTTCAGATGTGTACTACAGATATGGCGCTGCGTTGCGTGGGATTTTTCTTATTAGTGGGTAGTTCGAGCTAGATATTTGAGATCTGGTGTGCACTTTCGAAAGTGCATGGTTGGTACGTGACTATCCAGGCATAGATACGCCACCCATGAGGGAAGTTGATTCATGCCTTCATGATGCCGGAATGGAGTTCGCATCAAGGGAGTACCTCCCTTGGCATCGCCAACGTGCTGGCCTGGTTGCAGACCAGCGGAAGTCATAGCATCGGCCAAGACATGCTGGCCTGACTCAGGATGCGATGGTCACGATGTGTTAAGCGCTCATGCACGCACGATCAAGGGCACACGGCTTTTGCTTATTGAGAGCGAACCCTGGAAGCGGTCTTAACGGCGCACCGTCGGCACTTCGATCGCCAATGCTGCAGCCCCCAGCGGATGCGTACCCGCATCGAAGAAACGCAGCGCTGTGCCCGCCAGATCACCAAACCGTTCCACAAAGTGCTGCTTCTGATTGATCACCGAAGCCTCGCTCAACGGCCGTATGGCAATCGCAACATGGCGCGGCCGCGCCTGGCGAATGGCGTCGAGCAGATGCTGGTCGCTGCTGTCGAGATGCTGCCCGAACAAGCATAGGCCCTCGCTTTCCTGGGCCAACTGGCCCAGGGACCAGCCCAGGTAGTCCGAGTTGCGGATGGCGCGCAGTTTTTCGTCGCTCCGGTCTTCGTTGACGAACAGCGGCACTTCCCCCGGGATGTTCACGGCAAAGCCGTCCAGCAGTTCGGCGCTTTCGGCGCTGCGCTGACGGGTGGTGCCGTCTGGCAGCTTGAGCAGGTGCAGGCCACCGTGCACATGGAGCACGCGCGTCCCTTCGCTGCGGGTGCGGCGTACGTCAAAGAAACCTTGCTCATCGAACAGCGTGGCGAAGCCCTCAGGTGCATGCTGCACTGCCCAAGGCAGGATCAGGTCATAGTTGCTGGTGTAGACACTACGGTAGCCGCGTAAGGCTTGGTTGATGGACGCCAGGGTCGTCACTGGCATCTTTGGCCATGGCAGGTGCACGGTGCGCACGGCGTGGATCAGCGCTTCCTTGATCGAGTAGTAGCGGTTCAGCGGTGCAGTAGAGTTGATCGCCAGCGCCGCATTGGCGCGCACGGTCTGGTTCAGTGTAGTGAGCACCGGTTCGAACAGTTCGGTGCCCAAGGACTTGAACAAGGCTTGGTCGCTGATCGCCAGCCCTTTCTTGCGGCCGGCGCGCTGGGCCTCTTCGAACAGCGAAAAGTAGCCGAATGGTTTCCACAGCACACGGCTGGCGCCATTGCCCAGTAGCAGGGCTTCGCAAGGGTGGCGGTGGGCGAGTTCCTGCCAGGTGGCGAGGTGGGCGTCTAGTGCGGGCATGATGGGTCCATTCGCTGGAGCGGGAAACGGGGGCGACTTTAGCATGTCATGCAATGTGTGCGAGGGTTGCGCTAGAGCCACGACCAGGTTCGCAGAACGAAAGAGGACTTCAGATGCGCAATTGTTTGATCGGGATGCTGGCCTTGGCAGCGCTGGGGCCGGCCTGCGTGGCATTGGCAACGGACGGCAAGGCCCTCGCCGCAGCCCATGGCATACCCTACCCGGCAGTGATCGCTCACCGCGGCGCCTCCTATGATGCACCGGAATCCACCAAGCCCGCTTACCTGTTGGCCCGTGAGTTGGGCGCCGACTATCTGGAACTGGACCTGCAGCGCACGCGCGACGGCGTGCTGGTTGTGGTCCACGACGATGAGCTGTCACGTACCAGCGATGTCGCCAAGCGTTTCCCCGAGCGCAAACACAGCCCAGTCAGTGCCTTTACCCTTGCCGAGCTCAAGTCCCTGGACGCCGGCAGCTGGTTCAACGAGGCCCATCCGGCACGTGCACGGGCGTCGTTCGCCAAACTGCCGATCCTCACCCTCGACGAAGTCATCGATATTGCCGAAGGCAACCCGCAGCGCCAGCCCGGGTTGTACATCGAGACCAAGGTGCCCAGCCAGTTTCCCGGTATTGAGCGCCAGCTCAAGGAGCGCTTGAAGGCCCGTGGCTGGCTCGACCGGCCTGGGCGCGTGGTAGTGCAGACATTCGACCGCAACAGCCTGGCGCTGCTGCACGAGACGATGCCGCAGGTACCGAAGATTCTGCTGCTGTGGGTGGGTACCAAGGCCATCGCACCGGCCTCGGGACACGATTTCGCGGGTTCAGGCGAAAGCGACAAGGCCGCTTTTTATGCCCGCCAACAACCCAAGAGCCGGGCTGAATTCCTGCGCTGGCTGGACTTGGCCAAGCAGGGCGGTGCAATTGGAACCGGGCCTTCTGCCAAGCGCGGCAAGCTGGGCGAACAGAGCTACGCCGATCTCATTGAGCCATGGATGAACCAGGCCAGCCATGAGCGTGGGCTGTTGGTGCACGTTTATACGCTCGACGAGGCGCAGGACTTCGACGCAGCCATGAAGGCGGGGGTGGACGGGATCTTCACCAACAGGGCGGGTGCGCTATTGCGCTTTTATGATCGCGCGGCTGAACGTGAGTCGGCTGTGCTGAAAAGGCTGGGGTACTGAGCGTTTGAAGGTGTCAAGCCGGCCGGCTTGCGGATGATCTTCGCCTCTAGGGCAGCGATGACGTTGCTGGAACGCCATGCGGGGGATGCGGAGTGGAGCGGGTAGAGGGAATCGAACCCTCGTCGGAAGCTTGGGAAGCTACTGTTCTACCATTAAACTATACCCGCGTCTGCGCTCGACTTTTTACCAGAACCTGCCTGGAATTAGAAGCCCTCGTTATAAACCGGTGAAAAAAAACTGTCGGCGCCCTTAGCCTGCAGGCCATGGCTACAGGGCGCCGATGCACTCAGATTGCCCATGCATGCTGCTCTTGGCTGGCGTTGTACGCAGTACGTGCCCGCACCTGGCGCACGGTCGGCTTGAGGAAACCGAGCAACGCGCTGCGGGTGGCTTCGCAGGCCGTCTTGTTTTCCATGTCCAGGAAGTGCCCGGCATCACGGATCACCGTGAAGTGACTGTTGTCGACATGCTTGCCGAACTGGCGAGCGTCTTCGGCTGTGGTGTACTCGTCACGGTCGCCGTTGATGAACAGCACCGGGATGTCGATGTTACGTGCGCCCCGCAGTGCCCGTTCCAGGTCATGCTGCAGTACCTGATTGATGTGGAAGTGCATCTGCGCATATTCATGGCTGTCCAGGCTGCTGACGTGCCGGTAGTTGAAGCGCTTGAACAGCGATGGCAAGTGCTTGCCGATGGTGTCGTTGACCAGGTTGCCGACCTGGTAGCGATCGCAGGCAGCCAGGTACTGGCAACCGCGGTTCAGGTAGTCGCGCATCGGTTCGTTGATCACCGGCGAGAACGAGCTGACCACCGCCTTTTTCACCATACGCGGCTGGTGCGCCAGCGCCAGCAGGGTGCAGGCACCGCCCCAGGAGAACGACATCACGTGGTCGGCCTGGAAGTGCTCGATCAGCTCAAGCAGGATATGCGCCTCGTCTTCCTTGCTGATCAGGCGTTCCTGGCGGTTGTGCGCCTTGGACTTGCCCGAGTAGGGCTGGTCGTACAGCACGACATTGAACTGTGGGTGCAGGTTACGCACCGTCTGGGCGAACGAAGCCGTGGTGGCCAGCGAGCCATTGATCAGGATGATCGTCTTTTCGGCTGCATCCGCGCGATAGAACTCCGTGTAAACCCGATACTGACCTTGGATATCAAGTACAGCGATTTCTGGCCTCATGTCATCGACTCCTGGCGCAAAAAGGGTGTTCGCGTCACCTAGGGTGCACGTTCTTTATGACAGGTAGGCATTTGCCTGAAGGAATTACCGGGCCCTGTGTCGATCCTTGGCACACGTGTCGACGGTATTGTTTTTGGCGGGCAATCTGCCGTGCTCCAAGGCATCGAGGCCTTGGGTAGCCGACAAAAAGATGTCGTGGCGCGCAGCGTGACCGACGAGTCACGCCCGGACCGACAAGTTAGGAGTCAAGCATCGGGTCTGGTATCCCGCAAGTGCCGGCTGGATAAAATTGTGACTTTTCTCGCCGGGCGGTCGTACGACATGTTGGCCGTGCCTGAACCGGTCTAGATCGAGGCGATTTCTGCAGCCGTGAGCGCCCGGAATTCGCCCGGCGCCAAGCCTGGATCGAGCTGTATCGCCCCCATGGTTTCGCGGTGCAGCCCCACAACCTTGTTGTCGAAGTAGCCGAACATGCGCTTGACCTGGTGATAACGCCCTTCAGTGATGGACAGCTGCGCCGTACGCGGGCCAAGGATGTCCAGGTGCGCGGGGAGGGTAGTCAGGTCTTCGAAGGCGAAGTAGAAGCCTGCGCGAAACGTGTCGATGTAGTGCGCGCCGATTTCATCTTCCGTTTCCACCCGATAGCGCTTGGGCAGCTTCGTCGCCGGCTGCGTCAGGCGCCGGGACCACTGGCCGTCGTTGGTCAGGATCATCAGGCCGGTGGTGTTGTAGTCGAGCCGCCCGGCAATGTGCAGGTCCTCGCGCAACGGCGCAGGCAGCAGGTCGAGTACGGTGCGGTGCTGTGGGTCGTGAGTGGCGCTGACGCAGCCGGGCGGTTTGTGCAGCATCAGGTAGCGCGCCGGGCGCCCGGCCTGCAGCAGCTGATCATCCACCTCGATGCGGCTGAACACACGGACTTCGGCCTGCGGGTCGGTTACCGTTTCGCCATCCACCCGCACGCGGCGCTGTACCAGCAGCAAGCGTACTTGCTGGCGGTTGTAGCTGGGCAGGTTGGCAAGGAAGCGGTCGAGGCGCATGGCGTTGAGGTGGTCCAGGGAGGGGCGCGCAGTCTAGCGCTTTTTTGCCTCGATCCGTGCAGGCGCGTCCTCGGCCAGGCCGGCGCCTGCGGCGCAGCGCGGGCACAGGCAGGATTTGTCGCGCAGTTCATCTGGCAGAGCCTGCAGAACTGCAGGGTCGATTGTCACCGCATAGCACCAGCAGGCTGCGGCTGCGGTACGTGGGTCGGCCAGGGTGCACTGGTTGAGGGCGCCACAGGCAGGGCAGTGCTGGCTGTCATTCATACACAAGTCCGGGATTTTCACTGCAGACGCGGTTGCGGCCGGCCTGCTTGGCACGATAAAGCGCACGGTCGGCGCGGGTCAGCAGGGCTTGTAGGGTATCGCCCGGCTGCAGGCCGCTGAGGCCTATGCTGGTGGTCAGGCGCAACGGCTGTTCGTCATGGCTGAAGGTCAGTTGCTCGGTACGCCGACGGATCTTCTCCGCCACGTCGATCGCTTGCCGGCCTTGAGTTTCACGCAGCAGCACGATGAACTCCTCGCCGCCCCAGCGGCACAGTATATCCGACTGGCGCAGGCTGCCCTGGAGCACATTGGCAAACTGGCGCAGCACTTCGTCGCCTGCCAGGTGGCCGTGGTTGTCGTTGAGCGTCTTGAAGTGGTCCAGGTCGATCAACAGCGCCACCAGCGGGGCGCAATCGCGCTGGGCTTGTTGCAAGGCTTTTGCCGCCAGCAGATCGAAGCTGCGCCGGTTGGGCAGCCCGGTAAGGCTGTCGAGCGTGGCCAGGGACTCGATACTGGCCTGATGGCGCCTGAGCATGGCATGCAGCAGCGACACCACCACCAGGCTGATCATCGCGCAGATCGCCAGGTTGAGGTAGAGCGAGTGGCGAATGCGCGCCAAAGCGCCGGCCTCGCGTTTATCCACCAACAGGTACCAGTCAAGTTCGGGCAGGTGCCTTACGTTGAGAAAGTGGCTGTGGCCCTCGCTGTCTTTGTATTCATGGCTGCCCTCGGCGGGTACCGGCTGCTGAGCCTGCAAGGCATCCAGTTCGGGGTTGTCGCGCAGTGGCTGGCCGACCCGCAGGCCATGCGGGCCGCCGTCGGAGCCGGTGAGCAAGATTTTGCCCTTGGCATCGGTGAACAACACCGAACGCTGGTAACGCCGCTGGTAGGTGTCGATCAGCTTGACCACCGTGTCCACGCTCAGGCCCACCCCGGTCGCACCGATGAACCGCTGCTGGTAGTCCAGCACGCGGTAGTTGATGAACACCGTGAGGCTGTCCTGGTTGGCCATGTCCAGGTCGACGTTGATTTCATAGGGTGCTTTCTGGTCGCGCAGGCGGAAATACCAAGCGTCGCGCCAGCTGTCGGGCTCGACCTGCTTGAGCACACCTTTGGCCTGGTAATAGGTCAGGGTGCGGTCGGAGACGAAGAACGAAGTGAAGGTGTCCTGCTTGCCCATGACTTCGCCAAGGAAGCGCGTGATGCGCTGAGTGTCCTGCTCGCCAGCGAGCACCCAGTCACGCAGGAAAGTGTCCTGGGCCATCATCGAGGCGATCAGTACCGGCCGGATGAGGTCTTTCTGGATTTCCGAATAGACCGTGTCGGAGGTCAGCGGCAGTTCAGTGTTGACGATGCCATCGCGGATCGCGCTGCGGGAGGCGAAATAGCTGAGCAGCGAGGTGGCGATGAAACCGCAGGCCAGCAGCATCAAAATGGTGAGGATCAGCGAGCGGTGCGCGAACAGAGCGGAACGTGAGGGCATGATCATCCCGTGATGTGTGCCGAGGCGATCATTCTAGTGATAAGCCTGGGAAAAGACTGCAGGTTTATTGGGGGTATCCAAGCTATTTCAAATTATTGCGGAAATGGCACTGCACGATGGCGACAATGTCATATTCCTTGTCGATGTTCGCTTTGGCGTCGACGCTCGGCAGCGCCGCTGTACGGGCACCCCAGCGGTCCAGGAGGCCGCCATGTCCTATCGAATTCTGTTGATCGCCCTGTTGGGCCTGATGACAAGCGCGTGCGTGCCCTACCACGAGGGTGGCCGTTATTATCGTACCGATTACTACACCGCTGACCGGTATGTCTCGCCGGGCTATTACCGTCATGACCGCTATTACGTCGCCCCCCAGCCGCGCTACTACTATCAGCCGGCGCCGCGCTACTACCGGCCTGCGCCCGTGCCGCAATACCGTGCGCACCCTCAGCCGGCGATGAAGCAGTGGCATGGCAACCCGCGTTACGACTATGGCAATCGCCAGCGTTATGACTACGGCCGTGATCGCGACCGGCATGATTACCGCAATGACAGCCGGCGGTATCAGAACGACCGCTGGCACTCCAATGGCCGGGGTGATCGTGATCGACGTCCGGAGGGTAGGCGCTCAGGTGACCGCAACTGGCAACGGTGAAGGTGTGTCGGGAGGGGCATCGCGGCCCCGGTCAGGCAAGATCTGCCAAGGGATGGCGCCCCTCCCATACCTTCTCAAAATGGGCCTCGACCACGGCCGCCGGCACTTGCGCAACATCCGGCCAGTGCCAGCGTGGCTGGTTGTCCTTGTCCAGCAGGCGGGCGCGCACGCCTTCGCTGAATTCGGGGTGACGGCAGCAATTGAGGCTCATGCTGTATTCCATCTGGAACACCTGGGCCAATGACAGATGCCTGGCCCGACGGATCTGTTCCCAGACCAGGTGCGCCGTGAGCGGGCAGCCCTCGTGCAGGCGTTGGCCAGCAGCGGCCAATAAGGGGTCGTCATGCTGTTTGAGCCCCTCCAGTGCCCGCCACGCGGCCGCCGGGTCGGCAACATCGAGCAGGGCATCGATCAGCTGGCGCCGCGGCAACCACTGCGCCTGCGGCAGTTCGGCATAGGCACGGTGCTGCTCCGCCTTGAGCAGGCTGTTCAACTGCAGGTCGGTCTGTTCTTGCCAGTTGAGTTGCAACAGCTCTTCGATAAGCCCGTCTTGTTGATGCTCGCCAAAGAATCGGTCCGCCAGGCCCAGATCGATGGCATCCCGGGCGTTGATGGGGGCGCCGGTCAGCCCCAGAAACAGCCCAAGCCTGCCCGGCAGGCGCCCAAGAAACCAGCTGGCGCCCACGTCGGGGTACAGGCCAATACTGATTTCTGGCATAACCAGGCGGCTGCTGGGCGTGACGATGCGTACCCCGGCCCCCTGCAACAGCCCCATGCCGCCCCCCAATACATGGCCGTGGCCCCAGCACAGCAAAGGCTTGGGGTAGGTGTGCAGGAGATAGTCGAGGCGGTATTCGGCGGCGAAGAAGGTGGCTGCCAGCGGTGGCACGCTGCCAGGGTGGTCGCGGCAGGCCTGGGCCAGTGCCCGTACATCGCCGCCGGCGCAAAATGCCTTGGCGCCGTTGCCACGCAGCAATACACAGACTACGCCCGGGTCGCGTGCCCAGTCCTGCAGGTATTCGCCGAGCACTTCGATCATCGGCAGGCTCAGGGCATTGAGCGCCTTGGGCGCGTCCAGTGTGGCAATGCCGATGCGAGCGCCATCGGCGCCGGTAAGTACCTCGCAGTGAATGGTCATGGCTACCTCGTTCAAGTCATCGCTCAAGTATGGCTTGCCTGGGCGATCATGCAGGCCACAGGTCGGACCGATTGACAAGGGCAGATGGCTTACCTAGTGTCGCGCCATTGTTTACGGATGGCCCCATGACTGACGACGATCGCATCAAACTCGAACCCAGCTGGAAAAACGCCCTGCGGGCCGAGTTCGACCAGCCCTACATGCACCAGCTGCGTGAATTCCTGCGCCAAGAGTATGCCGCTGGCAAGGAAATCTACCCACCCGGCCCGATGATCTTCAATGCGCTCAACTCCACCCCGCTCGATCAGGTGAAAGTCGTCATCCTCGGCCAGGACCCGTATCACGGCCCGGGCCAGGCGCACGGCCTGTGCTTCTCGGTGCAGCCGGGTGTGCCGACCCCGCCGTCGTTGGTCAACATCTACAAGGAACTGCAGCGCGACCTGAACATCCCCATTGCCAGCCATGGTTACCTGCAGAGCTGGGCCGAGCAGGGGGTGCTGCTGCTCAACACGACCATGACCGTCGAGCGCGCCAATGCCGCTTCGCATGCCAAGAAAGGCTGGGAATTCTTTACCGACCGGATCATCCAGGTGGTCAGCGAGCAGTGTTCGAACGTGGTGTTCCTGCTGTGGGGCGCGCATGCCCAGAGCAAGCAGAAGCTGATCGATGGCACCAAGCATCTGGTATTGAAGTCGGTGCACCCCTCGCCACTGTCGGCGTACCGGGGGTTCCTGGGTTGTGGGCATTTCAGCCGGGCCAATGGCTTCCTCGAACAGCGTGGTCTGGCGCCGATCAACTGGGCGTTGCCGCCGCTTTGAAGGGCAGGGGGCTCTGAGGGGGGAGTGAGCGGCTGCCTTGCCTGCGTTGTCGATGCAGCGCTGCATGGCACCGGCTTCGCCGGTGATCGCCGGCAAGCCGGCTCCCACATGGATTGCGCCGGCTTTTAGAAGATGGTTGCCTCCCCCAGTAAAGCGCAGGCCTGAAGAATTGCGCGGTCGCGGTGGGGGTAACTGTTCTTGCTCAACTTCTAAAAGTTGGCGCGGTTGGGGTGGGAGCCGGCTTGCCGGCGATGGGCTGCGCAGCAGCCCTGATCACACTGACTGCCTGACATCAACCTCAGGTCACCTTCCACAGGCGTTGCGTTAGCTTCAGTCCTGGCCTTTCACCCAGCATCTGAACAGCGGTTCGGCCAGAAACAGCACGAACAGCAAGCGCATCACTTGCAACGCGGTCACCAACGGCACCGACAACTGCAACGTCTCTGCGGTCAGGCTCATCTCGGCAATGCCGCCCGGCATCATGCCCAGCGTCAGCGAGCGCAGATCCAGCGCAGTCATCACGCTCAACCCCCAGGCGGCAGCGCCCGCGATCAACATGCACAGCGCGGTGGCGAGCAACGTGCGCAGCAAGAACGACGGCGCTCGGCGGAAGAATGTGCGGCTGAAGTGGCAGGCCAGGCCACTGCCGATCAACCATTGGCCGATCTGGCTGGCACCGTCGGGCAGGGCAATCTGCAGGTTGCCCGCCAGGCTTAGCGTGGCGGCCACCAGCAGCGGCCCGAACAGCCAGGGGTTGGGCTGGCGCAAGCGCTGCCAGGCGAGAGCGACCGCCACACCCAGCGGTGCGATCAGTGCCAGCCAGCCCCAGCTCACACTGGCGGTATGATTGAGCGGCACACCGTCACCGATCAGGAACTTGAACAGCGCCGGTACGCACAGCACCACCGCCAGCACCCGCAGGCTTTGCGCCGCAGCCACCTGGCTGAGCACCGCGCCGTTACGCGCGCCGAGGTTGACCATCTCCCCGGAACCCCCGGGCATGCTGGCAAAAAATGCCGTGGCACGGTCTTCGCCGGTACGCCGCAGCAACCAGACGCCCACCCCGCTGGAAACCGTGGTTAGCAGCGCGGCAAAGAAGATCAGCACGAAATGGCTGGCCACCTGTTCGATCACGGCAGGGGTGAAGTGCAGGCCGATACCCAGGCCGATGATGCATTGGCCGCATTTGCGGCCATTGGGGAGTTCCGAGAGTTGCCAGGGCGTCAGGCAGCGCACCAGGATGATCGCCAGCAAGGCGCCGACCATCCAAGGCAAGGGCCAGCCGACCAGGCTGGCGAGATACCCGCCCGCCAGGCCGACCAGCCCTGTCGCCCAGTACAGCGGTAACGACCGATCAGGCATCGGCCATCGCCCGGCGCTGCAGGCTGCGCTTGCGCCAGATACGCAGCAGCGGCAGGCAGAGCATGAACACCACCAGTGCCCAGATGCCCATGCTGATCGAGCTCGACCACAGAATGCCCAGTTCGCCATTGGAAATCGACAGCGCACGGCGCAGGTTCTGCTCCATCAGGCCGCCCAGAATGAAGCCGAGCAGGATGGGCGAGAGCGGGAAGTCCAGCTTGCGCAGGATGTAGCCCATGATGCCGATGCCGACCATCAGGAACAGGTCGAAGGTGGTGGCGTGCACGGCGTATACACCGATCGCGGTGATGATCGCGATTACTGGCACCAGCGCCCAGTTCGGTACGGCGAGGATGCGCGTGAAGATGCGGATCATCGGGATGTTCAGGATCACCAGCATGATGTTGGCGACGAACAGCGATGCGATCAGCCCCCAGACAATGTCAGGTTGCTGTTCGAACAGCAGGGGGCCGGGGGTGATGTTGTACAGGGTCAGTGCACCGATCATCACCGCAGTGGTGCCTGAGCCGGGAACGCCCAGGGTCAGCATCGGCACCAGGGCGCCGCAGCAGGACGCGCCGATGGCCGTTTCCGGGGCAGCCAGGCCACGGGCATCGCCCTTGCCGAACTTGCCACTTTCGCCGGCGATACGCTTCTCGGTCATGTAGGCCACGGCGCTGGCCAGGGTCGCACCCGCACCTGGCAGCACGCCCATGATGAAACCGAGCACGCCACAGCGAACATTGATGACGAACACCGAGGCTGCTTCCTTGAAGTTGAACAGCATGCGCCCCGTGGCTTTGACCGCCTGGTGGCCATGATGAGTCTTCTCCAGCAGCAGCAGGATTTCGCTGATCGAGAACAGGCCCAGCACCAGCACCACGAACTGGATACCGTCGGCAAGGTGCACACTGTCACCGGTGAAGCGGTACACGCCGCTGTTGGCGTCGATGCCCACCGCTGACAGGAACAGGCCGATCAGTGCGGCGATGAAGGTCTTCAGCGGTTTGTCCCCGGCCATGCCGCCCAACGCAACGATGGCGAACACCATCAGCACGAAGTACTCCGCCGGCCCGAAGGCGATCGCCCATTTCGCCAGCAATGGGGCGAACAGCACCATGCCGCAGGTGGCGATGAGTGCGCCGATGAACGAACTCCACGCCGACAGCGACAGGGCAACGCCAGCCAGGCCGTTGCGGGCCATCGGGTAGCCGTCCAGGGTGGTCATCACGGTCGAGGCTTCGCCCGGGATATTCAACAGGATCGAGCTGATCCGCCCGCCGTATTCGCAGCCCAGGTAGACCGCTGCCAACAGGATCAGTGCCGACTCTGGGGGCAGGCCGAGGGCGAAGGCGATCGGGATCAGCAACGCCACGCCGTTGATCGGGCCCAGGCCCGGCAGCAGGCCGACCACGGTGCCGATGAGGGTGCCCGAAAGGGCGGTAACCAGGTTGTAGGGGGTCAGGGCAACGCCAAAGCCCTGGCCCAGGTAGCTCAAGGTATCCATCTGTCAGTTCTCCAGTACGCTCAGCAGGCCGAGGGGCAGGGGCACATCCATCACGCGGTCGAACAGCCAGTAGAGGAACAGGCTCATGCCTACCACCACGAGGGTGCTGTGCAGCCAGCGGCCGCCGTACAAGCGCGCCATGGGGATGCCAACCAGGATGGCGCTGAGGATGAAGCCCAAGGCTTCAAAGGTGCTGGCGAAGACCAGCAGCAGGCCGACGCAGACAGCAATCTTGGTCAGGGTCGCGCGGTCCAGCGCAGGCTCGTCGTCCTTGTGCACGATGGGCGTGGGGCGTATGGCGAGATAGAGCAGGCCAAGGCTCATCAGGCCAAGCATCAACAGCGGGTAGGCCCGTGGGCCGACCGGTTCGTAGGAAAAGGCCGCCTGGTAGGGCCAGGCCATCACGGCCAGGACGGCGCACAGCGCCAGCAGAGCCAGGGCGAAGAGGCGTTGCAGGATCATTGGGAATCCTCATTGGGGTTGCAGTGGCCGTGCAGGCCTTTTCGCCGGCTAGCTGGCTCCCTACGCTGTCGCCGTGGGGGCCGGCTTGCCGGTGATGTGGCCCGTACAGGCGCCCAGGCTTACTGAACCAGGCCAAATTCCTTGGCCAGTGCCTTGTAGTCCGCCACTTGCTTCTTCACATAGGTGTCCAGCTCTGCGCCGGTCATTGCGAACGGGAACAGCTCGCGCTGGTCACGCAGCTTGGCGAAGTCTTCAGAGGCAAGCATCTTGTCGAAGGAGTCCTTCCACCAGGCATACTCCTCGTCGCTCACTTTCGGCCCGAGGTAGAAACCGCGCACCACCGGCCAGACGATGTCGTAGCCCTGTTCCTTGGCGGTGGGGATGTTTTTCATCTCCGGCTCGTCGAGGCGGTTTTCCGAGAACACGGCGAGGATGCGCATGTTGCCGCTCTGGATGTGGGGCATGGAGTCGGAGATATCGGTGGAGCCGACCTGGATATGGCCACCGAGCAGCGCAGTGGCGATCTCACCGCCACCTTCCAGGGCCACGTAGCGCAGGTCGCGCGGGTTGATGCCGGCGGCCTTGGCGATCAGGGCGGTCTGCATCCAATCCTGGCTGCCGACGGTACCGCCAGAGCCGATCACCACCTTGCTCGGGTCTTTCTTCAGCGCTGCGACCAAGTCATCCAGGGTCTTGTAGGGGGAATCGCTTTTCACCGCGATGGCGCCGTAGCTGGTGCCGACTGCCGCCAGCCATTTCACGGCATTTTCGTCGAAGCGGCCGAATTTGCCCTGGGCCAGGTTGAGCAAGGAGCCGCTGGACCATGCCACCAAGGTGCCGGCATCCGCTGGGCGCTGCGCTACCACCGCGTTGTAGGCCACTGCGCCGACACCACCTGGCATGTAGGTGACGCGCATCGGTTTGCTGAGGATCTTCTCCTGCACCAGGGCACTTTGCACCAGCTTGCAGGTCAGGTCGAAGCCGCCACCGGGCGAGGCCGGGGCGATGCATTCGGGGCGTTTGGGTTCGGCGGCGATGGCATGGCCGGCCAGCAGCAGGCAGCCGGTAGCCAGGGCGAGGCGGCGCAATGAAAAGGTCATCGTCTATCTCCGTTAGCGTTGTTGTTATGGGTTACCACAGGGCGACGCTGTAGCTCACCAGCAGCCGTACTTCGTCGGCATCGCGGGCGAAATTCGAGCGGAAGGTAGCGTTGCGCAGGCGCACGGCGACGTTTTTCAACGGGCCGCTTTGAACCACGTACTTGAACTCGGTATTACGTTCCCACTCCTTGCCCTCGCTGCCATCGGCGCGGCTGACGTTGTCGCCGTTGATGTAGCGGGTCATGAAGGTCAGGCCCGGGACGCCCAGCGCTGCGAAGTTGTAGTCGTAGCGTACTTGCCACGAGCGCTCGTCGGCCCCGGCGAAGTCGTTGATCTGCACGAAGTTGACCAGGTATGGGTCGGCACCATCGACATAAGGGAAGGCGCTGTCACCTGACAGGTGTTGGTAGGCGGCGCTCACCTTGTGCCCGCCCAAGGCATAGCTGAACATGCCGTTGACGGTGGTGTTGTCGATGCTACCGGCCTTGGCCTGGCCCTGATCGTCGCTCACGGCCAGGCGCAGGTCGGCACCGAAGGTGCCCGGGCCCCAAGGCTGGGTGGCGACCATGCCGAGGAAGTGCTGGCGGTAGATGTCGTCGAGTTGGGCGAAGTGGTAGCTGCCGGTGATGCGATCGGTGAACTGGTAGTCGACGCCCCCCAGGTCGAGGTTGTCGGCCGAGAACGTGCCGCCGAAGCGGCCGTTCTTGTTGTTCAGGGCCAGGTCTTCCCAGTTGGTGTCATTGCGATCCTTGGCCTTCTCCAGGCGCCCGCCGGTGAAGGTGAGGTTCTTGATCTCTTTGGAGGTGACCAGCCCGCCCTCGAAGGTTTGCGGCAGGATGCGGCCATCGTTGGGCTGCAGGGTCGGCAGTTCGGGGATCAGCGAGCCGATTTTCAGTTCGGTCTGGGACACTTTCACTTTGCCGGTCAGGCCGAGTTTGGAGTACTCATCGGCGGCCTTGCCATCATCGTGGGTCGGCAACAGCCCAGAGCCTGCGCGGTCGGGGCTTGAGTCGAGCTTGATGCCGAGCATGCCCAAGGCGTCCAGGCCAAAGCCCACGGTGCCGTCGGTGTAGCCGGACTCAAAGTTGAGCATCAAGCCCTGGGCCCACTCGTCGCGCTTGGACTGCTGCGCACGGGTGCCGTCGCGAAAGTCGCGGTTGAAGTACATGTTGCGGGTTTCGAAGGTTGCCGTGCTGTCTTCGAAGAAGGCGGCCTGGCTCATCGGGGCGACGCCGGCCAGCGCGAAGGCACAAGCGTAGGCGTATGGGCGTGCGGAAAGGGAACGGGTAGGCGCGAACGCCTGCGGCTGCGATGACAGCATCGAGGATGACTCCGTTATTGTTCTTATTGGTTGCACCTTGCTGGTGCTTTTTTTCGGCGCATGGGGCGACCGTGGTGCGATGCTAGGTAACGAACCTTTCGCTAACCTTTCAGCCTGAAAGGTTTGTTACGAGGGGCTTCACAGACCGGGCTACAGCGGTACACTCCGCGCCACCGCCCCACCCGAGCAGGGAGAATCCGATGCGTGTGCTGCTGGTCGAAGACCACGTACAACTGGCCGAAAGCGTGGCCCAGGCCCTGAAGAGCCATGGCTTGACCGTGGATGTGCTGCATGACGGCGTGGCCGCCGACCTGGCGCTGGCCAGCGAGGAGTACGCCGTTGCCGTGCTCGACGTGGGCTTGCCGCGCATGGACGGCTTTGAAGTGCTGGCCCGCCTGCGTGGGCGCGGCAAGACCCTGCCGGTGCTGATGCTGACTGCGCGCAGCGATGTGAAGGACCGGGTGCATGGCCTGAACCTGGGCGCCGACGACTACCTGGCCAAACCTTTTGAGCTGACCGAGCTGGAAGCACGGGTCAAGGCGCTGCTGCGGCGCAGCGTACTGGGCGGCGAGCGCCAGCAACGCTGCGGTCCGCTGGTGTATGACCTTGATACCCGGCGGTTCACCCTGGGCGAGGACACCTTGACCTTGACCTCCCGTGAACAGAGCGTACTCGAGGCCCTGATCGCCCGGCCCGGCCGGGTGATGAGCAAGGAGCAGTTGGCCGCCCAGGTCTTTGGCCTGGACGAAGAGGCCAGCCCTGACGCCATCGAAATCTACATCCACCGCCTGCGCAAGAAGCTCGACGGCCAGCCGGTGGCCATTGTCACATTCCGCGGCCTCGGCTACCTGCTCGAGCACCGCGATGCGTGACAATGGCAGCCTGCGCGGGCGCTTGCTGGGCAACCTGGCGCTGCTGCTGGTCGTGCTGATGCTGGCCAGCGGCCTGAGCGCCTACTGGAATGGGCGCGAGGCTGCCGATACGGCCTATGATCGGACCTTGCTGGCATCGGCGCGGACCATCGCCGCCGGCCTGTCCCAGCGCGACGGCACCCTCAGCGCGGACGTGCCCTACGTGGCGCTGGACACCTTTGCCTACGACAGTGCCGGGCGCATCTACTACCAGGTGCTGGACATCAACCAGAAACTGATCTCGGGCTACGAGAACCTGCCGCCCCCGCCGCCAGGCACACCGCGTACGGACGATTACCCGGCGCTGGCGCGCTTCTACAACGCCACCTACCTCGGGCAGGACGTGCGCGTGGTCAGCCTGCTCAAGGCTGTGAGCGAGCCGAACATGAACGGCATGGCTGAAATCCGGGTGGCCGAGACCGAGGAGGCGCGGGTGAGCATGGCCCGTGGGCTGATGGCCGACACCCTGCTGCGCCTGGGCATGCTGGCGCTCGGGGCATTGGGGATGGTCTGGTTCGCGGTAAGTGCGGCGCTGCGCCCGCTCGAGCGTCTGCGCAAAGCCGTGGAAGAGCGTCAGCCGGATGACCTGCGCGCGCTGCCGCTGGTACAGGTGCAGCGTGAGCTTGACCCGCTGGTGCGTGCCTTGAATCACTTCACCGAACGCTTGCGAGGGCAGTTCGAGCGCCAGGCGCAATTCATTGCCGAGGCCGCCCACGAACTGCGCACGCCGTTGGCGGCCCTCAAGGCGCGGGTCGAACTGGGCTTGCGCGCGAAACAGCCCGAACAGTGGCACCAGACGCTGGAGTCTGCCGCCCAAGGCACTGACAGACTGACCCATCTGGCCAACCAGCTGTTGTCGTTGGCCCGTGTGGAAAATGGCGCCCGGGCAATCGCCGAGGGTGGCGCTCAGCGCCTGGACCTCAGCCAGCTGGCCCGCGAGCTGGGCATGGCCATGGCGCCGCTGGCGCATAAACGTGGTGTGGCCTTGGCGCTGGAGGCCGCGGCGCCGGTATGGCTCAAAGGTGAGCCGACCTTGCTCAACGAATTGCTCAGCAACCTGATGGACAACGCGCTGGCCCATACGCCGGCGGGCGGTAATGTGATTTTGCGGGTGCTGGCGCCAGCGATACTGGAGGTCGAGGATGATGGCCCCGGTATTCCCGAAGATGAGCGCGAGCGGGTGTTCGAGCGCTTCTATCGACGCAGCGCCCAAGGCACTGGCTTGGGGTTGGCGATCGTCGGTGAGATCTGTCGCGCGCACCTGGCGCAGATCAGTCTGCACGACGGCGAGAAGGGCGGGCTGAAAGTGCGCGTGAGTTTTATCGCTGACTGAGGCCTTGCCTGCGCGGCACCGTTGGCGGGCAGGGCACGGCTAGCGCAGCATGCTGCGCGCTTCCAGCAGCTCGCCAACCTCCAGCTCCGTGCCAAACGGCAACCCCAGGTGGCGATAGGCCGGCAACGCCGCCAGAGGCCGGCTGCGCCCGCGCTGGCTGAGGCAGCGGGCGATCTGCACCACGTCGATGTAGTCGATTTTGTCGGTGCGCCGGTCCAGGTCCTGCACCTGGCTTGGCAGGTTGACCAATTGCTCGGGGAATTCCCATGACGAAAGGATCTTGTCCCCCAGCACAGGCTGGATCTGCTCGATCACGTAGTGCAGGCATACCGGGTCCGAGAGCAGTTCGTTGTGCTCTTCGGCGTAGATCAGTACCGGCAGCGCGCCGATCTGGTTGACCAGGCCGCCGAGGGTAGCCTGGTCAGGCTTGAGGTGGGTGAAGCGGCGGCAGATTTCATAGCTGATGCCCGCCACTTCAAGGCTATTGGCCCAGATATCCCTTAATTTTTGCTCGACTGCCGATGAACGTGCGTGGAAGATCTGTTCGATCACCAGGCCGATGGCCAGGTTGCAGCTGTAGTTGATGCCCAGGCGGGTGATGGCCGTATGCAGGTCGGTGACCTCGATCGCCGCCCGCAGCAGGGGGCTGTTCACTACCTTGATCAGGCGGGCGGAGAGGGCCGCGTCGCGGCCAATCACCTTGCTCAGGGCAGCAACGCTGATTTCCGTGTCCTCGGCGGCCTCACGGATGCTCAGGGCAACTTCCGGAAGGGTCGGCAGGACCAGGTCATCGTTGGCGATGGCAGCCAGCAACTGTGCTTGAACCATCTCGGCCAGCTTGTTCATTTACTTCTCTACAGCAGGGGTGGCGGGCTGGTCAGCGCTGGATTTCCCGGTCGCGATCCAGTTCGTAGGGTAGGCTCGAAACCTGCAGGCGCGGGCCTTGCAGGTTGCCCAGGTGCAGGTTGTCATCCTCCACGGCCTCGGCACTGAGTACCGCTAGCAGTTCGCAGCCCTGGCCTGTGCTAGCGGCAATGACCACTTCGCCAACCGATGAGCCATGGGTCGGCGAGAAGATCTGCGCCCCTGGGGCAGGAATAGCTTGCTGGTCCAGCAGCAGGCGGTACTGGCGTCGCTTGAGCTTGCCCAGATACTGCATGCGCGCGACGATTTCCTGGCCGGTGTAGCAGCCCTTCTTGAAACTCACGCCATCGACCGCCTGCAAATTGATCATCTGCGGGATGAACAGCTCACGGGTCGGGCCCATGACCTGGCCGATGCCGGCACGGACCTGCCCCAGCAGCCAGTCGTTCAGCGGTGCTTCAGGCAATGAGGTTGCCAGTTTTTCGCGCACGCTGGCGGCGGCGTCCGCCGGTACCCACAGCTCCACGCGCCCCTCGGAGACGGCCACGGCGATCAGGCCTTCATGGCGTTCGGTGGCGCCCGCGTTGGTCGGCACCTTCAAACCCAAGGCCAGCAGCGCCGCATCACCGCTTTGCAGGCCAAAACGCGCCCAGGCAGCGCTTTCGTCGCTGAGCGTGGCCTTGGAAAACACAGCGTACTTTTTCAGGTCGGCCAGCTGTGCCTCGAGCAGCTCGCTGGCCATGGCCAGCAGGTAGCCGTTGCCTTCGGGCAGGATGCGGAAGCTCGACTGCATACGCCCCTTGACCATGCAGCGGGCGCCCAGGCTAGCGTACTCGGGGCTGAGGTAGTTGATGTTGCAGGTCAACTGGCCCTGCAGGAACTTGCCGGCATCGGAGCCGCGGACGGCGAGGATGCCCTCGTGGGACAGCGGGCAGTAGAAAGCGGAATCGGCCATGGGGGATCGCGGTGGCTAAAGACTGGCGGCCATCATAGAACGCCAGTAACAAAATAGGTAGGTGACTAGACCAACGCCTCGTGCCGCTTCGTGCGCCTGGCTGTATACTGGCCGCCCATTTGAGGAGGGCCCCATGGTCGAACAAACTGAACTCAACCGGCTTTTCTGGCACAGCCGTCGCGGCATGCTGGAACTCGACGTACTGCTGGTGCCTTTCACCCAGGAGGTCTACCCGACCCTGAGCGAAGCCGATCGCGAACTCTACGTTCGCCTGTTGAGCTGTGAGGATCAGGATATGTTCGGCTGGTTCATGGAGCGTACCGAGTCCGAAGACCCGGAGCTGCAGCGCATGGTTCGCATCATTCTGGACCGTGTCCAGCCCAAGTGAATGTTTCGAGTGCCGTTGGCAGGGTTCGCGCCTGCTGCTGGCGGCCTACCTGATCTGCCAGGTGCTGGCGTTGCTGGCCTTGTGGCTGAGTGCGCTGCCCTGGTGGTTTTCCCTCGCTGTCTCAGGCGCTTGCCTGGCCCACGCCCGCTGGGTGATCCCTCGACGCATACTGCTGACCCATGCTCAAGCCGTCACTGGCCTGCGCCGGGATGCATCGGGCTGGCAGCTTTTCAGCCGTGCCGGGGGCTGGCAGGCGGTGCGCCTGTGTCGCGACAGCGTGGCGCTGCCGGGCCTGGTGGTATTGCGGTTCACCAGGCCTGGGCGCTGGCTGGCCGAGAGCCAGTGCGTTGTCGGCGATGCCACGGCGGCTGATCAGCATCGGCGTCTGCGGGTACGGCTGAAGTTCAGCCGGCGCCGGTGGGCAGAGGTAGCGGCCCGCTAGGCAGGCGCTGCGTCTGCCCTTGCGGTTTGCCTGCCAAAGCGGCATCGACCCTCAGGTTGGGCTCAGGATGGTGTCCTTGGCCTCAGCCAGCATCCCGGGGTAGTCCAGGGTGTAGTGCAACCCGCGGCTTTCCTTGCGCTGCATGGCCGAGCGGATCATCAACTCCGCCACCTGTGCCAGGTTGCGCAACTCGATCAGGTCGCGGCTGACCTTGTAGTTGCTGTAGAACTCGTCGATCTCGTCCAGCAGCAGGCGCACGCGGTGCTCGGCACGCTGCAGGCGCTTGCTGGTGCGCACGATGCCCACATAGTCCCACATGAACCGCCGCAGTTCGTCCCAGTTGTGGGCAATGATCACATCCTCATCCGAGTCGGTGACCTGGCTGGCATCCCAGCAGGGCAGGGCTTTGGGCATGGCGATCTGGGCCAGGCGGTCCTCGATGTCTGCGGCAGCCGAACGGCCGTAGACGAAACACTCGAGCAGCGAGTTGCTGGCCATGCGATTGGCGCCGTGCAGGCCGGTGAAGCTGGTCTCGCCGATGGCGTACAGGCCCGGGACGTCGGTATGGCCGCGATCGTCGACCACCACCCCACCACAGGTGTAGTGGGCGGCCGGCACTACCGGGATCGGTTGGCGGGTGATGTCGATACCGAAGGTCAGGCAGCGCTCATAGACGGTCGGGAAGTGGCTTTTGATGAAGTCGGCCGGTTTGTGCGTGATGTCCAGGTAGACGCAGTCCACACCCAGGCGCTTCATCTCGTGGTCGATGGCCCGGGCCACGATGTCGCGCGGAGCCAGTTCTTCACGGGGGTCGAAACGCGGCATGAAGCGCTCACCATTGGGCAGGCGCAGCAGGGCGCCTTCGCCGCGCAGGGCTTCGGTGACCAGGAAGCTTTTGGCTTGCGGATGATAGAGGCAGGTCGGATGGAACTGGTTGAATTCCAGATTGGCAACCCGGCAGCCGGCGCGCCAGGCCATGGCGATGCCATCGCCGCAGGCACCATCTGGGTTGCTGGTATACAGGTAGACCTTGGCGGCACCGCCGGTAGCGAGCACGGTAAAACGCGCGCCGAAGGTATCCACCTCACCACTGTTGCGGTTCAGCACATAGGCGCCCAGGCACCGCTCGCCGGGCAGGCCAAGGCGCCGCTCGGTAATCAGGTCGACCGCTACGCGTTGCTCGAGCAGTTCGATATTGGGGCGTTTGCGGGCTTGCTCCAGCAACGTGGTGAAAATGGCCGCGCCCGTGGCGTCGGCGGCATGGATGATGCGCCGGTGACTGTGCCCGCCTTCGCGGGTCAGGTGAAATTCGAAACCGCCATCGTCAACGCTGGCGTGCTCATCGCGGGTAAAAGGCACGCCTTGCTCGATCAGCCACTCAATGGCTTCGCGGCTGTGCTCGACGGTGAATCGCACCGCCTCTTCATGGCACAGGCCGCCACCGGCGTTGAGGGTGTCCTCGACATGGGACTGCACGGTATCGGAATCGTCCAGCACCGCCGCCACGCCGCCTTGCGCCCAGAAGGTCGAGCCATTGGCCAGGTCGCCCTTGCTCAGTACGGCGATGCGCAGGTGGGCGGGCAGGTTGAGTGCCAGGCTGAGACCGGCTGCGCCGCTGCCGATCACCAGGACATCATGTTGGAATTGTTGGCTCATGTCGGGACACTAGTAATCTTTGGAGGGGGCACGGCACAATAGTCACGCGTAGATGGCATTGTGAAACTATCGTGAATAGCGGCCGGGTTGCCTTTATAGCAGCCTGTGGTGGCCAATTTCCATGCCACTTGCGACGTAAGGGTAATCTTCCTGGGAACTTTCCTACATGGCTGGAAATCCTAGGAAGGCTGCCCGTGCGCCACCATTTCGCGCGGCGACGCGAGGCGGCGGCTCTATCCGGGCTGACACCTGCGTATCCGAAACCTGATTATCGACGCTGCCGGCCTTGCCCGCGCTGCGTCTTCCGTGCGAGCCAGTCAAGGGCCGCAGGAAACTTGCTTGGAGGAGAGAACTTTTGCGAAAAGCCCGAGTCTATGTTTGCAAGCCTGAACGATGGCTGATGCAACGCTCCTTCGAGTCCACTGAGGAGTGTTCATGCTAACCCAGGAAGAGGATCAGCAGCTTGTAGAGCGCGTGCAGCGCGGCGACAGGCGAGCGTTCGATCTGTTGGTGCTGAAGTATCAGCACAAGATTCTCGGGTTGATCGTGCGGTTCGTTCACGATACCCACGAGGCCCAGGATGTGGCGCAGGAAGCCTTTATCAAGGCCTACCGTGCGCTTGGCAATTTCCGCGGCGACAGCGCGTTTTATACCTGGCTGTACCGCATCGCCATCAACACGGCGAAGAACTATCTGGTGTCCCGTGGAAGACGGCCGCCAGACAGCGATGTGAGCTCCGAGGATGCGGAGTTTTACGACGGCGATCATGGCCTCAAGGATCTCGAGTCCCCAGAACGCTCCCTGTTGCGGGATGAAATCGAAGGCACAGTCCATCGCACCATCCAGCAACTGCCCGAAGATTTGCGCACGGCACTGACCCTGCGTGAGTTCGACGGGTTGAGTTACGAAGACATTGCCAGTGTCATGCAATGTCCGGTGGGTACCGTGCGCTCTCGAATCTTCCGCGCTCGGGAGGCCATAGACAAAGCCCTGCAGCCGTTGCTGCAGGAAACCTGAGACAGCGGCGATAGCCAAGAGAGGAACCGCCATGAGTCGTGAAGCTTTGCAGGAATCGCTGTCCGCGGTAATGGATAACGAAGCGGACGAACTGGAATTGCGACGGGTGCTGAGCGCCGTCGACGATGCCGAAACCCGTGCCACCTGGTCGCGTTACCAGGTTGCCCGCGCAGCGATGCACAAGGAGCTGTTGCTGCCGAAACTGGATATCGCCTCGGCGGTGTCTGCCGCCCTGGCTGACGAAGCCGTGCCGGCCAAGGTCAACAAAGGCCCATGGCGCAGCATTGGCCGTCTGGCCGTTGCCGCTTCGGTGACTGTCGCTGTGCTGGCGGGTGTGCGCATGTACAACCAGGACGAGATCACCGGTGCCGAACTGGCTGCGCAACAACCTGCCCAACAGGGCCTGAGCATGCCACAAACTCAGGGCCCAGCCGTTTTGGCAGGCTATAGTGAAAGCAGTGAGCAACCGACCGGGCCGATGGCCAATGGCGTGCTGCAGAACCAGGCCGGCTGGGATCAGCGTCTGCCGGGCTATCTGCGTCAGCATGCGCAGGAATCCGCGCTCAAGGGTACTGAAACTGCCCTGCCGTATGCCCGCGCCGCCAGCCTGGAAAACCGCTAAGTAAGGAGGATCATGCGCGCGCTACCTCTCTTGTCGCTGCTTTTAGGCAGTTGCATGACGGTGCCAGCGTTGGCAGCCAATTCGTCGCCTGAGGCAAGCGAATGGCTGAGCAAGCTGGCACAAGCCGAACAGAAGCAGAGTTATCAGGGCTCCTTCGTTTACGAACGAAATGGCAGCTTCTCCTCCCACGATATCTGGCATCGGGTGCATGACGGCAAGGTCAGCGAGCGGCTGTTGCAGCTTGACGGTACCACTCAGGAAATCGTGCGCGTGGATGGCAAGGTGCAATGTATTGGCGGTGCCTTGGCAAGTGGTGTGAGCGACTTGCCTGATGCCGCGCCGCGCATGCTCGACCCCCTCAAGTTGATGAGCTGGTACGACTTGGCTCTAGCAGGCAAGTCACGTGTCGCCGGGCGCGATGCGGTCATTGTCACCCTGACACCGCGCGACCAGCATCGCTACGCATTCGAATTGCATCTGGACAGCAAGACCGGCCTGCCGCTGCGCTCGTTGATGCTCAACGACAAGGGGCAATTGCTCGAACGCTTCCAGATGACGCGCCTGGATACCGATGACTTGCCAACCGATGCCGATCTGAAGGCCAGTGCCGCCTGCAAACCGGTGGAGCGGGTGGCCAGCACCAAGACCGAAGCGGTCGCAGGCTGGCGCTCGGACTGGCTGCCGCCGGGTTTCGAGCTGATCAACAGCGCGGTGCGGCGTGACCCGTCTCGCAACAGCACCGTCAGCAGTCTCATGTACGACGATGGCCTGGCGCGCTTCTCGGTGTTTCTGGAGCCGGTTACCGAAGATGCCAGTGCAGATGTACGTACTCAACTGGGCCCCACCTCTGCCGTTTCACGTCGCCTGAACACGCCCAAGGGCAAGGTGATGGTCACCGTGGTCGGCGAAATTCCGCTGGGTACCGCAGAACGCGTCGCACTCTCGATGCGGCCACAGGATGCTCAGGCGCGCCAGTAATGGCGCCCTTTTTCGGCTCATGCCAAGGCGCACGGACATGCAGCTGAAATGAAATTAAAGCATTGTCATTTGCAATCCATCTGTAAATTTTCTATAGGTCAGGCTTCTTGGAGTCTGACCTTTCCTGCTTTTGCAGGCGGTCTTATGTTAACTACGCTCGTTGTGACGGGAGCCGTATGTCAATACCACGCTTGAAATCCTATCTATCGATGTTCGCCGCCGTGCTGATGCTCGGCCAGGTGCTGACTGCCCAGGCCGAGGAAGCCTTGCCTGACTTCACTACTCTGGTCGAGCAGGCCTCGCCGGCAGTGGTCAACATCAGTACCAAGCAAAAACTGCCGGACCGCCGTATTGCTGCCGGGCAGATGCCGGACCTCGAAGGGTTGCCGCCGATGTTCCGTGAGTTCTTCGAGCGCAACATACCGCAGCAGCCGCGCTCGCCCCGAGGTGACCGTCAGCGTGAGGCCCAGTCGCTGGGTTCAGGCTTCATCATTTCCAGTGACGGCTATGTGCTGACCAACAACCACGTGGTTGCCGATGCCGACGAGATCATCGTCCGTCTGTCGGATCGCAGCGAGCTGCAGGCCAAGCTGGTCGGCACCGACCCGCGCACCGACGTGGCCCTGCTCAAGGTCGACGGCAAGAACCTGCCCACCGTCAAACTGGGCGACTCCGAGAAGCTCAAGGTGGGTGAGTGGGTGCTGGCCATCGGTTCGCCGTTCGGTTTCGATCACTCGGTGACCAAAGGGATCGTCAGCGCCAAAGGCCGCACCCTGCCCAATGACACCTATGTGCCCTTCATTCAGACCGACGTGGCCATCAACCCGGGCAACTCCGGTGGGCCGCTGTTCAACATGAATGGCGAAGTCGTGGGTATCAACTCGCAGATCTTCACCCGTTCGGGTGGTTTCATGGGTCTGTCGTTCGCCATCCCGATCGATGTCGCGCTCGATGTTTCCAATCAGTTGAAGAAAGACGGCAAGGTCAGCCGCGGCTGGCTGGGTGTGGTCATTCAGGAGGTCAACAAGGACCTGGCTGAATCCTTCGGTCTCGACAAGCCGGCCGGCGCCCTGGTGGCGCAGGTGCTGGAAGATGGCCCGGCAGCCAAGAGCGGCCTGCAGGTGGGCGACGTGATCCTGAGCATGAACGGCCAACCGATTGTCATGTCGGCCGACCTGCCACACTTGGTCGGCACCCTGAAAGCTGGCGCCAAGGCCAAGCTGGAAATCATCCGCAATGGCAAGCGCCAGAACCTGGATGTGACCATTGGTGCGATGCCTGATGACGATGCCGATATCGGTACCGGCACGGGTGCCGATGGCAGCGCAGAGCGCAGCAGCAACCGCCTGGGTGTTTCCGTCTCCGACCTGACTGCCGAGCAGAAAAAGTCCCTGGAGCTCAAGGGCGGCGTGGTTATCAAAGAAGTCCAGGATGGCCCGGCTGCCATGATTGGCCTGCGTCCAGGTGACGTGATCAGCCACTTGAACAACCAGGCGATCGCCTCGGCCAAGCAGTTCACCGAAATTGCCAAGGAGCTGCCGAAGAACCGTTCGGTATCCATGCGCGTGCTGCGCCAGGGCCGTGCCAGCTTCATCACCTTCAAGCTGGCCGAATAAGCCGGCTTGTCAGTCGCAAAGGGCAGCTTCGGCTGCCCTTTTTCATGAACGTTCACAATTATTGGGGGCACTCAGCCTGTATCGTGCGTCAGAGGAATCTCCCATATCCCTGCTGGTTGAGGTACAATTCCCGGCTATTTTTCGGCGGGCGTCCGGCTCGCAGCCTTTTCGAGTGTTGACCCGTGAGTGATTTGAGTCATATCCGCAATTTCTCCATCATCGCCCACATCGACCATGGCAAGTCGACGCTGGCCGACCGTTTCATCCAGTTGTGCGGTGGCCTGACGGCACGCGAAATGGAAGCTCAGGTTCTCGACTCCATGGACTTGGAGCGCGAACGCGGGATCACCATCAAAGCCCACAGCGTCACGCTTCACTACAAGGCGCTGGACGGCAAGACCTACCAGCTGAACTTCATCGATACCCCCGGCCACGTCGACTTCACCTATGAAGTCTCGCGTTCCCTGGCGGCGTGTGAGGGTGCGCTGCTGGTGGTGGACGCCGGCCAGGGCGTCGAAGCCCAGTCCGTCGCCAACTGCTACACCGCCATCGAGCAAGGCCTTGAGGTCATGCCGGTCCTGAACAAGATGGACCTGCCCCAGGCCGACCCTGATCGGGTCAAGGACGAGATCGAGAAGATCATCGGCATCGACGCCACCGATGCGGTAGCGTGCAGTGCCAAGAGCGGCATGGGCGTCGACGAGGTGCTCGAGCGTCTGGTCCACACCATCCCCGCGCCTGTGGGCGAAATCGATGCCCCGTTGCAGGCGTTGATCATCGACTCCTGGTTCGACAACTACCTGGGCGTGGTTTCGTTGGTGCGCGTGCGCCAGGGCCGCGTCAAGAAGGGCGACAAGATCCTGGTCAAGTCCACCGGCAAGGTGCACCTGGTCGACAGCGTGGGTGTGTTCACCCCGAAACATACCCAGACCGCTGACCTGAAAGCCGGTGAAGTTGGCTTCATCATTGCCAGCATCAAGGACATCCATGGTGCGCCGGTCGGCGACACCCTGACCCTGTCCTCGACCCCCGAGGTCGAAATGCTGGCAGGCTTCAAAAAGATTCAGCCGCAGGTTTATGCCGGCCTGTTCCCGGTCAGCTCCGACGATTTCGAGGACTTCCGCGACGCCCTGCAGAAGCTGACCCTGAACGACTCGTCGCTGCAGTACATGCCCGAGAGCTCCGACGCACTGGGCTTTGGCTTCCGTTGCGGCTTCCTGGGCATGCTGCACATGGAGATCATCCAGGAGCGCCTGGAACGCGAGTACGACCTGGACCTGATCACCACCGCGCCAAGCGTGATCTACGAGCTGGAACTCAAGACCGGCGAAACCATCGTGGTCGACAACCCGTCGAAGCTGCCTGACGTTTCATCTGTCACCGACTTCCGCGAGCCGATCGTCACCGCGACCATCCTGGTGCCGCAGGAGCATCTGGGCAACGTCATCACCCTGTGCATCGAGAAGCGTGGGGTACAGCGCGACATGCAGTTCCTCGGCAGCCAGGTGCAGGTGCGTTATGACATGCCGATGAACGAAGTGGTCCTGGACTTCTTCGACCGCCTCAAGTCGACCAGCCGCGGCTATGCTTCGCTGGACTATCATTTCGATCGCTATCAATCGGCTAACCTCGTCAAGCTGGATGTACTGATCAACGGCGACAAGGTCGATGCCCTGGCATTGATCGTGCACCGCGACAACGCGGCCTACAAAGGCCGTGCGTTGACCGAGAAGATGAAGGAACTGATCCCGCGGCAGATGTTCGATGTGGCGATCCAGGCAGCCATTGGCGGCCAGATCATTGCGCGGACAACCGTCAAGGCGCTCAGAAAGAACGTACTGGCCAAGTGCTACGGTGGTGACGTCAGCCGTAAGAAAAAGCTGCTGGAGAAGCAGAAGGCCGGTAAGAAACGCATGAAACAGGTGGGCAACGTGGAGATTCCACAAGAAGCCTTCCTCGCCGTGCTCAGGTTGGATAGCTAGGTCCTATGTCGCTAAATTTCCCGCTGTTGCTAGTCATCGCCGTAGCCGTTTGCGGTCTGTTGGGCTTGATCGACCTGCTGTTCCTGGCTCCGCGCCGGCGGGCGGCGGTCGCCAACTACCAGGGTAGTGTCACTCAGCCAGAAATGGCGGTGGTCGAGCGCCTGAACAAGGAACCGCTGCTGGTCGAGTACGGTAAGTCGTTCTTCCCGGTGCTGTTCATCGTACTGGTGCTGCGCTCTTTCCTTGTGGAGCCGTTCCAGATTCCTTCGGGGTCGATGAAACCGACCCTGGAAGTGGGCGATTTCATCCTGGTGAACAAGTTCTCGTATGGCATTCGCCTGCCGGTGATCGACAAGAAGGTCATCGAGGTGGGTGACCCGCAACGCGGTGATGTGATGGTGTTCCGCTACCCAAGCGACCCGAACGTCAATTACATCAAGCGTGTGGTGGGCCTGCCAGGCGACCAGATCCGCTACACCAGCGACAAGCGGCTGTTCGTCAATGGCCAGCCAGTGGCCGAGCAATTGGTCGGTGCCGAGCCAGGTACCCTGGGCAGCGCCGAGCTGTTCAAGGAAAAACTTGGCGAAACCGAGCACTTGATCCGCAAGGAAATGACCCGTTATCGCATGCCGCCGGACCAGCAGTGGACCGTGCCGGCTGGCCATTACTTCATGATGGGCGACAACCGCGACAACTCCAACGACAGCCGTTACTGGGATGACCCGAACATTCCCAAGGAACTGCACGGCATGGTTCCGGACCGGAACATTGTCGGCAAGGCCTTCGCGGTCTGGATGAGCTGGCCAGAGCCAAAGCTCAGCCACTTGCCCAACCTGTCGCGGGTCGGCCTGATCCATTGATACCCTTCGGCGCTGTCCAGCAGACAGCGCCGAATGCATTTCTGACATAGGCTGTGTTCTCAGGGATCGAGAGATTCGTTGCTCGCCGCGACGGGCCACAGCCAAACAGTCTTTCAGGATGTTGATTTGAACAACGCGTTGAACAACCAGCGGGTGGCTGCATGAGCGCTTCCCTTGCCCGTCTCGAGCGCAAGCTCGGTTACACCTTCAAAGACCAGGACCAGATGGTGCTGGCCCTGACCCATCGCAGCTACGCCGGGCGCAACAATGAGCGCCTGGAGTTTCTTGGCGATGCCATTCTCAACTTCGTGGCCGGCGAGGCGCTGTTCGAGCGCTTCCCGCAGGCCCGCGAAGGGCAGTTGTCGCGCTTGCGTGCCCGTCTGGTCAAGGGTGAGACCCTGGCCCGTCTGGCCCGTGGTTTCGACCTGGGTGAGTACCTGCGCCTGGGCTCCGGTGAGCTCAAGAGCGGCGGTTTCCGCCGCGAGTCGATCCTGGCCGACGCCCTCGAAGCCCTGATCGGCGCCATCTATCTTGATGCCGACATGCAGACCGCCCGCGAGCGCGTGCTGGCCTGGCTGACCGACGAGTTCGAAAGCCTGACCCTGGTCGATACCAACAAAGACCCGAAAACCCGCCTGCAGGAGTTTCTGCAGTCGCGTAGCTGTGAGCTGCCTCGCTACGAGGTGGTGGACATCCAGGGCGAACCGCACTGCCGTACCTTCTTCGTCGAATGCGAAGTGGTGCTGCTGAACAACAAGAGCCGTGGCCAGGGCGTGAGCCGGCGTATTGCCGAGCAAGTCGCCGCCGCCGCCGCATTGATCGCCCTGGGCGTGGAGAATGGCAATGACTGAGAACAATCCGACCCGCTGCGGTTACGTGGCCATCGTCGGCCGCCCCAACGTGGGCAAGTCCACCTTGCTCAACCATATCCTCGGCCAGAAGCTGGCGATCACCTCGCGCAAGCCACAGACTACCCGCCACAACATGCTCGGCATCAAGACCGAGGGTGATGTGCAGGCGATCTATGTCGATACCCCCGGCATGCACAAGGCCAACGACAAGGCCTTGAACCGCTACATGAACCGCAATGCCTCGGCGGCCCTCAAGGACGTCGATGTGGTGATCTTCGTGGTTGACCGTACGCGCTGGACCGATGAGGACCAACTGGTGCTCGAACGCGTTCAGTACGTGACCGGCCCGCTGATCATTGCCGTCAACAAAACCGACCGCATGGACGAGAAAGCCGAGCTGATCCCGCACCTGCAGTGGCTGCAGGAGCAACTGCCCAATGCCGAGGTGGTACCCATCTCTGCCCAGCAAGGTCACAACCTCGACGCACTGGAGGCGCTGATCGCCAAGCACCTGCCGGAAAACGATCACTTCTTCCCGGAAGACCAGATCACCGACCGCAGCAGCCGTTTCCTGGCCGCTGAACTGGTGCGTGAGAAAATCATGCGCCAGCTGGGTGCTGAGTTGCCCTACCAGATCACCGTGGAGATCGAGGAGTTCAAGCAGCAGGGTCATGTGCTGCACATCCATGCGCTGATCCTGGTTGAACGTGACGGCCAGAAGAAGATCATCATTGGCGACAAGGGCGAGCGCATCAAACGCATCGGCTCCGACGCCCGCAAGGACATGGAAACCCTGTTCGACGCCAAGGTCATGCTCAACCTCTGGGTCAAGGTCAAAGGCGGCTGGTCCGATGACGAGCGCGCACTGCGCTCGCTGGGCTACGGCGACCTGTAACCCTTCCAGTGGCCCGGATCTCTCCGGGCCGCTTTGCTTTCAGGCCACACTTCATGGAACAACCTGTCGGCCAACCAGCCTACGTGCTGCACAGCCGTGCCTATAAGGAAACCAGCGCGCTGGTGGACTTTTTCACGCCGCAAGGGCGCGTGCGCGCGGTGTTGCGCCGAGCACGGGGCAAGGGTGGCAGCCTGGTGCGGCCGTTCGTGCCGCTGGAAGTGGAACTGCGCGGGCGCAGTGAGCTCAAGAACGTCGGGCGCCTGGACAGCATGGGCGTCGCTGCCTGGCTGCATGGCGATGCACTGTTCAGCGGCCTCTACCTCAATGAGCTGCTGATGCGCCTGCTGCCTGCCGAGGCACCACAACCCGAACTTTTTGAGCACTACGCACTGACCCTGCAGGCCCTGGCCGCCGGGCGGCCGTTGGAGCCCCTGCTGCGCTCCTTCGAGTGGCGCCTGCTGGAAGACCTGGGTTACGCCTTTGCGCTTGACCACGACGTCAGCGACGAGCCTATCGAGGCTGATGGGCTTTACCGCTTGCAGGTCGATGCCGGCCTTGAGCGCGTTTACCTGGTGCAGCCTGGTTTGTTCAATGGCGCGCAGCTGTTGGCCCTCGCCCAGGCGGACTGGGATGCACCTGGTGCTCTGCTGGCGGCCAAGCGCCTGATGCGTCAGGCGCTGGCGGTCCATCTGGGGCCAAAACCGCTGGTCAGTCGGGAACTGTTTCGCAAGCGCTGAGCACGTCGTATGCTGTGGGGCTAAATCTTCAGGAGAGCCTTTCGTGACTCAAAGCAACCGTATGCTTCTCGGCGTCAACATCGACCACGTGGCTACCTTGCGCCAGGCCCGCGGCACACGCTATCCGGACCCGGTCAAGGCTGCGCTGGATGCCGAAGAAGCAGGCGCCGATGGCATCACCGTGCACCTGCGCGAAGACCGCCGGCATATCCAGGAGCGCGATGTGGTGTTGCTCAAGGACGTGTTGCAAACCCGCATGAATTTCGAGATGGGCGTCACTGAAGAGATGATGGCGTTCGCCGAGAAGATTCGCCCGGCACACATCTGCCTGGTGCCTGAAACACGCCAGGAACTGACCACAGAGGGCGGCCTCGACGTGGCTGGCCAGGAGGCACGGATCAAGGCAGCGGTAGAGCGCCTGTCGCGCACTGGCGCTGAAGTGTCGCTGTTCATCGACGCCGACGAGCGGCAGATCGAGGCATCCCGCCGCGTCGGGGCCCCGGCGATCGAATTGCACACCGGCCGTTATGCCGATGCTCAAACGCCGACTGAGGTGGCTGAGGAGCTCAAGAGGATCGTCGATGGCGTCGCTTTTGGCGTCGGCCAGGGGCTGATCGTCAATGCCGGCCATGGTCTGCATTACCACAACGTCGAGGCGGTGGCGGCAATCAAGGGCATCAATGAATTGAACATTGGCCACGCCTTGGTGGCCCATGCACTGTTCGTAGGTTTCAAGGCGGCGGTGGCAGAGATGAAGGCGCTGATCGTTGCAGCTTCGCGCTGATCATCGCTGCGTGGCTGTTTGCGGACGGTGCAGGGGTTAGTGCCGTCAGTCAGGCAGTTTGGGGCCGCTCTGCGGCCCTATCGCCGGCAAGCCAGCTCCTACAGGTACAGCGCAGTTCTTGAGGTTTGCGCTGGATCTGTGGCGGCCTTGGTGGCCCAAGATTAGTGCCAGTCAGTCAGGCAGTTTGGGGCCGCTCTGCGGCCCTATCGTCGGCAAGCCAACTCCCACAGGTACAGCGCAGTTCTTGAGGTTTGCGCCTTACCTGTGGGAGCCGGCTTGCCGGCGATAGGGCGGTTAGCAACTGACTGGCATGACGCTGCGCAAAGCCTTCATTTGCGCGCCAACAGGGTGGCGCGGCGTGGGGCGGGCAATCCCTCAATGGTCTTGCTGTGGTCGTGCGGGTCGAGGAAGTCCCCCAGCGACTGGTAGCGCATCCACTCGGTGCTGCGCTGCTCCTCCACACTGGTCACACTGACATCCACACAGCGCACATCGCTGAAACCCGCACGGCGCAACCAGCGCTCCAGCGCCGGTACCGATGGCAGGTACCAGACGTTGCGCATCTGCGCATAGCGGTCTTCAGGCACCAGTACCTGCTGCTCGTCGCCCTCGACCACCAGCGTCTCCAGTACCAGCTCACCCCCTTTGACCAGGCAGTCCTTGAGCGCCAGCAGGTGCTCGATGGGGGAGCGGCGATGGTAGAACACCCCCATGGAAAAGACCGTGTCGAAACCTTCCAGGTTGGCTGGCAGCTCTTCCAGCGCAAACGGCAGGTGCCAGGCCGGCAAATCGGGCAGGTACCGCTGCACGGCCTGGAACTGGCAGAAAAACAGCCAATTGGGGTCAACGCCGATGACCATGTCGGCGCCTGCACCGAGCATGCGCCATTGGTAATAGCCGTTGCCGCAACCCACATCGAGCACACGCTTGCCCTGCAGGTTCAGGTGCGGAGCCACGCGCGACCACTTCCAGTCCGAGCGCCACTCCGTGTCGACATGCACGCCGAACAGGTCGAACGGCCCTTTGCGCCAAGGCGACAGGCCCATCAGGGCCTGGCGCATCTGCGCGCGGGTGGCATCGTCGCAGTCACAGTCCAGCCGCAGGCCGTCGACCAGGTCGATTTCGCTTGGCAGCAGTGCCGGCAGGGCGTCCAGCGCACCGCGCCAGCGCTCGAGATCGCCGTGGCCTTTCTCCAGCTTGGCTTGAAGTTGCGCTTGCAGGCCTTGCGACCAGCAAGCCAGTGGGGTGCCCGCCAGGCGGCGGACGAGAGGGGACAGATCGATCATGGCAGGGCTATCAGCGAGGCGAAATTAAGGCATTGGAACCACGGCACCACCTTGCTGAAGCCTGCCGCGTGCAGGCGCTCGGTGTGGGTGTGCAGGGTGTCGGGCTTCATCACGTTCTCGATGGCGCTGCGCTTCTGGGCGATTTCCAGTTCGCTGTAGCCATTGGCACGTTTGAAGTCCAGGTGCAGTTCATTGAGCAGATCCTGCTCTTGGTCATCGGCGAAACGCAGCTTTTCCGAGAGGATCAGTGCGCCACCGGGCAGCAGTGCCTGACGGATGCGGCCAAGCAACGCCAGGCGCTGTTCCGGGGCGATGAACTGCAGGGTGAAGTTCATCGCCACGACCGAGGCGGGCTCGAAGGGCAGGGCCAGTATGTCGGCCTCCAGTACCTGAACCGGCAGCAGTTCCTGGAACATCGAGTCCTGCGCGGTGAGGTACTGGCGGCAGCGCTCGACCATGGCGGCGGAGTTGTCCACGGCGATGACCCGGCAGCCCTCGCTGCGCACATGGCGGCGCAGCGCCTGGGTAACGGCGCCCAGCGATGCGCCGAGGTCATACAAAGCGGTATCAGGCTGGGCGAAGCGCGCGGCCAGCACACCAAGGTTCTCGACGATGGTCGGGTAACCGGGCACCGAGCGCTTGATCATGTCCGGGAACACACGCACCACGTCTTCGTTGAACACGAAGTCGGGAACTTGCTCCAGAGGCTGGGAGAAAAGGCGGTCGGGTTGTTTGCTCACGGTGAATCCAGGCGGCTGACGATTGGCAGGGCCGGCATTCTAGCCAAACCGTGCCAAGGATGCATGGTCGGCTGACCAGCGCTGTGCGTTCAGTCGACCCGCACCGCGCAATCGAAGGTCTGCACCGGCCGAACTTCCGGGGCCCAGGGCTGCTGATAGACCAGCACCAGATGGCCTTCGCCGGCGGCGCGGGCTTCGAAGCGCCAGGTGGATAAGCCCGCGCTGCCGACGATGCCGGCGTCCTCGGGCGCGCTGTAAACCTCGGGGCCAAGGCTGCGCAAGATGTTCGAGGCCGGGTTCTGCACCAGCCAGCGGTAGCCGGTGGAGGGATTACTGGGCAGGGTCAGGGTGAGCGGCTGGCCGATCTTGAGGCGCTGGGGGCATTCACTTTCAGCGTCAAGTTCGACGGTGTGCCTGGGCTGCTGGGCGCAGGCGGTGAGCAGGGCAAGGCTCAGGGGAACGAGCAGACGAGGGGCAGTCATGGTGGCTCCAGAGGCTGGCGAAGGCCTGAGGATAACCGAACAGAGAGGGGTTTTGTGTTGTCAGTGCCGGCCTCACCGCCTGCAAGTCGGCCCCCACCGGTACTCCACTGAACCACAAACAATTGGAATACCGGGGGTGGCCTTACAGGCGATGGGGCCGTCGCGGGTCAGAACAGCACTTTGGCCACGTCGGCAAAGCGCTTGGCGAAGTGTACGGTCAGCCCTTCACGCAGGTAGTCAGGCAATTCTTCGAAATCCCCGCGGTTGGGCTCGGGCAGGATCAGTTCGAAGATCTTCTGCCGCCGCGCCGCGA
Organism: Pseudomonas sp. NPDC089743; assembly: GCF_044748785.1. Taxonomy (NCBI): domain Bacteria; kingdom Pseudomonadati; phylum Pseudomonadota; class Gammaproteobacteria; order Pseudomonadales; family Pseudomonadaceae; genus Pseudomonas; species Pseudomonas sp. NPDC089743. The sequence goes on from NZ_JBIVGS010000007.1 coordinate 182,685, forward strand.
TGACCTTTTCGCGTACGCCACCAATCGGCAGGACCTGGCCGGTGAGGGTCAGCTCGCCGGTCATGGCCACCCCTTTTTTCGGTGCCTGGTCACGGGCCAGCGAGAGCAGTGCGCTGGCCATGGTGATACCGGCGCTCGGGCCATCCTTGGGCGTGGCACCTTCCGGCACGTGCAGGTGAACGAAGGCTTCGTTGAAGAACGCCGGATCGCCGCCGAATTGCTTGAGGTTGGAGCTGACGTAGCTGTAGGCGATCTCGGCAGACTCCTTCATCACATCACCCAGCTTGCCGGTGAGCTTGAAGCCGCGATTGAGCGTGTGGATGCGGGTTGCCTCGATCGGCAGGGTCGCGCCACCCATGCTGGTCCAGGCAAGGCCGGTAATCACGCCTTTGCCTGCCAGCACCTGCTCACTGCGGAACACAGGTATGCCGAGTGCGGCCTCCAGGTCCTTGGTGCCGATCTTGAGCTTGGCATCCGGGGCATCCAAGAGCTTGATCACCGCCTTGCGCACCAGTTTGCCCAGCTGTTTTTCCAGCTGGCGGACGCCGGCTTCGCGGGCATAGCCCTCGATCACGGCGCGCAGGGCGCTATCGCTGATGGCCAGGCTGGTCTTGGCCACGCCGGCCTTTTCCAGCTGTTTGGGCCAAAGGTGGCGCTTGGCGATGGCCAGCTTCTCTTCGGTGATGTAGCCGGACAGGCGGATCACTTCCATACGGTCGAGCAGTGGGCCGGGGATCGAGTCCAGCGTGTTGGCGGTACACACGAACAATACCTTGGACAGGTCCAGGCGCAAGTCCAGGTAATGGTCGAGGAAGTCGACGTTCTGTTCTGGGTCCAGGGTTTCGAGCAGCGCCGAGGCCGGGTCGCCCTGATAGCTCTGGCCCATCTTGTCGATTTCGTCGAGCATGATTACCGGGTTCATCACCTCGACATCTTTCAGCGCCTGCACCAGCTTGCCTGGCTGGGCGCCGATGTAGGTGCGCCGGTGCCCCTTGATCTCGGCCTCGTCGCGCATGCCGCCGACACTGAACCGGTAGAACGGGCGGCCGAGCGATTCGGCGATGGATTTGCCGATGCTGGTCTTGCCCACGCCAGGCGGGCCCACCAGCAGGACGATCGAACCACTGATCTCGCCCTTCCAGGCGCCCACGGCGAGGAACTCCAGAATGCGTTCCTTGATGTCATCGAGGCCCGCGTGATGCTGGTCGAGCACCTTGCGCGCATGCTTGAGGTCGAGCTTGTCCTTGCCGTATACGCCCCAGGGCAGGGCACTGGCCCAATCCAGGTAGTTGCGGGTGACGGCGTACTCGGGGGAGCCGGTTTCAAGGATGGCCAGCTTGGCCATTTCTTCATCGATGCGCTTTTTGGCCTGCTCTGGCAGGGTCTTGCCTTGCAGGCGCTGTTGGAACTGTTCGAGGTCGGCACTGCGGTCGTCCTTGGTCAGGCCAAGCTCTTGCTGGATGACCTTGAGCTGTTCCTTGAGGAAGAATTCGCGCTGGTGCTCGCCGATCTGCCGGTTGACCTCGGCCGAAATCTCATTCTGCAGGCGTGCGACCTCGACCTCTTTGCGCAGCATCGGCAAGACCTTTTCCATGCGTTTGAGCATGGGCACGCAATCGAGCACTTCCTGCAACTGGTTGCCGGTGGCGGAGGTGAGGGCGGCGGCAAAGTCGGTAAGAGGCGATGGGTCGTTGGGGCTGAAGCGGTTGAGGTAGTTCTTCAGCTCTTCGCTGTACAGCGGGTTGAGCGGCAGCAGTTCCTTGATCGCGTTGATCAGGGCCATACCGTAGGCCTTGACCTCGTCGGTCGGCTCGCTTGGCTGGCGTGGGTATTCGACTTCGACCAGATAAGGCGGGCGATGGTGCTTGAGCCAGGTGCGGATGCGCACGCGAGTCAGGCCCTGGGCGACGAACTGCAGTTTGCCGTTTTCGCGGCTGGCATGGTGCACCTTGACCAGGGTGCCGTACTCGGGCAAGGCCGCGGTGTCGAAATGGCGGTGATCTTCGGGCGGGGTGTCCATGAAGAACAGGGCGAGGCAGTGATCCGGTGTCTTGGCCACCAGATCGAGGGTTTCGGCCCAGGGTTCTTCGTTGACGATGACCGGCAGTACTTGTGCGGGGAAGAACGGGCGGTTGTGAATCGGAATCACGTAGACCTTGTCTGGCAATTGCTGGCCGGGCAGGGCTAGTGCGTGGCCAGGCGCGCTTTGGGCCTGACCCTCAAGGTGTTCAATTTCGCTGTTTTCGTCGGGTTGTTCCGGAAAATCCTGCTGGTCGCTCATGGGGCACCTGCGTGAATGGCTATGGTGCTTAGATGGGGCGCTGGCTCATGGGTTTCAAGCTTCAAGCTTCAAGCTTCAAGCTTCAAGCTTCAAGCTGCAAGAAAAAAGCGGGACCGCGCAGGCCCCGCTCTCGCTTGTAGCTTGTAGCTTGCAGCTTGCCGCTTGCAGCTTACTCGGCCAGTTTGTAAGCGATGATGTAATCGCCCATTTTGGTGCCCAGGGAACCGTGGCCGCCGGCGACGATCAGCACGTACTGCTTGCCGTCCTTGCCGGTGTACGTCATCGGCGTGGCCTGGCCACCCGCTGGCAGGCGGGCTTTCCACAGCTCCTTGCCATTGTTCACGTCATACGCACGCAGGTACTGGTCCAGCGTGCCGCTGAGGAAGCCCACACCACCGGCAGTGACGATCGAGCCGCCCATGCTCGGCACACCCACCGGCAGGCCGATCGGAATCGGCGTGCTGTCACGGGTGGTGCCGTTCTTGCGCTTCCACACCACCTTGTTGGTGAACAGATCGATGGCTGCCACGTAACCCCAGGCCGGCGCCTGGCACGGAACGCCCAGCGGCGACATGAACGGGTGCATGATCACGGCGTAAGGCGCGCCAGTGTTGGGCTGAACGCCGCTGGTTTCACTTTCGCGCTTGCTGCCGGCGGCAACCTGTTCGCGCGGCACCATCTTCGACACGAAGGCCATGTAGTTCGGCGAGGTGAACAGCAGTTGGCGCACCGGGTCGACCGAGACGCTGCCCCAGTTGAACACGCCGACGTTGCCTGGGTATACCAACGAGCCTTGCTCGGACGGTGGCGTGTACTGGCCCTCGTAGCGCAGTTCACGGAACTGGATACGGCATAGCATCTGATCGAACGGCGTGGCGCCCCACATGGCCTGTTCAGTCAGGTCCGGGCCCAGCAGGTTGAGGTCGGAGCGGGCTTGGGTCGGTGCAGTGTGGTCACCCTTGACCGCACCTTGCGGCACCGGGATCTCACGGATCGGCACGATGGGGGTACCATCACGACGGTCGAGTACGTACAGGCTGCCCTGCTTGGTCGGTACGATGATCGCGGGCTTGACGCCTTCCTTGGTCTTCAGGTGAACCAAGGTTGGCTGGCTGCCGACGTCCATGTCCCACAGGTCGTGGTGAGTGAACTGGTAGTTCCAGCGCGCCTTGCCGGTGGCAAGGTCCAGGGCCACCACGCCAGCGCTGTACTTCTCTGCACCCGGGGTGCGGTTGGCGCCATACTGGTCGGGTGTCTGGTTGCCCAGCGGCAGGTAGACCATGCCCAGGTCTTCATCGACGCTGGCCAGCGACCACATGTTGGCCGAGTTGCGGCTGTAGGTCTTGCCCGGGGCCAGTGGCTGGGTGTCTTCGGGGTTGTTGCTGTCCCAGTTCCAGACCAGGCGACCATCGTGCACGTCGTAGGCGCGGATCACGCCGGAGGGCTCGTTGGTCGACTCGTTGTCGGTGACATGGCCGCCGATGATCACCAGGCTGCGGGTGATCGCCACCGGCGAGGTGGAGTAATAACCGCCGGCAGTGAACGGCCCGATACCGGTAGTCAGGTCGATCGCGCCCTGGTTGGCGAAGCCTTCGCAGACTTTGCCGTTGTCGGCATTGATGGCGATCAGGCGGGCGTCGGCCGTCGGCAGGTAGAGGCGGCGCGGGCAGGCTTGAGCGACAGCCTGGCCTGCGTCGGAGACTTTCGGCGCCGGGCTGCCATCGCGGCTGACGTAGTTGTTCTCGTCATAATACGAAACGCCGCGGCAAGTCATGTGGGCGAAGCCCTTGAAGGTACCCACCGGGCTCTTGATCTGCGGGTCGTAGCGCCAGATCTCGGCGCCGGTGTCCGGGTCCAGGGCCAGCACCTTGCTGTGGGCGGTGCAGGCGTACAGCATGCCGTTGGCCTTCAGCGGCGTGTTTTCGTTGGTCAACTCGACCGGGTCGTTGTCCGTTGGCAGGTCACCGGTGCGGATGCGCCAGGCTTCTTCCAGGCGGTAGGCATTTTGCGGGGTGATCTGGCGCAGCGGCGAATAACGGTCACCATGCTCGGTGCGGCCATAGGCTTGCCAGTCGCCGTCGGGCATCGCGGGGGCGGCACTGCCCATTTCGCTGTTGTCGCGGCCCAGTTCGCCAAACACTTCACCCGGGTGGGTGAACTGGCTGCCCAGCGCGCAAGCGCCCGAGGCGAGCACGGCAACGCTGAGCAGGGCGGTATTGGCCTTGTTGCCCGGCCCGGTCAGCGGGCGGCGTGCCCAAGGCAGCAGCAGCACAACGCCGATGGCGAACCAGATGGCCAGGCGTGGCACCAGTTGCCACCAGTCCAGGCCCACCTCCAGCAGTGCCCAGGCCGTGCTGCCCAGCAGCACCAGGCCGTACAGGCCCAGGGCAAGCCGGCGCTGAGCCAGCAGCAGTGCGCCCGCCACGGCGAAGCCGATACCGGCGATCAGGTAATAAAGTGACCCGCCGAGCTGGCTGAGCTTGATACCGCCCGCCAGCAACGCCAGGCCCATCAATAGCAGCAGTACGCCTATCAGGCGCGGTAGCCAGCGGCTTCCATTCTTGGCACCGTCAGTGCTCATCGTATGTTCTCCGTTAGGTGAAGGGTTGTCAGAAAGTGCTTTGGATCTTCAGGCCGCCGATCAGGGCATCGTCCACCTGCGACACCCCGCCCGGATGGCGGATGTACTGCAGGTTCGGGCGCACCGTGAGCCAGTCGGCCAAGTGAATGCCGTAATAGAGTTCAGCGCTGTACTCGGTGTCCTGCACGGGCAGGTAACCGGGATTGTCGTAGTCGTAAAGGCCGGCTGCCTGGTTGGCCAGGCGGGCGTTCTTGCGGTAGGCGGGGTTGACGTGCACGCGGGCGAGGGCGAAACCGATGTCGTCCTTGGCGCGGGCATCGAAGGGGCCCTTGTATACCAGTCCTGCCTGCACATAGTTGTCGATGGCATTGGTCTTCTTGTCGTGCACTGTGGCATTGGCGAACAGGCTCAGGCCGCGCGACTGGTCAGTGGCCAGCGAGGTAACCTGCTGCTGGGCACCGATCCACAGGCCGTGCTTGCTCGAACTGCTGCGGTAGGTGGCGCCACTGATGGCGGCCGGCCGGCCGTCGCTGTCCTTCAGAACATCCTGTGCCTTGGCATTACTGTAGTAGTACCCGGCGCGATATTCCCCTTTCAGGCCATTGACCCGCGGGCTCCACACCAGTTCGATCGGCATTACGGCACCCTGGGTACCGCTGCCGCTGAGTTTGAAACCGTTGCCAGATTCCAGGTTGGAGGGGTTTTGTTCGAACACGCCGACCTGAGCGTAGAGCGCGTCGTTGATGTTGTAGCGCACGCGCAGCGCCCACTGGCTGACGGGCCAGTTGTACCAGATGCCGCCAACCCAGTTGCCCACCTGCGAGCCGCAGAAGGCCAGGTTCTGGAAGTCGCACGGGAAGCTGTTGAAGTCCTCGCCTTCACCGAAGCGGCCGAATTTCACGTCCAGGGCGCCATCGAAGTATTTCTGCCTGATCCACATCTGGGTCAGCCGCCAGGTTTCACCGCGGCCCCAGACTTCCTGGGCTGAAGTGAAGCCGCCGACCCGCGGGTCGTTGATGCGGTCGTTGCTGATATTGTCCCCGTGGCGTCCGGTGATGGTCAGCTGCAGTTCGGTGTCTTGCCAGCCCAGGATCTTTTCCAGGTCCAGGTGGCTGCCAAAGGTGAACTGGTCGCTGTAACGCGCGGTGCGATCATGGTCGTAGCCGCCGTGCAGGTTGCTGCCCATCTCGCCGGTGTAGCCGAGGTTGAAGTCGTAGCCTTTTTCCAGCAGTTCGCTGCGGGTGCCGCCCCAGTCACCCAGCATCCATGGCGAGTCGCTGGCGAACATTTCACTGGCGCTGGTGGTGGACGTAAAACAGGCGGTCATGGCAAGCAGAGCGGTGCCGGTGTAGCGAATGTTGGGCAGTGAGAACATGAGATAGCGCTATCTTTTGATTGTCGAAAAAACGGCAAGCGCACCGATGAGCGAGCTCTTCGATGGAAATGGCGACAGGTGAGGTAAGTGAAGCGATTCAGCTTGCGGCGGGGAGGATATAGGGGAACTTGTAAGAAAAAAAGACAAATTGTCGCAGTGGATTATTGTCGCAGCGGTAACAGTGAGGGAAAGGGGCGCAGCGCGCCCCTAGGTGGTCAGAAGGTTGTACGCAGGCCCACTTCGACGCTGCGCCCCGGCGCCGGCGCGATATCGCGCAGAATCGAACTGGCGTAACGCACGGTCTGATCCGTCAGGTTTTCACCGCGCACGAACGCCAGCCACTGGCTCTGGCCGATATCGAAGCGATAGCCGACACTCGCGCCCAGGGTGGTGTAACCCTCGGTGCTGGTCTCGTTCGCCGGCTTGCGATGCTGCGACGCGGCATGCTGCACATCCACACGCGCCTGCCAGCGGTCCCGTTCCCAGACCAGTGCGCTGTTCAGGCGCAACGGCGCGATGCGCGGCAGCGGCTCGCCGCTGTCGAGGTTCTTGGCACGGGTATAGTCGCCCGACAGCTCCAGGGCGAAACTGCCGTAGCGGTTTTCGACCAACTGCCAGCGGTCCTGGGCTTCGACCCCGTAGAAGCGCGCCCGTACGCCCCGGTACTGATACTCAGGGAAGCCGCCATCGTCGTGATCATGGTCGTCGTCGCCATCATCGTGGTCATGGCCCTCGCGCAGGGTGCCCGTGCCAATCAGGCCGATGTAGTTGCGAAAGTGGCTGTAGAACACCCCGACGCTGCCCTTGTGGGTGCCATTGTCGAAGCGCAGCGCCAGGTCGGCGGAGAGGGCTTTTTCCTTGTTCAGGCTGGCGTCGCCGACTTCATAAGCCCCGGTGGCGACGTGGGCGCCGTTTGCGTAAAGCTCGTAGAAGGTCGGGGCCCGCTCGGTGTAACCGACGTTTGCAGCGAGCGCCCAGACCGGGTCGAGTTGATACACCGCCCCCGACGACAGGCTCAGGGCATTGAAGCTGCTGGCGCTGTCGGCATCGACGAAGTTTTCGTTGCCTTTGGCATCCGGGTCGACGCGGGTGTGTTCCAGGCGCGCACCCAGGCTCAGGTTGAGCCGTTCGGTGGCCTGCCATTGCTCGAGCATGAACAACGCCAGGCTATCGGTATCGGTGTGCGGCACGAAGGCTTCTTCACCCAGCGCCGAGAATTCGTTGCGACTGACCTGGGCGCCGATCACGCCTTCCACAGGGCCGATCGGTTGGTGCCTGGCCTCGATCCGCGCCTCATAGCCCTTGTTCTTGAAGGTGGTGTGCACTTCGCCTTCTTCGATTTCGCTGTGCTCGTAATCGGTGTAACCGGCATCGAGCTTGACCGAGCTGAAGGGGCCATCGAGGTCACGCAGTTCCGAGGCGAAGCCGTAGTGATCCTGCTTCATGTCCAGGCGCACGCCGGACTCGGCCACTGAGCCGTAGTTACTGTCGTAGCGGCTGTAGGACAGGCCCGCATAGCCGTGATCCCAGTGGTAGGACCCGCCCACTGCGCCGCCATCCTGGCGACCGTCGCTGTTTTCCAGGCGGTGCTTGCTGCCGGGCTCGTCAGCGTCACGCACCTTGGAACTGCGGGCGTAGCCCGGGATGCGCAGGTCGTTGAACTGGCGGCTGTTGGCATCCAGGTGCAGGGCGAAGGTGCCGTCACCGGCTTCCAGTTTGCCGGCACTGCTGCGCGTGGTATCGGCACCGCCGTAGCGTAGTTCGCCGGCACCGTGAATACCCTCGATGGGCGCATCGGGGATGCGGTTGTCGAAGGTATTGACCACCCCACCGATGGCGTTGCCGCCGTAGAGCAGGGCGGCGGGGCCCCGGACGATTTCGACGCGCTCGACGGTGACCGGGTCCAGTGGCACGGCATGGTCGTAAGACAGCGCCGAAGCGTCGAGGGCGCCGACGCCGTTGCGCAGGATGCGGATACGGTCACCGTCCAGGCCGCGAATCACCGGGCGGCTGGCGCCTGGGCCAAACCAGGTGGAGGCGACGCCGGGCTGTTTGTTGAGGGTTTCGCCCAAGCTTCCGTGCTGCTGCTGCAGCAGGTCGTCGCCTTCGAGCACGGTGGTGGGAGCAGCCAGTTCGCGGTTGCCCAGAGGGTTGGCAGTGATGACCTGGGGATCGAGCTCAACAGCCTGGCTGGGTGATGAGACGAGCAAAAGCGCAACGGCGAGCGGAGAGAGGCGTAGGGGAGAGCACAACATGGAAAGTAGCGGTCCTTGGCAGAGGTAATATATTGTTACTATATAACGTCGCTATTTCAGCACAGAGGTTTCACCGCTTGCCAGTGGTTTTTGTAATGGCAGTGCTGCGCCCCCTTCATCACTACACTCGTGTAATGTGCGCATCTTTTTATCCGCGGGAGTACTGGCATGAGCACGGCCAACCACAATGCGCTGCACGGCAAGACCCTCGAGCAGATCCTCACCGAGCTGGTGGCGCACTACCAATGGCAGGGCCTGGCCGAACGCGTGGATGTGCGCTGCTTCAAGAGCGACCCGAGCATCAAGTCGAGCCTGACCTTCCTGCGCAAGACGCCCTGGGCCCGGGAGAAGGTCGAGCAGCTGTACGTGAAACTGCAGCGCAACGCCTGAGATGCCGCGTCATCCCTGGCTGACCCTGGCCGCAGTGCTTGGCTGGTTGGGCCTTGCTGTGCAGGTCTACCTGGTGCTGCTGGCGCGCTGGCAGGAAGCGGCGAGCCTGATCGGCGGGCTGATCAATGTGTTCGGCTATTTCACGGTGTTGACCAATACCCTGGTGGCGACGGTGCTCAGCTATGCGGCGTTCGGGCGGGAATCGCGCGCCAAGCGCTTGTTCCTTTCGCCTTCGGTAAGTTCCGCTGTGACCGCCAGCATCGTGCTGGTGGCGCTGGCCTACAGCGTGCTGCTGCGGCACCTGTGGCAACCCCAGGGTTGGCAATGGCTGGCGGACGAACTGCTGCACGATGTGATGCCGGCGCTTTACGTTGTGTACTGGTGGTTCGCCGTGCCCAAGGGGCATTTGCGGCTCTGGCACCTGGGGCCGTGGGCGCTGTACCCGGCGGTGTACTTTGGCTATGCACTGTGGCGGGGGAGTGAGATCGGGGTTTACCCGTATCCGTTCATAGACGTTGCAAGCCTTGGCTACGGGCAGGTCATGCTCAATGCTCTGGGCGTGCTGGCCGGGTTTTGGGCCATTGCGTTGGTATTGCTCGGGCTCGATTGTTGGCGCGGGCGCTGGCTTGCCAGGCCGGTGCAGGCCCCTTCGCGGGTGAAACCGCGAAAGGACCGGGCCTGACAACACAGGTCACTCGTCGTCCGCTGTGCCTTCTGCCCGCCAATAGGCAGCCGCTTTGAGGGCATCTTCGGGGGCACCCTTCTCCAGCAGCAGCGCCTTGGCCTGCCGGGTCAGCGATTTCTCCAGTGCCACCCAGCTGTACAGCTTGCCCTCAGGCAAGCTCAACCCCTGCACCAGCGCGAGTAGATCCTCATCCCGCTTCACCCAGATCACTTCAACCTCAGCCTTGCTCGGCAGCGCTTGGCGCTCCTGCTCATCTTCGATCTGGATGATCGCCAGTACCCGCCGGCCTGCCGGCAGTTCTTCAAGGCGACGGCCGATGGCCGGAATCGCTGTTTCGTCACCAATGAGCAGGTAGCTGTCGAAGATGTCCGGGACCACCATCGAAGCCCGTGGCCCGGCAATGTTCAGCGTCTGCCCCGGTTCAGCCTGTGCGGCCCAAGTGGATGCAGGGCCATCGCCGTGCAGGACGAAATCGATGTCCAGTTCCTGGTTGGCCAGGTCGATGCGCCGCGGCGTGTACTCACGCATGGTGGGCCGCGCTCCGCCGTCGCGGCCCATGTTGCGGGCGTCGATGGCCTGCTGTTGTTCGGTGTTTTCGGCGAACAGCAGCTTGATATGGTCGTCACTGCCCAGGCTGGTGAAGCCTTGCAGCTCGGGGCCGGTGAGGGTGATGCGGCGCATGCGCGGGGTCAGGTCGGTGACCCGCAGCACCTGCAGGCGACGCTGGCGGATTTCGTGATTGACGCGGTGGATGGTGTCACTCATGGAGATTCTCCGTAGCAGGGGCCGGCCCGTCGGCGATGGCCTTGGCAGTGTCGTTGAGCAGGGCGCGGACCCGCTCGATTTCTTCCGGTGTCCAGCGGCCGCTGTGCATATGCAGGGCGTGGCGCAGGTTGCCGACGGCTTCGTGAATTTCTGGTGGGCGGTCGTGACCACGCAGGGCGCGCTTGCCGACTTCGATGCGCATGCGCACGCCGTCCAGGGCCACGGCCTGGTCAGCCAGGGCGGCGCTACCGGCTTGGGTGATGGCGTAGAGACGTTTGCTGCCTTGCACCTGGCCGTAGATCAGCTCCGCTTCCTCGAGAAAGTTGAGGGTGGGGTAGATGACCCCGGGGCTGGGCGTGTAGCTGCCATCGAACAAGTTCTCGATCTGGCGGATCAGGTCATAGCCGTGCCCAGGTTGCTCGGCCAGCAGCGACAGCATCAACAGCTTCAGGTCGCCGGGGGCGAATACCCGTGGGCCGCGTTCACCCCGGCCGGGCCGGCGCTCGAAAGGGTCGTGGGCGGAATGTTCACGCATGGCAGCGAGGCTCCGTGTGTTTAGATATATCGCAAGATATTACTCAAGATATATCTAAACACAAGCGGTCAAATGCCGATGGTTATCATTCAAATATTAGATGGGTTACTCGGGAGCATCGCAATCTTCGGTGGTTTGCACGCGTTCGGATTGCCAGGCTCAAGGTAGGGCATGAGGATCGGCGCCATGCCCTTGAGCACCTGCACCGGCAGCGCCGAGGTGAACTTGAACGCCTCTGCGGAGCGCCCGGGCACGAATGCGGTCAGCGTGCCGAAGTGGTTGTCACCGAGGAAGAATACGAAAGTGGCGGTGCGGTTCAGCGAACGCGAGCCGATCAACCGGCCACCGGCGCCGAAGCTTTCGATGCGGTTGTCGCCGGTGCCGGTCTTGCCGCCCATCACCAGCGGGGTGCCGTCATGCAGCTTGAAGCTGCCGGAAATACGCCGCGCCGTGCCTGCGTCGACCACTTGCGACATGGCACCCTTGAGTGCCCGGGCGACTTCCACGGGGAGAATTCGCTGGCCACGGTCGGGGTCGCTGCTCAGCTTGGTTTCATAAGGCGTATCGGCGGCGAAGTGCAGCGTATCGATGCGCAGTGTGGGCAGGCGCACACCGTCGTTCTGAATGATGCCGACCAGCTCGGAAAGCGCCGCCGGCCGGTCGCCGGAGCTGCCGATGGCGGTGGCCAGCGACGGCACCAGGTGGTCGAACGGGTAACCCACGCCCTTCCAGCGCCGGTGAATATCGAGGAAGGCTTCGATTTCCACCATGGTGCGGATACGGCTGTCGCGGGCACCCTGATGGCGGCTCTTGAACAACCAGCCATAGACTTCCTGACGCTCGAAGCGGCTGGCATTGACCATCTCTGTGATTGAGGCGCTCGGGTTCTTCAGCAGGTAGCCGAGCAGCCACAGGTCCAGCGGGTGAACCTTGGCGATGTAGCCTTGGTCGGGCAGGTCATATTTGCCTGGGCCGTAGGCCTCGTACATCTCTGCCAGGCGGCCATCGGTAAGTTTGCTCAGGGCGCGCTTGTCTTCCTTGAGGTGCGCGCGCACGAAAGCATTGAATGTTTCCTGGCCCGCTGCCGGGAACAGATAGCGGTGTACTGCGGCCAGGCGCTGCGGTGTGACGCGCATGCTGTCGAGGAAGGTATCCAGGCGTTGCTGCGAGGTTTTGCGCTGGTACTTGCGCCAGAAGCGCATCAGGTAGCTGGTGCCTTCCTTGTCGGCAAAGCGTGCCAGGTATTCCTGGCGGCGCGGGTCCGAATCGTCCTTGAGCAGTGGCACGCGGTTGAATGGCTGTTGGTAGGTCACATAGCGCACCAGATCGCGCATCAGGCGAATGAAGGGCAGGTTGATCGACTCGCGCAGGGCTGCCTTGAGCGTCGGGTTGCGGCTGTTGTCCTCCTTGCGGAAGTTGTTGAACACGTGCATGCCGCCGCCGGTGAAGAACGCTTCGCCGGTGTTGGCCGAGTACTTGCGCTCCAGCGCCGCGTCGAGCATGGCATCCAGGCTCTGGTTCTTGCTGTTCTGCGCCAGCCATTCCAGCGACCATTGGGTGATGCGATCGAGTTCGGCGACCTCGACCTTCTTCAACTCGGCGGCTGGCATGCCGGCGTACTTGTCGTGCAGCTCGGCGATTATCTGCAGGTAGGTGGTGAGCACTCGCAGCTTGGCCGTCGATCCCAGCTCAAGCTTGCTGCCTTCGTTGATGTCGAAGGGCTGGTCGGTGCTGTCAGTCTGCACCCGCACCCGTGAGCCATCGGCAGTGCGCTCGAACAAGGTGAAGCTGTAGCGCACCTGGTCGGTGGTCTTGCTGGTGAGCAGGCGCTCGCCGATCAGGCCAATCTGTGCAGCGAATTCAGGGTCGGAGAGGTTCTTCAGGTACTGGCTGACCTGTAGCTGAAGGTCGGCCTGCAAGGTGCTCGTTGCCGAGAGGTCGAGGCGGTCAAGGTCATACAGCGGGCGGTTGAGCATGCCTGACAGGCGGTTCCGGGCCAGGCTGATGCCTTTGTTGGTGATGATCGGAACGATGGTTGGCTGTGCCACCCAGTCCCGGTACAGCGCCTTGCTGGCCAAGGCTGCGTCGGCCAGGGCGCGATCGATGATGCCGTTGGCAGCGAGCACGCGGATGTGCGAATCGGTGAGTTCGGCCAGCTCGACGCGGCCCTTGGTCAGGTAATGCGAGGGGCGGCGCTGGGCAATCATCAACGACAGTACCTGACGCAGGGCCAAGCCGCGTGCGGCCATGCTGTCGGGGTCTGTTGCGGTCGAGGTGAGGGCCTGGTTGACCTGGTCGAAATCGGCGCCGTACCACACACGCAGGCCTTCGGCCATGCCATGCACTTCGCCATGGCCGGGCACCGCCGACAGCGGCACGCTGTTGAGGTAGTCGCGCACGATGCGCTGGCGGGCTTCGGTGGTATCAGGCCCGCCCTGATAGGCACGGACGCTGGCGGAAATCATCTGGCGGATCTTCTCGGCACCGGAGACAGTCAGGCCGTCCGGTGAATGGCGGTATTTTTCCAGCTGCGTGGCCAGGGTGCTGCCACCGGCGGACTGGCCGGGCAAGGCCAGGTATTTGGCCACCTGGCTGTAGGCGGCCTTGGCGAAGCGCGGCCAATCGACTGCCGGGTTGTTTTGCGGGTCCTTCGGGTCCAGCAGGTCGCGGTTTTCGATGAACAGCAGGCTGTTGACCATCACGGGTGGGATTGCGGCGAAGTTCGGGTACAGGTATTGCGGGTAGTTGTACTGGTACAGCGTCTCGCCGCGGCAATCGGTGATCGACAATCCGGCCTGGATTTTCTCGATGTAGGGGGCGAACAGGCCGTGATCCACGTAGTTCATCAACGCAGGCGAAAACCGTACCTGCTCGCTGATCAGGTAGTCGCGCTTGAGCAGCCGCGGCAGGAACTCGCCCAGCGCGCTATAGCCCAGGCGTTTGTCGAACGGCCCCTCGCCGGGGTAGACGATGGCATCACTGGGGCCGGGCTGCAGCGAATAGGTAAGGGTGCTGGCCAGCTTGCTGAATTCGCGGGACTGCAGGTCCGATGTACGGAACTCGTCATAGGCGGCGAAGCCGATGGCGGTGATCGCGACCAGCAGGATCAGCAGGATCAGCCGCCACCAAAGCCGACGCTGACGTGGGGGCTTTGGCTGCGGCGTCTCGGCCAGAGGTGTTTCGGGTGCTTCCGTTCTGGATGGTTCCGATTGCCACAGTGCGCCCATAGTCTTCAATCCGGCCAGGTATTTTCGTCTTGCTTGTCTGAAGCTTAGACGTTGAAGGCAGTAGGTGAAAAATTTGTAGAAAGTGCAGAAACCTCATGTGCCCTCTGCGCCTTTGGTGTGGGTTTTTTCGTACAACCCTGTTGCCGGGGTAGCTGGGGTGAGCCAGGAGGGTGCAGCAGACGTGCGGGTTTCTCTCCAAATTTTTGGTTATTTATAGTGAAAAGCCCTACAGCGAGCTTCCTATACTGCTCGGCCCCTTCGCCCTGCCGGGCCGCTCTACACCGGCACACGGGCCGGCCCACAAGGCCAGCCTGGCAAGCCAACGCCACGCCTATCGGCATGGCCGGCGCTGCACGAAGGTCTAATCCAATAACAAAATGAGGTTGTATTGCTATGCCAGTCGGCAACCACCCTGCCCATGGCGAGACCGCACAAGGCGGCCCGCTCAAGCGTGAACTGGGCGAACGGCACATCCGCCTGATGGCGCTGGGCGCCTGTATCGGCGTCGGTCTGTTCCTCGGTTCGGCCAAAGCCATTGAGATGGCCGGCCCTGCGATCATGCTGTCCTACATCATCGGGGGCCTGGCGATCCTGGTGATCATGCGCGCCCTTGGCGAGATGGCCGTGCACAACCCTGTCGCCGGGTCATTCAGCCGCTATGCCCAAGACTACCTTGGCCCGTTGGCGGGCTTTCTGACCGGTTGGAACTACTGGTTCCTGTGGCTGGTGACCTGCGTTGCGGAAATCACCGCCGTGGCGATCTACATGGGCATCTGGTTCCCGGACGTGCCGCGCTGGATCTGGGCCCTGGCGGCGCTGGGCAGCATGGGCGCGGTGAACCTGATCGCGGTCAAGGCGTTCGGCGAGTTCGAATTCTGGTTCGCCCTGATCAAGATCGTCACCATCATCGCCATGGTCCTGGGCGGCATCGGCATCATCGCCTTCGGCCTGGGCAACGACGGTGTGGCAGTCGGCATCTCCAACCTGTGGAGCAACGGCGGCTTCATGCCCAACGGCGTGACCGGTGTGCTGATGTCGTTGCAGATGGTCATGTTCGCCTACCTGGGCGTGGAAATGATCGGCCTGACGGCCGGCGAAGCCCGCAACCCGCAAAAAACCATCCCGCAGGCCATTGGCTCGGTGTTCTGGCGCATTCTGCTGTTCTACGTCGGTGCCCTGTTCGTGATCCTGTCGATCTACCCGTGGAATGAAATCGGCAGCCAGGGCAGCCCGTTCGTCATGACCTTCGAGCGCCTGGGTATCAAGACTGCCGCCGGCATCATCAATTTCGTGGTGATCACCGCCGCCCTTTCGTCCTGCAACGGCGGTATCTTCAGCACCGGGCGCATGCTCTACAGCCTGGCGCAAAATGGCCAGGCGCCGGCTGTCTTCGCGCGCACTTCAAAAAGCGGTGTGCCACGCAACGCGTTGCTGCTGTCCATCGGCGCCTTGCTGCTGGGTGTGCTGGCCAACTACCTGGTGCCGGAGAAGGTGTTCGTCTGGGTGACATCGATCGCGACCTTCGGCGCGATCTGGACCTGGGTGATGATCCTGCTGGCGCAGCTCAGGTTCCGCGCCGGGCTATCGGCCGCCGAGCGCACGGGCTTGAAGTACCGCATGTGGCTTTGGCCGCTGAGCTCCTACCTGGCACTGGCCTTCCTGGTACTGGTGGTGGGCCTGATGGCGTACTTCGAGGATACCCGTGTGGCGCTGTACATCGGGCCGGCGTTCCTGGCACTGCTGACGGTGCTGTACTACACGTTGCGCCTGGCGCCCAAAGCAGTACACGGGGTAGCCAGTTCCGCTTCCTGATCTGCAACTGCAGGGGCTGCAAAGCGGCCCCCGCGTTCGCTCAGGCCGCCACCTCATCGTGCGGCTCAAAGCTGTCCGCCCGCGCCAGTTGCCACATCCGCGAATAGAACTGCCCGTTCACCTCGCCATTGAGCAGCTCCCCCGGTTTCAAGAACACATGCATTTGTGAGAACAGCTTGATTTCGGTGGCCGAGGTGCGCCGCACCAAGTGCTTGGCTTCCAGTTGCGCCGGGTGTTCCAGGCCGGCCGCTGCGAGCATTTCTGCCAGGGCGCGCAAGGTGTTGTGGTGGAAATTCACTACCCGCTGGGCTTTGTCCGGGACCACCAGCGCACGCTGGCGCAGCGGGTCTTGCGTAGCGACGCCAGTGGGGCACTTGTTGGTATGGCAGCTCTGCGACTGAATGCAGCCGATGGCGAACATGAAGCCGCGCGCTGAGTTGGCCCAGTCGGCACCGATGGCCAGCACGCTGGCGATGTCGAAGGCGCTGACGATCTTGCCGCTGGCGCCGAGCTTGATCTTGTCGCGCAGGTTCAGACCCACCAGGGTGTTGTGCACGAACAGCAGCCCTTCGCGCAGCGGCACGCCGATATGGTCGGTGAACTCCACGGGGGCCGCCCCGGTACCGCCTTCCTTGCCATCGACCACGATGAAGTCGGGGAGGATGCCGGTTTCCAGCATGGCCTTGGCGATGCCCATGAATTCCCAGGGGTGGCCCAGGCAGAACTTGAAGCCCACCGGCTTGCCGCCGGACAGCTCACGTAGTTGAGCGATGAACTGCATCATTTCGATGGGGGTGGAGAAGGCGCTGTGGCGCGATGGCGAAATGCAGTCCTCACCCATGAGAATACCGCGGGTCTCGGCAATTTCCTGGGTTACCTTGTGCTTGGGCAGGATGCCGCCGTGGCCGGGCTTGGCGCCCTGGCTCATCTTGATCTCGATCATCCGCACCTGCGGGCTGCGCGCCTGGGCGGCAAAGCGCTCGGGGTCGAAGCGCCCGTCTGCCGTACGGCAGCCGAAGTAGCCGCTGCCCAGCTCCCACACCAGGTCGCCGCCGTGTTCGCGGTGGTAGGGGCTGATGCTGCCTTCGCCGGTGTCATGGTGGAAGTTGCCCAGCTTGGCCCCTTGGTTGAGCGCGCGGATGGCATTGGCGCTCAGCCAGCCAAAGCTCATGGCAGAAATGTTGAAGATCGATGCCGAATACGGCTGGCTGCACTGCGGTCCGCCAATGTGGATGCGAAAGCTTGCAGGGTCGGCCAGCGGCGCCGGGCGCATGGAGTGGCCGATGAACTCGAAGCCGGACTCGTACACGTCGATCAGCGTACCGAAGGGTTTGTCCGACGCCTCGTTCTTGGCCCGCGCGTACACCAGCGAGCGTTGCGCGCGGGAAAAGGGCAGGGCATCGCTGTCGGCTTCCAGCAGGTACTGGCGGATCTCCGGGCGAATACCCTCGACCAGGTAGCGGATGTTGCCCAGTATCGGGTAGTTGCGGCGTACCGCGTGGCGTCGCTGCAGCAGGTCGAACAGGCCGATCAGGCTGAGCACGGCCGTGGTCAGGGTGAATGGCCACAGCCATTGGTGGTGGAGCAGCGGCAGGCTCGCCAGGGTGAACAGAACACAGGCGGCAAACACTGCGTAGCGACTGAGAAGTGACAGGCTCATACGGGGTCCTTACGATGGCGCGGTCAGGCTCAGGGCCTGGGGAAACCCCGACCATAGCCCGGTTGGGCAGCGCTGAACATGAAAATCGGCTTATCGAAAATCATTCGCGCAGCAGTCTCTGCCGCCACCGTTGCTGCTCGTCATCCGTGGTTAGCACAAGGTAGGTGTATCGGTTGGCGACTCGCACGGCCACCGGCACGCCATCGCGGTACAACACACGATTGCCGCCGGCCGCCGGTACCTTCGCTCCGGGCAGCAGCGACCCAATCAGGTTCAGCGGGTCACTGGCACTGACCACCACCAGCGCGCCCTCCATCTCGCGTCGGCGCACCTGGCGCAGCAGCCCGACTGCCTCCGGCAGGGCGAACTGCTCACCGGCCAAGCCGGCGATGAAGCGCCCGCCGCGAATCTCGCCGCGCGCCTCAAGCCGGTGGTAGCAACGCAGCAGCTCACGCCAGGGTGGCAGTACATCACTTTCGCGCGCCAGCAGCCGCCAACAGATCACGCCATAGCGCCTCAACAGGGTGCGAGCGACGTGTTCCAGCCGTTGCCCGTGGTCATCTTCGGCATTGCCCCTGCGTAACAATGCCCAGCGCCCGGCGTGTGCCATGCTGGTGGAAATCGGCGCATGGCCGCGCCGGCTGTTGCGCGCTGAGCGTTTCGCCGCCGGGGTGATCAGGCTACGCAGCCCTGTAAAGCTGTCGGCGCTCGCCAGGCCGGAACCGACCAATTCCTGTAACGCTGTTTCCAGCTCGCTGGGCAGCAAGTGGGCTCGCTGGGTCAATTCGTCGAAGAACAGTGCACCGTGCGCCTGCAGTACTTCGTGCACACGTTTGGCACGCGGGCTCAGCTCATCCAGAGCCGGCGCAGGCACCAGGCTGCGCCACAAGCCCAGGTGTTGACGTGGCAGCAGCACCAGCGGCGTACTCGCCAGCGTACTGCTCGACACCTTGCCCGCCAGGCGGCTCCAGGCGAACTGCCCGCTGCGGCACACCTCATCGAGCCAGTGCGTGCTGTAGTCGTTGATTCTTGCCGGCAGTAGTTCTGCCTCCCAGGCGCCAGCCGCGCCAGGGAACCCCTGCAACTGGTCGAGCACCTCGGCCACGGCTTGAGGCCCACGCAGTTTTTCGTCGGCCGCCAGGTGCTGCCAGTCAAACAGAAAGCGCATGAAGTCCTGCAGACTTACCGGCTCGATCTCCCGGCGCAGGCGTTTGACGGTATAGCGATGGATACGCGCCAACAGGTGGCGTTCGCACCATTGCCGTTGGACCTCTCCCGGGCTGAACTGGCCGCGCAGTACGTAGCCCTCTGCTTCCAGGCGGGCCAATGCCTGTTCGATGGCTGGCTGCGGCTTGCCCAGTGGTGCGGCGATCTGCGCCAGGGTCAGGGGGCCGTGGCCGCTCAGGCGGGCGCGCAGCAGCTCGCTCAGAGCGCTGTCCGGGTCCAGGGCCTGGTCGAAGCCGGGGAGCACATTGAGCTCGGGCTCCAGGCGTGCATCCGGGTACACAGTTTGAAGCAGGCTCAGGCGCTCGCGGGCCAGCCACAGGTGTTGGTCGGGCAAGCGTAACGCTCGGCCTGCCTTGGCCAGTTGCCGCAGCAGCAAGGCCCAGCCCGGGTTGGCCTGGACTTCGTGCTGGCTGACGGCGCCCAAGGTCATCAAGGCTTCGTGCATCTCGTCGGCGCTGCCGGGTTGCGGCCAGGCCTCTGCCTGGACAGCGCTGATGGCATCGGCGTCCAGCGCGCCCAGGTCATCGCTACTGTGCACCTCGTTCCAGCGCCGGTTGAGTACCGCCTGGGTGCGGCGCTCCTCCAGTGGGGCATCGTCAAGGAATGCATAAGGCCTGGCATTGAGGATGGCCGAGGCCAGCGGCGAGGGGGCCGGCAGGTCGCGGCACAGCAAGCGCACCTGGCCACTCTCCATGCGCCTCAACAGGGCCAGCCAGCCCTCGCTGTCCATGGCTTCGTGCAGGCAGTCGTCGAGGGTTTGCTCGACCAGCGGGTGATCCGGGATTTGCCGTTCACCGACGATGTTTTCCAGGCAGGCGATCTGGTCGGGGAAGACTGCGGCGATCAGGTCTTCACTTTTCATGCGCTGGACCTGTGGCGCGACCTTGCGCCCCCCGACGTAGCGTGGCAAGGCCATCGCCACGGCTGCGTTCCAGCGCCATCGCACACCGAACAACGGGGCCTCAAGCAGGGCCTGGATGAGTATCTGCTCGGCGCTGCGACTGGACAGGTAGCGCCACACTTCGTCCAGTTCGAAACTGTGGCTGGTCGACAGCGACAGCACGATGGCGTCCTCGCTGGCTGCCGCCTGCAATTCGAAATTGAACGTGCGGCAGAACCGTTTGCGCAGGGCCAGGCCCCAGGCGCGGTTGATGCGGCTGCCATAGGGCGAATGGATGATCAACTGGGTGCCGCCGGACTCGTCGAAGAAGCGTTCCATCACCAGTGTGCTCTGCGAGGGCAGGGCGCCCAGCACTTCACGGGTACGGCCCAGGTAATCGAGCAGTTGGCTGGCGCAGGCCTCGTCCAGTGCATAGGTACGCTGCAGCCAAGACAGCACTGGGGCGAAAACGCCGTTACTCAGCCCCAACTGCTCATCGATGCGTGCCTGCAGGCGGGCAACGGCGGCGGACAGTTCATCACTGCGTCCCGGCGCCTCGCCAAGCCAGAACGGAATGGTCGGCGGCAGGCCGTGGGCATCTTCGACCCTTACCCGGCCGGGTTCCACCCGCAGGATGCGGTAGGACGCATTGCCCAGCTGAAAGATGTCGCCAGCGATGCTCTCCACGGCAAAGTCTTCGTTGACGCTGCCGATGTTCAGCGCCTGCGGCTCCAGCAGCACTGCATAGTCGGCGGTTTCGGGGATGGTCCCGCCGCTGGTGAGCGCGGCCAGCTGGCTACCCCGGCGCCCGCGCAAGGTGCCAGTCACTGCGTCGCGGTGCAGGTAGGCGCTGCGGATGCCTTGGCGCCCGTTGTAGCCCTCGGCGAGCATGCTCAGCAGGGCCTGGTAATGTTTGCTGTCCAGCGCTGTGTAGGGCGTTGCCTGGCGCAGGCAGTCGAACAATGCCTGTTCCTGCCACGGCTGGTTGCTGGTTTCGGCGACGATCTGCTGAGCCAGTACGTCCAGTGGCGCTTGAGGTATGTGCAACAGGTCGAGCTCGCCTTGGCGCACGCAGTCGAGCAAGGCGGTGCACTCGATCAGGTCATCCCGCGAGGTGGCGAACAGGCGCCCTTTGGGGATGCCGTCGACCTGATGCCCGGAGCGGCCGACCCGCTGCAAAAAGCCGGCGATAGAGCCTGGCGAGGCGATCTGGCAAACCAGGTCGACATCACCGATATCGATGCCCAGCTCCAGGGAAGCGGTGGCCACCAGCACCTGCAACTGGCCGTTTTTCAGGCGCTGCTCCGCATCCAGGCGCAGCTCCTTGGCCAGGCTGCCGTGGTGTGCGGCCACGGCCTCGTGGCCAAGGCGGTCGCTGAGGTGGCGGGTGAGGCGCTCGGCCAGGCGCCGAGTGTTGACGAAGACCAGCGTGGTGCGGTGTTCGCGGGCCAGCGCTGCCAGGCGATCATAGACCAGGTTCCACACATCCGTGGCCATCACCGCGCCCAAGGGTACAGGGGGCACTTCAAGGGCAAGGTCGCGCTGGCGGGTGTGGCCGATATCGACGACCGCGCAGGGCCGTTGGTGGCCAACCAGAAAGGCTGCCACGCGCTCCACCGGACGCTGGGTGGCAGACAGCCCGATGCGCCGCAGCCTGCGCCCGGTGAGCGCCTGAAGGCGCTCCAGGGTCAGGGCCAGGTGCGCGCCGCGCTTGTTGCCGGCCAAGGCGTGAATCTCATCGACGATCACCGTGTGCACGCCGCTCAGGCCAGCACGGCCCGAGGCAGACCCCATCAGTACGTACAGCGACTCAGGTGTGGTCACGAGGATGTGTGGGGCCAGCTTGCGCATGGCCGCGCGCTCTTTTTGCGGCGTGTCGCCGGTGCGTACGGCAGTGGTGATGCGAGGGGGCGTCAGCCCTTGGTCTACCAGTGCCTGGCTGATGCCCTCCAGCGGCGCCTGCAGGTTCAGGCGGATGTCGTTGGACAGTGCCTTGAGCGGCGAAACATACACCACCTGGGTTCGCGCAGGCAGTTCGCCCGCGTGTTCAAGGCCCTGGCGAAACAGTTCATCGAGCACCGCGAGAAAGGCGCTCAAGGTTTTGCCCGACCCGGTCGGCGCTGCCAGCAGCGTCGATTGGCGCGCGTGAATCAACGGCCAGGCGCGGGCCTGGGCGTCGGTGACCGTGGCGAAATGGCGACGGAACCAGGTGCCGATCGCCGGGTGGAAAAGCTCCAGCACGGGGTGCTGTTGGGCAGGCAGGTTCATGAGAAGGTTATGGAGGGGCGCTGGCGGATTGGCAAGGGACCGTTCGTCTGTGCAACCGCCTTGCCCGGTAACAGGGCCCTATGGGATCCTCAGCGGCTTTCAAGAGCGAGCCTGACCATGCCCAACGTTATCCGCATTGCCGCTGCCCTGCTGATCGACCCATCGGGTCGAACCCTGCTGGTACGCAAACGGGGTACCCAGGCGTTCATGCAGCCTGGGGGCAAGATCGATGCGGGGGAAACGCCGCTGCAGGCGCTGGTGCGCGAACTGCAGGAGGAATTAGGGGTGTGCATTGACCCTGCTCAGGCCATCCCGATGGGCCGTTTCAGCGCCCCGGCCGCCAACGAACCTGGCTACGAGGTGCAGGCCGAGCTGTTCCGGGTCGACAGCGCCGAGACCGTGGTCCCGGCGGCGGAAATCGAGGAAGTGCTCTGGTTGGCCGCAGACCAGGAATCGATGCCTGAGCTGGCGCCGCTGACCCGCGACCTGATACTGCCGCTCTACCGCAAGGCCCTCAGCGTACCGCGCTGACCCCATCGAGCGTGGCGAACGAGGTGTCCTTGGCGGTGAGCAGGAAGTCGCGCATGTAGGGGGCATCGAGCATGTCGGTGCGCACGGCCGCATACAGCGTGGCGAACAGGCCTTTCTCGCCAAGGCGTTTGCCCTTCACATAGCCGCGCGAGCTGTACTCATGCAGCGCCCAGTGCGGCATGCCGCAGACCCCGCGGCCGCTGGCCACCAGTTGCATCATCATCACGGTCAGCTCCGAGGTGCGCACGGCCGCCGGCTCGATGTCGGCCGGTTCCAGGAAGCGGGTGAAGATATCCAGCCGATCGCGCTCCACCGGGTAGGTGATCAGCGTCTGGTCGAGCAGGTCCTGGGGCACGATGTAAGGCTTGTTGGCCAGCGGGTGCTGGTTGGCCACGGCGAGCATGGCTTCATAGGTGAACAGCGGTACGTAAGTGATGCCGGCAAGGTCCAGTGGGTCGGAGGTCACTACCAGGTCCAGGTCGCCACGGGCAAGGGCGGGCAGTGGCGCGAATGCGAAGCCTGACGCCAGGTCCAGCTCCACTTCCGGCCAGGCATCGCGGAACTGGTCGATGGTGGGCATCAGCCACTGGAAGCAGCTGTGGCATTCGATGGCCATGTGCAGGCGCCCGGCAGTCCCCCCCGCCAGGCGGGCGATATCACGCTCGGCGCTGCGCAGCAGCGGAAGGGTGGCATCTGCCAGCTGCAGCAAGCGCAGGCCGGCGCTGGTGAAGCGGATAGGTTTGGTCTTGCGTGCGAACAGCGGCAGGCCCAGGCGTTCTTCAAGCTCCTTGAACTGATGCGACAGTGCCGACTGGGTCAGGTGCAGCCGTTCTGCGGCCTCCACCAGGCTATCGGCCTCGCGCAGGGCATGAAGGGTTTTCAGGTGGCGGATCTCCAGCACGGCTGACTCCGAGAGCATAATTTGTGTGAACAGCGAATGAGTTGAGTTTCTCTCATGTTGCGCTGGCTGTCGACTGGACCTTGCGCCGCACCACTGGGCGGGGTTCATCAAATTGTCACGCAACTGTGGCAGCGCGCCCGAATGAATTTCATCAGACTCGCGCTCTACTGGGGATCTGCATTCTGGTGTTTCTTTCATGCGGGCTTTTTTGCTTTTTTTCGTGTTCTTTCTCAGCGTGCCAGCGAGCCTCGCCGATCAGCGTTGTGACACTCATGTCCCGGTTCAACGGGCCGAGGCGGGCGATCTGAGCCTGGTTTACCAAAGTGTCGGCGCGCCGCAGGACCCTGCGTTGCTGCTGGTCATGGGGCTGGGTGGGCAATTGATCCACTGGCCCGATGACGTGGTCCAGGCCTTGTGTCTGCAAGGCTTTCGGGTCATTCGCTATGACAACCGTGACGTTGGCCTGTCGCGCTGGAACCAACAGCCGGCCTCGGCCAACCTCACGGTCGAGCTGTTGCGCTACAAGTTCGGCCTGCCGGTTGCCGCGCCCTATACGCTGACCGACATGGCCGGTGACGGGCTGCGCCTGATGGACGCATTGGGGATTGGCCAATTCCATGTGCTGGGTGTGAGCATGGGCGGGATGATCGCCCAGCACATGGCCGCGATTGCGCCGCAGCGGGTGCGCAGCCTGACCCTGGTCATGTCCAGCTCTGGTGCGGCAGGGCTGCCGGCGCCGGCGCCAGCCGTGGTGCAGTTGCTGGCCCGGCGCAGTGCGCCGAACCGGGAAGTGGCCATCGAGCAGCAGGCTGACCTGCTGGCGGCATTGGGCAGCCCGCGGGTGCATGATGACCGGGCCGCTTTGTTGCAGCAGGCTGCGGCGGCTTATGATCGGGCGTTCAACCCTGAAGGTGCCAAGCGCCAGATCATGGCGATCCTGGCCGAGCCAAGCCGGGTAGCGCTACTCAACCAGCTGCGCGTTCCGACATTGGTGGTGCACGGTACGGCTGACCCGTTATTGCCGGTGATGCATGGGGTGCACCTGGCGGCGCATATCCGTGGTAGCCAGCTGCGGCTGATCCCGGGGTTGGCACATCGTTTCCAGGAACCCTTCAAGGCACCCTTGCTGGGGGCCGTGCTGCCTTATCTGCAGTCACATCGTGAGGACGTGGCGCACCTTGCCGGGTTATGACAGTGCGCAGGCCCGTCAGGTGGGCGTTCAGCCCAACCCGTACTTTTTCACTTTGTCGAACAGCGTGGTCTTGGCCATGCCCAGCTCCTGGCTGGCTTGGCTGAGGTTGCCGCCGGTGCGCTGCAGGGCATCGCTGAGCAGATTGCGCTCGAACGCCTCGACCGCTTCGGCGAAGCCCAGCCCTTGGCTGGCGCCACCGCTCGGGCCTTTCTTGAATGCCGGCAGGCCCAGGGCATAGCGCTCGGCAACGTTGCGCAGTTCACGCACATTGCCGGGCCAGTCGTGGGCCATCAGGCGCGACAGGGTCTGGCTGTCCAGTGTCGGTACTTCCCGGTCGAAGCGCAGCGCCGATTGCTGCAGGAAGTGTTCGAACAGCTGCAGCACGTCTTCACGGCGTTCGCGCAACGGTGGTAACTCCAGGGTCACCACGTTGAGGCGGTAGTACAAGTCGCTGCGAAACTGCCCGCTTTTGCCAAGCGAATCGAGGTCGGCCTTGGTCGCAGCGATCACGCGGCAGTCCACCGCAATGCTCTGGTTCGACCCCAGGCGCTCCAGGGTGCGCTCCTGCAATACCCGCAGCAGCTTGATCTGCAGGTTGATCGGCATGCTCTCGACTTCATCGAGGAACAGCGTGCCGCCGTTGGCATGCTCGATCTTGCCGATACGACGCTTGCCCGCGCCGGTGAACGCATTGGCCTCGTGGCCGAAGATCTCGCTTTCGAACAGGTTTTCCGGCAGGCCGCCACAGTTGAGCGCCACAAAAGGTTGGCCCTGGCGTCGGCTGAAATCGTGCAGGCAACGTGCGACCAGCTCTTTGCCGGTGCCGGTCTCGCCCTCGATCAGCACGTTGGCCGAGGTGTCGGCAACGTTGGCAATCAGCTCGCGCAGTTGCTCCATGGCGGGGGAGCGGCCAATGATGCGGCCTTCCAGGCTGCTCTTTTCGGCCAGTTGGCGGCGCAGGGCCAGCACTTCGCGCGAGAGCCCGCGCTGTTCGAGTGCGCGGCGCACCACGTCGACCAGGCGTTCCGGCGAAAAGGGCTTCTCCATGAAGTCGTAGGCACCATTGCGCATGGCGCCGACGGCCATGTCGATATCGCCATGGCCGGTAATCAGGACCACCGGCAGGCTGCGGTCGCGCGCCTTGAGGCGGTTGAGCAGTTCCAGGCCGTCGATACCCGGCAGGCGGATGTCACTGACGACGATGCCGGCGAAGTCATCGCCGATCCGTTCCAGGGCCTGTTCGGCGCTGCCGACCCCCTCGCAGGCGATATCTTCCAGGGCCAGCGCCTGCTGGCAGCCGAGCAGCACATGCGGGTCGTCTTCGACGATCAGGACGGTAAGAGGCGCTTGGTTCATGGGAGCTCTGCCGGTTCATTAGGGGGGGACACCAGTGGCAGGGTGAGAACGAAGGCCGTTCCGCCACTGACAGGATGCTCGACGTTGAGGCTGCCCTTGGCGGCGGCAGCAAGGCTCGCCGACAGGGTCAGGCCCAGGCCCAGGCCGTGTTCGCCCGGTTTGGTGGTGAAGAAGGGTTCGAACAGGTGCTTGCGCGCCTCGTCATCGATACCGTGGCCATTGTCACGTACCCGCAGGCGATACTTGTCGCCCTGCAACTCGCCCTCCAGCCACAGCTCAGGTGCCGGCTGGGTTGCCATGGCATCCAGGGCGTTGCCGATCAGGTTGACCAGAATTTGCTCCAGGCGGGTCTGGTCAATGGCCAGTTGCAGGTCGTCGAACTGGCTGTGCAGCTTCAGGTGACAGCCACTGATGCGAGTGGCCAGCACCTGCAAGGTGGCCTCCACTGCCTTGGCCAGCGAGGCCTGGCCGCGGTCGTCACCGCGGCGGGCGAACGAACGCAGGCTGGCGGTGATGCGGCCCATGCGATCGATCAGTTCGTTCATGGTGCGCAGGTTGGTACTGGCGGTGTCCAGCGCGCCTCGTTCGAGAAAGCGCACGGTGTTGCCGGACAGTGTGCGCAGCGCCGCCAGGGGCTGGTTGAGCTCGTGGGCGATGCTGGTGGACATCTGCCCGATGGCGGCCAACTTGCCGGCCTGAACCAGTTCGTCCTGGGCGTGGCGCAGGGTCTGCTCGGCGTGACGGCGTTCGCGGATTTGCCCCTTGAGCCTTTCGTTGCTGGCGCGCAGGTCGGCAGTGCGCTCAGCGATGCGCCGCTCCAGCTGGCTGTTGGCCTCCTCGAGCGCTTCGCGTGCAGCCAGGCGGGTGGCGATCACCTTGCGCCGCTCGTTCCAGGCGATACCCAGGATCGCCAGCAGGGCGAACGCCACGCCTACCAGAATGCCTTGCACCATCGACTCGCGGCGCAGGTCCTGCAGGGGAGTGAGCAGGGTGAAATGCCAGGGCGTATCCACCAGGCGCCGGGTTTGCGCCAGGTAGGCGACCTCATGCGGTTTGCCGTGGGCGGTTTCACTGTTGGCCGGGAACGTCAGTTTCTCTACGCCATCGGCGAGCGTCTCACGGGCCAGTGGCTGCAGCTCGTTCAGCGGCCACCAGTAATATTGCAGGCTGCGCGCCAGGCGCTCCTTGATCTGCGGGGTCATGGGGCGCACCGACTTCAGGCGCCGCGCCGGGTCGCTGGAGAGGATGATGATGCCGTTTTCGTCGCTGACGAACGCTTCCAGGCGGGCGCGCTGCCAGCGCTCTTCCAGGGTGTCCAGGCGTACCTTGATCACCGCTACGCCAATGATCTTGCCGTGTTCTTCAAGGCCGTGGGCCAGGTAATAACCGGCCTCGCCGGTGGTGCTGCCAATGCCGTAGAAACGGCCCGGCTCGCCGCGCACGGCGGTCTGGAAATAGGCGCGGAAAGACAGGTCTTCACCGAGGAACGAGTCGGCATCGCGCCAGTTGCTGGTAGCCTGTACCCGGCCATTGGTATCGAGCACGAAGATGGCCCGGCTGCGGCTGCGGCGGTTGAGGCCTTCGAGGTATTCGTTGACGGCCTGGCGTGAGCCGCCGTCGGGGTCGGTGAGCAGGTGCGAGACGCTGTCTTCGAGCTCCAGCAGGCTCGGCAGGTAGGTGTACTTGCTGATTTCGCTTTCGACCGTACGCGCATGCAACTCCAGCTGGCGCTCGCCGTTTTCACTCAGGGCGCGTATGCCGTTGCTCTCGCTGATCAGGTAGCCAGCCAGGCCCAGCCCGACCATCAGCAGGATGATCAGGGGCGGCAGCAGCAATTGGCGGATCAGGCGGGATTTCACGGCAGGCTTGGCAGGGAGAAGAAGCGAGGGGTCGCATTTCATCACAGTGGCCTTGTCACGACCAGCATCCGCTGCCCGGTGAAGCCCTGGGCAGCGGTTACTGTGGCCGGCTCAGTGTTGCAGGATCTTGCTGAGGAAGTGCTGGGTGCGTTGGTCGCGGGTACCTTGGTCACCGAAGAACTCTTCCTTGGTGCAGTCTTCGATAATGCTGCCCTTGTCCATGAAGATGACCCGGTTGGCGACCTTGCGGGCGAAGCCCATCTCGTGGGTCACGCACATCATGGTCATGCCTTCGTTGGCCAACTGCACCATCACATCCAGCACTTCGCTGACCATTTCCGGGTCCAGCGCCGAGGTCGGCTCGTCGAACAGCATGACGATCGGGTCCATGGCCAGGGCGCGGGCGATCGCCACACGTTGTTGCTGGCCACCGGAGAGTTGGCCTGGGTGCTTCTTGGCGTGGGCGCTGAGGCCGACCCGCTCGAGCAGGGCCAGGCCCTTCTTGGTGGCCTCCTCTTCACTGCGGCCCAGTACCTTGCGTTGAGCGATGGTCAGGTTCTCGGTGATGGTCAGGTGCGGGAACAGCTCGAAGTGCTGGAACACCATGCCGACGCGCGAGCGCAACTTGGGCAGGTTGGTCTTGGGGTCGGCGATCGACGTGCCATCGACCACGATGTCGCCTTTCTGGAACGGTTCCAGGGCGTTGACGCACTTGATCAGTGTGGATTTACCCGAGCCCGAAGGGCCGCACACCACCACCACTTCACCTTTCTTGACCTCGGTGCTGCAGTCGGTCAGTACCTGGAAGTCGCCGTACCACTTGTTGACGTTCTTGATGGAAATCATACGGTGATCCTTTTTTGCAGGCGCTTGACCAGCCACGAAGCGGAGAAGCTGATGAGGAAATAGACGACCCCGGCGAAGATCAGGAACTCATGGGAGCGCCCAATGATGTCGCCGTTGGAACGGGCTGAGTTGAGGAAGTCTACCAGGCCCACGGTGTAGACCAGCGAGGTGTCCTGGAACAGGATGATGCTCTGCTGCAGCAGCAGCGGGGTCATCTTGCGGAAGGCCTGGGGCAGGATGATCAGGCGCATGGTCTGGGCGTAGTTCATGCCCAGTGCTTGCGCGGCGCCCATCTGGCCTTTGGAAATCGACTGCACGCCGGCGCGGACGATTTCACAGAAGTAGGCGGCCTCGAACATCATGAAGGCCACCACGCACGAGGTGAAGGCACCCACCGGGGTGTCCTCCCCGGTGATCCAACGCAGCACGAAAGGCACGGCCAGATAGAACCAGGTGATCACCAGCAGCAGCGGGATCGAGCGGAAGTAGTTGACGTAGGCACCGGCGAGGTTCGAAAGCAGCTTGCTCGACGACAAGCGCATCAATGCCAGGAGGGTGCCCAGCACGATACCGCCGATCACGCCCATGACCATCAGCTTGAGGGTCATGACCATACCTTCCCAGAGGGCGGGCAGGGCCGGGATGATTTCGCTGAAATCCATTTCCATTTACTTGCCCCCCACGGAAATCAGGCCAGGCACGGCGACTTTTTTCTCGATCAGGCGCATCAGCAGCATCAGGCCCATGTTCAGGGTGAAGTAGATCAGCGTGGCCAGGGTGAACGCCTCGAACAGGTTGGCGGAAAACTCTGCGGTCTGTTTGGTCTGTGCCAGCAGCTCCATCAGGCCGATCAGCGACGCCACCGAAGAGTTCTTGAACACGTTGAGGAACTCGGAGGTGAGCGGCGGAATGATGATCCGGTACGCTTGCGGCAAGAGCACGTTGTTGTAGATCTGCGGCAGGCTGAAGCCCATGGCGCGGGCGGCAGCTTCCTGGCCGCGCGGCAACGCCTGGATGCCGGTGCGCACCTGTTCGCACACGCGGGCAGCGGTGAACAGGCCCAGGCAGATGACCACGCTGATCAATGCCGAGGTGGTCGGGTTGAGGTCCTGCTTGAACCACTCCTGCAGGCCTTCAGGCAGCAGGTCTGGTATCAGGAAGTACCAGATGAACAGTTGCACCAGCAGCGGTACGTTGCGGAACAGCTCTACGTAGGCGGTGGCGATACCCGCTACCAGGCGGTTCGGCACGGTACGCATGACGCCAAGCAGCGAGCCCAGCAGCAGCGCGATGATCCAGGCGGAGATGGCGATGGCGATGGTCCAGCCCAGACCGGTGATGTACCAGTCCAGATAGGTTTCGCTGCCCACGCCGGTGGACTTGAAGAACACGCCCCAGTCCCAGTTGTAATTCATCGGGATTTCCCCTCAGACGGTTGTTTCACGGGCACCTTCGAGCATCCGGGGGCGCTTGGCGCCCTCGGAGGAAAGGTTAGACACTAATGAGTGGCTTGCAGGATTGATTCGTGCGCGTGCGCACCAGG
Source organism: Pseudomonas sp. NPDC089743 (assembly GCF_044748785.1). Lineage (NCBI taxonomy): Bacteria > Pseudomonadati > Pseudomonadota > Gammaproteobacteria > Pseudomonadales > Pseudomonadaceae > Pseudomonas > Pseudomonas sp. NPDC089743. The sequence goes on from NZ_JBIVGS010000007.1 coordinate 212,854, forward strand.
CCACTAACTGAGGATCAGGATTTCTTCTCGTCCGCGGCCTTGTCGGTCGGCTCGGCGATCAGCTTTTTCAGTTCATCGCTCATCTGGAAGTTGAGGTTCAGACCTTTAGGCGGGATCGGCTGCATGAACCACTTCTCGTAGCTCTTGTTGACCTCGCCGGATTTGAAGTAACCCACGATGGCATCGTCGACGGCTTTCTTGAAGCTCTTGTCACCCTTGCGCATCATGCAGCCGTAGATCTCGTAAGACTGCGGCGTGCCGGTGATCACCCAGTCCGCAGGCTTGCGCGCTTTGGCCATTTCACCGGCCAGCAGGGCATCGTCCATCATGAAGGCCACGGCGCGGCCGCTTTCGAGCATGTTGAAGGCTTCACCGTGGTCCTTGGCGGAAATCACGTTCATCTTCATCTGCTTGTCGGCGTTCATCGCCTTGAGGATGCGCTCGGAGGTGGTGCCGGCGGTGGTCACCACGTTCTTGCCGCCCAGGTCGGTAAAGTCTTTATAGGAGGGTTGGCCATCCTTGACCTTGGTCAGCAGGCGCGTGCCGACTTCGAAGATGCCCACCGAGAAGGCGACTTGCTGCTGGCGCTCGACGTTGTTGGTGGTGGAGCCGCACTCAAGGTCGACGGTGCCGTTCTGCACCAGCGGGATACGGGTCTGGGAGGTGACGAGGTTGTACCTGACCTTGATGTCGGTGCCCAGTTGCTTCTTCAGGGCGTCGACCACGGCCATCTGGATGTCGTGGGAGTAGCCCACAGGCTCGGGTTTACCGGCCAGGTAGGAAAACGGGATGGAGGAGTCGCGGTGGCCCAGGGTGATGGTGCCCGAATCCTTGATCTTCTTCAGGGTGCCGGTCAGTTCTTCGGCCATGGCCGGCGAAGCGATCACAGCGGCCGCGATGGCGGCGCCCAGCAATTGACGAACGATACGCATCAAATTTTCCTCGACGTGTTTGTTTTTTTTATGGAGCCGTTGGCGGACTCTTTCGTTCAACGAATACAGCAAGAAGCGAGTGCATTCGGCTACCAAGTGTAGAGCATGAGTCGTGCCAAGCCCTGTGACAGATCATAACCCCGCGCAAAGCCTGGGCATGAACCCTCTGTGAAGGTTTTTCTGCACCACGGATTGGTCGGAACACCGAATGAGTTGATAAGTCGCGTTCGGCAATCCGAACGATTACTTGCACCGCGCTCCGCTCCCAGATTTAAGTATCACCTGAGGGCGCGAAACACATGATGAGCTCGCTGGCTAACCACCAGGAGCTCATACCGTGTCCGCCATTGCGATTCCTTCCGATTCCGTCGATGCCTTCATCGCCGGCCAGTTGCCAGGCTGGTTGAAGTCTGCCGATGTCGATCTGCTTCTCACCCTGCACCGGGCGTTGCGTCATCAGCAGGCCGCTGCTGAAGGCGTCAGAAACCTATTGGCGCAGATGCCAAGCATCGAGGCCTTTGCCACGCCGCTGCTCGAGACTGCGCTGGGGCAAAGTGGCCTGGCCGACGCAGACGTGCGCAACATGAAGGTCTACATCGAGAACGATGTGCCTTTGCCCAGTGCGGCGCCCCGACTGCATACCCCGTGGACGACGCTACATAGCAACCAGCCTTTGCTGACGGCGGCGTTGCACAACTTTCATGAGGCCGAGACGCGTCCCTCGGTTCATCGCCGTGCCCATCTGCAGGACGTTCACGGCATCAAGCTGCCGCTGGCATTCGAAGCGTTTGCCAGCTGTTGCAGAACGCTGGATATAGGGGGGCGCTACCAGGAAATGTTGCACGCGCGGCTGTTTCCGAAAAGCAGGCCCCCTGCGCCAGAGGGGTTTGCCCGCGCGGCGGTGGAGCGTGTGCTCGAAGAAAATCTGCGCGCGAAGATGGAAGTTGCGGTGCGCATGGCCAGGATCAAGTCCGAGCTGGACGATGTCGACTACCTGCGTCTGTTGCCTGTGTGCGCAAGCAAACCTATCGTGCCGGCGGCATCAGGCCTCGCCACGCCTCGCCAGCTGTACCTGTTGGGCAAACGCATCCATGGCCCCGTGGCCTTCGAGATGCGCGACAGTGCCGCAGGGCCGCTGTCGGGAATCATCAGTTGGATACCACAGGATCCCTCCCGGCAGATCGCCAGGTACCCCACCTGGGCCGCCCTCTATCAGTCGTTGTCCAAACAGCTGCGTGCGCCCCATTACCGTTCGTTTTTCTGTCGATTCATCAGTGAGCGTGATAAACCGACCTTCACGGCAACCCTCGAACGCCTGATCCAGGCGAGCGACGGCAAGCAGCCAGTTGATCTGGATGGGCGCAATTTCTCGATCGATATGCCCTTGTTCGCCTATCTGCGGGCCCAGCAGGTGGACAAGATACTCGATGATGCAAGGGTCCTGGCGGTGCCCACCGGTGACGAGACTGCGATCGAGCGACATCAGCGCCTGGAAGTGCTCAAGAGTGCTGGCTTCGATCTGCTCAACCTGGCGGCGCTGTTCGTTCCGGTGTTGGGCGAGGTGATGATGGCCGTGGCAGCGGTGGACGTTGTCAGCGAGGTGTACAAAGGTTATGCCGACTGGCGCATTGGCGATCGCCAGGGGGCGCTGGATCACCTGTTTGGCGTGGCAGAGAACCTGGCGGTCGGCACGGTGATCGGCGCCGCGCAGGTAGGCGTAGGCCGGGTGCTTGAGCGCATGCCTTTTGTCGATGCACTTACCCCCTTGCACGAGGGTGAGGGGCGATACCGGCTGGCGGACCGGCCCGTTTCAGCTCACCACATCGACGGTGGTGGGGCACTTTTGCGCAGCTTAGGTGGGCGTTGGGCGCAAATATCAGACCAAAGTGCCGAAACGCTACTACGCGTCACCGGGTTAGAGCAGGATCACCTGCGCCACGTGCACCTGCAGGGCGAAGCTCCTCCTGCTCGCCTGCTCGATGCCCATGAGCGCCACGAACTCCATACCCTTGAGCCGCACCTGCAGGGGGCCGCCCTGGAGCGTGAACTGGCAGCTCGGCAAGATCAGCCTTCTGCTGCTGGCGCATTGCTGATCAGGGTCTTCCCTGGGCTGTCCGTTCGCGGCGCTGAAAGCGTGCTCGAACAGGCCAGTGGTGAGCAGGTCAAGGCGTTGCTCACCACTGGCCGTATACCCTTGGAAATGGCCGAGCGCGCCCGTTGGCTCTTGCGCGAAAGTCGCCTGGACCGTGCGTTGCTGGGGTTCGAGCACCAAGGCGCGGTCAACGATGCCACTCAGCGCCTGGTGCTCAAGTGGGTCAACGAACTCGCGCCCTGGCCGGCTTCGGTTCGCATTGAACTGCGCCTGGGCGAAGCGAAGGGGCGGCTGCTCGCATCGGTGGGAAGCACCACTGCGACCCGCGTACGGTGCCTTGTGCAGACCGAGCAGGGCTATCAGCTGAGTGATGCCCCGCAGCCAATGATTGGCCAAGGGTTGTTGGCCTGCCTGATTCAGACACTTGAGGAGGGCCAGAAAGTGGCGCTCGGGGAGGGCTTGGTAGACGCCCGTGCTTTGGGCAACAGGGTTGCTCAAGCGGCCAGCGCTGACCGGCAAAAGACAGCTCAGTTGATGGGCTTGCGGCCGATCGCAGAACGCTTTCGCCCGCCGCAGCGCTTCGCTGACGGCCGTTTCGGTTATGCACTCAGTGGAAGGGGAGAGAGTAGCCGTCAGGCGATTCGCCGCGGGATACATGAAATCTTCCCAACCCTGACCGACGCACAACTTGACGCCTACCTGGGCGACCTGATGCAGCGCCGCATCGGGCTCTGGGACCACCTCAGCACGCTGCAGCGGCAGCTGGATAGCTTGCGCGACGCGCTGGATGCCTGGCAACGTGAGCGCGTGAGCTTCTTGGATGGGCGCAGGCGACAACGTGTGGCCAGCCAGATCCGCCGGGCCTGGCGGCGCAAGACGGCAGGCTTGGCAGGTGACGATTTCAGCCTGCATATCGAGGGTGAACGGGTGGGCAGCCTGCCGATCCTCCCCGAAGGCGTCGAATTCGCTCATGTCCAGCGGTTGACGTTGCGTAACATGAGCCTCGACCACATGGATGAACAGTTCCTGCTCAGGTTCAGCGGCGTTCGTGAGCTCGACCTGCGGGACAATCAGTTGGTCACCCTGCCGGCAGGCCTGGAGCGCCTGACCGCTCTGCGCAGGCTGCATCTGGCAGGGAACCGGATTGCCTTCGATGCTCAGAGCAATCTCCGGTTGGCAAGCCTTTCCATGCTGCAGCAGCTGGATCTGACCTACAATCCGCTGGGCCTGGTCCCCGACCTTTCCGGGTTGCGCCACTTGCGCGAAGTATCGTTGCGCGCCACAGGGCTGCAAGCGTTGCCCGACGCTTCGGCGTTGCCGTGGAGGGGGCTTGTCGATTTCCGTGAAAACCAGATCCGCCAAGTCACCGATGATCTACGCAACCTCAATGGTCGATTGCAGCGCCTGTCGTTACACGACAACCCGCTGGATGAGGCCAGTGAGTCATTGCTTGCGCGCAGTGCCAGCAGTGACTACCCCGCGAATCGGCGCAGCTCTTACCATCACGCCATCGCCGATGCCAACCTGCAAGAGCGGTGGTTGGGCAGCATTACCGGGGACTTGCTGGAACAGCGCAGAGCGCTATGGGCGAGGTTGGCCGAAGAGCCGCAATCGGCAGACCTGTTCAGGTATCTGGCGGATTTTGCCAGGTCTGACGATTTCCGTGACCACCCGCGCTACTACCGTGCCAGGGTATGGCGGATTCTTGAGCTTTGTGCAGACAACACCGATGTGCGTGAGGCCGTTTTCTGGCAGGTGCAAGGGCCCAGAACCTGCGAGGATCAGTTGCTGCTCATACTCAGCCAACTGGAAGTCAGGGCCCACATCGCCTTGCACAGCGCGGAGGCTGGCACAGCGCGCGCCGAAGCCACCTTGCTACGGCTGGGGCGCTCGCTCTATCGCCTCGATCAGGTCGACAGTATCGCGAGCCGGCACATCGAGGAGATGCGCCAGAACCCTTACGCGTCGGTGGATGACATTGAGGTTTACCTTGCCTATCGGGTCAACTTGGCTGACCCCCTGGGCTTGCCGGCCCAGCCCCAGCACATGCATTACCCCGAGCATAGCGGTGTAACGGGAACACGGATTCTGCGCGCCCGCGCACAGGTCGTTGCCGGTGAAAGTACCGAGGCACTGAGCAATGCGCTGGCGCAGCGGGAGTTTTGGCAAGGCTATGTGCGCAATCGCTACGCCGAGCGTTTCGAAGCGCTCGCTGCGCCTTACCATGAGCAGTTGGAGGCTTTCGAGCGCGAGACGGGCGAGTCTGGCGAGCAGCTTTACCTTGAGCGTGCCGATGCATTGATGGCCGCGCTCAATGCCGAGGAGCGTGCGCTTTACCTGGAGCTGGCCAGGGAGGCATACGAGCGGGAAGTCTGAGAACCGGCGACCGCCTGGCGGTCGCCGTGCAAGGTTCAGGCAGCGTCGCTGCGAGCATCGCTTTGCGCAAGGTAATCGGCCAATGCGCGTTGCTCGCTCTCGCTGGTGAACAAACCCAGCTTGGTCCGCCGCCAGAGGATGTCCTGGGCACTGATGGCCCACTCGCTATCGCGCAGGTAATCGACTTCACGGGCGAACAAACCACCGCCGATCGCCTGGCCAAGATCGTCAGGGCCGTTGACCCCCTCCAGCAGCTGCCAGGTGCGGCTGCCATAGGTCACGGCCCAGCGCTTGGCGATATCCACGGCAAGCCATGGATGCTGGGCCAGCAGTTCCTCGACCAGTACCTGAGGCGTGCTCATGCCTTCACCGCCGGGCAGTGCTGAGCTGGCGGTCCAGCTCTGGCCCATCTGGCTGAAGAACGGCTTGAGTTCTGCCATGGCCGACTCGGCAAGCTTGCGGTACGTGGTCAGTTTGCCGCCGAACACCGACAGCAACGGCGCCTCGCCCTGAGTTGCCGACAGTGCCAGGGTGTAGTCACGGGTGACTGCCGACGGGTTGTCCGATTCGTCGTTGCACAGCGGACGCACGCCAGAGTAGGTGTGCAGGATATCGCCGGCGCTCAACTGATGATTGAAATGAGCGTTGACCACGTCGAGCAGATAGCCGGTTTCCTGCTCGGTGATCGCTACCTTGGCGGGATCGCCGCTGTATTCGCGATCGGTGGTGCCGACCAGGGTGAAGCGGTCCAGGTACGGGATGCAGAATACAATCCGTTGGTCCTCGTTCTGCAGGATGTAGGCATGATCCCCTTCGTACAGGCGCGGCACGAGGAGGTGGCTGCCCTGGATCAGCCGAATGCCGTACGGCGCAGTGAGCTTGAGGTCATCCTTGATGAACCGGGCGACCCACGGACCGGCGGCGTTGACCAAGGCGCGCGCGCGAATGGTCTGCAGGCTGCCGTCGGCATGCTGCAGCTCTACCTGCCACAGGCCGTCGACACGTTCTGCGCGCAGGCAGCGGGTGCGGGTACGAATGTGCGCGCCATGTTCGCGTGCGGCCATGGCGTTGACCACCACCAGGCGGGCGTCGTCGACCGCGCAGTCGGCATATTCGAAACCGCGGGTGATCGCCGGTTTGAGCGGGTAGCCCGGGCCGAAGCGCAGGCTGCGCGAGGCACCCAGACGCTTGCGTTTGCCCAGGTGATCGTAAAGGAACAGGCCGGCACGGATCATCCACGCCGGGCGCAGGTGCGGGCGGTGCGGCAGCACGAAGCGCATCGGTTTGACGATGTGCGGTGCCTTGGCCAACAGCACTTCGCGCTCGGCCAGGGCCTCCCGTACAAGGCGGAATTCATAATGTTCCAGGTAACGCAGGCCGCCATGGATCAGCTTGCTGCTGGCCGACGAGGTGTGCTGGGCCAAGTCGTCCTTCTCGCAGAGGAAGACCTTCAGGCCACGCCCTGCGGCGTCGGCAGCAATGCCCACGCCGTTGATGCCACCGCCGATCACGGCAAGGTCATAGCAATCGGCAAGTAGGGGCTGGGACGAAACGGGCTGGGACACGGGCAAGGCCTCCTGGGGCTGTTCACATCGAATATGAACATTAATGTTCGTTTCCGAAAATACTAGCGCAACAGAACGCCCATCGCCAGTCACCGTTTATAGAAAAAACTGATCGGATGGCAAGAAAGTGAACAATATCGAAAATTACGAGCCCTTCCGGGCCCGCTTGCGTTTCACACCACGTCGAGGCGGATCTTGTTCTGGTTGAGCAATTCACTCAATGCAGGCGATGGCGGCTGGTCGGTCACCAGGCAGTCGACCAGGCTGATCGAGCCCAGACGTACCATGGCGTTACGCCCGAATTTGCTGGAGTCCGCCGCCAGGATGACCTGGCGGGCGTTGGCGATGATCGCCTGAGATACGCGTACCTCTTGGTAATCGAAATCCAGCAGGCTGCCGTCTTCATCGATACCGCTGATGCCGACCAAGGCGAAGTCGACCTTGAACTGGCTGATGAAGTCGACGCTGGCCTGGCCGACCACGCCACCGTCACGGCGTACGGTGCCACCTGCGACCAAGACCTCGAAATCATCCTTGGCTGCCAGGATCGCGGCCACGTGCAGGTTATTGGTGATGACCTTCAAGTGGCTGTGGTTGAGCAGCGCCCGGGCAATCGACTCGGTGGTGGTGCCGATATTGATGAACAGCGAAGCATGATCAGGAATTTGCCGGGCCACGGCATCGGCAATGCGCTGTTTTTCGTCACGCATCTGGTCGGCGCGCATGGCGTAAGCAGTGTTCTCGATACTCGAGTCATAGGCTGCCCCACCGTGGTAGCGGCGCAGCAGATTGAGCTCAGCGAGCTGATTGATGTCGCGACGGATGGTTTGCGGAGTGACGACGAATAACTGCGCCATTTCCTCGATGCTGACGTAGCCGCGTTCGCGGACCAGCTCGAGGATTTGTTGTTGGCGTGGGGGCAGATTCATGGGCGGTCCTTATGGGCTGCCGGACAAATTCTGCAATGATGCCGTAGGAAACAGACTACGGCCAGTAGGCCATGGCATGGCGGGGCCGCGAAGCAGCCCCTGCCCAGGGTGATCAGGCCTCGTGATCTTCCCAGTCGCGGGTGCGCTCGACGGCTTTGCGCCAGCCGGCGTAGAGTTTTTCCTTCTGCGCTTGCTCAAGCTGCGGGCTGAATTCGCGCTCGATGATTGCCTTGTCACGCAACTCGTCCAGGCCACTCCAGAAACCACAGGCCAGGCCCGCCAGGTAAGCGGCGCCAAGGGCCGTGGTTTCACGCATTTTCGGGCGCTCTACGCAGGTGCCGAGGATGTCGGCCTGAAACTGCATGAGGAAATTGTTGGCCACCGCGCCACCGTCGACGCGCAACTCGGAAAGGCGTTGGCCGCAGTCCTGCTGCATGGCGTCGAGCACGTCGCGGGTCTGATAGGCGATCGACTCCAATGCCGCGCGGATGATGTGGTCGACTTTCACCCCGCGGGTCAGGCCGAACAGCGCGCCACGGGCGTAAGGGTCCCAGTACGGTGCGCCCAGGCCAGTGAAGGCGGGCACCAGGTACACCCCATTGCTGTCCTTGACCTTGCTGGCGAAGTACTCGGTGTCCAAGGCATCGTTGACGATCTTCAGTTCGTCGCGCAGCCATTGCACGGTGGAACCGCCGTTGAACACTGCGCCTTCCAGGGCATAGGCCACTTCACCTCGTGGTCCGCAGGCAATGGTGGTGAGCAGGCCGTGGGACGAGGTTACGGCTTTGTCGCCGGTGTTCATCAGCAGGAAGCAACCCGTGCCATAAGTGTTCTTGGCCTGGCCGGGTTCCACGCACATCTGGCCGAACAGCGCTGACTGCTGGTCACCGGCGATACCGGCGATGGCGATGCCGCTCTTGGTGTGGCCGTAGACTTCGGAAGACGGGCGCACCTGGGGCAGCATCTGGCGCGGGATGCCGAGAATTTCGAGCAGCGTGTCATCCCACTGCAGGCTGTGGATGTTGAACATCAGTGTGCGCGAAGCGTTGGTGTAGTCGGTGACATGCACCTTGCCGCCGGAAAACTTCCAGATAAGCCAGGTATCCACGGTGCCGAACAACAGCTCGCCGCGTTCGGCCCGCTCACGTACGCCCTCTACATTGTCGAGGATCCACTTGAGCTTGGTGCCGGAGAAGTACGGATCGGTGACCAGGCCGGTGGTCTCGCGAATGTATTGTTCATGCCCGTCGCGCTTGAGTTGTGCGCAGATCTCTGTGCTGCGGCGGCACTGCCAGACGATGGCGTTGTACACCGGGCGCCCGGTTTCCTTGTCCCACACCACGGTGGTTTCACGTTGGTTGGTGATGCCCAATGCGGCGACCTGGGCATGGCTGATGCCGGCCTGCGCCAGGGCTTCGACCATGGTCGCGCTTTGTGTGGCGAAGATCTCCATCGGGTCATGTTCGACCCAGCCGGCTTGCGGATAATGCTGGGCGAACTCGCGCTGGGAGGTGCCAACCACATTGGCGTCACGGTCGAAGATGATCGCCCGCGAGCTGGTGGTGCCCTGGTCCAAGGCGATGATGTAGTTCTTGTCCTGGGTATCTGTCATGGTCATAGGCCTTGCAAAATGAGGAGGTCAGGGCGCCAGCATCAGTTGGCTTGAGTATCGCCCTGGCGATTGCCGTTTGTCTCTGGGTCCGCGCATTGAGCCGTCGGCAGGTTGCGGGCGATCAAGCCACGATAGGTCGCAGCACCCAGGCAGGCACCGAAGATCGGCGCGAACACCGGAACCAGGAAATAAGGGATGTCCCGACCGCCAGTGAAGGCGATTTCGCCCCAGCCGGCCAGGAAGGTCATCAGTTTGGGCCCGAAATCGCGGGCCGGGTTCATCGCGAAGCCGGTCAGCGGGCCCATGGCGCTACCGATCACGGCGATCAACAGGCCGATCAGCAGCGGTGCCATCGCACCACGGGGCAAGCCGTTGTTATCGTCGGTCAGGGCCATGATGACCGCCATCAGGATTGCAGTGATCACCACTTCGACCAGAAACGCTTGTGCGGTGGAAAGCGATGGGTGCGGGTAGGTGGAGAACACCGCCGCCAGCTCCAGGCTTTCGCGACTGCCGCGCAGCATGGCGTGGGCTTGTTCGAAATCGAAGAACAGGTTGCTGTACAGGGTATAGACCAGCGCTGCGCCGCAGAAGGCGCCACAAACCTGGGCCAGCATGTAGAACGGCAGTTTGCGTTTGTCGAAGCTTGCGAACAGGGTAAGGGCGATGCTCACGGCCGGGTTCAGGTGCGCACCAGAGATGCCGGCGGTGAAGTAGATCGCCATGCTCACGCCGACGCCCCAGATGATGCTGATTTCCCACAGGCCAAAGCTGGCGCCCGCGACCTTGAGGGCGGCGACGCACCCTGTGCCGAAAAAGATGAGCAGTGCCGTGCCGAGGAATTCGGCCAGGCATTGGCTGGACAGCGTAGGTTCGCGTAGAGCAGTCGTCATGTATGACCTCTTTGTTTTTGTTGTGAGGCGCTAAGCGCTCGACAGCAAAGTCCGGCGTCCATCCCCATTGACCCCGGGCACAGGTAGGAATGCACTTAAAAAGTGCACCATTTATTCAGAAACGAAAAAATATAGACAAGAAACGCTTATGTCAAAGGTCGAAAGTGAACGATCAGTCACGATCTGAGCGTTGAATGCGGTCCTGAATCACAAGCTAGAGCGGCGTGTCAGTTGCTAACTGGCTGGAGTGTAGGATTTGCCCTAAAGTAGCCGCCGAATTGTCTCGGAGCGGAGCACTGCATGACCCCGGCCCTCGATCTTCTGAAAAAAACGCGCGCGCCACATCGCGTGCACAGTTACGAACACGATCCCAAGTCGGCGTCTTATGGGCTGGAGGCGGCTGAAAAACTGGGGCTGGAACCGCAGCAGGTGTTCAAGACCTTGTTGGCCAGCAGTGAGAAGGGTGAGTTGCTGGTTGCTGTAGTGCCTGTTGTGGGAACGCTGGACCTCAAGGCGCTAGCTCACGCCGCCGGCGTAAAAAAATGCGAGATGGCTGACCCCATGGCAGCTCAGCGTGCCACCGGCTACCTGGTGGGTGGAATCAGCCCGCTGGGGCAGAAAAAGCGTCTGCGCACCTTCATCGACGAATCGGCGCAGCGTTTTGCAACTATCCATGTCAGTGCGGGGCGGCGGGGATTGGAAGTCGAACTGGCTGCCGCTGTACTGGCCGAGCACACCCAGGGCACCTTCGCCAGTATCGGCCGGGGTTGACCAGCGCAAGGGGCCGCCTGGCAGCCCCTTGGCCGAATCGCCGAATCAGGTCGCTGAGCTGTAGCGACGCACCCCGTTCTCCTGCCGTGGCAACTGCGCCGCGACACTGCCAGGGACCGGGAACAGCACCAAGTGGTCAGCTTTCACGCTAATGCCGACCTGCTCGCCTACCTGGTGATCGACATGGCTGGGGAAGATCGCTTCCAGCTGGCTGCCTGTCGGCAACTGCAGCCGGTACAGCGTCGATGCACCCAGGAAGCTCTTGCCCACGATGCTCGCGCGCAGAGCGCTGTTCGCGTCCGGGACGATATCGTCAGGGCGCAGCAGCACGTCTACCGAGCTGCCGGGCGCCATGATGTAGGCGCGGTTACCCCGCAGCTCACCGAGCTCGGTGTTGACTGCCTCATGGCTGCTCATCTGGCCACGTATGAAATAACCCTGGCCGATGAAGCTGGCGACGAATGGCGTCTGCGGCTCATGGTAGAGGTTGTAGGGCGTGTCCCACTGCTCCAGCCGGCCTTCCTTGAACACACCCACATGGTCGCTGACCGCGAAGGCTTCTTCCTGGTCATGGGTCACCAGAATCGCGCTGGTACCGCGGCTTTTGAGGATGTCACGGACCTCGTGGCTCAGGCGCCGGCGCAACTCGACGTCCAGGTTGGAGAACGGCTCATCGAGCAGCAGCAATTGCGGCTCGGGGGCCAGCGCGCGGGCCAGGGCCACGCGCTGTTGCTGGCCACCAGAGAGCTCGTGTGGATACCGCCCGCCGAGCCCACCGAGCTTGACCAGGTCGAGCATTTCCTCGACCACCTGCCCCTGGGCGGGGTGCTTGGCGATGCCGAAGGCAATGTTTTGCGCCACGGTCAGGTGGGGGAACAGCGCATAGTCCTGGAACACCATGCCTATGCGGCGCTTCTCCGGGGACAGGGTGAAACCGGCGCGGGAAATCACTTCGCCCGCGAGCTGGATCTCACCTTCGTGGACCGGCTCGAAGCCGGCGATGGCGCGCAAGGTGGTGGTCTTGCCGCACCCCGACGAACCCAGCAGGCAACCAATGTCGCCTGCGTTCAGGTGCAGGTTGAGGTTCTGGACGATGCGCTGGTCGCCGTAGCCGCAGGCGAGGTTGCGCAGGTTGAGCAGTAGGGTTTGACTCATGCGTGGTGGTAAGCCGGTTCGACAAGGAATTCGAGAAGGGCCTTCTGTGCATGCAGGCGGTTTTCAGCCTGGTCCCACGCGACCGAACGGGGGTCGTCGAGCAGGTCATGGCTGATTTCCTCGCCGCGATGGGCGGGTAGGCAGTGCATGAACAGGGCATCGGGTGCCGCCAGGTCAAGCAGTTCGCGGGTGACCTGGTAAGGCGCGAAATGCGCCAGACGCCGTGCAGTTTCCTCTTCTTGGCCCATGGAAGTCCAGACATCGGTGGTCACCAGATGCGCGCCACGTACGGCTTCACGCGGATCTCGGATGATCTGCACGCGATCTGCGCCCAGTGCCATGAAGCGTGGGTCCGGGTCATAACCCTCCGGGCAGGCGATACGCAACTGGAAATCGAACTGCCGGGCGGCCTCGATGTACGAGTTGCACATATTGAAACCATCGCCGATCCAGGCCACGGTCTTGCCTTGGATGGCGCCACGGTGCTCGTGGAACGTCTGCATGTCGGCCAGCAATTGGCACGGGTGCGACTCATCGGACAGGCCATTGATCAGCGGTACACGCGAATTGGCGGCGAATTCGGTGAGGGTGCTGTGCGCGTGGGTGCGGATCATCACCGCATCGACCATGCTCGACAGCACGATGGCGCTGTCGCTGATCGGCTCGCCCCGGCCCAGCTGGGTGTCGCGTGGCGACAGGAAGATGGCCTGGCCGCCGAGCTGGATCATGCCGGCTTCGAACGACACCCGGGTCCGGGTGGAGGATTTCTCGAAGATCATGCCCAGCACACGATTTTTCAGCGGTTCGAACAGCACGCCGCGCTTGCGCAGGTCCTTCAGCTCGATGCCTCGGCGGATCACACCGAGCAATTCGTCGGTGGTGAAATCCAGCAGGGAGAGAAAGTGCCTAGCGCTCATGATTGACTACCTTATCTGCAACGGTATGCAGGTCGACCGTATGGTTTTTTTGACAACGGGAGTGACCTGCGGCGTAAGCCGCACGGGGCGGACGAAATCGGGAAAGGCGCAATACTATAATTAAATGTCGCCTGAAACCAAGAGGGGTAACAGCGGCTCTGTTGCAAAGGGTGTCATTACCCCTTGAGCCTGCGCTGTTTTTTATTTGCTACACAGGTTTTACACGGCTTGCTGGCAATTTGGCAAATGGCTGTCGCAAATCGTGCGCCTGATGTCGGGAGATTCACACAGCGAAGCGCGCTGGCAGGGTGCGGGGCGGGGGCCCATAGTCGAGGTTCGATAATTGCGAGGCAGAGGCCGCCATGACCAAGACCCTGCACCACCGTGCCTGCCACCTGTGTGAGGCGATCTGCGGGCTGAACATCGAGGTGAGCCACGAAAACGACGGGAGCGCGCGCATCAGCGCGATCAAGGGCGATCCCCAGGACCCGTTCAGCCGTGGCCACATCTGCCCAAAGGCCGTGGCGCTGCAGGATATCCAGGATGACCCGGACCGCCTGCGCCAACCGCATCGACGGGTTGGGGGCCAGTGGCAGGCCATCAGCTGGGAGGAGGCGTTTGCCCTGGCCGCCGACAAGCTGTGGTCGATACAGCAGGCGCATGGGCGCAACGCCGTGGCGGTTTACCAAGGCAACCCGAGCGTGCACAACTATGGCTTGATGACCCACAGCAACTACTTTCTGGGGCTACTCAAGACACGCAACCGTTTCTCCGCAACTTCGGTGGACCAGTTACCGCAGCACCTGACCAGTTACCTGATGTACGGCCACGGCCTGCTGTTGCCGGTCCCGGACATCGATCACACCGATTTCATGCTGATCCTCGGTGGCAACCCGTTGGCCTCCAATGGCAGCATCATGACCGTGCCGGATGTGGAGAAGCGCCTCAAGGCCTTGAAAGCCAGAGGCGGGCAACTGGTGGTGGTGGACCCGCGGCGCAGTGAAACTGCGGCCATCGCAAGCCAGCACCTGTTCGTGCGCCCCGGCGGCGATGCGGCGTTGCTCTGCGCTTTGCTCAACACCCTCTTCGACGAAGGCCTGGCGAGAGGTTCGCATCTGCCAGTCAACGGCCTGGAGCAGGTGCGCACGGCGATCCAGCCGTTCACCGCCGAGGCCATGAGCGCCCAGTGCGGCATCGACGCTGCCAGCATTCGCCAGCTGGCGCGGGATTTCGCCGCTGCGGACAAGGCGGTCTGCTATGGCCGCATGGGTGTGTCGACACAGGCGTTCGGCACCCTGTGCCATTGGCTGGTGCAAGTGATCAATCTGGTAACCGGCAACTTGGATCGTCAAGGTGGTGCACTGTGCACCGAGCCTGCCGTGGACCTGGTGGCCAGTACCTCGGGCGGGCATTTCAATGCCTGGCAGAGCCGCGTATCGGGGTTGCCCGAGTACGGTGGTGAACTGCCCGTGGCGGCCTTGGCCGAGGAAATGCTCACGCCGGGCGAGGGGCAGGTGCGGGCCCTGGTCACCGTGGCCGGTAACCCGGTGCTGTCCACACCCAATGGCAGGCAGTTGGACGTGGCGCTGCAGGGGCTGGAGTTCATGCTCAGCATCGACCTGTACATCAACGAGACGACCCGCCACGCTGACCTGATCCTGCCGTCTACCTCGGCACTGGAAAACGACCATTACGACAGCACCTTCAACCTGTTGGCTGTGCGCAATGTCACCCGCTTCAACCGGGCCATACTGGCCAAGCCTGCAGGCGCGTTGCACGACTGGGAAATATTCGTAGGCCTGGCGCAAGCCTTTGCCAAGCGTGCAGACCAGGAGCTGAAACCGACCCTCGCACCTGCGCAGATGATCGACCTGGCGTTGCGCAAGGGCCGCTATGGCGACGAAAGTCCCCGCAAGCTTTCCGTCGAAACGCTTGATCAATACCCCCATGGCCTTGATCTGGGCCCCCTGGGCGCTAACCTGCGAGGGCGTCTGGCAACGGCCAGCAAAGCCGTGGAAGCGGCGCCCCAGGTTGTGCTGGATGACTTGCGCCGGTTGGCTGAATGCGTGCCGACGGCCGCGGGTGATTTGCTGCTTATTGGCCGTCGTCATGTACGCAGCAACAACTCATGGATGCACAACTACCATCGCCTGGTCAAAGGTAAGCCACGCCATCAGTTGTTGATGCATCCCCAGGACATGCGTCAGCGGCAGTTGGAGGATGGCCAGCGGGTGCGTATCCGCTCGCGCACCGGTGACCTGGAAGTCGAGGTGCAGGCCTGTGAGGACATCATGCCTGGCGTGGTCAGCCTGCCCCATGGCTTCGGTCATGGCCGCCAGGGCGTCAATCTGCAGATCGCCCAGGCGCAACCCGGCATCAGTGCCAATGACCTGACCGATGAGCGCCTGCGTGATGCTGTGTCCGGAAATGCGGCGCTCAATGGCGTACCCGTGCAAGTGAGTGCCGCCTGAGCACCGGCAAGGCCGAGCACAAGGCTCAGGTTTCCGATACAATGCGTCACCGTGCCGACCATCGAGTCGGAAAGTTCAGACGAGGTGTTCCATGGATATCATCGAAACGATCAAAGAGCAGATTGCCAACAACACCATTCTGCTTTACATGAAGGGCTCGCCGAATGCCCCGCAGTGCGGGTTCTCGGCCAAGGCATCGCAAGCTGTGATGGGTTGTGGCGAAAAGTTTGCTTACGTGGATATCCTGCAGAACCCGGAAATCCGCGCCAATCTGCCCAAGTACGCCAACTGGCCGACCTTCCCGCAACTGTGGGTAGCTGGCGAGCTGGTCGGCGGCAGCGACATCATGTTGGAGATGTTCGAGAACGGTGAGCTTCAAGCACTGATCAAGGACGCCGCTGCCAAGGCCAAGGCTTCTGAAGCCTGATCTTCCGGCAAGCATGAAAAAACCCGCTCATGGCGGGTTTTTTTATGGGGCTGGAATTTATTCTTCGCCCATCTGCGACTGCAGGTAGTTCTCGAGGGTGATCTTGTCGATCAGGCTCAATTGAGTTTCCAGCCAGTCAATGTGTTCTTCCTCGGACTCGAGGATGTCTTCAAGCAGTTCACGCGAGCCGAAGTCACCGACGGTTTCGCAGTGGGCGATGGCGGCTTTGAGATCGATCAGGCCTTTCTGCTCGATCTTCAGGTCGCACTCGAGCATTTCCTTGGTGTGCTCGCCGATCAGCAGCTTGCCCAGGTCCTGCACGTTAGGGATGCCTTCGAGGAAGAGAATACGCTTGATCAACTTGTCAGCGTGTTTCATCTCATCGATGGATTCTTTGTACTCATGCTTGCCGAGCTTGTTCAGGCCCCAATCTTCGTACATGCGTGCGTGCAGGAAGTACTGGTTGATCGCGACCAGCTCGTTTCCGAGGATCTTGTTGAGATGCTGGATGACGCTTACGTCGCCTTTCATTGCGGGTTCCTGCCCTAGAAGTGTGCCAATACAGCGAAGTTTGAGCCTGATACTTAGGGCTGTCAAACCTAAGTTCTTGAATAATAAGTGAAAATTAATAGGAATAAGAATGTTTGTGAACCGCGTTGGGGCGCTAACTTATTGAATTTTAGGCATAAAAAAACCGGACACGAGGTCCGGTTCTTCGAATTGGGCGATATCAGGCGGCGGTAAATTCCACCGGATAGGGCAGGGCGGCTTGCTGGCTCACCTGAAGCTCGGTCAGGGTCTCGCGGACGACCTGCTTGGCCAGGCAGGCGCATTTGCCACATTGGCTGGCGACATTGGTCGCGGCTCTGACGTCCTTGTAGCTGCAGCATCCTTCATAGATCGCATCGCGGATCTGTCCGTCGGTCACGCCGACACAAAGACACACATACATAAAGTCGGACCATCGCTGGTTGAGTCGATGGGTGGAGAGTAATGGTAATGAGAATGCTTGTCAAAACACTTTCTGTAAGTGCCGTGCTTGAGCGACCGGCGGTTGGATTCGGCCTGTCAGCGGAAGCCGTGTATGATGGTCGGCCTTTGTTGGATGTCGGGCAAGCCCGCCTTGGCCTGGCAAACGGTTCTTCACCCTCATCTGGAGATTACAATGAGCGTACTCGTTGGCAAAAAAGCCCCCGACTTCACCGTCCCGGCTGTACTGGGCAATGGCGAAATCGTCGACAGCTTCAACCTGGCCTCGGCCATCAAGGGCAAGTACGGCCTGGTGTTCTTCTACCCACTGGACTTCACCTTCGTATGCCCGTCCGAGCTGATTGCCCTGGACAACCGCATTCCGGACTTCCAGGCCCGCAACGTTGAAGTGATCGGCGTTTCGATCGATTCGCACTTCACCCACAATGCCTGGCGTAACACCCCGGTCAACAATGGCGGTATCGGCCAGGTCAAGTACACCCTGGCAGCCGACATGACCCACGAAATCTGCAAGGCCTACGACGTTGAGTCCGAAGGCGGCGTGGCTTTCCGTGGCGCTTTCCTGATCGATACCAACGGTGTTGTCCGTTCGCAGATCATCAATGACCTGCCACTGGGCCGTAACATGGACGAGCTGCTGCGTCTGGTCGATGCCCTGCAATTCCACGAAGAGCACGGCGAAGTCTGCCCGGCCAACTGGAAAAAAGGCGACAAGGGCATGAACGCTTCGCCAGAAGGCGTTGCTGCATACCTGAGCGAGAACGCTGGCAAGCTGTAATTGCTGAGCGCCAAAAAAAACCGGCCTTCGTGGCCGGTTTTTTTTAGCTGCAAGCTTCAAGCTTCAAGCTTCAAGCAAAAGCCAGAGCGATCCGCGTACTGCTTTGGCTTTTTCTTGTAGCTTGTAGCTTGTAGCTTGTAGCTTGTAGCTTGTAGCTTGTAGCTTGTAGCTTACAGCTTGCAACTGCACCTCAATCGTTGAAATCGCGCCAGCCGCCCATCTCTTTCCAGCGGTTGACGATGCCGCAGAAGAGTTCGGCGGTCTTCTCGGTGTCGTAACGTGCCGAGTGCGCCTCACGGCCGTCGAAGTCGATGTCAGCGCTCTGGCAGGCCCTTGCCAGCACGGTCTGGCCGTACGCCAGGCCAGCCAGGGTGGCGGTGTCGAAGCTGGAGAACGGGTGGAACGGGTTGCGCTTCAGATCGTTGCGCGCTACCGCGGCATTGAGGAAACCCAGGTCGAAGCTGCTGTTGTGGCCGACCAGGATCGCCCGCTTGCAGCCATTGGCCTTCAATGCCTTGCGCACGCCGCGAAAGATGTCGGTCAGCGCGCTGTCTTCGCTCACCGCCATGCGCAGCGGGTGGTCCAGCTTGATACCGGTGAACTCCAGCGCGG
The DNA here is from genome assembly GCF_044748785.1 of Pseudomonas sp. NPDC089743. Taxonomy (NCBI): domain Bacteria; kingdom Pseudomonadati; phylum Pseudomonadota; class Gammaproteobacteria; order Pseudomonadales; family Pseudomonadaceae; genus Pseudomonas; species Pseudomonas sp. NPDC089743. Next base: position 231,374 of record NZ_JBIVGS010000007.1, read on the forward strand.
CAGCCTCGATATTGGCCCCCTCGAACGGCTCCACACGGTAGAAGTAGGTGTGCTCCGGGAACAGGAAACCTTTCTCGTCCATACCGATGGTTACCGCCGCGATTTCCAGCAGGGCATCGGTGGCGCTGTTGAAACCGCCGGTCTCCACATCCACCACTACTGGCAGATAGCCGCGGAAGCGCTCGGCCATCGGGTGGCGCGAGCCGCTGCCGGCTTGCCCGTCCTGGTCGTCTTCGTAGAGGTCTTCGCTCACGCGTTGTCCTCCAGCAGGCGCCAACGCAGTTTTTCACCGGCGCGCAGCGGGATCACCGTCTGATCGCCAAACGGCAGGCTGTCCGGGGCCGTCCATTCTTCACGGACCAGGGTAATGGTGTCGGTATTCGCTGGCAGGCCATAGAAGGCCGGGCCATGCAGGCTGGCGAAACCTTCCAGCTTGTCCAGCGCATGACGCTGTTCGAAAGCTTCGGCGTACATCTCGATGGCGGCATAGGCGGTGTAGCAACCGGCACAACCACAGGCAGCTTCCTTGGCGTGGCGGGCGTGGGGTGCCGAGTCAGTGCCGAGGAAGAACTTCGGGTTGCCACTGGTAGCCGCGTCCAGCAGCGCCACCTGATGGGTGTTGCGCTTGAGGATCGGCAGGCAGTAGAAGTGCGGTCGAATGCCGCCGACCAGCATGTGGTTGCGGTTGTACAACAGATGCTGTGCGGTGATGGTCGCCCCGACGTTGGCAGGCGCCTCGGTGACGAATTGCGCTGCATCGGCGGTGGTGATGTGCTCGAACACCACTTTCAGCGTGGGGAAGCGCTCGACCAGGCGACGCATGTGTTCGTCGATGAAGCGTTTTTCGCGGTCGAACACGTCGATCTCGCTGCGGGTCACTTCACCATGCACCAGCAACGGCATGCCGACTTCAGCCAGCGCTTCGATGGCCGGGAAGATATTGTCGATGCTGGTCACGCCGGAATCGGAGTTGGTGGTGGCGCCGGCCGGGTACAGCTTGGCGGCGTACACGATGCCGCTGGCCTTGGCCGCGCGGATGTCCTCGGGGCTGGTGCGGTCGGTGAGGTACAGCACCATCAACGGCTCGAAGCGGCTACCGGCCGGGCGGGCATTGAGGATGCGCTCACGGTAGGCCCCGGCTTCGTCGGCATTGCGTACCGGTGGAACCAGGTTGGGCATGATGATGGCACGGGCGAAAGTACGCGCCACATCGCCAACGGTATGGGGCAGGACGGCACCATCGCGCAGATGGATGTGCCAGTCGTCGGGACGCAGGAGGGTCAGGCGATCGGACATTGGGGATTCCAGGCGGGTCGAACTCAGGCCCCAATGCTACCGGAAAACCCTCGCCCGAGCACGGCTATCAAGTTTTCCGGCGAGCGTCCGATAGCCTGCCTGTAAGCCGTCAGAATTAGTGGAGCCTCCCGTGCGCCAGCGTTACCTAGCCCTGTTGACCCTGTTCGCCAGCCTGCCGGCCGGCGCATTGACCTTCCAGACCCGCATGGAAAACATCGCCTGGAAAGTCGAGGGTGATCAGTTCGAGTGCCGCCTGATTCAGCCGATCGATGGTTTCGGCAGTGGTGAGTTCGTGCGCCGGGCCGGTGAGCAGCCAGTGTTCCAGCTGCGCTCCGGCAGTACTGTGCTGGGCGCAGGTTCCGCTACGCTGCTGGCGGCTGCGGCCCCCTGGCAGCCGGGCCGTGGCGATATCAACCTGGGGGCGGTGCGGCTGGCGCGTACTGGCGTGCTGTTCAGTTCATCCCAAGGCCAGGCCAGCCGCTTGATCAACGGGCTGCTCGATGGCCGCAGCACGGTGGTGCGAAGCTACGCCGGGGAGGCGGGGCGGCCGATCGAAGTGCGTGTACTGCCGGTCAGTTTTGCCAAAGCCTGGAGTGATTACCAGGCCTGCGCCGGCAAGATGCTGGCAATGAACTATGACCAGGTCCGCCAGACGCAGGTGGGGTTCCCTGGGGGGGGCATCGACCTGGATGCGGCGGCGCGCGCGCGACTGGATGTGGTCCTGGAGTATTTGAAGGCCGATCCGACGGTCAACCATATCGAGCTCAATGGCCACTCGGACAACAGCGGCAATCGCTTGACCAACCGTGATACCTCGCGGCGCCGTGCGCTGGCGGTCGCTGATTACTTCAAAGCCCATGGGGTGCCGGAGGAGCAGATTACCGTGCGCTTCCATGGCGAACGTTATCCCCTGGTGAAGAACAACAGCGCCGCAAACCGCGCACGCAACCGGCGCGTCAATATCGAGCTGGATCGTGTCGCACCGGTCGAAAAGCCGGCCGCCCAACCTGCCCAGCAACCGGCCCCGGCAACCGCACCCGCGACCGCGCCTGCGCCAGCCCCGGCCAGCGCTACTGCTGCCCCGCCCGCCGCGAAACCGTCCTGACGCTGCAGGGCGTCGCCCCGTCGACAGTTCCTGTCGCTTTGTCGTCAGAAGCTGTCGCGCCACTGTAAATTTATCCGCAACGCCGGTAGAATCGACCCCTTTCCGTACAACCCCGTGGAGTGATGGCATGGCGGACGTAAAAAAGGTCGTACTGGCGTATTCCGGCGGCCTTGATACTTCGGTGATTCTCAAGTGGCTGCAGGATACCTACGACTGCGAAGTGGTGACGTTCACCGCTGACCTGGGTCAGGGCGAAGAAGTCGAGCCGGCTCGCGCCAAAGCTCAGGCAATGGGCGTCAAAGAGATCTATATCGACGACCTGCGCGAAGAATTCGTGCGCGACTTCGTCTTCCCGATGTTCCGCGCCAACACCGTCTACGAAGGCGAGTACCTGCTGGGTACTTCCATCGCCCGTCCGCTGATCGCCAAGCGCCTGATCGAAATCGCCAACGAAACCGGCGCTGATGCCATTTCCCACGGCGCTACCGGCAAAGGTAACGACCAGGTGCGTTTCGAGCTGGGTGCCTATGCACTCAAGCCGGGCGTCAAGGTCATCGCCCCATGGCGCGAGTGGGACCTGCTGTCGCGCGAGAAGCTGATGGACTACGCCGAGAAGCACGGCATCCCGATCGAGCGCCACGGCAAGAAGAAGTCCCCGTACTCGATGGATGCCAACCTGCTGCATATCTCCTACGAAGGCGGTGTGCTGGAAGATACCTGGACCGAGCACGAAGAAGACATGTGGCGCTGGAGCGTCTCGCCAGAGAACGCGCCGGACCAGGCGACCTACCTCGAACTGACCTACCGCAATGGTGACATCGTCGCCATCGATGGCGTCGAGAAGACCCCGGCCACCGTCCTGGCCGACCTGAACCGCATTGGCGGTGCCAACGGTATCGGCCGTCTGGACATCGTCGAAAACCGTTACGTGGGCATGAAGTCGCGCGGCTGCTACGAGACCCCGGGCGGCACCATCATGCTCAAGGCTCACCGTGCCATCGAGTCGATCACCCTCGACCGCGAAGTCGCACACCTGAAAGACGAGCTGATGCCCAAGTACGCCAGCCTGATCTACACCGGCTACTGGTGGAGCCCGGAGCGTCTGATGCTTCAGCAGATGATCGACGCTTCGCAGGTCAACGTGAACGGTGTCGTGCGCCTGAAGCTGTACAAAGGCAATGTCACCGTGGTCGGCCGCAAGTCGGACGACTCGCTGTTCGATGCCAACATCGCGACCTTCGAAGAAGATGGTGGCGCGTACAACCAGGCTGATGCTGCGGGCTTCATCAAGCTCAATGCACTGCGCATGCGTATCGCTGCCAACAAGGGCCGCGCGTTGCTCTAAGCCTCATTGTTGTTGCATGAACCCCGGTTTCGGGCTAATGCCAGTCAGTTAGCGTCATCGGGCTGCAAAGCAGCCCCCTCTCGCTCAACTGCCAGGCATCTGGCTCGGCCGGGGTTTTTGTATGCACGAATAGGTTTTACCTGGCGTGCAAGGCCGTGGGCCGATCAATTCTTCAGGTGTGCCGCGTTGTCCGGCAACTCACAGACCGACACGCGAAAACATTGTTGCTTATCCAGGTTGCAGTAAACCCAGGTGCCTGAATTAACGTGAGGTTGTGCAAGCGTCCTCAGCACATGTTGCTCGATCATTCTTTGCGCATCAGGGCCTGACAGCATGACAGTTACAGGCTCCGCTTCGAGTGAGGGTTGTCGAGCGTTCTGCACGGAACTGGCCGAGGAGGGGATAACAGGTAAAACAGTCGTCGTTGGCTGCGGCGCACTGGTTGCCTCGTCAGCGGAAGTGCTTTCGGGTTTGTACAGTGATTTATAGTTGAAGTTCAGCGTCAGGAAAAACAGCCCGGTCAGAAAGAACGGAAAGCCCACTAGAAACCAAGTATAGAGGCTTTGACTTTTTTCGCTGAGAAACGGAAGTGTCGCCAGTGCAGAGGCCTCGATGATGCCTGCAAAGATGGCGATGATCGTCATGGGGGCGGTGGGTTGGTTTTCAGCCATGATAGTGGCCTCCTGCGTTTTTTCAATCAATACCTTACCGAGCCGCTCAACCAAATTATGCACCGTTTCCGGAAAGTGAAATGGATCCCGGTGTTTCGAAATATCTGAAACGGTTTTTGTTTTGCGGCGGGTTTGATTGTTGGGTAATGCAGGCTTTACTTCTGTTTTAACAGAGTGGTCATGCGCTTTTGCGTCTAGACAGGTATTTATATTGGATGATTAGTTGTGCGTTGTAGGAAAATTCCTAAACCGACGTAAGGCTCATCTATTCATGTGTTTGCGAAGGAAATAGGCGCGCCATAATGCGTGCTGCTCGGTTATGGTGGTGTGTAGTCAAAGCAAATAATGAATGAATGGATATCGCATGAATAAAGTCCTTATCGTGGATGATCATCCTGTCATACGCTTGGCAGTGCGAATGCTGATGGAGCGGCATGGATACGATGTGGTCGCGGAAACCGACAACGGCGTGGCAGCTTTGCAGCTAACCCGGGAGTACCTGCCCGATATCGTGGTACTGGATATCGGCATTCCCAAGCTCGATGGGCTGGAAGTCATCGCCCGCATGGCTTCGGCAAGCCCGGGCAGCCGGGTGCTGGTGCTTACCTCGCAGGCCCCCGGGCATTTCTCGATGCGTTGTATGCAGGCGGGGGCTTCAGGCTACGTGTGCAAGCAACAGGAACTCACCGAACTGCTCAGTGCGATCAAGGCTGTGCTGTCTGGTTACAGCTATTTTCCCAACCAGGCATTGCACAAGTCGCGCGGCCGGGTTGGGGGGGGCAGCGAGACGGAGATGGTCGATCGCCTGTCGGCGCGGGAGATGATGGTGCTGCAGCAACTGGCGCGGGGCAGGTCCAACAAGGAGATAGCCGACAGCATGTTCCTCAGCAACAAGACGGTCAGTACCTACAAGACCCGTCTGCTGCTCAAGCTCAATGCTCACTCGCTGGTGGACTTGATCGAATTGGCCCGGCGCCATGGCCTGACGTGACCCTGGGTACAGGCAGCCTCCTTGAAGGAGGCTTTCTCGCCCGTGGTTACAGGTCGTAGTCGAAATCGGCGAGTTGCCGTTGCAGGCGCCGCTCTTCCAGAAGGTTGTCGATAGTACGCCGCTTGCTCAGGTTGGTCTTTGCGGTTTCAACCAGGGGTTCGGCGTCGTCTTCTGCGGTGGCAAAGTCTTCTTCGATCGACAGTTCGTCTTTATCGTTACTCATGAGTCGCTCCAAGCCAAGGGGCCATTGGCCGTCCTTATAGCGAGAAAGCGAAGTTTGGTAAAAAAGATTTTTTCAATCGGGACGTGCGTGAATTCGCTATCGAATCAATCGTCAGACGTCTTCTGCTTGAACTCGCACAGGTCCTCGATCCGGCAACTGCCGCAGCGTGGCTTGCGCGCCTGGCACACGTAGCGCCCATGCAAGATGAGCCAGTGATGGGCATCGAGCAGGTAATCCTTGGGCACGAACTTGAGCAGTTTTTTCTCGACGTCCAGTACGGTCTTGCCCGGTGCGATACCGGTGCGGTTGCTGACCCTGAAAATATGCGTGTCGACCGCCATGGTGGGCTGGCGGAAGGCGGTATTGAGCACCACGTTGGCGGTCTTGCGGCCAACACCGGGTAGCGCCTCCAGCGCCTCCCGGTTTTGCGGAACTTCGCCCCCATGCCGTTCGATCAGCAAGCGACAGGCTTCGATCACATTCCTGGCCTTGCTGTTATACAGCCCGATGGTCTTGATGTACTCGCTCAGGCCTTCGACCCCGAGTGCGTAGATGGCGTGGGGCGTATTGGCGACCGGGAACAGGCGGGCGGTGGCCTTGTTGACCCCGACATCGGTGGACTGTGCCGACAGTGTCACGGCCACGAGTAGTTCGAAAGGCGTGGTGTAAGCCAGCTCTGTCTTGGGGTCGGGATTGTCTTCGTGCAGCCTGCGAAAGATCTCCAGGCGTTTTGCGGCATTCATGGGGTCAACGCTTTCCTTGACGACGTGAGAGGGCGGGGCCCGGGCGTAGACGATTGTACAAGGCCAGCAGCACACCGAGCAGTATCAGTGCGCCGGGCGCCAGGCTGGCCGACGCAATGCCCAGCCCCTCGGTCAGCCATTGGCGGATAACGCCGAGCAACAGGCACAGGCCCATCAGGCCGACCATCTGTAGGCAAAGTTGACGCCACCGGTCCTTCTCTACCAACAGGTGGTCCGTAACCAGGCACTGCAGGCAAATCAGCGCCGGGAAGTAACCCATCGCCAGCGCAAGCGGTAATGCCCAGGCTCGCAATGCCATCTGCAGGCAGCTGGCGAGGGCCGCTAGCAGTAGCAGGCTTGCCAGTGTGTACAGGCGACCTTCGAGCCTGGGGCGCACAACGGCCAGCAAGGCCTGGTGCAGCACCGTAAGCACCAGCATGCTGGCGCCGATGACGGCGGCTTGAGGGAGCGTACGTGTAGCGCCGAGGACAGGCGCAAGGCCGGCTACCAGCAGCCAGTACCTAGTCATGGTTGAGCGTTCCGAGTAGACGTGCGCGATGTTGGTCGAAGTAGCGCAGGGCATCCTGCTGTGCCTGGATCACCGCACGCGAAGTGACCGTTGCGCCGGCCAGTTGGTCGAAATCACCCTGGTCACGCTTGATTGCCCAACGATCCTCCAGGCGACGGTTGGCGAACTGCCCCAGCCAGTTCACCTGGGGATCGTTGATGCGTCCTCCCAGCCCAGGGCTTTCCTGCTGTTCGATGACTTGCGTGCCTATCAGTCGGCCTTGCGCGCTTATGGCAATGGTCAACCGAATGGGGGCGGCGTAACCCTGGACCTGGCTAATCAGTACGACGGCCACGGGGGTCGTGCCGCGTTCGGCGCGGTAGGCGGCCATTATGCGGCTATGCGGCGGTTGCTCTGCCGGGAGTGACACCGCGTTGCTCAGTGGCTGGTTGTCATAGCTCTGCGGTGCCAGCACCGAGAGGAACCTGCGTGCGTAAAATTGTTTCTCGGCCTCGGCGATGGGCGCGCGGGTCCAGCGCTGCCAGGCCAGCGTGCTCGCCAGTGCCAGGCCGGCCACTACCAGCAGTATCAATACACTGCGCACGGGTCGCCTCATGGCCTCACCTGCCGATACCTTGAGGCCAGGCGGTCCAGGGAGGGTACCGCAAGGTTCATCAGCAGGATGGCGAAAGCGGTACCATCGGGGTAACTACCCCAAGTCCTGATCAGGTAGATCAGTGCCCCGGCGCCCAGCCCGAACAGCAGTCGGGCGAGCTCGGTCTTCGGGCCGGAAACAGGTTCCGTGGCAATGAAAAACGCTGCCAGCATGGTCGAACCGCTGAGCAGGTGCAGCAGCGGTGAGCCGTTCGTGTCCGAGCCGGAGCCATTCCAGGCCAGCAGGCTGAATAGAGACAATCCGGCCAGCAAACCCACTGGCGCATGCCAACTGAATACCTTGCGCTGCAACAGAAACAGCCCACCCAACAAGAACGCCAGATTGACCCATTCGCTGCCATGGCCGCCAACGTTGCCGAAGCCTGGGTGGCTGGCAAACAGCTCATCGATGGTCAGGCTGCGGTTGTGCCTGAGGCCGTCGAGTGCCGTGGGGCCGGCCCACGCGTCGATCTGCTCGCCGTTGGCGAAGACCAGCTGCAGGCTGGCGCTGAAGCCTGGTGCGTGCGCTGGCCAGTGGTTCATCTGCAGTGGAAAGCTCAGCACCACGAAGGCGTACCCAACCATCGCCGGGTTGAACACGTTATGGCCGGCCCCGCCGAACGCTTGCTTGCCCAGGCCTATGGCCATCCCCGCTGCAACCATCGGCAACCACCACGGCGCCCCAGTGGGCAGGGCGAGGGCCAGCAGCACTGCAGTGACCAGGGCGCTGCCGTCACTCAACGCCGATGTGACCGGCTGATTGCGCAACGCAAGCGCTACCGCCTCGCAGCAAACGGCGGTGATTGCACACAGCGCCAGGCTCCAGAGCAGGCCCCAGCCCAGTAGCCAGAGCGAAGCCAGCAGGCCAGGCAGGCAGGCCAACAAGACCAGGCCCATGGCATGGCGCAGGCGAGGGTCAGGGGATGCCAGGGTCGGGCTCATTGCGTGAACATCCCGTTGAGGCCAGAGAGCGCCATGCCCATCACACCTGCACCAAGCAGCGCGATGGGTAACCCGCGCAGTGCCTCTGGCACCTGTGCGTGTTCGCTGCGCTGATTGAGGTCGTCAAACAACGCCAGGACCAGCCAGAAGCCGAGCCCGGCCAGAACAGCCCAGCTCAGCGTGGCTTGCCATTCGCGCTGTTCACCTACAACCTGCAGCGCCATGCCCAGCACCACGGCATTCCCCACTATCGGCCACGCGAGGCCCTGTGTGGGCCATTGCGGCCGCAGCCTGGCAAGCGTCTGGGGGATGCCCCACGCCAGTAGTGCCTGCCAGGGCAGCAGCAGGAACAGACGCAGGTGCTGCAGTTTCCAGGGCGCCACGATCAGGTGTTCGAGCAATTGGCCGCCGGTGACTGCCAACATGATCGACAGCGCGCCGGCCAGGCCGCATACATGGACCCGCAGCCGGGAGGCAGGCTGTCGTCGCAAAAACAGGTGGCTGACCAGTGCGGCACTGATCAGCATCAGGACATAGTCGTTCATTCAAATGACGATAGCCGTGAATCACCTGCGCTGTCCGGCGAAGCGCTAGGGGGATGAAAAAGCCCCGGCGGTGAGGCCGGGGCTTGGGGGAGGTTACTTGATACGCTGGCCTGGTTTTGCGCCACTGTCAGGGCTGAGCAGGTAGATTTCTTCACCGCCAGGGCCTGCTGCCATGACCATGCCCTCGGAAATGCCAAAGCGCATTTTCCGTGGCTTGAGGTTGGCAACCATCATGGTCAGCCGGCCTTCGAGCAGGGATGGGTCAGGGTAAGCCGACTTGATACCCGAGAACACGTTGCGGCGTTCGTCACCGATGTCCAGGGTCAGTTGCAGCAGCTTGTCGGCACCTGGCACCGCTTCGGCCTTGACGATCAGCGCCACGCGCAGGTCGACGGCCGCGAAGGTGTCGAATTCGATCTCTGCCGACAGCGGGTCCTTGGCCAGTTCGCCATTGCCGGCCGGCGCCTGGGCTTGGCCTTCGGCTGCCAGCAGGTCTTCCTTGCTGGCGGCAATCATGGCTTCGACCTTGGCAGGTTCTATGCGGCTCATCAGGGGTTTGAACGGGTTGAGCGTGTGGTTTTCCAGGCGCGACAGGTGGTCGTCCCAGGCCAGCGGCGCAACATTCAGGAACGCCTCGGCGTCGGTAGCCAGCACCGGCAATACCGGCTTGAGGAAGATCACCAGCTGGCGGAACAGGTTGATGCCCTGGGCACAGATCGCCTGCACTTCGTCCTGCTTGCCTTCCTGCTTGGCCAGCGACCAGGGCGCTTTGTCGGCGATCCATGCATTGGCGCGGTCGGCCAGGGTCATGATTTCGCGCATGGCACGGCCAAAGTCGCGGGCTTCATAAGCGTCGGCGATGCTCGGGGCAGCAGCCAGGAAGGCCTCGGTCAGCTCCGGGGCAGCGTCGCCGGCAACCATCACGCCGTCGTTGCCTTTGTGGATGAAGCCTGCGCAGCGGCTGGCGATGTTGACCACCTTGCCGACCAGATCGGAGTTGACCTTCTGCACGAAGTCCTCAAGGTTGAGGTCCAGGTCGTCGACGCCGCGCCCAAGTTTGGCGGCGTAGTAGTAGCGCAGGTATTCGGGCTGCAAGTGATCCAGGTAGGTGCGGGCCTTGATGAAGGTGCCGCGCGATTTCGACATCTTCGCGCCGTTGACGGTCAGGTAGCCGTGCACGTTGACCGCTGTCGGCTTGCGCAGGCCTGCGCCTTCGAGCATGGCAGGCCAGAACAGGGCGTGGAAGTTGACGATGTCCTTGCCGATGAAGTGGTACAGCTCGGCTTTGGAGTCCTTGTTCCAGAACGCATCGAAATCCAGCTCCGGGCGGCGCGCGCAGAGGTTCTTGAAGCTGGCCATGTAGCCGATCGGCGCATCCAGCCAGACATAGAAGTACTTGCCCGGCTCGCCGGGGATCTCGAAGCCGAAGTACGGCGCATCACGCGAGATATCCCATTCCTGCAGGCCGGCATCCAGCCATTCGGCGAGCTTGTTGGCCACCGCATCCTGCAGGGTGCCGCTGCGGGTCCACTGCTGCAGCATGGCCTGGAAGTCCGGCAGCTTGAAGAAGAAATGCTGCGAGTCGCGCAGTACCGGGGTGGCCCCGGAGATGGCCGACTTGGGGTTTTTCAGCTCGGTCGGGGCGTACGTGGCGCCGCATTTTTCACAGTTGTCGCCGTACTGATCCTCGGCCGCGCACTTGGGGCAGGTGCCCTTGATGAAGCGGTCGGCCAGGAACATGCCCTTTTCAGGGTCGAAGTACTGGGTGACCGAACGGGTGGCAATGTGACCGGCGTCGCGCAGGCGCGAGTAGATCAGGCTCGACAGTTCGCGGTTTTCTTCGCTGTGGGTGGAGTGGAAATTGTCGAAATCCACCAGGAAGTCGGCAAAGTCGGTGCTGTGCTCGGCCTGGACGTTGGCAATCAGTTGCTCTGGCGTGATGCCTTCCTTTTCGGCGCGCAGCATGATGGCCGAACCGTGGGCGTCATCGGCACAGACATAGATGCACTGGTTGCCGCGCAATTTCTGGAAGCGAACCCACATATCCGTCTGGATGTACTCGAGCATATGGCCAAGGTGGATGGACCCATTGGCATAGGGCAGGGCGCTGGTGACGAGAATCTGACGTGGCTCGGACATGGTGGCTCGGCTACTTATCTGGCTCGGGGTAAATTGAAGGTGATCGGCCACTATAAAGGGCTGGCGAATATATTTCACCCCATGGGCGCAACGGCTGACGATTGACGGGTTAGGATAGGCGCCTGTTCGACTAATCGTATGCCAATGGGAGCCTCCATGAGTGCCGTCACCCGTGCCGCCGTCGAAGGCGTGCTTCGTCAGTACACCGACCCTTATCTGAACCAGGACCCTGTCAGCGCCGGCTGTGTGCGTGCCATCGACATCCAGGGCGGGCAGGTCGCTGTGCAGCTGCAGCTGGGGTATGCCGCCGGTTTGTTCAAAAATGGCTGGGCGCAGGTGCTGCAGACCGCGATCGAGAACCTTGACGGTGTCAGCTCGGCCCAGGTAACGATCGACTGCGTGGTCGCCGCGCACAAGGCTCAGGCCCAGGTGCCGGCCATGGCCAACGTCAAGAACATCGTCGCCGTGGCCTCGGGCAAGGGCGGTGTCGGCAAGTCGACCACCGCCGCCAACCTGGCCTTGGCCCTGGCCCGCGAAGGGGCACGAGTGGGCATCCTCGACGCCGATATCTACGGCCCCAGCCAGGGCGTGATGTTCGGTATCGCCGAAGGCACGCGGCCGCAGATTCGCGAGCAGAAGTGGTTCGTGCCGATCAGGGCGCATGGGGTTGAAATCATGTCGATGGCGTTCCTCACCGATGACAACACACCCATGGTATGGCGTGGCCCGATGGTTTCTGGTGCGCTGCTGCAACTGGTGACCCAGACTGCCTGGGATGACCTCGATTACCTGGTGATCGACATGCCGCCGGGTACCGGCGATATCCAGCTGACGCTGGCGCAGAAGGTTCCAGTGGCAGGCTCGGTGATCGTTACCACGCCGCAGGACCTGGCGCTGCTGGATGCGAAGAAAGGCGTGGAGATGTTCCGCAAGGTCAGCATCCCGGTGCTGGGCGTGGTCGAGAACATGGCGGTGCACATCTGCTCCAATTGCGGCCATGCCGAGCACCTGTTCGGTGAAGGTGGTGGCGAGAAGCTGGCGGCGCAGTATGGGGTGGAACTGTTGGCTTCACTGCCCTTGTCGATGCTGATCCGTGAGCAGGCCGACAGCGGCAAGCCGACTGCGATTGCCGAGCCACAAAGCCAGATCGCCATGGTTTACCAGGAACTGGCGCGCCAGGTTGGGGCGCGGATCGTATTGCAGGAAGCGGCTGCGCCCGCGATGCCGAGCATTACCATCAGCGAAGATTGATACCCCGGTACAGTGCTGCCGCCGTTTTGGCAGGGCTGCCTTGCAGCCCTTCGGCGGCACTGACCCGCGGTCACAATGGCCTGCAGCGCCTTTTCCAAGGCATAAAAAAAACCCGCCTGATGGCGGGTTCTTTTGAAAGCTAGGAAGCTAAATCGACTTAGGCGATTTGAACTTCTTCAGCCTGCATGCCTTTCTGGCCGCGGGTAGCGACGAAAGTAACAGCCTGGCCTTCTTTCAGGGTTTTGAAGCCGTCAGCTTGGATGGCTTTGAAGTGTACGAACAGATCGTCGCCCGACTGAGGGGTGATGAAGCCGTAGCCTTTCTCATCGTTGAACCACTTAACGGTACCGGATTGACGGTTGGACATTTTTCTGTCTCCTTGGACAAAGTAGATAACGGTCAGGAAAAACCCTGGCCGGGACTGAGTGCAAAGAGAGCAGAAAATTCAGCGATGGTGCGATCAGGATCGTGCATCAAACTAGAGATTCTCGGTGTCACGTGCAGCACAGTGGCGTCACCTTAACCCACTTTCCACGACCTGCCAATCTCCAAAACAGCCTTTGATGAAATTCGGATCGGCGGCGGCCGCAAGCCCCGTCTGGCGCGGGATACGGTATGGAACTTTAACCTGAGCGCCGGGACCGGTAATATGCGCTTCTCGTTTTTTCACCTCGCAACTCTCAGGACACCCCCGCCATGAGCATCAAATCGGACAAGTGGATTCGCCGCATGGCGCAGGAACACGGCATGATCGAGCCGTTCGTCGAGCGCCAGGTGCGCGGCGAGCACGACAGCCGGGTGATCTCGTTCGGCGTCTCCAGCTACGGTTACGACGTGCGCTGCGCCGATGAATTCAAGGTGTTCACCAACATCAACTCGGCCACCGTCGACCCGAAAAACTTCGACGCCGGCAGCTTCGTCGACATCAAGAGCGATGTCTGCATCATCCCGCCGAACTCCTTTGCCCTGGCCCGCACCGTCGAATACTTCCGCATTCCGCGCAATGTCCTGACCATCTGTCTGGGCAAGAGCACCTATGCCCGCTGCGGCATCATCGTCAACGTCACCCCGCTCGAGCCAGAGTGGGAAGGCCACGTGACGCTGGAGTTCTCCAACACCACCACCTTGCCGGCCAAGATCTACGCCAACGAAGGCGTGGCGCAGATGCTCTTCCTCGAATCCGACGAAGAATGCGAAGTGTCGTATAAAGACCGTGGTGGCAAGTACCAGGGCCAGCGCGGCGTCACCCTGCCACGCACCTGAGCCGACGAGCGCGGGGAATTAGTTTTCGCTCGGGCACTCCAAGCTAGTGAACAGTGCCGCCATGCATGAAGCGTGGCGGCCCTTGTCAGGAGTTGCCCATGAAACTCGATCCCGCAATCAGTGCGAAGCTGGCTGTCCTGCAGCCCAACCAGATCGGCTTGCTGGCGTGGTCCCTGCTGGCCCACCCGGCTCCCATGCATCTGGGCGGAGTACCAGGTCAGCCCGACCCGGATACCCCGCAACCGGCTCAACCTGGCGACACCCCGCCGATGGAGCCGGGTGAGCCAACCCTGCCCGACGAACCTCCGCCTGCGCCGGTGGCATGAACCCTCGATGACATCACCCTTGCAGGGCCCAGACCTGGTCTGTGCCCGCAAGATAGATACGGCTCTCTTGCCTGGGTTCGACATTCCATCCCCCGGTGAACTCGCCGAACGCCGGTAACAGGCTGACCTGCTGGTCCATCAGGAAGCAGGGCAGCCTGAGCCGCTGGCGAGCGCGGCCGCGCAGGACGAATACCGGGTGCACATGGCCGCACAGCACGGGGTGTTCGGGGTGGGCGACCGGTTCGTGCTGAAGCGCGAACGGTGCCAGCAGCCAAGGTTCTTCTGCTACCTCGATATTCAGGTCGGCTGGAGGATCACCGGCATGGCGGTCGTGGTTACCGCGTACCAGCACGATGCGCAAACCACTGTGCTGTTCTCGCCAAGCCTTCATCTGCGCCATGGTGGCAGGCGCCTGGGCAGTTCGGGCATGCAAGAAGTCGCCAAGAATGATCAACTGCTCGCAGTCACAGGCTGCCAGCAGCGCGTCCAGGCGCTTGAGTGTGGTTTCGGTGGTGCCGCGCGGCACGGGTTGATGCAGCGCGCGGTAGCTGGCGGCTTTGCCGATATGCACGTCCGCGACCAGCAATGCGCGGCGTGCCGGCCAATAGAGCGCGCGGTCTGGCATCAGCCACAGCGTTTGCCCGCAATGCTCGATGGTCAGGTGCTTGCTCATGCTTTCGTGCCTGCGGCTTTTTCGAGGTCCGCCACCATGCGCGCAATGCGATCGGCCAGCTTTTCTGTGCTCAGGGTCTCACGCATACCTTCGACCAGGAGGGTGAAAGCCAAGGGCCCGGGCCGTCGAAGCTCACGCACATCCAGGCGCAGCTTGCTCATTTTCGCCAATTGATCTTGCAAGCGTTCGATCTCCAGTTCCTCACGCAGTACCTCATCGCGCGCCTGGCCAAGCAGCAGGTTATCGGCGTCATGTTTGCGAAATACCTCGTAGAACAGCCCGCTGGAAGCCTGGATCTGCCGGGTGCTTTTCTGCGCGCCAGGGTACCCGCCGAACACCAGCCCGGAGATCTGGGCGATTTCGCGAAAGCGCCGCAAGGCCATTTCACTGGCGTTCAGGCTGGCCAGTACATCGTCCAGCAGGTGCTCGGTGGACAGCGCTGCGGGCAGGTGGCTCGCCCAGTCCACAGGGGCTGGGCTAAGCAGTTCGAAGCCGTAGTCGCTGACGGCAATGGATACCGAAAGCGGCTGGTTGCGGCTGACCCGCCAGGCAATCAGGTTGGCCAGGCCAAGGTTGGCCATGCGGCCGGCGAACGGGTAGACGAACAGGTGCCAGCCTTGGCGTGTGGCAAGGGTTTCGGCCAGCAGCGTTTGCGTGGTGGGCAAGGCCGACCATTGCCCTTGGAGTGCGAGCAAGGGCTGCACGGTGCGCATTTCAGGGTCGTCGAAATGGCCGTGGGCTGCGGCGTCGAGTTTTTCCACCAGGGCATCGGCCAGCTCGCTGGACAGCGGCATGCGCCCGCCATTCCAGCGCGCTACAGCGGCTTTGCGGGCAGTGCTGCGGCGTACATAGGCGGTCATGTTTTCCACCCTGACAAGCTCGAGTATCCGCCCGGCGAACACCAGGGTATCGCCCGGGCGCAGGCGGGCGATAAAGGCTTCCTCGACACTTCCCAGATGCTTGCCACCGCCGCCTTTGCTCCAATACTTGAGCTGCAGGCTGGCGTCGCTGACGATGGTGCCGATGCCCATGCGGTGACGCCGCGCCAGCCGCTCACTGACGACCCGCCAGATACCATCGCTGTGGGCCTCGACGCGCTGGTAATCGGGGTAGGCGCCGAGCGAGCTGCCGCCGTGGCAGACAAAATCCAATGCCCACTGCCACTGGCTGTCGCGTAAATCGCCGAAGGCCCAGGTGCTGCGTACCTCGGTGAGTAGCTCAGCGGGGCGAAAGCCGCAGCCCAGCGCCATGCTGACCAAGTGCTGAACCAGCACATCCATGCACAGCCGCGGGGAGCGTCGGGCCTCGATATGGCCTGCCGCAATTGCACTGCGTGCGGCTGCGGCCTCGACCAGCTCCAGGCTGTGCGTCGGCACCAGGGTGACCCGTGACTGGCGCCCCGGCGCGTGCCCGGAGCGCCCAGCCCGTTGCATCAGGCGGGCGACGCCCTTGGCCGAGCCAATTTGCAACACCCGTTCCACGGGCAAGAAGTCCACACCCAGGTCCAGGCTGGAGGTGCAGATCACGGCCTTGAGCGTGCCCTGCTTGAGGCTCAGTTCCACCCAGTCGCGGGTTGCGCGGGCCAGCGAGGCGTGGTGCAGGGCAATTTGCCCAGCCCAGTCGGGACGGGCGTCAAGCAGGGCCTGGTACCACAGCTCGGCTTGGGCACGGGTGTTGGTGAATACCAGGCTGCTGGCGCTGGTGTCGAGCTCCCGGGCGACCTGAGCGAGCATCTTCAGCCCCATGTGCCCTGCCCAGGGAAAGCGTTCGATGGCCTCGGGCAGGAGTGTGTCGACTACCAGGCGCTTGTCCTGGCGGCCCTTTATCAGCCGGCCACCGTTGGGCACCAGCACCTCGAGTGCATGCGGCAGGTTGCCCAAGGTGGCAGACAGCCCCCAGGTCACCAGTTGCGGTTGCCAGCGACGCAAACGGGCGAGGGCCAATTGCAACTGTACGCCGCGCTTGTTGCCGAGCAGCTCGTGCCATTCATCCACCACGACCATGCGCAGGCTGGCGAAATCATCGCAGGCCTTGGCCCGCGTCAATAGCAGGGTCAGGCTCTCGGGGGTGGTGATCAATGTACTCGGCAGGCGCCGGGCCTGGCGGGCGCGCTCGGCGCTGCCGGTGTCGCCGCTGCGCACGCCGACACTCCAGTTCAGGCCAAGGTCGTCCAGCGGCGCTTGCAAGGCGCGTGCGGTATCGGCCGCCAGCGCGCGCATGGGGGTAATCCACAAGACCTGCAATGGCGCCGGCTGCCGCCCTGCGCCCTGCTTGGCGAAGGCGCGCAGTGCGGCCAGCCACAGGGCGTAGGTCTTGCCGGCGCCGGTACTGGCATGCAGCAGCCCCGACTCGCCACGCTCGACCGCCGCCCAGGTTTGCCGCTGGAAGGCGAAGGGCGTCCAGCTGCGCATGCGAAACCAGGCATTGGCAATGTCAGGAGGGCTTGGCATCGGGCCGTCGGGTCCTTCGAAGGTTGTGCTTCTACTGACCATCGGCCCGGTGGTTTGGTTTTACCGGGTCAGTTGGCCAGCAGGTAACCGCTGCGACACACCTGTTCACCGGCGACATGGGCGATGACCATGCCCGTCGTGGCCATGCGCCGAACGCTGCGGGCATACAGCAGGCCAGGCTGGCGGTTGCGCACGGCCGTCACCCGGTCGCTGAGCGGGTCGATGACCTCCGCGACCAGTTGCCCTGCCTCAAGGTACTGACCGGGGCGGGCGTGGTACACCAGCAGCCCACCGAGCGGGGCCGAGATCGGTTCTACGGCAGCCAGGGGCGTCGCGGCGCGGGGCAGGGGGGGCAAGGGCGCTGCAGGGCTTTCGATGACTTCGGCGTGAATCAGGTAATCGAGGATCGCCTGGCAGTCATGGCTGGCCAGGTCATGGCTGACATCGGCCTGGCCACGCAACTCGACCGTTACCGACACGCTACCCAATGGGATCGGGAAGCGCTTGCCGAAGCGTTGCTGCAACTGCCACCAGACCAGGCTGAAGCATTCGTCGAACGACTGCCCGCCGGAATCGGTGGCCAGCAAGCTGGCCTGGGCACCCAGGTAGCGGGCCAGCGGCTCTACTTGAGGCCAGGCTTCCGGGGTGGTGTAGAGGTGCTCTACCGCCTCGAAGTCGCAGTGCAGGTCCAGGATCAGGTCGGCATCGCAGGCCAGCCGCTGCAGGGTCAGGCGCTGGGACTGCAGCGGTGTGTGTGCCGGATGTGCGTCCAGGCCACGGCGCAGGTACTCGCGAATCAAGGTACGGTTGTGGTCGGCATCCTGGGTCAGGTGGCCCTCTACCTGGTCGCCGATGGCGTCGGAAAGGTCGACGAAGTTGCGGTTGAAGTTCTCGCCGCTCTGTAATTCGAAACGACCCAGTGGTGCGTCCAGCATCACTTGCTCCAGGCCTACCGGGTTGGCCACCGGCACCAGGACGATTTCGCGGCGCAGGCGCCCTTGCTGCTCCAGTTCGGCCAGGCGACGCTTGAGGTGCCAGGCCACCAGCATGCCGGGTAACTCATCGGCATGCAGCGAGGCCTGTATGTACACCTTGGCGCCACCGCGGGGGCCGAAGTGGAAGCTGTGGAGTTGGCGAATGATGCCCGGTACGGGCGAGAGCAGGTCGTGTGTCGAATGGTGCATGGTGGTCCTGGCTGCGTGGCGAAAACGGTCTGCGACACGGGTCGGCACAAAGATAGAAGCATAATTTTAGCCAGTATGCTTCACCGTGTTGGCTTCTTCAGGCCAGCAGCGCTTGCAGGGTCGCCAGGTCATCGGCCTCCTCCACAGGTTTATCCAGGCGCCAGCGCAGCATGCGCGGAAAACGCACGGCTATCCCGCTCTTGTGCCGTTTAGACAGGGCGATGCCTTCGAACCCCAGTTCGAACACCAGCGTTGGCTTGACGCTGCGCACCGGCCCGAAGGTCTCCACCGTGGTCTTGCGAATGATTGCATCGACCTTGCGCATTTCTTCATCGCTCAGGCCCGAATAGGCCTTGGCAAAAGGTACCAGGGCACGCTCAGGGTCGCCGGGTGGTGCGTTCCACACCGCGAAGGTGTAGTCACTGTAAAGGCTGGCGCGTCGGCCGTGGCCGCGCTGGGCATAGATCAGCACGGCATCCACGCTGAGCGGGTCGATCTTCCACTTCCACCACACCCCCATATCCTTGGTCCGGCCCACCCCGTACAGCGCATCGCGCTGCTTGAGCATCAGGCCCTCGACGCCCAGGCTGCGCGATCGTTCGCGCTGGATGGCAAGCGCGTGCCAGTCCGCCCCTTCGAGCAGAGGCGAAAGCAGTACCGGGGCCAAGGGGTAGGCGTCGACCAGACGCTGCAATTGCTGGCGGCGCTCATGTTGGGGGCGGTTTCGCCAGTCTTCGCCTTGCCACTCCAGCAAATCGTAGGCTTGCAGTACCACCGGAGCATCGGCGAGCAGCTTCTTGCCCAGCGTCTTGCGGCCAATGCGCTGCTGCAGCAGTGCAAACGGTTGCACGGCCAGTGCCTGGTCGCCGCTGGCATCAGGCTTCCAGACCAGGATCTCACCGTCGAGCACAACGCCGTCGGGAAGGTTCTGCGCCAGGCTGTGCAGCTCCGGGAAGCGCTCGGTGACCAGTTCTTCGCCGCGTGACCACACCCAGACATGGCCGTCGCGCTTGACCACTTGGGCGCGGATGCCATCCCACTTCCATTCGATCTGCCAGGCGCTGGGCGGGCCGAGCAGGGCGTCGAACTGTCCGATCGGGGCCTGCAGGGCATGGGCCAGGAAGAACGGGTAAGGTTGGCCACCCCGTTGGCTATGTTCATCGGCCGATTCAGCAGCGACCAGCGTGTGGTAACTGTTGGCTGTGGGGCGATGGCTGATGTCGGTATAGCCGACCAGGCGCTGCGCTATGCGTTTGGCATCCAGCCCGGCCAGTTGCGCCAGTGCCCGGGTGACCAGCAGCTTGGACACGCCCACGCGAAAGCTGCCGGTGATCAGCTTCAGGCACAGCATCAGGCTGGGGCGATCCAACTGTGCCCACAGTGGCGGTAGGCGCTGTTGGACCTCTTCGGCGGGCAGCCCACGCAATGGCAGCAGATGGGCTTCGACCCAGTAGGCCAGCCCGCTGTCGCTACCTTGCTGGTTTTCAGGCAGCAACAAAGAGATGGTCTCCGCCAGGTCGCCCACGGCCTGGTAGCTTTCTTCGAATAACCAGCCCGGCAGCCCGGCCAATGCCGTTGCCAGTTCGCGCAGCACCCGGGTGGGGACCAACTGCCGTGGCCGGCCACCGGAAAGAAAATACACAGCCCAGGCGGCATCCTCGGCGGGCGCTGCGGCAAAGTACTCGCGCAATGCTTGCAGCTTGGCATTGCTGGAGGTCGTGGCATCCAGGCGCAGGTACAGCTGGGCAAAGGCCTTCATGCCTCGGCTTCCGTGGCTGGCGTGTCATCCTCTTCACCGTACTCGGTAACGAACGCTCGCGCGTCCAGGCCCCGCTCACTGAGGTAGCGCACCAGCACGTTGACCGAACCATGGGTGACCATGACGCGCTCGGCCCCTGTCTGTTCGATGGCCCATAGCAGCCCCGGCCAGTCTGCATGGTCGGAAAGTACGAAACCGCGGTCTACGCCGCGCCGGCGTCGCGTGCCGCGCAGCAGCATCCAGCCACTGGCGAAGGCGTCGCTGTAATCACCGAAGCGACGCATCCAGCTGCTGCCGGCAGCAGAAGGGGGCGCCAAGACGATGGCCTGGCGCATGAGCGGGTCATTACGGGGAACATCACCGGCATAGAGGGTTTGTGGCAGATGTACACCGCCCTCTCGGTATACCTGGTTCAGTGGCTCTACTGCGCCGTGTACCAGGATCGGCCCGATGCTCGGATCCAGGCCATGCAGTATTCGCTGGGCCTTGCCGAAGGCATAGCAGAACAACACGCTGGCCTTGCCTTGGTCGCGATTGGCCCGCCACCATTCATTCACCCCCGCAAATACCTCGGCCTGGCTGGGCCAGCGGTAGATGGGCAGGCCGAAGGTCGACTCGGTGATGAAGGTGTGGCAGCGCACCGGCTCGAACGGCGCACAGGTAGCATCCGGCTCGACCTTGTAGTCCCCGGAGGCAACCCAGACTTCGCCGTCATGTTCCAGGCGTACCTGTGCCGAGCCCAGCACGTGCCCGGCAGGGTGCAAGCTCAGGGTGACGCCGTGGTGGCGGATGCGCTCGCCGTAGGGCAGGGCCTGCAGGTCGATATCCTGGCCCAGGCGGCTGCGCAGGATGCCGGCCCCAGGGGCGGCGGTCAGGTAATGTGTATTGCCACGACGGGCATGATCGCCATGGCCGTGGGTGATGATGGCGCGCTCCACCGGCCGCCAAGGGTCGATGTAGAAATCACCGGGTGGGCAGTACAGGCCTTCGGGGCGGGCGATGACGAGGTCCATGGCGATGCCTGGCAAGAGGGCTTACAGGCTCAGAGCATCAGCGGGACGTGGAAGTTCGCGTGGTGTTGGTAGCCAACCCTGCAGCGCAGGGCTGGCTGTGGGGCTATTCAGCGCAGCGCCATTTTCCAGGCCGCGCCTTTGGTCTGCGCCACGCTGATTTTTTCGGCGTGGGCAATGTTCTTGATGAAGCCACCCTGCACCAGCCTTGGGGAGGTATGGAAGTATTCCCAAGTGGTGGTGCCGTCCTGGCTCTGCAGGTCTTGGCTGTCGTAAGAGATTTCAAGGGTAACTGGCGACGTGGTCGCTGGCGTCGAGAACTCGCCGTCGATCATGCTGTAGCCTGCTTGCTCGTTGCCGGCCCACAGCTGAAGATCAATGGTGCTGCCCTCCGGTACGGCCAGCGATGCAGGCCAGGACACTTCGATCGTCAGGGTTTCTTTGCTCATGCTGAACATCCTTCTTTGATGGGTTGACCGCACTCGCGGTGTGAACGAGCGCGGCAAGAAGGGATGCTAAGCAGCGAGGCGGCAGGGATGCAGATGGAAACCGGACCTATCGTCCGGGTACCAGGGTCAGCCGCTGGTTGCCATAGGCCCGGGCAAAATGCTGCGGCTGGAGTGGCAGGCTCATGAACCGGCCCTTGAACCAGGCATCGAGCCCGTCGCTGTAGTGGGCGCTGGCCGGGTTACCGGATTGCCCAGTACTGGTCAGTACCTGTAGGGGTTCTGCCTGGCCGAAGTCGACGATCATGCGCGCCGAGGCCGGCAGGTGCGTGTCGAAATCGCTGCCCCACGCATAGGGCGTCAGGGCCACGGTGCTGAAGTCACCGCCGGCCGCCTGGGGCGAGCGGCTCAGCGCATCGCCCAGGCCGTGGTACGCAGGGGCAGGCCAACGGTATTGGTGCAATTTGCCCCATTGCCAGGCGCGGCGGTCGGCACCCAGCTGGGCATTGCCGGCATCCACGGCAGCGGCCAGGCTGCGGGCCAAAATGGCCGGTTTGTCTTCTTTTTGCGCCGTGCTGCGATCATCCCAGAACGGGCTGTCTTCGCGGCCAAGCAGGTGGTCGGCCTGGGCCGAGTAGGACAGGCGCGCATTGCTGACGAACGCCTGCCAGGCAGTGCTGGATTGCGGACCGAGGTCGTCGAGGAAGGTCTGGCGCGCCACTTCCTGGAGGAACAGTTCATACAGCGCGGCATCCGCTGAGACCGGGCTCAGGCGACCATCGAACGCTTTGAGGCGGGCCAGCGCGTCGCGGGCCTTGTCGCGCTGGGCGGCAGGCAGGGCGTCGATCGCTTGCTTGAGCGGTTGGGCCATGCCTGGGGCGTCGAACATCTGCTTGAGCTTGTCGGCCAGCAGCGTCTGCTGGTCGTTCTGCAGGGCCATCAGGCTACGGCTGTCGTGACGGCCATTGCCGGCCAGCTCGCCAAGGCGCTCGGCGCGTTCGGGGTAATACCAGGTGTTGGACAACTGCATGCCGTAGCCGCGCGGCAAGCTGCGCTGGTTGGCATGGGCGATCCAGCCGCTCGGTGGGTCCTGGTCGTAGGGGTGCAGCATCGGGTCGGCGTAACCGTCCCAGTCGTAGCGACCCTCCCATCCCGGGGATGGCAGCAGGCCCTGGCCCTCACGGCGGTTCGGGTAGCGGCCGCTGACCTGCCAGCCAATATGCTCAGGTTCGGCGAACACGAAGTTGAGCGCCACCGCCGCGACCTCGCGGGTGCTGTCGAACGCGCGTTCCACGGTTTGCGCTCGGGTCAGGTCGAACAACGCATCCAGGCTGCGATCACCCTTGGGCTGCGGCAAGTTCAGGGCCAGACCTAGGCTGGGGCTGCCGGGCTGGGCGAGCAGGGTGCCATGACGGGTGTCGTACATCACTTCGCGCAGCGGGCGTTGGCCGCGGATGAAGAAGGTTTCGCTGCGTGCGCGTGCGGGCAGCCACTTGCCGTCGGCCAAGTAGCTGACCTGGGTGCCCTGATGGCGCAGCCGCTCCAGGTACAGGTCCTGGTTGTCGGCCATTACCGCGCTGCTGCTCCAGGCCAGCTTGCCGTTGTAGCCGGCCAGGACGATGGGCAGGCCCGGCAGCGACAGGCCTGCAACCTGGTACTTGCCGGTGTGGATCTGCACCGGGCTCAGGGCCCAGGCGGCGCGGCTGTCGCTTGCCAACAGGCTTTTGCCGCTGCGGCTGCGTTGCGGGCCCAAGGCCAGGTTGGCCGACCCCGGGCTGCCGAGCAGGTCGAGGTCGGCGAGCTTCTGGCTGGCGGCTGCGAGCGCAGCCAGGCCCGGTAGTTGGCTGCTCAGGTTCAGCCCCTTCAGCTTTTCCACTTCAGCGTCAGCCAGGGGTTCGTCTGGCGCGCCAGGCAGTAGCCAGGGCAGCTTATCGCTGCCGACCTTCTGCGCCAGGGTCAGGGCACTGAGTTCTTCCTGCAGGTTCACTGACTGGCTGAAGGCATACAGGCTGAAGACCAGCGCCGAATCCTCGGGCTTCCAGTATTCGGGGCGGTAGCCGCTGCTGGCGAGGTTGGCCGGTAATTTGTCACGGTAGCGGAACAGATAGGCATTGACCCCGCGGGCGTAGACTTCGAAGAAGCGCTTGAGCCGGGGCGAAGCATCGGCGTATAGCTCGGCGGCGTTGTGCTTGAGGTTGGCAGCGCGCATCAGGCGGTCGATGTCCAGCGCCTCGCTTCCGGCCAGTTCCGCCAGGCGGCCCTGGGCCAGCAGGCGCATGGCGAGCATTTGCTCGATACGGTCGCCGGCGTGCACATAGCCGAGGCTGAACAGGGCGTCATGGAAGCTGCTGCTTTCGATCAGCGGTGCGCCCATGGCGTTACGGCGTACCGAAACATTCTGCGCCAGGCCTTTGAGCGGCTGCACGCCGGTGGTCGGTGGCACACTGTCCTGATAGCCGCCCAACTGGCAACCGGCAAGCGCGAGCATGCCGAGCAGCGTGGCAGCGGCGGCGAACCGTGGGCGGAAGGGCGGAAGGACGGGGGCGGCCATGACAAAGGCTCCTGCAAGGCGTGGCGGGGGTCGAATGGCGCTAAGGTAGTGAGCGCGCAGGCGCCGTGCAAGGTGCGGGGACGCTTTATTTACCAGCGGTCGGTCGCTTCAAGCTGCACCAGGTGCGGGCCTGCTTTTTCCAGCAGCTTGAAGCTTGCCGCTTAGCGCTTGATCAGGCCCCGTGGCACTTCTTGAATTTCTTCTCGCTGCCGCACGGGCATGGATCGTTGCGGCCGACGTCTTTCAGAGCATTGCGAACCGGCTCCTGATGGCCGTGATTGCAATGCGGGCCGTGCACATGGCCATGGTCGTGATCATGGTGATGATCGTGTCCGTGGTTGCAGTCGGGGCCATGAACATGGGGTTGTTGGGTCATTGCAGGGTTACTCCGGTATGAAATCACTGGGGATTATCTCACCACTGCGCGATAAGTGCAGGTCCCGGTGGATGATCAGCCCGGTCTCGAGGTCGCCTTGCAAGCGGTAGTGCAGCGGTTGTTCGCTCTTGAGCAGCTTGGCCAGCGGCTTGAGGTGGCGCCACAGGTTGGTCCGCGCGGTGATCTTGAAGGTGCGCCGGGCATGCCCGCCGACACTGCGCCAGATACTGGCCTGATCCTCTACCAGCATCAGATCGTTGAGCCAGACCGAATACGCCAGGTTGCGGATGAACAGGCGGCTGTCATTGGGGTTGTCGATACGCAGGTGCAAGACGAACTCCTGCTCCAGCAAGCGCGCCTTGACTGTCTCGACCTTGACCAGGTGCACCTGCGGGTCGCGCCAGTCATCGTCGCCCCATATCGCGCAACCTGCCAGCAACGTCAGCGCAGCGCTGAGCAGGAACAGGCGGGCCAAGGCCATCACCCTCAGTTACCCACGTAACCGGCGCAGCACTTCTTGAATTTCTGACCGCTGTTACAGGGGCAGGGGTCATTGCGGCCAGCCTTGAGCGTTACGCTCGGGTCGATGAAGTACCAGCGCCCGTCATGCTGCACGAAGGCGGAGCGCTCGCGGTGCTGGTGATCACCCTCCAGATCGTGCCAGCGCGCAGTGAACGTGACAAAAGCATGTTCGGGCTGGCCACCGAGCACCTCGGCGTTCTCCACTTCAAGGCCAAGCCAGGTGCTCTGTGCGCTCCAGGCCGCTATCGCGCTGCGATCCAGACCGCTTCGCTGGGCTGGCAAGGTGGTGGCTACCAGGTAATCGATCAGGCCGAGCACGTAGGCGCTGTAGCGCGAGCGCATCAGTGCCTGGGCATCCGGCGCCGGGGTGCCGGCATGGTAGTGCCCGCAGCAGGCGTCCAGCAGGTTACCGCTGCCACAGGGGCAAACCGAGACACTCATTCATCACCACCAGTACTTGCCGAAGTTTTCAGGGTTGGCCCAGAACCTGGCGTTGAGCCAGTCGGGGACCTGTTTGTAGTCATGTAGATCATAGGTGAACAAGCTCAAGACCTGCTCGTCGCGGCGGAATTTCTCGCTGGCCGACAGGGCCAAGGCAAAAAAATCGGTTTCCTGCCAGCCACAGGCGCGCAGGTCGGCCAGCACCGCGACGCGGCTGGCGTTGAGGTTGCGGATGCCGCCCAACAACTCCAGGCCAGTGCGTTTGGGCAAGTGCTCCAGGCAGTCCACCAGTAATGCCAGGTCGAAGCGTTGTGCGGCAACAGGCGCTGCAAGCGCGCCTGGCTGGCAGGTCTCGATCGTCACCTGCGGGTGTGCCTGGGCAAAGGCCTCCAAGGCAGGAAAGCGCGTGCCTACCAGCAGCAGACGTTGCGGGGTGAAGCGCTCCAGCAGGGCCGCCAAGGCTTGCTGGGGTGTACGTTGGGAAAAACCGTCGGTCATTGCCAATCCTCGTTCAGGTCTTCCAAGACTAACGGGCTGTCGGCCGTGGGCAAAGCGCCGTATGACCGTGTCGTGGCTTATTGCTGGCAGGGATCAGATGTGCGGTCTTTACTCCCATGGATCGGCCTTATGCCGATTCCCCTAGGAGAAGCTACGAAATGAGCATAGTACGCACAGCGATACCCCTGGTACTGCTCACCAGTGTGTTGACTGGTTGTGCAGGTTTGCAAAAAACCGACTGGCCGAAGTGTGCTGCCGTCGGGGGCGTGGGCGGTGCTGCCCTGGGTGCCATCGAAAGCTCCAGCTGGGCTGGCTGGGGTGCATTGTTGGGCGGCGGCCTGGCAGCTGGCTATTGCTGGGCCAAGGGCGATGGCGACGAGGATGGCGATGGTGTGCCGGACAGCCGTGACAAGTGCCCTGGCACACCTCGTGGTGTGCAGGTCGATGCCAATGGCTGCCCGCCCGAGCCGGCGCCCGTGGTCGAAGAAGTCGTGGTGCAGAAAGAGGAAGTCATCGTCATCCGTGACGTGCACTTCGAGTTCGACTCTGCGCGCCTGACCGCAGCCGACAAGGAGCGCCTGAACACCATTGCCACGCGCCTCAAGCAGGAAGCACCGAGCGCTCGACTGAGCGTCACCGGTCATACCGACAGCGTTGGCTCCGACAGTTACAACCAGAACCTGTCCGAGCGCCGTGCCCACTCGGTGACCGATTACCTGGTCGAGAGCGGGGTGCCACGCGCCAGCTTCGTGTCCGTGGTCGGTGCCGGCGAAACCCAGCCTGTAGCGGACAACGCCACAGCCGATGGGCGTTCGATGAACCGTCGCACCGAGATCAGGATCGAGCGCTGACGGCGTGCGCCTGCGCCTTGAGAAGTGGCGCGGGCGCGTCTTTACTCCTGTAGGCCGGTTGCGGCCAACGACACAGGAGCATTGATCATGAGTGTCATGTCAAAGGCGGCGCTGCCGTTGCTGGTGGTTTCCAGCCTGCTGGCAGGCTGCGCCACCCACAGTGACGGCAGTGCGCCCCTCAATCAACGGACCTGGCCCATCTGCAGCCTGCTCGGTGGGCTGGCGGGCGGCGGCCTGGGCGCTATAGAAAGCTCGAGCTGGGCTGCAGGCGGTGGCGCCCTGGGTGTGATCGCCGGCGGCCTGATCTGTTACGCCCAGGATGGGGATGAAGATGAAGATGGCGTGTTCGATCGCCGTGACCGTTGCCCCGACACGCCTGCCGGCACCGCCGTCGACCATATGGGCTGCCCGCTGCCGCAGTATCCGCCCAGCCAACCTGCGCCCGAACCGCAGCCCGAGGTGATCTCCCTCGACGACCAGGGCCAGGTGATGTTCGCGTTCGACTCTGCCGACTTGACGGCGGGCAGCCAGCAACGGCTGCAAAGCCTGTTACCCAGGCTCAATGAGCTGGGGGTATCGCGGATCAAGGTGGTCGGCCATACCGACAATGTCGGGTCCGACAGTTACAACCAGGCCCTCTCCGAGCGGCGTGCCGCCAGCGTCGCACAGTACCTGATCAGCCAGGGCCTGGCCCCGCAGAAGGTGACCAGTGAGGGGCGTGGGGCGAGCGAGCCGGTGGCAGAAAACGACACCGAAGAAGGCCGTGCGCACAACCGGCGGGTGGACCTGCACCTTAACTGAGCAGCGATGGGAGCAGCAGATGAAATTCATTCTGGGCCTGGGTAAGACCCTTACCATCGCTTTCTGGGGCGTGGTGATGTTCAACCTGATGCTGCCGCAGCCGCTGCCGTTCAACCTGTTGATCACTGCTGCGGGCATTGCTTTGCTGGGCCTGCACTTTCTGGAAGTGCTGTTCTTCAACGGCAGCTTGCGTGGGCGCAGCCACCGCTGGTTCGATCGTTTGCAGATACTGCTGACGGGCATTTTCCATGTGATGTCCATACCGCGGCCGGCAGAACTGCTACGCCGGTAACCGCGAACTGGCTACCGCCACCACCGCCAACCCCAGCAGGAGGTTGGCCCCCACCAGGCGCCGGATCCGGCCTAGCGCCGCAGCGCCTGCGGCCCAGTCTTCGGCTTGCACCGCAGCCTTGAGTTCAGGCAGCAACAGTGCCTGGATCCGCATGAACAGCGCGAACATGGCGATCCCGCCCCCCATCATCACCTGCACATACCTGGGGGCTGTCTCGAAGCCGTTGAAGCGCAGGTGCAACATGCCGACACCGCTTATCGCCAGAATGGCGATCGCCAGCCAGACCCATCTGAAGAAACGTCGGAAAACGTCCACCCAGAGCCGAAGCCGGGCAGGCCCCTCAAGGGCTGCAACCGTGGCAGGGCGCAGCACCAGCCAGGCGAAGAACATGCCGCCGACCCACACAAGGGCGGCCAGGACATGCAGTGTGTAGGGGAGGGCAAAGGCAAGCATCCGGATCTCCATGCGGCACAATGGGCAATAGCGGGGTATGATAGCCGCCCCATGCGAAACACTGAAAATATATCCAGCCCTTCGGGCGCCTGCAGACCATGATCAGCAACGAACTCAAAGCCACCATTCAGGGCGCCTACTCGCGTTTTCTCGAAGCCAAGAGCCTCAAGCCGCGTTATGGCCAGCGCCTGATGATCGCCGAAGTGGCCAAGGTCCTGGGCGACATTGCCTGCGACGACGAAGGCCGCCGCGCGGGCGAGCCTGCCGTGGTCGCGGTGGAGGCGGGCACCGGTACCGGCAAGACGGTCGCCTACAGCCTGGCCGCAATCCCGGCCGCCAAGGCGGCTGGCAAGCGCCTGGTGATCGCCACCGCGACCGTGGCCCTGCAGGAACAGATCGTCTTCAAGGACCTGCCCGACCTCATGCGCAGCAGCGGTCTGAACTTCAGCTTCGCCCTGGCCAAGGGCCGCGGCCGCTACCTGTGCCTGTCCAAGCTCGACATCCTGCTGCAGGAGGGCCACGCGCAATCGGCCACTGCACAGCTGTTCGAGGAAGAGGGCTTTCATATCGAGGTCGACGAGCGCAGCCAGAAGCTGTTCAACAGCATGATCGAGAAGCTCGCCGGCAATCGTTGGGACGGCGACCGTGACAGCTGGCCCGAAGCCCTGGAAGACCAGGACTGGGCGCGGCTGACCACCGACCACAGCCAATGTACCGGCCGCCACTGCCCGAACTTCCAGCAGTGCGTGTTCTACAAGGCCCGCGAAGGCATGGGTAAGGTCGACGTGATCGTCACCAACCACGACATGGTCCTGGCCGACCTGGCCCTGGGCGGCGGCGCGGTGCTGCCTGACCCGCGCGACACCCTGTACGTGTTCGACGAAGGCCACCACCTGCCCGACAAGGCCATCGGCCATTTCGCCCACTTTTCGCGTTTGCGTTCCACTGCCGACTGGCTGGAGCAGACTGCCAAGAACCTGACCAAGCTGCTGGCCCAGCACCCTTTGCCGGGCGATCTGGGTAAGCTGATCGAGCAGGTGCCGGAGCTGGCGCGGGAAATCCGCACCCAGCAACAGTTCATGTTCACCTTGTGCGAGCAAGTCGCCGACTTCCGCCCCAGCGAAGACGTGGAGGGGCGAGAGCGCCCGCGCTATCGCTTCGAAGGCGGCGTGGTGCCCGAGCAGATTCGCGAAGTCGGCATCGAGCTGAAAAAGGGCTTCGCCCGCCTCAACGATCTGTTCACCCGCCTGGCCGACCTGCTCAAGGAAGGCATGGACGGCGAGGTCAACATCGGTATCGCCAGCCACCAGGCTGAAGAGTGGTATCCCTTGTTCGGCAGCCTGGTCACCCGCGCCCAGGGCAACTGGGAGCTGTGGACCGCCTTCACGGCCGAGGACCCAGAGGACAGCCCGCCCATGGCCCGCTGGTTGACCCTGGCCGAAAGCGGGGCGCTGTTCGACATCGAGGTCAACGCCAGCCCCATTCTGGCAGCCGAAATGCTGCGGCGTAGCCTGTGGAGCGTTGCCCATGGCGCGCTGGTCACCTCGGCGACGCTGACCGCGCTGGGCAAGTTCGACCGTTTCCGCATGCGCTCGGGCCTGCCGCGCGATGCGGTGACCTGCGTGGTGCCCAGCCCGTTCGTGCATGGCGATGCCGGCCTGCTGCGGGTGCCCGACCTCAAGGCCGACCCGCGTGATGCCGCGGCGCATACCGCTGCGATCATCCGCGAGCTGCCGAACATCGTCGAAGATGCCCGCGGTGCGCTGGTGCTGTTTTCCTCGCGCAAGCAGATGCAGGAAGTGTTCGACGGCCTGGACCGCGACTGGCGCAAGCTGGTGCTGATCCAGGGCAACCTGTCCAAGCAAGAGACCCTGAACAAGCACAAGGCGCGGGTCGATGATGGCCAGCACAGTGTGTTGTTCGGTCTGGCCAGCTTCGCCGAGGGCGTCGACCTGCCGGGTGCCTATTGCGAGCATGTAGTGATCGCCAAGATCCCCTTCGCCGTGCCTGACGATCCGGTCGAGGCGGCACTGGCCGAGTGGATCGAGGCCCGCGGTGGCAACCCCTTCATGGAAATTGCCGTGCCCGATGCATCGTTGAAGCTGATCCAGGCCTGTGGTCGCCTGCTACGTACCGAACAGGACCGGGGCGTGATTACCTTGCTTGACCGGCGTTTGGTCACCCAACGCTACGGCAAGGCTATTCTCAATGCGCTACCGCCCTTCCGGCGGGAGATTTCCTGAAGGCCGGAGCATGATGTGCCGGCCCGTTGTCCACCACGCTGTCGGGGGCCCATGAGGGCCTCACAGGAGAGCCTGAGCCCTATGATCCGCCGCACCTTGCCTGCTGTTCTCACCTTGTTGTTCAGCGCATCTGCACTGGCGGGGCAGCAGACGCTGTTCAGCTTCGTGCGCCCGGCCTCGGTCGTCAATGTGGTGACCGAAGGGGCCGGGATGCCGCAGTACAACGCAGAACAGACCGCAGAAGGCGAGGTGTTGCGGCGGGTGGTGTTCAACCCGGTTGAACGGCCTACCCTGCGCCTGAGCCCACAGAGTGGCGCATGGGATTGGTCGGCTGGGCAGTTTCTGACCTTGCGCCTGCAAAGTGCCATGGATTGGGCGCTGACCGTCGATGTCACGGTGCTGGGCAGCGACGGGCGTACTCTGACCAGCCGTATCGACCTGCCGGCAGGGCCTGCGCAGACGGTCATGGTGCCGCTCAAGGCCAGTTCCCCCCTTAGCCAGGGCATGCGCGCCGGCCCACCGATGCCCTGGAACCATGAGGGGCAACGGTTGCTGCTGACCAGCAGCGCCGGTGAGGTCGATCTCAAGCAGGTGGTTTCCGTCAGCTTGAGCATTCCCGGCCCCAAGGTTGCGCAGAACCTGCTGATCGAGAAGGTCGGTATCCAGGACGATGACCTTGCCTACCAGGCCGCCTACCACGCGCTGATCGACGCTTACGGCCAGTCCACCCGCAGCCGCTGGCCCGAAAAGGTGGTCAACGATGACCAACTGAAGGCTGCCGACAGCCGCGAGCAGCAACAGCTCAAGGCCTGGCTGGCCGAGCATCACAAGCAACAACTGGACATCTACGGTGGCCTGCTGGCGGGGCCGGCGTTCGAGGCCAAGGGTTTCTTCCGTACCGAAAAGCGTGACGGCCGCTGGCACCTGGTAACCCCCGATGGCCATCCCTTCTACTCGCTGGGGGTCAATGCCGTGGCTGCCGATGGCGGGCGTACCTATGTCGCAGGGCGCGAAGGCATGTTCGAGGCGTTACCGGGCGAAGGTGACGCACTCGGCGCCTTTTATGGCGAGAGCAACAACGATGATGGCAATGCCTCGTCGCAGGGGCGCAACTTCAAGAAAGGGCGTTGGTTCGACTTCTATGCGGCCAACATTTACCGCGCCCATGGCAAGCCTTGCCCGCCGGAGGGCGAATCGCAACCTGCCGCGTCCTGCCCGCCGCCTGCGCTGGACAGCGCTCGTTGGCAGGCGCATACGCTCGACCGGTTGCAGGCCTGGGGCTTCAACACCCTGGGCAACTGGAGCGACCCCGAGCTCGGCCAGGCCAAGCGCATGCCTTATACACTGCCGCTGTCGATCGTCGGTGACTATGCCAGCATCAGCACAGGCATGGACTGGTGGGGGCGCATGCCCGACCCGTTCGATCCGCGTTTCGCCATGGCCACCGAGCGTGCTGTGGCCATCGCCGCACGGGACCACCGGGATGACCCCTGGCTGATCGGTTACTTCGCCGACAACGAGCTGGCCTGGGCTGCGCCTGGCAACGACCCGAAGGCCCGTTACGGCCTCGCCTATGGCACCCTGCGTCTGACAACCGATGTGCCGGCCAAGCGTGCTTTTCTCAAGCAGCTGCGTGACAAGTACCGTAACCAGCAGGGGCTGTCCAAGGCCTGGGGCATCGACCTGCAAGCCTGGGAGTTGATGGAAGACCCGGGCTTCGAGGCGCCGCTGCCCAACCCCGAGCACCCTGAGATCGAACGCGATTACCAGCACTTTCAGCAGGTGTTCGCTGAAACCTATTTCAAGACCATCGCCGATTCGCTGAACTGGCATGCGCCCAACCACCTTCTGCTGGGCGGGCGCTTTGCCGTCAGCACACCCGAAGCGGTCAAGGCCTGCGCCGAGTTCTGCGACGTGCTGAGCTTCAACTTCTATACCCTCAAACCCGACGACGGCTACGACTTCGCCCGCCTGGCCGAGCTGGACAAGCCCGTGCTGGTGTCCGAATTCCAGTTCGGTTCGCGTGACCGTGGGCCTTTCTGGCCAGGGCCGGTGGAAGTGGCACGTGAAGAGGAGCGGGGGCCGGCCTACGGCAACTTCCTCAAGGCGGCATTGGCGCAGCCGATGATCGTCGGTGCCCACTGGTTCCAATACCTCGACCAGCCCGCCAGCGGGCGCTTGCTCGATGGCGAAAACGGGCACCTTGGCTTGGTGGCGATCACCGATATGCCGTATCCGGCTTTTGTCGAGGCGGTGCGCAAGAGTAACCGGCAGGCCGTTGGTCAGTTGAGCAGCCTGTTGCACAAAGAGGGCTCTACCTCGGGCGCGGCAACCGAAGAGGCGCCCTGAAAAGGGCGCTTTTCTGCGTGATCAACCCGCCTTGACCAGTAGGCAAAACCGCCAACTACTGAAACAATGCCCCCTTTTTCGGCAAGGTCGAACGGAGAACGAGCGGGTGCAGATCCAGGGTCACTATGAGCTGAAGTTCGAGGCAGTGCGCGAAGCGTTCGCGGCATTGTTCGATGATCCTCAGGAGCGCGGCGCCGCGCTGTGCATTCAAGTCGGTGGCGAGACGGTAATCGACCTTTGGGCGGGCAGTGCCGACAAAGACGGCCAGCAGGCCTGGCACAGCGATACCCTCGCCAATCTGTTCTCCTGCACCAAGACGTTCACTGCCGTCACGGCGCTGCAGCTGGTCGGTGAGGGCAAGCTGGCGCTGGATGCGCCGGTGGCGCGCTATTGGCCAGCGTTTGCCCAGGCAGGCAAGGAGAGCGTCACCCTGCGCCAACTGCTCAGCCACAGGGCGGGTTTGCCCGCCATCCGCGAGCTGCTGCCAGCAGAGGCCCTGTATGACTGGCAAACCATGGTCGATGCGCTGGCCGCCGAGACGCCTTGGTGGGCGCCGGGTACCGCGCATGGCTATGCCGCCATCACCTACGGCTGGCTGATCGGCGAGTTGATCCGCCGCGCCGATGGCCGTGGCCCAGGGGAGTCGATCGTGGCGCGTACCGCACGGCCGCTGGGGCTCGACTTCCACGTAGGCCTGGCGGACGATGAATTCCATCGTGTGGCGCATATTGCGCGCGGCAAGGGCAACGCCGGCGATGCCGCCGCCCAGCGCCTGCTGCAGGTGACCATGCGTGAGCCCGAGGCGTTGTCTACCCGTGCGTTCACCAACCCGCCGGCCATCCTCACCAGTACCAACAAGCCTGAGTGGCGCCGCATGCAGCAACCGGCGGCCAATGGCCACGGCAATGCCCGTAGCCTGGCGGGTTTCTACGCCGGCCTGCTCGACGGCAGCCTGCTCGAGTCCGAGCTGCTCGATGAACTGACGCGTGAACACAGCATCGGCGAGGATCGCACCCTGCTGACCAAGACCCGCTTCGGCCTCGGCTGCATGCTGGACCAGCCCACCGTGGCCAACGCCACTTTCGGCCTGGGCGCGCGGGCCTTTGGCCATCCCGGCGCAGGGGGTTCGGTGGGTTTTGCCGACCCCGAGCACGACGTTGCTTTCGGTTTCGTGGTCAATACCCTCGGCCCTTACGTGCTCATGGATCCCAGGGCCCAGCAACTGGTGCGTGTCCTTGGCACTTGCCTTTGATCGGGTAACGCGGGTATTGCGCAATCCCTTTGACTATCCTCAATGCCAACGCCTCGAGTGTGTGGGCAAAATTTCTTTCTATTTCATGGTGTATCGCTGATGTCTTCACATAAAACCTTAGCTCTCGCCCTGTGCCTGACCGCCATGACCGGCTGCGCCAGCCATTCCCAGGATGCCTCCAAGGGCGGCCTCAGCAACTGGTGGCCATTCGGTTCGGACGAGGTTGCCGAGCAGGAAGTGAAGCAGGCCGTTACCGAAAAAGTCGCCAAGGCCGATGCCAAGTCCGAGAGCGCCAGCCGCTGGTGGTGGCCATTTGGCGGTGACGACAAGCAGGCCAAGGGCCCGGCTGTGCCAAAAATTGACGAAAAGGCCACTCAGGCCTGGCTCGATCAGTACGAGCCAAAGCTGCGTGAAGCGATCAAGGACAGCAAGCTGGAGTTGGAGCGCCGCGAGAATGTGCTGGTGGTGACCCTCCCGGCTGACAGCTCCTACAACCCGGATCGTCCGAACATGCTGCTGCCCATGAGCCTGGGCCCGATTACCCGTGTGGCCAAGGCTGTCGAGGGCGATCCCAAGACTGCCGTGCTGGTGCTTGGCCACGCCGACACCAGCGGTGCTGCGGCTACCAACCAGAAGCTCAGCCTGGAGCGCGCCGCTTCGGTGTCGGCGATTTTCCGCTTGAGCGGTTTGAACCGTGACCGCCTGTCCCTCAAGGGCATGGGTTCGGAAATGCCGCGGGCAGCGAACGACAGCGTTGAAGGCCGTGCCCTGAACCGCCGCGTGGAGATGATGCTGACCCCGCAGAACACCATGCTTGCCTTGATGGCCAAGTATCAGCGGCCAGCGCCGGCACCGAGCACGATGGTAGCTGTCCAGGACACCAAGGCACCCGCCACCAAGCCAGCCGAGACCAAGCCAGCCGCCAAGGCAGCGGCCAAACCTGCTGCGAAGAAGCCTATAGCCAAAGCCAAGGCATCGACCAAAACCGCCGCTAAAAAGAAAGCTGCGCCGGCCAAGCCCGCGGCCAAGAAAGCTACCGCCGAGAAAAAAGTAGCCGCCAATAGCCCTGCGAAGACCAACTGATCGTCAAGGAAACGCAGCCATGACCCAATCCCTGGCCGATATGCGCCGCGACTACACCCGTGATGGCCTGGCTGAAGCCCAGGCGCCGGGCGAGCCGTTCGCTTTGTTCCACCAGTGGTTCGCCGATGCGGTGAAGACCGAGCAGCCACCGGTGGAGGCCAACGCCATGACGCTCGCCACGGTCGACGGTGATGGCCGTCCCCATTGCCGTGTATTGCTGCTCAAGGGGCTCGATGACCGCGGCTTCACCTTCTTTACCAACTACTACAGCGCCAAGGGCCAGCAACTGCTGGCCAACCCCTACGCTGCCATGACCTTTTTCTGGCCGGCGCTGGAGCGTCAGGTGCGCATCGAAGGGCGTGTGGAAAAGGTTACGCCCCAAGAGTCGGATGACTACTACCAGGTCCGTCCGCTGGGTAGCCGCCTTGGCGCATGGGCTTCACCACAAAGCCGGGTGATCGCCAGCCGCGAGGCGCTAGAAGGGCTGGTGAAGGCCACTGAAGCCCGGTTCTGCAACACCCAGCCACACTGCCCCGAGCATTGGGGAGGCTACCGCGTGCTGCCGGAGCGCATCGAGTTCTGGCAGGGACGGGCGAGCCGGCTGCATGATCGGCTGAACTATCGATGGGTCGATGGCCAGTGGCTGCGCGAGCGCCTGGCGCCGTAGGGTGCGGGGGGCTGCTTGGCAGCCCCTGCATGCCGTTAGCACTTCAATGCAGTAAACCCTGACTATCTTCTGTCTAGATGTCCAGGCCCGGCTCGGAGGCTGTACCGTAGCTGAACGGAAATATTTTTTATGGCTTTGCTATCGTGACAGCCGTCGAAGTGCAGCGTCTAATGGACACCTGACTTATGGAGACTTTACCCATGCGTAAATCCGCTTTGCTGGTGGCGACGTTCACCACCCTGTCGTTGCTGTTGGGCGGCTGTGCTTCCAGCCTGACCGGCGACAGCTACTCCCGTGATGAGGCCCGTCGCGTGCAGACCGTGCGCATGGGGACCATCGAGTCCCTGCGTCCGGTCAAGATCGAAGGCACCAAAACCCCTATCGGCGGCGGTGCAGGCGCAATCGTCGGTGGTGTTGCCGGCAGTGCCATTGGTGGTGGCCGTGGCAGCATCGTTGCTGCGGTAATCGGCGCCGTGGCGGGTGGCCTGGCGGGTTCCGCTGCCGAAGAAGGCATCACCCGCACCCAAGGTGTCGAAATCACCGTGCGTGAGGACGATGGCAGCATGCGCGCCTACGTGCAGGCCGTGCAGGAGAACGAAATCTTCCGCGTCGGTGAGCGTGTGCGCATCATGACAGTCGACGGTACCAGCCGCGTTACGCACTGATTGCGGCAAAAACAAAACCCCGAACTGGCCAGGCCCGTTCGGGGTTTTTTATGTGCCTGTCCTGGCCCTGTCGCTGGCAATCCGGCTCCAGGCTTCAGGCTGGGGTAGGCGCTGGCGGCTTACAGCCCGAGGATGTCCCGCGCCACGGCCTCGGCAATGCGAATGCCATCCACGCCCGCCGAGAGGATGCCCCCGGCATACCCGGCACCCTCACCTGCAGGGAACAGCCCCCTCACGTTCAGGCTCTGGTAATCCGTGCCGCGGGTAATGCGTAGCGGCGAGGAGGTACGTGTCTCGATCCCGGTGAGCACAGCGTCATGCAGGTTGTAGCCTTTGATCTGTCGATCGAAGGCTGGCAGCGCCTCGCGGATTGCCTCGATGGCGAAAGCCGGCAAACTTGGCGCCAGGTCACCCAAGGTCACGCCCGGCTTGTAGGACGGCTCGACACTACCCAGCGCGGTGGAGGGTTTGCCTGCCACGAAGTCGCCGACCAGCTGGGCCGGTGCCTGATAGTTGCTGCCGCCCATCACGTAGGCATGCGCTTCCAGGCGCTCCTGCAGTTCGATACCGGCCAGCGGGCCGCCCGGGTAATCGCGCTCAGGGTCGATACCGACCACGATGCCGGAGTTGGCGTTGCGCTCGTTACGCGAATACTGGCTCATGCCATTGGTAACGACGCGGCCTGGTTCGCTGGTGGCTGCGACCACGGTGCCGCCGGGGCACATGCAGAAGCTGTACACAGAGCGGCCGTTCTTGGCGTGGTACACCAGCTTGTAGTCAGCGGCACCCAATTTCGGGTGGCCGGCATATTTGCCAAGGCGCGCCTTGTCGATCAGCGTTTGCGGGTGCTCGATACGGAAGCCCACCGAGAACGGCTTGGCCTCCATGAACACGCCTTTGCCGTGAAGCATGCGGAAGGTATCGCGGGCGCTGTGGCCCAGGGCAAGCACCACATGGCGCGACTGCAACTGCTCGCCGCTCTCCAGCACCACGCCGCTCAGTTGGCCATCGTCGAGCAACAGGTCGGTGACTTTCTCCTGGAAGCGCACTTCGCCGCCCAGGGCGATGATGTCCTGGCGCATCTGCTCGACCATGCCGGTCAGGCGGAAAGTACCGATATGCGGCTTGTTGATGTAGAGGATCTCGTCCGGCGCACCGGCTTTGACGAACTCCTCCAGTACCTTGCGGCCATGGTGAAGCGGGTCCTTGATCTGGCTGTACAGCTTGCCGTCGGAGAAGGTCCCGGCACCGCCTTCGCCGAATTGTACGTTGGACTCGGGGTTGAGCACGCTCTTGCGCCACAGGCCCCAGGTGTCCTTGGTGCGCTGGCGCACTTCCTTGCCACGCTCGAGGATGATCGGCTTGAAGCCCATCTGGGCCAGCAGCAGACCGGCGAAGATGCCGCACGGGCCGAAGCCGACCACGATCGGGCGCTCCTGCAGGTCGGCCGGTGCGTGGCCAACGAACTTGTAGGTGACATCCGGTGCGACGGTGATGTTGCGGTCGTCAGCGAACTTGCCCAGCAGCTCCGCTTCGTTGCTGGTTTCAAGGTCGATGGTGTAGATGAACAGCAGTTCGCTGTTCTTCTTGCGCGCATCGTAGCTGCGCTTGAACAGGTTGAAGCTGAGCAGTTGCTCATCACGGATGCCCAAGCGCTGAACAATGGCTTCGCGCAGCGCTTCGTCGGGATGGTCCAGGGGCAGCTTCAGTTCGGTGATTCGTAGCATGGCAGGGTCCAGTATCCCGGCCATGGGCGGCCGGCGGCTTTACACAAACCGCCAAGTATAAGCTGTTCGCCGCCCTGACTGGCAGGATAAAAGTGCCCGGCGATCAGTTGTCGCGTGCACCGCCGTAGTAGCCGCAGCCCTGCAGGGTCTGGCCATCGATGCGCAGCTCGGCACGCAGGTGTTGCACGGCACCGGTGGCAGTATCGACGCAACGCTGCGGGGCAGCCCACAGTTCCACATGCTGGCCGTTGGCTTCGCTGGTCAGGGTCAGGCCGCCGCCGGGCACTTCCTCTTCCAGGAAAGGCAGCGGCAATGGCTCCTTGCCAATGCGGTTGATCACCATGCCTTTGCCACTGGCCTTGACGTCCCACTCGGGCTCATGGCCGCTGGCGCGCAGGGTCAGTTGCTTGAAGTTGGGGTCTTCGCAGGCGCGGGTGGACGGATCCAGGCGGTACAGGGTGCGCACCTCGAGCTGGCCGTCGTTGTCGGCCTGCTTGCTGCCGGTGAGGCGCCCGCGCACATCGGCGAACAGTTTGTCACCGGCGTCGTCTGCCAGGTTCGCGGCTTCCTGCAAAATGCCGGTGCCGGCGACATCCTTGATCACGAACCGGCGGGCTTCGTTGCAGGGCTTGAACAGCAACTGGCCGCCACCGGCGCTCAACTCGCCCTGCATGCGTGTAGTACCGATGTTCGGGTCGCTTGGTGGCGCGGCCAGCATCTGGCAGCCGGCGAACAGTGGCAGCAGGGCGGTGAGTACAAGGGAAGGGGTGAGGCGCATGGGGCGGGGCTCCGGGATGCTTGCATGAAGTGCAGGCCACGGTACGCATGCCAGGCGCCGATCACAAGAGGTGGGTACGGGCGGTGCATCTGCATCAGGCAGAAAATGGGTTGAGGTCCTGATGCCATTCAGGTGAGCGATTTGGGGCCGCGTTGCGGCCCATCGCCGGCAAGCCGGCTCCCACTGGGACCGCGCAATTTTCGAGCGTTGCGCTGTAACTATGGGAACCGGCTTGAGCGGGTAGCGCGCAGGCCTGAAGCACTGCGCGGTCGAGGTGGGAGCCGGCTTGCCGGCGATGGGCTGCGTAGCAGCCCTGAAACGCTAACTGACAGCGTCAACCGCCGAGGTAGGCGTCACGCACTTTCGGGTCGGTCAGCAGCGCCTCTCCCGTGCCCTGCATGACAACCCGGCCATTCTCCAGCACATAGGCCCGATCAGCGACTTTCAACGCCTGGTTGGCGTTCTGTTCCACCAGAAACACCGTCACGCCATCGCGGCGCAACTGTTCGATGATGTCGAAGATCTGCTGGATGATGATCGGCGCCAAACCCAGCGAGGGCTCGTCGAGCAGCAGCAGCTTGGGCTTGCTCATCAGCGCCCGGCCGATGGCCAGCATCTGCTGCTCGCCGCCGGACATGGTGCCGCCGCGCTGCACATAACGCTCTTTCAACCTCGGGAACAGTTGCAGGACTTTGTCCAGTTGCTCCTGATAGTCGCCCTTGTCGGTGAAGAAGCCACCCATGGCGAGGTTTTCCTCGACGGTCAGGCGGGCGAACACCCGGCGCCCTTCCGGGACCACGGCGATGCTCTTGCGCATGATGTGCGAGGAAGGCTGGCCGACCAGCTCCTCACCCAGGTACTTGATGCTGCCGCTGTGCGCCTGGGGCGAGCCGCACAGGGTCATCAGCAGGGTCGACTTGCCCGCGCCGTTGGCACCGATCAAGGTGACGATTTCACCCTGATTGATCTCGACGTTGACGCTATGCAAAGCCTGGATCTTGCCGTAGAAGGTGGAGACGTTCTCGAACTTCAGCATTTACGCTTCCCCCAGGTAAGCTTTGATCACGTCAGGGTTGTCGCGAATTTCCTCCGGTGTGCCGTTTGCCAGGGGCGTGCCCTGGTTGATGACGACAATATGGTCGGAAATGCTCATCACCAGCTTCATGTCGTGTTCGATCAGCAGCACCGTGACATCGTGCGACTCTCGCAGATAAGCGATCAGCGCTTTGAGATCCTCGGTTTCCTTGGGGTTCAGGCCCGCTGCCGGCTCGTCGAGCATGATGATCCGTGGCTGGGTCATCATGCAGCGGGCGATTTCCAGGCGGCGTTGCTGGCCGTAGGCGAGGGTGCCGGCGGTACGGTTGGCGAACTCGGTCAGGTTGACCTTCTCCAGCCAGTACTGCGCACGCTCCAAAGCCTCTTTCTCGCTGCGGCGGAAGCTTGGGGTCTTGAACAGGCCGGCCAAGAAGTTGGTGTTGAGGTGGCGGTGCTGGGCGATCAGCAGGTTTTCCAGCGCGGTCATCTCTTTGAACAGGCGCACGTTCTGGAAGGTCCGCACCACGCCCTTGCGGGCGATCTGGTGGCCGGCCAGCCCCTGGATCGGCTGGCCATCGAGCAGAATGGTGCCGCCGCTAGGTTTGTAGAAACCCGTCAGGCAGTTGAACACCGTGGTCTTGCCGGCGCCGTTCGGGCCGATCAGCGCCACCACCTGTTTTTCCTTGACGGTCAGGCCCACGCCGTTGACCGCCAACAAGCCGCCGAAGCGCATGCTCAGGCCGCTGACTTGCAGAATTTCGCGGCTCATCGACGCAGCTCCATGTGTGGACGTTGCATAGGCAGCAAGCCTTGCGGACGCCAGATCATCATCAACACCATCAGCGCACCGAACATCAGCATCCGGTATTCGCTGAACTCACGCATCAGCTCAGGCAGCAGGATCATCACGATGGCCGCGAGGATCACGCCCAGTTGTGAGCCCATGCCGCCAAGCACGACGATGGCGAGGATGATCGCCGACTCGATGAACGTGAACGACTCAGGTGTCACCAACCCTTGGCGGGCGGCGAAGAAGCTGCCGGCGAAACCGGCGAAGCAGGCGCCCAGAGTAAATGCCGAGAGTTTGATCACGGTCGGGTTCAGGCCCAACGCACGACAGGCGATCTCGTCTTCACGCAATGCTTCCCAGGCTCGCCCGATCGGCATGCGCAGCAGGCGATTGATGACGAACAGCGCCAACAGGGCCAGCAGCAGTGCCACCAGGTAGAGGAAGATGACCTTGTTGATCGAGTTGTACGGCAGCCCGAAGTACTCGTGGAAGGTCTGCATCCCCTCGGCGGCACGGCGTTCGAAGGTCAGGCCGAAGAGTTCCGGTTTGGGGATGTTGCTGATGCCGTTGGGGCCGCCGGTCCAGTCGGTCAGGTTGCGCAGGAACAGGCGGATGATCTCGCCAAAGCCCAGGGTCACGATCGCCAGGTAGTCACCGCGCAGGCGCAGCACCGGGAAGCCGAGCAGGAAGCCGAAGGTGGCGGCCATCAGGCCAGCGATCGGCAGGCATACCCAGAAGCTCCAGCCCAGATAGTGCGACAGCATCGCGTAGCTGTAGGCGCCGACAGCGTAGAAACCGACGTAACCCAGGTCCAGCAGGCCCGCCAGGCCGACCACGATGTTCAGGCCCAGGCCCAGCAACACGTAGATCAGGATCAGCGTGGCGATGTCGACGGCTCCGCGCGAGCCGAAGAACGGCCACACCAGCGCTACCACGATCAGGCCGATGATGATCCAGCGCTGCGTCTTGGGCAACGTCAGGAAATTGCTTACCGCCGGCGAGATCAGCTTGCGATCCGAGCGGCGGCCCATCACCGAGCTCCACTGCCTGTCGAACAGCACACGCAG
The DNA here is from genome assembly GCF_044748785.1 of Pseudomonas sp. NPDC089743. NCBI lineage: Bacteria > Pseudomonadati > Pseudomonadota > Gammaproteobacteria > Pseudomonadales > Pseudomonadaceae > Pseudomonas > Pseudomonas sp. NPDC089743. The sequence continues at coordinate 273,339 of NZ_JBIVGS010000007.1, forward strand.
GAACATCAGCACCGAGCAGGCGGCGATGATGCCGATGGTGAACGAGCCCTGGGTGTGCACCACCAGGCTGATGCCATCGATGCTCAGTTTCAGGCCCAGCACCGGGAAGGCCACGGCCCACACCAGCAAGGCGCTGAAGAACGCCTGTTTGAGATTTCTGTTCATACTTTTTCAACCTCCGGGCGGCCGAGGATGCCGGTCGGCCGGAACAGCAGGACAAGAACCAACAAGCCGAATGCCACCACGTCCTTGTACTGGTCGCCAAAGATGTCGGCGCCAAAGGCTTCGGCCACGCCCAGCACCAGGCCACCGAGCATCGCGCCCGGAATGCTGCCGATGCCGCCCAGTACTGCCGCGGTGAAGGCCTTCAGGCCCACCAGGAAACCGGCGTTGGGGTTGATCACGCCGTACTGCATGCTCAGCAGCACAGCCGCCACCGCCGCCAGCGCGGCACCGATGACGAAGGTCAGGGCGATGATGTTGTTGGTGTTGATGCCCAGCAGGTTGGCCATCTTGATGTCCTCGGCGCAGGCGCGGCAGGCGCGTCCCAGGCGAGAGCGGGAGATGAACAGGGTCAGCAGGGTCATGGCCACCAGGGTGACCACGAATACCAGGATCTGCATGTAGCTGATCAGGACTTCTTCAGCACCGCCCGGCCCGAATGAGAAGCTCCCGGGGATCAGGTTGGGGATGGATTTGTCCTTGGAATCCTGCGAAAGCAGCACAGTGTTCTGCAGGAATATCGACATGCCGATGGCGGAAATCAGCGGGATCAGACGGTTGCTGTTGCGCAGGGGGCGGTAGGCAACCCGTTCGATGCTGTAGCCATAGGCGCTGGTGACGAAGATCGTCGCGACGAAGGCAACGGTCATCAGGATCGGTAGCGAATGGATACCCATCATGGCCAGCCCTGCGAGGGCGATGAAGGCCACGTAGGACCCGATCATGTACACCTCGCCATGGGCGAAGTTGATCATGCCAATGATGCCGTACACCATCGTGTAACCGATGGCGATCAAGGCATAGGTGCTGCCGATGGTCAATCCATTAACCAGTTGTTGGAAGAAATGGTAGATCTCAGGCATTACAGCGCTCCTAAAAACCTGATTTGCATTTCGCTGGCAGGGGTAGGCCAGGAAACCGCGAGTGACGGTTTTAAGATTTTCAGGTGAACCGGCCCCCGGATCGCGGGAGTCAGGTCCATGAACCTCGTAAAACAAAGCCCACTGCTCGCACAGTGGGCTTTTACGGTCAGCTATTTAGTCACGCAGTTATTGAGGGGAGACTTCGGTCTTCGGCTTGCCGAAGTGCCATTCGTAGACCACGAACTTGAAGTCTTTCAGGTCGCCTTTTTCGTCGAACGACAGCGTGCCGGTCGGGGTCTTGAAGGAGCCGGCGTGGATGGCGTCTGCCACCTTGTCGGTGTCTTCGGACTTGGCGGCCTCGATGCCTTTGGCGATCAGCTCCACGGCGGAGTAGGCCGGGAACACGAACGGACCGCTCGGGTCCTTGCCGTCAGCCTTGATGGCGTCGACGATGGCCTTGTTCTCAGGGTCAGCGTCGAACGACTTCGGCAGGGTGACCAGCAGGCCTTCGGAGGCGTTCTGGGCGATCTGCGAGATCGAGTCGTTACCCACGCCCTCTGGGCCCATGAACTTGGCGTCCAGGCCTTTTTCCTTCGCCTGACGCAGGATCAGGCCCAGCTCTGGGTGGTAGCCGCCGTAGTAGACGAAGTCGACGTTGTTCTGCTTGAGCTTCTGGATGATCGAGGAGAAGTCCTTGTCACCAGCGTTCAGGCCTTCGAACACGGCAACCTTGGTGCCTTTCTTTTCCAGGGTTTGTTTGACCGCAGTGGCGATGCCTTCGCCGTATTGCTGCTTGTCGTGCAGCACTGCAACGACCTTCGGCTTGACGTAATCGGCGATGTAGTTGCCGGCGGCCGGGCCCTGGGCGCTGTCCAGGCCGATGGTGCGGAAGATCAGCTTGTAGCCACGGGCGGTGATTTCCGGCGAGGTGGCGGCCGGGGTGATCATGATCACGCCTTCGTCTTCGTAGATGTCGGACGCTGGCTGGGTGGAGCTGGAGCACAGGTGGCCGATGACGAACTTGACGCCGTCGTTGACCACTTTGTTGGCGACTGCCACGGCCTGTTTAGGGTCGCAGGCGTCGTCGTATTCCTTGGCTTCAAGCATTTTGCCATCCACGCCGCCCTTGGCGTTGATGTCCTTGATGGCCTGTTTCGCGCCGATGAACTGCATGTCGCCGTATTGGGTCACAGGACCCGTCTTGGGACCGGCGATGCCGATCTTGATGGTATCGGCGGCAAACGAATGGCTGGCTACCCCGGCCAGTACCATTGCGGCGAACAGCTTGGAAATCTTGATCATAGTGCTCCACTCATTCTGTTGTAATTCTTATAGTCCTGGCGGCCAGGGCTACAGACCGGGCGGGACTCGCGGTATGGCCACGCCATACTGCATGCCCACCTTCCCCCGGAACATGTCCCGGAACTGTACCGGTACAGTGTAGAGCGCTGCCCGAGCGCTTGAAAAGCGGGCGAAAAGCGCCTGTTTCGCGGGTTGTCGCATGGTCGACACAAAGATACAGAAAGGCGCCATTAGATTGCCTGCATCTTCGGCCCAACCCCACAAGTTCTGGGCCAATCGACCAAATTACATATTTGAAACCGGGTTTTTCTGCAAAAATGCCGACCTTTTTTATTGGCTGATATTTGCGGTAAAAACCCATGACTGATCAAACAAGCACCCTCTATGCCAAATTGCTGGGCGAGACGGCAACTATCGAGTGGAAAGCTTTGGAGCGTTTCTGGGCAAAGGGTGACCTGATTTGGGTCGACCCTGGCCTGGACCTGATAGCGGTTGCCGAAGTGATGGCTGAGAATCGCAGCGAGATGTTCGCCAAATGGCGGGATGATGGCACTGTGGGCCCTGTCTCGGCCGAACAGGCGCTCGACCTGCAAAGCCGCGATCCAGAGATATGGGCAGTGGTGGTTTCGCCGTTCATCCTGATTCAAGTGAAGAGCGCGAATTCTGCCGGTTGATTTTGGTGCGTAAAAATGCGCAGGCGCCCCATTATGGTGCTCGACGGCGTTCAGCTGGGGTAGAGGTAGGTAACAATTTGGCGTGGCGGTAACAGTTTACGGGATGCGTAATGGGGCCTGATAAGGCCCGGATAACCATTGGATTTGCCAGGAGTCGTTATGAGCACTGAACTGCCTTCGCTTGGATTCGCCGGGATCGGTCTGATGGGGCTGCCCATGTGTCGGCGCCTGTTGGCCGCAGGTTACCCGCTGACCGTCTGGAACCGCAGCCCGGAGAAGTGTGCCGAGCTGGTCGCAGCCGGCGCCCGGCTGGCTGCAGATCCTGCGGCGTTGTGCCGGGGCAGTGACATGGTGCTGCTGTGCCTGGCGGATACGGCGGTGGTACGCGAGGTGGTTTTCGGCGAGCGAGGTATCGCCCAGGGTGGGCGCAGTGGGCAACTGCTGATCGACTTGTCCAGCCTTGAGCCGACCGCCACCCGCGAGATGGCTGCCGAGTTGGCCGCCTTGTGCGGCATGGCCTGGCTGGATGCACCCGTGTCCGGTGGCACGCCGGGCGCCGAGGCCGGCACCTTGGCGATCATGGTCGGCGGCGAGGCTGCCGACCTGGAGCGAGCGCGCCCGGTATTGCTTACCCTTGGCCAGCGGGTCACGCACATGGGCGGGGTGGGGGCGGGGCAGGTGACCAAAGCCTGCAATCAGATGATCGTGGCCTGCAACGCCTTGGTGATTGCCGAAGTGGTGGCGTTGGCCGAGCAGTCAGGCGTGGACGCGACGCTCATCGCCCAAGCCCTGGCCGGTGGTTTTGCCGACTCCAAGCCGCTACAGATCCTGGCACCGCAAATGGCCGAGCGCCGCTTCGAACCGGTCAAATGGCACGTGCGCACGTTGCTCAAAGACCTCGACGGGGCGGTCAAGCTGTCCCGGGAGCAGGGCGCGGCGACCCCGCTCAGTGCCCTCGCCGCGCAATTGATGCGCTTGCACGGTAGCCAGGGGTATCTGCAAAAAGATCCGGCGACCCTGGTAGAGCTGTATCGCAACACGCGCTGACGGCGGCTTCCTGGCGGTCGAGCCGCTCCAGGATCGGCCGCAGTTCGGCCAGCGGTACCGGCCGGCTGAGCAGGTAACCCTGCAGGTAGTCGCAGCCGTTGGCGGCCAGAAACTCGTGCTGCTCGACGGTTTCTACACCCTCGCTGACCACCTGAAGATGCAGGGTATGGGCCATTGCGATGATCGCCTGTACGATTTCACGGTCTTTCAGGCTGGCCGGCACGTCCTGAAGAAAGCTGCGGTCGATCTTGAGGACGTCCAGAGGCAGGCGCTTGAGGTAAGCCAGTGACGAGTACCCCGTGCCGAAGTCATCGATCGAAAGGCTGACACCCTGGCCACGGATTCGCTTGAGCAGGCTGAGCGTGCGCTGGATGTCGCCCATCAGGGCATTCTCGGTGACCTCAAGTTCCAGGTGTCGAGGGGCCAGCCCCGCCTGGAACAGGGCCATTTCCACTTCTTTGGGCAACCCGTCATGGCCCAGGGTCACCGCTGAGCAGTTGACCGTGAGCTTGAGGTCGGCGAAGCCATGGCGATGCAACTGCGCCAGGTCATCGCAGGCGTGGCGTAGTACCCAGAGATCCAGGTCGACGATCAGGCCGTTGGCTTCGGCAATGCCGATGAAGCGGTCCGGGCTCAGCAACCCATGCTGCGGGTGCTGCCAGCGTACCAGCGCTTCAAGCTTGGCGACCTGGCCGGTGCCCAGGTGATAGATGGGCTGGTAATGCACGCGCAGCCCACGTTCTTCAAGCAAGGCGATGCGCAGTTCTTCTTCCAGTTGCAGTTCAAGGGTGGCGCGGGTTTTCAGGCTGCTGTTGAAAAAATGCAGGCTGTTGCGCCCACTGCCCTTGGATTGATACAGGGCAAGGTCGGCATGCTTGAGCAGCTCTTCAGCGGTGAGGCCGTCGTCGGGGTAAATGCTGACGCCGATGCTGGTGGTCATGACCATGCGCCGCCCGCCCAGGTCGATGGGGTCCTTCATGCGCTGCATGATGCGCTGTGCCAGGTGGCGTGCTTCGTCAGGCCCATTGAGGCTGGTCACCACGCAGAACTCGTCGCCGCCGAAGCGTGCCACCAGGTCGTGGCTGCGTGTGGCTGCTTTGATATGGCTGGCGATCACCTTGAGCAGTTGGTCTCCGGCGTCATGGCCGAGGCTGTCATTGATCCGTTTGAAATGGTCGATATCGAGGAACATCACCGCCAGGCGATGCTCTTCGGGATCCTGTTCGGCCAGGCGTTCGGCGAACACCTGATTGAAACCTCGCCGGTTGACCAGGCTGGTCAGTGCATCGTAGTGAGCGGCTTGCTGCAAAGAGGCGCGCGCCTGGTCCAGTTGGCTGAGCAGCATATTCACCCTGCGCAGGTCGTGTTCCTTGCTCTGCAGCTTTTTGTCGGCCAAGGCTGCGCTGATGCTGCTTGCGCTGATCAGCAGGGTGATGAAAGCCACCGTCAGGCCCAGTTGCAGGCTGTTGTCGGCGGATGGCAAATGCAGGGCGGTGTCGGCAGGAATGACCAGCGTCATGGCGGCCATGGCGGTGAAATGGGTAGCCACGATGCCGCCGGCCATGAGCAGGCTCGCGCCATATTTCAGGGCTTGGTGCAGCGTGCCGCTGCCGTTGCGGAAGTAGCGGGCCATCAGCAGTGCGGCCAGGCTGGTCAGCAGGGCGATGACGGTGCTGGCCAGCAAAAGCTCGGTTTGGTAGTACTGCTTGGCCCCGGTCTGCAACGCCGCCATGCCGACAAAGTGCATCAGCAGGATGCCCAGGCCGATCAGCAGGGCGCTTTGCAGGTAGTGCTGTGGGCCCATGCGCTCGCGGTCGAGGCTGGTCATCGCCATCCAGGCCGCACCCAATGCAATCAGCAGCGAAAGGCCGCTCAGCGGTGCATCGTAGTGCAACTCCAGCGGCGCCCTGAACGCCAGCATGCTGATGAAATGCATCGCCCAGATACCCCCGGCCAGGCAGCAGGCACCCAGCATGCGCCATTGCCTCTGTGCAGCCGGTTGTTCGCTGTGTGACTGGCGCTCGGCCATGTCCAGGGTGGCGAAGCAGGCAGCGCTGGCCACCGCGAAGGCGATCAGGATCAGTAGTGGTTCATGACGGCAGTCGATGACGATGCTGCCGCTAGCCGGCACATCGGAGAACAGTTGCAGTCCCAGCCATTCCATTGCGTGCCCCATGGTCGAGTTCGCACGGGTCTCCATTCAATCCCCAGGAGACTATCCACAAAGGAGTATAGGAACCGGTGATTAAACCTTCCGGGGTAATGGCTCTTTGATTGCAACGATTTGGTTATGAGGTCGATAACGCAGAGGTATAAAGGAGCGGGAGATGCGCTGGCACCTCCCACTACCCGCGGTCGGGCTTAGCCAGCCACCAGCACGCGGATGGCCTCAAGGCGCAGCGCTGCCTTTTCGAGCATCGCCAAGCCATCTTCACGTTGCTTGCGCAGGGCGTCGATTTCGCTGTCGCGTACGCTTGGGTTCACGGCTTTCAGAGCGGTCAGACGCGCCAGTTCTTCGTCCGCTTCGGCGGCCAAGCGGCGTTGCGCCTCTGCCACGCGCTCGACGTGGGTCGGCATGATCTTGGCTTCACCGCCACTGATGCGCTTGGCCAGCACGTCGCGCTGGGCCTGCACGAACTTGTTGGCACTGGCCCGAGGCACGCTTTCGAGTTGCTCGTTGAGCGTTTCGAAGGCCACGCGCGAGGCCAGGTCGTTGCCGTTGGCATCGAGCAGGCAGCGCAGCGCCGCAGGCGGCAGGTAGCGGCCCAGCTGCAGGCTGCGCGGCGCGACCACCTCGCTGACGAACAGCAGCTCCAGCAGCACGGTGCCAGGCTTGAGCGCCTTGTTCTTGATCAGCGCGACGGCGGTGTTGCCCATCGAGCCGGACAGCACCAGGTCCATGCCGCCCTGCACCATCGGGTGTTCCCAGGTGAGGAACTGCATGTCTTCGCGCGACAGCGCCTGGCCACGGTCGTAGGTGATGGTGACGCCTTCGTCATCGCCCAGCGGGAAGCTGGCGTCGAGCATCTTTTCGCTCGGCTTGAGGATCAGGGCGTTCTCCGAGTGGTCTTCGCTGTCGATGCCGAAGGCGTCGAACAGGGTTTCCATGTAGATCGGCAGTGCGAACTGGTCGTCCTGCTCAAGGATGTCCTGGACCAGCGCCTGGCCTTCGCCAGCACCGCCGGAGTTGAGCTCCAGCAGGCGGTCGCGGCCGCTGTGCAGTTCTGCTTCCAGGCGTTCACGCTCGCCTTTGGCTTCTGCTACCAAGGCATCCCATTGCTTGCTGTCCCCGCCTTCGAGCATCGGCAGCAGGCGTGGGCCGAACGTGTGCTGCAGGGCGTTGCCGGTCGGACAGGTATTGAGGAAGGCGTTGAGTGCTTCGTGGTACCACTGGAACAGGCGCTCTTGCGGGCTTTCCTGCAGGTAAGGGATGTGCAGCTGGATGACGTGCTTCTGACCGATCCGGTCGAGGCGGCCGATGCGCTGCTCAAGCAGGTCGGGGTGGGCCGGCAGGTCGAACATCACCAGGTGGTGGGCGAACTGGAAGTTGCGCCCTTCACTGCCGATCTCGGAGCAGATCAGCACCTGGGCGCCGAACTCTTCGTCAGCGAAGTAGGCTGCGGCGCGGTCGCGCTCAAGGATGCTCATGCCTTCATGGAAGACCGAGGCCGGAATGCCGGAGCGCACGCGCAGGGCGTCTTCCAGGTCCATGGCGGTTTCGGCGTGGGCGCAGATCACCAGGACCTTGGTGCGCTTGAGCATCTTCAGCGTGTCGATCAGCCAGTCGACGCGAGGGTCGAAACGCCACCAGCGCTCGTCGTCGCCGACTTCACCTTGGGCCTGGAACGCGACTTCCGGGTACAGCTCGGCGTGCTCGCCGGCTGGCAGGTCGCGGTACTGTTCTGGCATTGGCAGCGGGTAGGGGTGCAGTTCGCGCTCCGGGAAGCCCTGGATGGCCGCACGGGTGTTACGGAACAGGACGCGGCCCGTGCCATGGCGGTCAAGCAGTTCGCGGATCAGGCGGGCGCTCGCCTGGCTGTCGCCATCGCTGACGGCGGCCAGCAGGGCGTCGCCCTCGGCACCCAGGAAACCTTGAATGGTGGCGTGGGCCTTGGGCGACAGGCGGCCTTCGTCGAGCAGTTCCTGGACGGCTTCAGCCACCGGGCGATAGTGCTCGCTTTCGGCGCGGAAGGCTGCCAGGTCATGGAAGCGATTGGGGTCGAGCAGGCGCAGGCGCGCGAAGTGACTGTCCTGACCAAGTTGTTCGGGGGTGGCGGTGAGCAACAGTACGCCCGGGATGACCTGGGCCAGTTGCTCGACCAGGCTGTATTCGGTACTGGCCTTGTCTTCGTGCCACACCAGGTGGTGGGCTTCATCGACTACCATCAGGTCCCAGCCCGCAGCGAACAGCGCATCCTGGGCCTTTTCATCCTCGACCAGCCATTCCAGGGCGACCAGCGCCAACTGGGCGTCCTCGAACGGGTTGCTGGCGTCGCTTTCAATGAAACGTTCGGCGTCGAACAGTGCCACCTGCAGGTTGAAGCGCCGGCGCATTTCCACCAGCCATTGGTGCTGGAGGTTTTCCGGCACCAGGATCAGCACGCGGTTGGCACGCCCGGTCAGCAACTGGCGATGGATCACCAGGCCCGCTTCAATGGTTTTGCCCAGGCCCACTTCGTCGGCCAGCAGTACGCGAGGGGCGCTGCGGTCCGCCACTTCACGGGCGATGTGCAACTGGTGGGCGATCGGCTGCGCGCGGCAGCCACCCAGGCCCCACAGCGATGACTGGACCTGCTTGCTGGTGTGCTGCAGCGTGTTGTAGCGCAGGCTGAACCAGGACAATGGGTCGATCTGGCCGGCGAACAACCGGTCGCTGGCCAGGCGGAACTGGATGAAATTCGACAGCTGGGTTTCCGGCAGGGTGCGCGGCTGGTTCTGGCCGTCGAGGCCGTGGTAGACCATCAGCCCGTCGATGTCCTCGACTTCGCGTACCGTCAGTTTCCAGCCTTCGAAGTGGGTGATCTGGTCACCTGGCGAGAAGCGCACGCGGGTCAGCGGCGCATTGCGCAGGGAATACTGGCGGGTGTCGCCAGTGGCCGGGTAGAGCACGGTCAGCAAGCGGCCATCCTGGGCCAGGATGGTCCCCAGGCCGAGCTCCGCTTCGCTGTCACTGATCCAGCGTTGCCCCGGTTGATACTGCTGCGCCATACTGCCTGAACTCCCGCGATGAAAAGCCGGCTATGTTAACGGATAGGCCCGGCGGACCATAGAGTTGAAGTCCAAGAGTCTAGCTGTTTCATCGCACAATACCGTCTTGCCGATGAGGGCAACCCACGCCATGCCGCTCAAGCACCGCTGGTTGAACGCTTCTCTGGCCGTGGGCAGCCTCGTGCTGCTGGCCGCTTGCGAGCAGAAAAACTTCGAAAGCCTGCCTGCGATCCCGGTGGAGCAGCTCGAGGTGCTGGGGGTGCAGACACCGATCAAGAGCGTGCATTTCCGTGACCGGGACGGTGAAGGCCTGCTGGTGCTCAGCCGCAGCGATGGCCAGGCGGTCGATGCCGAGTCCGAGCAGGAAGTCGACAAGGTGGTGCTCAAGGCCACGCTGTACGGGCGAAACACCGAAGGCGATGGGTTCAAGCCGCGCTGGCAGATCGAGCAGGAAACCACCTGCCCTGGCCTGGACCTGGATGTCGACTTCTACAACGATGTCAGCGATGTGGGCGACCTGAACAAAGACGGCATCGCCGAGGTGACGGTGGCCAGCCATGCGTTCTGCGGCGGTGGTATCGATCCGCACGACATTGCCATCGAGATGCGCGAGGGCCAGACCAGTTACACCATCACCGGGCAGTCGTTGATCACCCCGGCAGGCGAAGAGCCGATCGGTGGCGTTCGCCAGGACAGTGCCTCGCTGAACAACGCGGCGCCAGTGCTGCGCGAGCATATGGACGCGGTCTGGCAGCAGGTCTTCAAGCGCCCCTGGAGCGAGGCCAGCCCGCCAAGCGATCAAGACCCTTATGACGAAGTGCCGTAGCCGCTGTCTATACTGGCATGACGTGGCCGACGCCGGCCGCATTACCTTGCTCGCCAACGCTCAAGGCGGCTGACAACCGGCCGATACAGTGGGCACAGGAGAATTCTCATGCTGCCGCCGATCATTCCGCTCAGTGCCGCCCCAGTGACCTCGCAACAGGACCCGGTCAAGCCGACCCCGGACATCAAGCCGGTAGTCCCCACGCAGCCTGCATCCGGTGAGAGCGCCATCGACCTCAAACAGCAACGCGACCCGCAGGAGCAGGTCCTGTTGCTGCGCGAGGAGCAGCGCCGGCAGCAGCGGCGTCATCAACAGGGGGGCGACGAGCGCTACAGCGCCTTGCCGGGTGACGAAGTCAACGGCGACAACACGGTACCGGTAGCTCCTTTTATGGGCGAGCAGACGCGCCAGGGGCTGCTGGTCGATATCGAAATCTAGGGGCCCTGTGCCGCGGGGCTGGTCATGACCCACGCCTGGCTGCATCATGCAAGTCTCTGTTGATCCTCGAGCCCACCCATGAGCCAAGACAACCTCATCGACTTCGATGCCGAACGTGCCAAGCGCGTGCACGACCTCAAGGAAAAGCGCCTGAACGAAGTGCGTCAGGCGTTCGAGCAAGCCATGCCGCTGGGCAAGGCGAAGAAAAAGAAGCCCAAGAGCAAGCCCAAGAAGCGCTGAAACTTGACGCAGGTCAACCCTGCACCCGCCTCGCGTGCCCGGCCCCGGGCACCATTGACTTCGATCAATTTCCCCGCGCCCCTTATTCGTTACCTTGCATCCATCGGACAACGGCAAACGAATCGGGAGGCCGACATGTTCTTCGACAATGTGGTTATCGCTGGTGTGGTAACGGTCGGGTTGATGTTCGCGTTCTTTGCCGGTCTGGGCATTTTCATCTGGAAGGACTCGAACAAGCGCAAGCCGCGCTGACCTTCCAGCTTCACGGGCACGCAAGGCATTTAGGGCGACTTCGGTCGCCCATTTTTTTTGTCTTGAGGTTCGAGGTGGCAGCCCTTAAAGATGATTAGCTAGCTAATTATCCGTTTTAGCATTATCCTTCCCTCCATTGTCTATCGTTTACCAGATCATCCCCCGCAAGGTCCGTTTCGTGCCAATCACCCTCCAGGCCCTGTTCGCACCCAGCAGCCTCGCCATCAAATTCGCCATCAAAACCCTGCTTGGCGGCGGCCTTGCCCTGTGGCTGGCCATGCGCTGGGGGCTGGAGCAGCCTTCCTGGGCACTGATGACCGCGTTCATCGTCGCTCAACCCCTGTCGGGCATGGTGGTACAGAAAGGCCTCGCACGCTTGGCCGGGACATTGGTCGGCACCTTCATGTCGGTGCTGTTCATGGCGCTGTTCGCCCAGACGCCATGGCTTTTTCTCATTACGCTGGCGTTGTGGCTGGCCCTGTGTACCTCGGCCTCGACCCAACTGCGCAGCGCCTGGGCGTATGCCTTCGTACTGGCCGGCTACACCGCAGCGATCATCGCCTTGCCCGCGATCGACAAGCCCCTGCAAGTGTTCGATCAGGCGGTAGCCCGTTGTACCGAGATTTGCCTGGGAATCTTCTGCGCAACGGCCACCAGCGCCTTGCTCTGGCCGATGCGGGTGGAGCAGCAGCTTGCCGGGCAGGCGCGCCAGGCCTGGCACAGCGGGTTCCAGGCCGCCAGCGCCATGCTTGGCGGTGAAGACCAGGCGCGCGAAGGCCTGCTGGAGATCCTCGGGCGCCTCGTTGCCATCGATACCCAGCGCGAACATGCCTGGTTCGAGGGCCCGCGCGGGCGCCAGCGGGCCAGCGCCATTCGTGGCCTGAGCCAGAAACTGATGGTACTGCTGCGGATTTCACGTTCGGTGCGTCGCCAGTGGCAGCAGCTGGATGAACAGCAAGCCCTGCGTCTTGGCCCGTGGCTGGAAGAAGTGCGCGCCCTGCTGGTCAAGCCCGATCAGCCGAGCCTGTTGGTGTTGCGTCAGCGCATCTGGGACGCCGCGCATGATGAGCAGATCAGCTCTGCCGAGCATTTTTGCCTGGCCCGCATGACGCTGCTACTGGACTACGCCATGGCTGCCTCACAGGCACTCGATGATGTCGAAGCGGGCAGGGCGCCGAAGGATGTGGCGCAGGGGCTGGCCGCCCACCGCGACTGGTCGCTGGCGTTGCTGTTCGGTTCCCGCAGTGCGCTGGCATTTTTGGTGATGAGTGGTTTCTGGCTCGCCACTGCCTGGCCGTCCGCGCCCGGTGGCCTGGTGCTGACGTGTGTGGTCTGCAGCCTGTTCGCCAGCCGTGAAAATGGTGCGCAGATCGGCCTCAGCTTCTTGCGGGGCATCCTGCTGGCGATCCCGACGGCATTGTTGGTGGGGCAGATCATCTTGCCGCAATGGAGCAGTTTCGCCCTGCTGTGCCTGGGCATGGGCGTGCCTCTGTTCTTTGGTGCTCTGGGTATGGCTCACCCGCGCACCGGTGCCACGGCGACTTCTTATTGCTTGCACTTCATCGTATTGGTGTCGCCGCTCAATGCCATGCAGTTCGGTGTGGCAACCATGCTCAACAGTGCCCTGGCCATGCTGGTGGGCGTAGGTGCGGCGGTCATGGCGTTTCGCCTGCTGGTGTTCCGTCACCCGGCCTGGCTTGGGCGGCGTCTGCGCGCGGCGACCCAAAGCGACCTGGTGCGCCTGACCCGGCGTGACCTGCGCGGTGCCGACAGCTGGTTTGGCGGGCGCATGGCCGACCGCCTGATGCAATTGGCACGGCACGCCGGCGAGCTGCAAGAAGCCGAACGCAAGCGTTGGGACGATGGCCTGCATGGTCTGGACATCGGCGACGAACTGGTGCACTTGCGCATGTGCCTGGCGGTCGCCCAGGCGCCGCTTGTGGATGCCGAACGGGAATATCTGCAGCAACTGGAAACAGTCTTGGCCAGTGGGCCGGCGGCCGGCCGAGGGCAGTGGCTGGATGCCGCCAGCGAGCGATTCATCGCGGCGCTACGACGCTTGCCGGCGAGTGACCCGTTACGCCTGGCCGAAGGGGCAGTGTTGCAGTTGCAGAAAAGCTGGGGCAAATGGTGCCGCTGGCAGGAGGAAGCCCATGGGGTTGCGTGAGTGGGCATTGGGCGGCGTGCTGCTCAGCCCTTTTCTGATCTACGTGCTGATGGCGCTGGTGCTTACCGGGTTGTTGCGCTTTGTCGTGCAAGCCACGCCATTGGCGCGTTGGATCTGGCATGAAGCGCTGTTCGACGCTGCGTTGTTCGTTTGTGTGCTCTATCTGGTAGTCCGCCTGCTGGGGCCTTTGTAAGGAGTGATTCGATGCGTGCTGTCGTCCGTATCCTGGTGACCCTCTGTGTGGTCGCCATTGCCATTTTGGCCGGCTATAAGCTCTGGCAGTACTACATGCTCACCCCATGGACACGTGATGCACGGGTGCGGGCAGACGTGGTGGTCATCGCGCCCGATGTGTCCGGCTGGGTGCGTGAACTCAGGGTCCAGGACAACCAGCGGGTCAAGGCTGGCGAGCTGTTGATGAGCATAGACCGTGAGCGCTTCCAGGCCGCGTTCGACCAGGCCAGCGCCGTGGCCGAGACACGCACCCAGCAGTTGCATCTGCGTGAGCGCGAAGCAGCACGGCGCACGGCACTGGGGCCCGGGGCGATCAGTGCCGAGCTGCGCGAAAACGCGCAAATCAATGCCGCCATTGCCCGCGGTGAGTTGCATGAGGCGCAAGCTCAGTTACAGGTGGCGAAAATCAACCTTGCCCGCAGCGAAGTGCGAGCACCGCGCAGTGGGCACATCACCAACTTGCGCCTGGCTCAGGGCAACTATGTAAATGCCGGCCAGTCGGTAATGGCCCTGGTGGATGACTCGACCTTTTATATCCAGGCGTATTTCGAGGAAACCAAATTGCCGCGCATCCGTGTGGGCGATTCGGTGAAGGTCTGGCTGATGGGGGCAGGAGAGGCCATGCAGGGGCATGTGGAAAGCATCAGCCGGGGTATCACCGACAAGAACAGCACCCCTGACAGCCAGTTGTTGCCGGAGGTTGAGCCAACCTTCAACTGGGTAAGGCTGGCCCAGCGAATACCGGTGCGCATCCGGCTCGACGACATTCCCGAAGGCATGAACCTCAGCGCGGGGATGACGGCCAGTGTGCAGGTGCACGAGGATGCGCCTGAGTGATCCTCGGCGATGCGTTACAGGCTGGCCGCCGACGGCCCCGGCATCTGCTTCGGTGCAGTGGCCGGCAAGTGAAAGCTGAATAGCGTGCCGGTTCGCTCATCTGAGATGACCTGCATGCGTCCACCATGGGCCAGGGCTATCTGGTTGGCTATATAAAGGCCAAGCCCAAGCCCCTGTCTTGGCCCCGCAGACAGCGGCCTGGTAAAGGGCTTGAACAGTTGGTCCAGGGTTTGTGAGGCGATGGGGTGCCCATTGTTGTGCACGCTAAGCGCGAACTCCCCGTCGGCGATCGCCGCCCTGACCGTCACCGGCCCGTCAGGCGCACCATGGGTCAGCGCGTTGGCGATAAGGTTGGAGAGCAGCTGGGCCACCCGTTCGCGATCACAGTACAGGCCGCCGATATCTCCGATCTGAAGCACGATCTGCCGCTGTGGGTGGATGTGCTGCAGTTCTGCAGCGACATGCATGAGGCCTTCGGCAAGGTCCGGGCAGGCCTTGAGGTTCAAAGGGATGCCGCTGCCAAGCCGGCCTCGGGCAAAATCCAGCACGTCGCGTACCAGCTGTGCGGCGCGCTGCCCGCAAGTGTGGATGTGGCGGGCGATCCCACGGTGCTTGTCTTCATCCAGGCGCTGAATCAACAGTTCGGCGCCTGCGGTGATGGCGAACAGAGGATTGCGCAGGTCGTGGCCGAGCACTGCGATGAACTGTTCGCGCACTTCGGCCATCGCCCGTTCCTCACGCAGGGCGCGCTCGGTGTGCTGGACGCTCTCTTCATTCTCGATCTGGATGGCGAGCACGCGGGCGAACGACTCCATCATGGGCTGGATTGCCTGGCCTTTGAGCGAGGCCGGATTCGGGTCCAGGGCGCAGATGGTGCCGAAGAAGCTGCCATCTGTACGGAACACCGGTACGGATATGTAGCTTTCGAAGCGATAGAGCTGCGGCGTATGGTGGTGGCAGTAGCGCTCATCTTCGCTGGCTTTATCGATCACGATGGTCTGGTGAGAGCTGCGAATTTCGTGGCACAGCGTGGTTGCCAATTCGAGCTCGCCGCCCACCTCGAGGCCAAAGCCCAGATTGTCGAGTACGGCGCAGGCGGTCCAGTTGCTTTCGGTAACCCGTGCCACGGCGGCGAAACGCATGCCGGTGGATTCGCAGATGACCTGAAGGATGGCGGGCACGGCGCTGATGCGGCCGATGGTGGCGATATCGGCGCTGATGGCGTTGGTCATGAACGGTCCCAAAATTGGCGACGGAATAGATTAGCCCATCAGTCTAGCGGGGCGGTTGGGCCAATGGCGAAAAACCTTGGCGAAACGGCCAGCGATTGAGCTAGGCTGGCCTTGCGCGTCGCCCACCAGAGGCGACCGTTGCCCGCCTGGCGTGCGTCACTTCCGGTTATTTGCGAGGTTTCGACATGGCCATCACATCCCAGGACATCTGCAGTGCGGCCGACCAGCTCAAGGGCTTCGTCGGCTTTCATGGCAAACGCGGCGTCCATATCGTACGGTTCAGCGAAGACGCGTTCGGTATGGACGTGGCAGACGAGAGCATCATCCCGTGCAGCGAGTTCGTCTGGCGGCCAGCGCAGGGCGCGCACATGGCGCTGTGCCGCCAGCGCCTGTCGCTGCTGCTGGAGCAGCATGTGGACGATCGGCTGAACATTGCCGAACCGCTGCGCCAGTACCTGCGGCGCACGGACCTGCCGGAAATTCTGGCGCAGCGCTCCTTGCGCTGCTGACAGTGCCGCGGCGGTGATGATGCTCTTGAAATGGCCGATATCGATCAGAGCAATTACTGATGGCGTTTGCAGGTACTGGCAAGCCTGGACGCGAAGCTGGAGCCAATGCTTCCAGCCACAGTGATCCAGCAGCCCGGTCAGACTAGCAATCAGGTTCAGGTCCCGAGGCCGGCGCTTGTGTCCGGAAAGCTTGATCGCCAGGCGGTAGCGCACCTAGCCCGGACCAGTGGATAGAGTGTCAGCATTGGCAGCTTGATGTGGCCCCTGGTTAGCTGCGTGTTTTGCCAGGGGCCTGGCCGCCTAGGATTCCCAGGTGGAACTGCGTTGGCGAGCCCGAACCGGCAGCGACTGCACGCTTCGGATCATTGCTTGTCGTCCTGCTTGCCGAACGAAGACCTTTTTTCATCCTTCAATAGCTGCGAAGGTGGCTTGCCGCTGTCGCTTCGCACCTGGGCGTGGCTGATAAGGGCAAAAATGAAGCTGCCGCCAATGATATTCCCGGCCAGGGTCGGCAAGGCAAACTCCAGCCAGAAGCTGCGCCAGCTTTCGTCTCCCGCCCAGACCAGATAGGACACCTCGACCGAACCTACGACGATGTGAGTGAAGTCGCCCAGTGCCATCAGGTAGGTGATCATCAGGATGATCCAGATCTTGGCGTTCTCCATGGATGGGATCATCCACACCATGGTCGCTATCATCCAGCCCGATATGATGCCCTTGGCGAACATCTGGCTGATATCGTTCTCCATCACCTTGCGGCCGATTTCAAGGAAGGCGACATCCGTCTTGCTGTCGAAAATGGGCAGCTCGAGGATGACCCAGGCAACCAGCAAGGTGCCTGCCAGGTTTCCTACCAGTACTACGCCCCATAGGCGCAACAGGCGCCCGAGGTTGGCGAAGGTTGGTGTCGTCATCACCGGCAGGACCGCTGTGAGGGTGTTTTCCGTAAACAGTTGTTGACGCGCCAGGATCACCGCAAGAAAGCCCGCGCTGTAGCCGATGCTGGCGATGACGTGCGCACTCTCGCCTTCGGGCAGGCGGGCGTAAAAAAGCCCCATGGCCATGAATGAAAGCCCCATGGTCAGGCCAGCTGCCAAGGCCGACCACCACAGCGCCGCCAGGGTCCGCTCCAGTTCCTGGTCGCCCTGATAGCGAATGATTTCGTGCAGAACCGCCGCCCTCGGGGGTTGGTTATGGCTGACTTCCTTCTCTTCATCAGCCGACAGGCCAGGGGTCTTCTCGCTCTGCGCATCGCTCATGCCATTGCCCTCCACGGAGTGTTTATCTACAGAGCGATGGTTCATGCATTTAGTTGCCCAGCGGCTGCAAAATGCGAGGCGAAGTTTTTTTAGATCAAGGTGTTGACTCAAATTTCAAACCGCGTATTATTCGCCTCCTCGCAGCGTTGAACGCGGTGAGGCAGGCGGTAAGTTGTTGAAGTTCAAAGCTTTTGAAAGAAAGCGGATTCGAAAAAACTTCAAAACAAACGCTTGACAGCAAATGAGGAAAGCGTAGAATGCGCGCCTCGGTTGAGACGAAAAGCTCTTAACCAAACGCTCTTTAACAAATCGAATCAAGCAATTCGTGTGGGTGCTT
>NZ_JBIVGS010000008.1:0-267796 GCF_044748785.1 Pseudomonas sp. NPDC089743
AATGGGTTATTCCAGGGCCTTGATGGGCGGGTCCTGGTAGTTTTCATCGATGGCGATGCCCATCTTTTTCAGGCGTGCTTCGGTTTGGGCGCGTTGCTGAGCCATGCAGTTGGGTTTGGTGGCGAACCTCATCATCAGGAATGCTCACTCGTTTGCTGGTCGGCAACTGCTACCTGCGATGGGCCAAGCAGCCAACCCTGGGTCTGCGTCGAGGCATGCCGGTCGAGCACCAGCACCGCCCCCTCCAGGCTGTTGGCCGCCTGCAAGGCCAGCGCCAGCCCGCTCATCTCGATGATGCCGTGCCCGTATTCGCCCGCCAGCAGCGCATGCCCGATGACGTGCTGCTGCAGGTCGCAGTCGGGCAGGCAGTTACTCAGGAACTGGTAAAGATGCTCAAGGCGATTGTCGTCGTGGTGGCCGTCGGTGACCACAGCCTTCACTTCGGCGACTGTGAGGCCACACCGCTCACACAATGCCGCGGCCACCTGCTCCAGGCCACCCGTACTTTTGCGTGACTGCGAGGCGCGGGGCTCATGGGTGTGAGCGACGGCAGGGTAGATATGCCAGCGGGGATTGCTATCGACGTTGGCCAGGTCGATTCGTTGCAACGCGAGCACGGCGATGGCCTCACCGGCCATCCGCTCACCCGTCAGGCCGCCAGCCCTGGCGATAGTCGCCCAAGAGTCGAGCCCGATGCACAAGAGGTTGGGGGCCTCCAAGTCATTCTGCAGCGCCCAAGGCAGCCAGGTGGAGAACGTTTGCTCCGGGGCAATGAAGCCATGACCGGGCAGATAGTCGAATGGCCACACCTCGAGCACCGCATCGAGCCACGGATCTGGAGCTATATCGGTGGGGGCGAACAGCACGACCTGAACCTGGTCCCAGTCCAGCTCGGTAGCGAAGTCATGCCACTGTCTGAGCATGGCCTGTAGCAATTGCAGCGCCCTCGGCAACGGCCTGACCTCAGCGCGGTCGGTGCCCGCGCGGATACGCCGCACATTGCGCCGATGGCCAGCCGGGCTGACCAGCCGTGGGTCGTGCTCGAAGTCAGCATCGACCTTGCCCAGCGCCTTGCCTGCCTTGGCCTCAGCCGGGGTCAGGTTGGGTAGCCACAGCCAGGCATCGGCCAGCCCGATGCGCGCGGTGTCGTAGTGCGCAACGGGGCGGGGAGGGGGCGCCAGGCGTTGCTCTTGTTCACGGCGTTCACCGATCACGTCCCATAGCGAGCGATGGCCCTGGGCAAAGGGTTTCAACATGCTGGCAGTCCTTAGAGTATTCCGGTGTCGCTGTTGGTCGCGATCAGGCTCGAGCCGCAGGCGGTCTTGTCGCCATGACGGGCCACGGGCTTACCGTCGACCAACGTGGTGGTGTCGCCACTGACGATTACGCAAGCACCGTGCGGGCACATCACCTTGTCACCCAGCCGGGCGACCGCACGGCCGTAAACCAACGTTGACGTTGAGCCTTGCACGACCATCCCTCCGCGGTCGGTAGGGTCGTTCAAGAGAATGATCGGACGCATGTCGAAACTCCTTTTCTGGCGGCTAGGACCACAAATCAGTCACGAGGTTGCAAGGTGCCGAGCACATCGCGAATGTTATCGACCACGCTGCTGTCCTTGATCACATCGTTGAGCCAGGACTCCAGCGGCATGTTGCCCCATTTGATGGCTCGTTCGACCAGGTAAGGCACCGGGCTGTGGGGCTCGGCTTGCTTGAAGTACTGCGCCACTCCCTGCAGCAGGGTGAAGGCTTCTTCGCGGTTGAGCGGCACAGTACGCAGCGGTGCATCGGCGGCGCGGTGTTCATACGCGACAGCAGTGGGGGCGACGTCATCGACGCGTTGCTCGGGCGCGGGTTCGTTTGTGGCTGGTGCTGCAGCCAGTTCGACGCCGCGCTCCTTGAGCAAGCGTTCGACCAATTGGCGGGCGTGCACCAGCACGTCGTTCAGTGCGAGGAAGCTAGGCGCATCGTGTACGAATACCTTGGTGACGGCAGCCTGAAGCTGCTGGCAGGCGACCAGGCATTCGCTGATCTGCGCATGCCGTTGGTGCAGATGTTCGGTGTCAGTGAGCACCACCGAGCGCTGGAACAGTTCGGCGTTGATCTTGCCTTCTTCCAAGGCTTGGTGCATTGCCGATGGGTTTTGCCGGGCGAGGTTTTCGACCTGCCGCGATTCTTCATATCTGTGCAGGCTGTAGTTCTGCCCCTGGGTGATCGGCAGGGTGCGCACCACCTGGGTCAGCGTGGTCGTAAGCCATGCGATGCGGGCCGCGCGTTCCTCCACACCCTCGTCGAGGGCCGGGTACAGCGTGTCCCAGAAATCTTCCAGCAGGGCTTGAGCCACTGCCAGGGAAAAACGAACGCCAGGGAACTGTTTCCTGTGTGCCAGGCCTTCGCCGAGCCAGGCCACCAGCATCAAGTCCTTGCTCTGCTCGGTGAGGCCAGCCGCGGCTAGTTGAATTACCTGCTCCCAGTCGGCCTGCTTGAGGTCGGTTTGCCAGTCGCCCTGGGTCAGGTAGTCAGCATCGGCACGGCGAGCCTCCTTGATCTGATCGAACAGGCTGGAAAAGCTCAGGTCCTCACCGGCACCGCCATCAATCGGGGCACGCAAGGCAGACAATGAAAGGTCGTCAAGAATGTCGGACATGGACGGCTCTATCGCTAAGGTAAAAGGAAGGTCGCCGTGCCGTGTGGCACGGGACCCTCTATCCAGCTGCCCGTTACAGGCGGCAGCTCAGGTCAGGCTCAGGCGTAGACCTTGTTCAGCGAACGGTCCCAGCCGCCGGTGACCTTGCCACCGCCAGCACCATCGGAGCGCTTCTGCTGGGTGTAGGTGGTCTTGATGCGCGAGAAGTTGAACTTGATCTCTTCCATCGGCAGGTCGCTTTCGGACTTGGCTTCGCCGTCCACCGGCAGGTTGCCGAGGAAGTTGACAGAGGAGATCACAACTTCTTCCAAGGTGATGGTCAGGTAGGTCACCTTGTCACCACCGGCGCGGTTTACGTTCAGCACCACTTCCTTGATGTGCTGGCCTTTGCAGCACGCCTCGAAAGCCTTGGCAGAGGCTTTGTCCACGTACTTGCGAATGGTGAAGTCGCTCAGGTTGACACGCTCGGACGACGCACCGCCCGAAGAGCTGGCAGTCGCCGAAGTGGCTTGGGTAGCGCCGTACTGGTACCCCAGCACTTCGATCCAGTCCTTGTGCTTGTCATCCAGTGCTTCGCCTGGGATGCCGTCAATCTTGAGGTATGCGTCAAATGCCATCTGTAAGTTTCTCCATAGGTGTAAAGGGCTTCCTTGATCCAACGATTGGACCTGCCCTGAGTTTGACCCCTGCGTACATGCCGCAGGGGTCGTGTTGAGACCTGGCATCAATCAAGTGCCCGGACCTCGATCTCGACGCGCCTGTTAGGTTCCAGGCACTGAATCAGTTGGGCGCGCGGCGCTTGCATGTTGCAGCGCACCAATGGTTTGTCGCTGCCTTCGCCCACGGCGTCGACCAGCTCTGCAGGCAGCCCTTTGCCTACCAGGTAGGTCTTGATGGTCTGGGCACGTTGCCGCGAGACCTGCAGGTTGCTCTGGCTGTCGCCAATCTGGTCGGCGTGGCCAGTGATGATGATCTTGCCTACGTTGGGGGTGTTCAGCAGCTTGTTGGCAATGCTGCTGAGCTGGCGTTGGCCCGCGGGCTCAAGGCTCTGGAAGTCGGCGCGGCCGAAGGCGAACAGTGTGTCGGACTCCAGCGTGATGGTTTCGATTGCGCGCAGCGACCGTGACAGCAGGCTGTTGATGTAGTTGCGCGAACTGGAAATCAGGAACGCGTTGTTGAGAATGCGCGGTACGTCCGGCTCGTGGATCTGATCGGCATAAAAGGCTATCTGGCGCCCGGCGAACTGGTAGTCATCGGCCTCGCCCGCGGCTTGCGCGGACTGCCCGTCAGCGTGTGGCACCTGCTTGTAGATGGCCGGGTACCAGTAATCGGGAATGCGTGCCTTGAGCACGGCGGGCTGGGCTTGCTCGCGCTGTGCCTTGGACAACATCAGATAGGTATCCAGGGTGGTCTGGCCGAAGGTCGCCACTGATTGAGCACGGTTGTCCACCGGCAGGGCGCGCGGTTCGACACTGTCGATACCACTCACCGCTTCCAGGCGGGGAGCGTTGCGCTGGTAGATCTTGATGCTGCTCAACAAATACAGAGAGCGGGTCAGGTTGTCGGCAGTTGGCTTGAGCATGACCTTTTCAAGTTGGGCGAAATACGCCTCGCGCAGGAACGGCTCGATGGCGTGGCCGGTGTACAGGCCCATGCGCATGGCCAGCGGCACGCCGTCGACGTGGTGGCGGGCATACAGTTTGGCTGCAGCGTGACGCATTTGGTCCAGTGTGTGCCAGTCGGTATATTGCTGGCTGGCTGCCGCATCCTGTTGTTGGGCTACGCTCAGGTTGGCTGCCAGCGACTGGAGGGCTGCCTTGTTGTTGCTGTACGACCAGCCCCAGGCCAGACACAGCAGCAACCCGGCAAGCCCGGCGACACCCACCCAGGTCGCCTTGCGACGGGTTTCGTGGTGGTTGCTGGTGTACAGCGCCACCAAGTGCTGATCGGGGATGATCACTTTGCGGAACAGGCTGGCGATGAACAGCGGCGCGGGTTGGCTGTTGGCGGCAGCGGCGTTGTCGGGTGCAGCCAGGGCAAAGCGTTCACGCACCTGGCGGGCGTACGCCCCCTCGGCTGGATCAGCGGCGTCCAAAGCACTGGTGAAGTAGAACCCGCGCAGCAGTTCGGCGCTCTGATAAGGGTTGGCGCGTAGCAGGTCGGCCACGAAGGTGTTGAGCAAGGGCTTGAGTGCTGCGAGCTCCAGCGGTAGTCGGTACGCAGCCGGGTCTTGACGGGTCAGTTGGATGTCCTGCTGCAGCATCTGCTGGTCGGCCAACGCCTGCCAGTGTTCGACCAGGTCGTCCAGGCCAGTGCTAAAGCGCGTGCCCCAGTCGGATTTTTCGAAACCTTCGTGGGCGAAGGTCTTGCCCATGACTTCGTCGCGCGCTGACGAGTCGAGCTGACGGTAGAAATGGGTGAAACCGGGCAGCAGGTCGCACTTGGTGAAAACCAAGTAGATCGGCAAGCGCAATTGCAGCAGTTCGTGCGCCTCCTGGATGCGTTCACGCAGGCGTTTGGCCAAGCGCTCGCGGCCTTCGGCGGTGGCGTGCAGGATGTCTTCGATGCTGACTGCGACTATCAGGCCGTTGAGGGGCCGGCGCTGGCGGTGCTGACGCAACAGGCCGAGGAAGGCGCGCCATTTGCCGGCCTCTTCCTGGTTATCCATGTAGCGCCCGGCGGTGTCGAGCAGGACCGCTTCGGAGCTGAAGAACCAATCACAGTTGCGCGTACCGCCCAGGCCGGAAACCCTTGCGCCTTCGCGGTCGGCGTAAGGGAACGTGAGGCCGGACTGGTAAAGCATGGTGCTCTTGCCCGAGGCCGGCTGACCGATGACCAAGTACCAGGGCAGGGCGTACAGGGCGTCCTTGTTGGCCCCGGATTTACCCGTGCCTTGTAAGCGCTCGATGCTTTGCAGCAGACGCTCACGTAGCAGGCTTATTTCTTCGCGGTCCTGCGGGTTGGCGTTGAGCACGGCCTGGTCGGCGTCATCGCGCAGCAGCGCTTCCAGGTCGTGGTGGTTGGACACGCCACGGTACATCAGCAATACATACGCGGCGGACAGAAGCACGAACAACCCGATACCTGCGAGCAAGCTATAGAGCGAGGCAAAGCCCAGCGCCACGCCGACGGCCCAGACCAGGAAAATGGCCAGGAAGAACACCACACCGAGTACATACGGTTGGTATTTGAAGAAGTAATACTTGAGCCTGTTCATCAATACTGTTCGTCCCGAGCACTGGCAAAGCGCTCTATGAAATCGTTCAGGGCGAGGTCATCGGCAGGTAGCGCCAATGCGCCGCCTGCCGCTGGCTGTGGCAAAGGGTCCAGCAGGTTGTAGCGCTCAGTGCTGTCGGCAACGCCAGTCAGCACGCGGTAGACCTCATCACTGCCGCGCGACACGAAGCACAGCAGCCCAGGTCGCATGAAGTCGTCCACCAGCACGCTGACGTCGGGCATGCCCCCCGTACCGCGCAGGCGGGATAGCAACGTGCACCAGAGGTCAGCCATCGGCCGTTTGAGGCCGCTCTGCGCTGGCAGTGGCAGGCTGATCGCTGCGAGTTGCTGTTGCTGCAGGGCGGCGCGCAGACGGTAAAGGCTGGCCATGCCGGATTGGGTGTCGAACTCCGGGTAACTGTGGCGCAGCGGCCGGGCGACGTCGCGCAGGTTGAAATCGTGCAGAAATTTTTCGTGCACACGGCGGTAAAGGTCGAGGTCTTGCACGGTCCAGCCGCGCATCGCCTTGATCCGGGCGAACAGTTCGGTCATGTCGGTGCCTTGTGCTGCCTGCATCAGCAACGGTTTGATCTGCCCGGCAAACAGCTCGCAGAGAATATGCGGGCTGACGAACAGTTCGTCGTGCTCCACCCGGATGCTTTGGAACACCATGAACGGGTACCGCCGGCCACTGGTGTCGCGCGAGCTGATGAAGCCGCCAAGCAGCCAGTGGCCGTTGCGGCTGCGGTAACAGAAGAAACACACCGGCAACGTGTCAAAGCGCTCACGCCAGTCGGCCTGAGACTGCATACGGCCCAGGCCGCTCTGCAGCCACAGGTCGAACTCGCACACCTCTGGCAGGGCGCCGTTGAGGCTGACGAAGTCGGCGCTGGCCGGGACTTTGCCGAAGCAACCGATCATCAGTTCACCCGCGCGCTGTCGTTGAGCACGCTCAGTGCTTTGACCTGAGCCAGGTCGGTCATCTTCACCCCGCCGTAGTTGCGAACGACCAGGCTCACCGGACCGGCCACCGATTGCCAGGTAAAGCGCTGCTGAATGGTGTCCAGGTCGGTGACACGGGCGCTATCGTTCATCTTCAGCAGGCCCCAGCGGCCGGGGTAGTCGAACACCGTGACGCGCTGGCCTTCGAGGGTCACCACGTCCAGGCGTGCCCCCGGTGCGTTGTTGCTGCCAGGCCAGGCGAAGCGGTTCCAGCTTGTGCGGCCGTTGCGGTAGTGCTGCTCCTGGCCGTCGAGAGTGAAAATGATGTCGGTGTAGCGTGCTGACGGTTCCAGCATGATCTCGAACCCGTTCTCGCGGTCTGACAGGCTGGCGATGACCTGGCCAACCGAGCTGGCCTTGTCGATGCTGTCGACCATCTTCGTGTTGACCAATGGGCTGCTGCTATTACCGGTACCCATGCCCAGGCCTTCACCGCCGGCCAAGTTGCCGATTTCGTTACGTTTGAAGGCGGGCAGCAAGCCGCTTTCGGGGTCGACGAAGCGCTGCAGGTCTTTGACCGAGGCTTCGTTATTGCTGTTGGCGACGATTGGATAACGGTGCGCCATGACCTGCTGCCATGGGCGGGCGATATCCTGCGCCCAGGCTTTGGCGATCTGCTGTCCGGCCGGGTCCCGCAGAGTTTCCCAGGTGTACTGCAGGGGCGAATTGAACAGGCGCAGCAGCGAATCGGACAAACTACCGGCACTTGTATCGACGCTGGTTTCGACGTAGTTGCGTACCAGGGTTATCTCCGAAGGCTGGCCTTCGAGGGTTTCGCTGATCAACAGTTTGCTGTTCTTGCCGACGTCCTGGGAGCGCTGGATATTGCTCAGGCGTACCTTCAGTTTGCGCAGCGCGGCCAGATAGCGATCCATCACGGTGCTGTCGGCGCCTTCAGCGTTCTGCGTGGCAAACAGCCGCGATACCGGCTCGAAACGTTTGGCCAGGCTGGCATCGTCAACGCGAGGCAATTTGGCGACGATAGCAGCCCCCTGTGCGCCCTGGCCGGCGAAAACGCCCTTGATGCTGCTCCAGAAACTGTCTTCGACGGGACTGGTCGGCGAGGTGGACGCTTGTTTGGGCAGGTCCCAGTCGGTGTTGTGGTTCACAGCCGCGAGCAGGCTCTTGACCGGCGAGTTTTGTACGTCACTCAAGACCGTAAGGCGTTCGCTGGCGTTAGCCATGTCGGTGAAATGACGCACACCAACGCCCTGCAGCAGGGTGAACCAGGCTTCGGCGTAGTCAGATTTGTAACGGGCCAGCAGCTCACGCATGAAGTTGGCTTTTTGCACCAGGCCGTTGCCGCCTTCGCCATCGAGCACCCAGTCGCTTTCGTTGCGCAACTCGCCCGACAGCAGCTTGATCAACTCGGGCTGGACGAATTCTTCCCAACCCTGGCGGGTGTAGAAGGCAGGGACAGATTCGGCGGAGAACAACTGGTTGCGGCTGTTGGCCGGGACCATATCGGCAAGCGTCAATGCTGGGTATTGACGGCCAGACTCCAGTTGCAGGCGCAGGTATTCACGGTCGACCAGGGAGCTGGCGATCATGAACGAGCGCAGGCTCTGCCGTGCATCGGTGACCAACTGCTCATTGCGGCGCAGTGCCGGAGCGCTGCCTTGCTCAAGGTAACGTACATAGGTTGCGCTGTTGGCGGCGATCAGCTCCGGGCTGATGTCTAGCCCTTGCGCCTGCGCTGCCTGTGCCCAGGCGCGGGGCAACTCGGTGGCGACGAAGTCGGCATCCGGGTGCGCCTGCGGGTGGGTCAGGATCAGGTACAGTTTGAGTGCGCTGTAGGCCTCGATTACCGAGGCTATCTGCTGCTCGCTAAGGCGTCCAAGGCTGTCCTCGGACAGCGAAAGCCCCGCAGTGAGTGCAGTGTCCTCAGAGGAGTCGGCGCTCGATATCGAGCGCGCCTTGTCCTGCAGTGCATCGAGCGCGCGTCGGCGGCCTTCCTGGCCGGCCTGGGTGGCTGTCGAATGGAGTTGGCCGAGGGTCGGGCTACCAGTGCCTGCAAGACCGGTCACCAACGGCGCACTGGCGGGGGTCTTGAACACTTTAACGGACTTGGCAGGTGCAGCATTGACGGCGGTTGCCTTGGCTGTGGGACGTTTGCCGGGTGCGGCCAGCGGGGTGCGGTCCACGGTCTCGGCAAACTGGTTGAGGGCGCGCAGTTGCACCTGCAGTTGCTTGCCGATCGGTTCAAGTGCCTGGGTACGCAATTGCTGCAGGTAAGCCTGGCGTAGCGGGCTGAGCAGATCATTACCACTGTAAAGCCCTGCGCCCAGGGCCAAGGGGACACCGTCGCTGTCGTAACCTTCGAATTCGCCGAGGTAGCGGCGCAACTGTTCCATCGCCTGGCCCGAAGCCAGCCGCTCGGCCTGGTCGGGTGCCTGTTCCAGTTCGCTGAGTTCGCCAGCGATGCTGGCAAACACTTGGCGGTTGTTGTGGAACGACACACCTTCCCACGCCAGCAGGGCGACCCCCGCAAGTGCAGCCGCTCCGGCGAGCGCCGGTGTGAGGGCGCGGGTGCGCCCTTGGCGCGAATAATAGAGGCTCAGGTTGCGGTCAGGGAACACGACATTGCGGAACGTACCAGTGATGAAGTAGCTCTTGTCGCCAACCTTTTGTGCGGGCGTGCCGGCAGCCGGGCGAGCGCTCGCTTGCAGCGCGTAGTGCGCGCCCAGTGCATCTTCATACACCGGCGGCAGTTGCTCATCGGTTTGCAGTGCACTGGTGAAATACACACCGCGCACGATCGGGGGGGTACGGCCATCGGCGTTGCGTTCGAACTGCTCTAGGAAGCCACCAAGCACCGTGGACAGCTCGGCAAAGTAGTTCGGGAACTGCAGCAGCTCGACGTTGGCCGTGTTGCCAGCGCCGATCAGTTGAGCGTCTACATGCTCGCGCACACTGGCCAGCAACTGGTTGAAGCGTTCTTCGGCCACTGCCCGCAAGCCCTTGCTGCGCAAGTCGGCCAGCGGGAAGGTCATGCCCAGGGGGTGCTGACGCTGGTTATTGTCCAGGCCTTCGAATGCCTGATTGAACCCCGGCAGCAGGTCGGTCTTGCTGAGCATCAGGTACAGCGGCGGGTTGACGCCCAAGCACTCGCTGTACTCGTCAATGCGGTTGACCAGGCGTGCGGCGATGGCTTCGCGCTCGGCAACGGTCGCGCAGATGATCTCTGGCAGGCTGACCACCAGCACCAAGCCGTTGACGGCAGGTTTGCTGCGTTGCTTGCGCAGCAGCCTGAGGAATGACGCGAACTCGCTGGCCGAGGCATCGTCACGCAGGTAGCGGCCGGCGGTATCGATCAGCACCGCCTCCGGGCTGAAGTACCAGTCGCAGTGTTGGGTACCGCTGTCGAAACCACTGGCCTGTGCACCGGCGATCGATGCGGACAGCCCGGAGCGGGTCAGCAGCGAGGTCTTGCCGGAAGCCGACATCCCGATTACCAGGTACCAGGGCAGGTCGGACAGTGCCGATGCACCCCCACCGCCCGCCGAGCGTGCCGAGCGCAGCATGGCGATGGCGTGCTTGAGGCGCTCGCGCAGCACATGTTGATCGCGGAATTCACCTTCGCTGCCCAGCGAGCGGTCAACTTCCAGTTGCACCAGGTTCTCGATGTTCTGCTCTGCACGGATGCGGCGGTATTGGCGCAACACGACCAGCAGCAGGCACACGGCGCTGAACAGCGTCATCGCCACATAGATTTGCTCGCGCGACACCTGCCAGCGCGGCAGTGCGAACCAGCAGGCCAACAAGCCAATGGCCCAGACCAGCGCCAAGGCAAACCAGAAATTTTTCAAACAGCGCAGTAGTGCTTTCATGTCTTCCTGACCGTACCCGAATTAAACGCCGAACAGCCGTCGGACCTGTTCCGCCAAAGCGGCGACTTCCTTGCCCAGCAACCAGTCCAGGGTCAGGTAGACCGCCCCGCAGACCAGTGCGATGAGCACCAGGTAAAGCCACAACGGCAC
This sequence comes from Pseudomonas sp. NPDC089743, assembly GCF_044748785.1. Taxonomy (NCBI): domain Bacteria; kingdom Pseudomonadati; phylum Pseudomonadota; class Gammaproteobacteria; order Pseudomonadales; family Pseudomonadaceae; genus Pseudomonas; species Pseudomonas sp. NPDC089743. Next base: position 10,848 of record NZ_JBIVGS010000008.1, read on the forward strand.
TTCGTAACGCAGCATCTGCGACACCTGGTCGGGCAGTGCCCATTGCGGGGCGAGTGCCTTGCGGGGTGCCCGGTGGCGGGCGATGTCCTGGCCTAGGGTGTTGGCGATGTAACGCAACTGGTCCTTCTGCTCGAGGCTGTATTTGCCTTCGAAACCTAGCGCCAGGCACAGGTGGTAAACCTCGAGCACGTCCAGGTTGCGTTTGACGTCGGTGCGCAGGCTGTCGAGCTTGTCGAAGAAGCCCTGGCCAGCCAGGTGTACGCCGAAGTACTGGAATTGCAGCGGATTGATTTCGATCTGGTTGCGGATTTCGCTAGGGCCTGCGTTCAGCACGCTTTCGTCGAGGAAGGCGCACAATGCGTACTGGGCATCCTTGACCTGTTCGACGCTATAGTTGGCACGGCGTGCATCACGCTCCAGCGCAGGGAAGAACTCGTCAACACTGGCTCGAAGGCGCTTAACATCGACAACCTTGTTGCCCCGGCGGATCATCAGGGCCATGGTCAGGAAGTCCTTTACCAGGTCCTTCAGGGTCGAGGGCTGTTCAGTGGCGGCCACGCCGCCTGGCATTACGGCAACAGTCATTTGAGCACCGCCATCAGTTCGAGCTTGAGATTCTTGAAAGCACTGGGGACGTAGAAGGCGATGGCATTGGCGCTCATCATGCGTTCATACACACGTCCATGGGGTTCGATTGCGAAGTACTGGTTGTCCAGGCGTACCGGAATGGCGTTCGGTGTGCGTACGCAGTGGTTGAGCGTGGCACCGGGCATGGCCGTGTTGACCACCACTTCGATGTCTTCCGGTGAGCCAACCTTGAAGGCTCGGGGCACCAGTTCGAGTACTTGGGCGCCAGGCATGTCGGCGTGGACCGAGAAGTAGAAATCGGCGTCCACCAGGCGTGGATCGTTCAGGCGGCCGACGTAATACGAGGGGCGAGTCTGGTCCAGCGCAATCGGGATGTACTGGTTTGGCACCACGCTGTTGAGCAGTTCGCGCACCAGCCGGTCGAGCTTCATCAGCGAGGCGGCCGGGTCTTGGTGGTCGTAGGCCGGGATGTCGTCCAGCCGGGCGTTCAGCGAGAAGGTCAGCAAGCTGCCGGCCAACTCCGCGAGGAAGCGGTACAGTTGTTCCGGGTGCAGCTGCGGATGCTGCAGCAGGTGCGCAAGACCGGGGTAAGCGCGGTTGACGGTGTATAGCAGCCAGAACAGGCTGACATCGCTGGAGCCGAACTCGGCAATGTGATCAGCGCGTTCGCGTCGCCGGCCGGACAAGGTCTCGCTTTTGCTGTGCAGCAAAGCCAGCAGGCGCTGGGCGATAGTCAGCAAGGTTTCGTGGGCGCCCAGGTGCAATGCCGGGTGGACAAACTGGCTGTCGATGCTGAAGGCGTTGAGGTTGTTACGCTGCAGGTGAAGCAACGGGCAATAGCTGTAGCCGTCAAGCGCATCGCCATCGACCAGCAGCACCACGTTCAGGCGCAGGCTAGTGATTTCGTTTTCCAGATCACCTTCGTTGAGGTCGGGCAGCGTATCGAACGCTTTGCGGTAACGGCGGGCACCGGTTCGCTCGGCTCCGTCCTCAAGGTAATTGGCACTGTAGGGCTCTGCCAGTTTGAGGGCGGCGTACACCTTGAGGCCAGAGCCCTGCATCACCTCCTTGAGGTCGCGGGCGGCCGGCAACGGGTCGTGCTGCGGCGCATCGAATACGGAACCATCAGGGAACACCAGGTGCAGGCGTTTGAGCTGCAGTACACCGCTGCTCAAGGCCTGTTCGTCGACTTCCAGTACCTGAACACCCCAGTGGAACGGCGACGAGCGTAGGGTCGCCTGGGCCAGCTGATGTTGGTGGAACTCGTCCTGGTACTGGAAGTGCTGGGGCAGGAGGAACATCCCCTCCGACCACATCACACGGCTTTTCTTACTCATGGATACCTTCCAGTGAAGAGTCGAATAGGTTGTTCACTGATTTTTTGATGGATTTGTCAGCTGCCTCTTCGGCAGCCTGTTGGGCAGAGTCCAGCGCTTTGGCCTGCAGTTGCTGGGCAACAGACGGTTGTGCTTGCTGGGGCTGAGCGGGTTGCAACGTGGCGATTTCCTGCTGGGAGGGCATCTGCAGCACGTCCTGGCCGCGCTCGGCGATAATCTCGTTGCGGTCCAGCAGAATTCGACCACCGCTGGAAGAGAACAGGATGCCGTCTTTGCGGAAGGCGTCAGCGTTGAAGGCCATCTTCCAGCGCCCTCCGCTTTCATCGCGGAAGAACGCGGCCACTGCGACGTAGCGGGCCTGCTTGGTCAGTGGCCAGCGCTGGATGTCGCCGATGCCTGGCAACACAACCAGCTCGCGGGTATCGAGCAGGGTGTTGCCCAGTGCTTGCTCCGGGTTGGCCAGTAGCGTATCGGCGTCACTGCTGATGAAGCGTTCCAGGCTAGTGAGCTGATAGATACGGGTGACCACCGACAGCGGCGTGCCTGCTACGTCTGGGTTCAGCTGGTTGCCGCCATCAACGGTCAGGGTCACCTGCTCGTCGCTGCTGAACAGCATGTCGCCTGCCCACGTGTCGTCCACTCGCTTGCCGACCCGGTCTGTGACCCCACACGCGCTGAGCGCCGACGCCACGATCAATACACCCAGTAACCTGCCCATTGCACTGCTCCTGAAATCTCGGTCTGGCAGCTCCCGAACGGTGCGGGCTGCTGCTGATGGTCCTTGCGTCACGACTGCATCTCTTACGCCAGGCTGTAGGCGAAGCCACCGGCTTCATCCAGGTCGATGCGCAGGTTGCTGATCGGTTGATCCTCTGCCATGCGCGTGAGTACACGGTCGGCCAGCTCTGGCATGAGGCTGCCCGACAGAATGTTGTCGATGTTGCGCGCGCCGCTGTCGACCTCGGTGCAGCGTGCGGCGATTGCCGGTACCAGGGCCGGGCTGAAGTGCAATTGCGCTTGATGATTGCGTTCGAAGCGCTGGCGGATGCGCTCAAGCTTCAGACCTACAATGCGTTCGAGGATGGCGTCCTGTACCGGGTAGTAGGGGACGATGCTCAGACGGCCCAAGAACGCCGGTTTGAATACGGTATTGAGTTGCTCTCGCAGGTCCTCGACCAGTTGTGCCGGCGCCGGGGGCTGTTCGGCACCCAGGCAAGTACGCATGATGTGGTCAGTACCGACGTTGGAGGTGAGGATGATCACGGTATTGCGGAAATTGATCTCACGCCCTTCGCCATCGTCCAGGACACCCTTGTCGAACACCTGGAAGAACAGTTCGAGCACGTCCGGGTGGGCTTTTTCCACTTCGTCGAGCAGCACCACACTGTAGGGCTTGCGTCTCACCGCCTCGGTCAGCACGCCGCCTTCGCCGTAGCCGACGTAACCGGGGGGCGAGCCTTTGAGGCTGGAGACGGTGTGGGCCTCCTGGTATTCGGACATGTTGATGGTGATGACATTGCGCTCACCGCCATACAGCGTGTCGGCCAGCGCCAGGGCTGTCTCGGTCTTGCCCACGCCGCTTGGCCCGAGCAGCAGGAATACACCGATGGGTTTATTCGGATCTTCCATGCGCGCCCGAGAAATTTTGATGCGTTTGCCGATCTCGTGCAGGGCATGATCCTGCCCGAGCACGCGCTCCGCCATCAGCTGAGGCAGGCGTTGCACAGTGTCGATTTCGTCGCGCAACATCTTGCCCAAGGGAATACCGGTCCAGCCCGAGATGACCTCGCCAATGGTCGCGCCATCTACCAGTGCATGGACCAATGGCTCTTCACCTTGCACATCAGTCAGCTGGTTGCGCAATTCGGCCAGCTCGACGCGATTGTCGGTATCGCTGGCCTCGCTGAGGGTATGGATCTGGCCTACCAATTCCAGCTCACGCTGCCATTGCAGGTTCAGGCGCTGCTGGCGCTGAGTGGCTTCTTCGATCTGTTGGCGCAACTGTTCGAGTCGGCGCTGATGGTCACTGCCTTTGCCCTGTTCCTGCTCCAGCAGGTTGATTTCAGCCTGCAGATGCTCGACCAGGCGCAGGCAGTCTTCCAGGCGCCCTGGTTGCGAACTTTGGCCCAGGGCCACCCTGGCACAAGCGGTGTCGAGCACACTGACGGCCTTGTCGGGCAGTTGCCTGCCGGTGATGTAGCGGCTGGACAGGCGCACGGCCTGAACCAAGGCGTCGTCCATCACCGCCACGCGGTGATGCTCCTGCATCTTGTTCAGTAGGCCGCGGAGCATATAGATGGCCTGGTCCTCTTCTGGCTCCTCCACCTTGACCACCTGGAAGCGGCGGGCGAGTGCGGCGTCCTTCTCAAAGTACTTCTTGTATTCGGCCCAGGTAGTGGCTGCGATGGTGCGCAACTCGCCGCGCGCGAGCGCGGGCTTGAGCAGGTTGGCAGCGTCGTTTTGCCCGGCTTGGCCGCCGGAGCCGATGAGCGTATGAGCTTCGTCGATGAACAGGATGATCGGGTGGAGACTGCGTTTGGTCTCCTCGATCACCGATTTCAGGCGGTTTTCGAACTCGCCCTTGATGCCGGCGCCGGCCTGCAGCAGGCCGAGGTCAAGGGTACGAATGGCGACGTCCTTGAGCGGTGTCGGCACATCGCCCAGGGCAATGCGCAGGGCCAGGCCCTCAACCACTGCAGTTTTGCCGACGCCAGCTTCGCCAGTGAGGATTGGGTTGTTCTGACGGCGACGGGTGAGAATGTCGACCATCTGGCGTACCTCGGCCTCGCGACCCAGCACCGGATCAATCCGGCCTTCGCGGGCGCTGCGGGTCAGGTCTACGGTGTACTGATCCAGTGCTGGTGTCTTGCCGGGCGAGCGCACAGTTGGTTGAGCACTGGCGTCAGTGGGCAGAGCCGCGGTGATCTGAGCTTCGCCACTGGCGCTGATCAGGTCTGCCAGGTTGGCACGCAGGTCGTCCACATTGATCTTTTCCAGCTCGACCGCGTTGCCCAGCAACAGGCGGCGCAGCTCGGGGTCGTTGAGCAATGCCAGCAACAGATAGGCACTGCGGATCTGTTGGGTGCCGTACTCAATTGAGGCAAGGACCCAGGCGCGCTCGATCAGCTGAGTGATGTGAGGCGACAGGGCAGGGGTGCGGGTGTTGCCGGTCTTGAACCCTTCAAGCGCCTGAGCCAGCTGAGACTGCAGGCGCTCGATCACCACGTCGTAGTGGCGCAGCACGGGGCGCAGGTCGTTGTCGTCGGCTTCGAGCAGTTGCAGCAATACATGTTCGATGTCTACTTCGTAGTGACGCTCTGCCAGACACAGCGCGGCCGCGCTCTCGGTGGCACTGCGGCAGGTATCGTTGAGCTTGGCAAACAAGGACTTAAGGTTCACAGCGAGACCCCATCAAAAGGAATACTAAAAATGCCACAGCGAGCAGGCTTGGCCTGGCTGCCGGGCCGCTTCAGCCAGCCCAGCCAACCCAGCGCAACACCGCCTTCGCGGCCCAAGCGGGCAACGGGAACAGCCTCGGGCTTGAGTTGTGGTGCCAGTTCGAAATCGAGGGCGGGACCGAGGTAAAAACGCACCAGCTCGACCAGCTTGCGGTGGTTGTCGGTGCCGGGCAGGAACCGTTGATAATCGGCAAGCTCCAGCGGGCCTATTTCGATACGCACACACGACTGGTAGTCCCATACGCGATTACCGGCGACCGTGCTCTGCCCCAGCTGGGTGTTCTGCCGACCCAGCCGCGTGCATTGCTCTGGTTCCAGCTTCAACCAGCGCCCGGCGAACTGGCGCAGCGTGAAATTCAAGCCGAAGTAGAAGCACAGCATCGCCTGCAGGTTTTGCGCGTTGCGCGGTCGCTGGGTGAACAGGCCTGCGAAGTGGCTGAACAGTTCGTAGCGCAGCCCTGGGGCTGCTTTGTCGAACTTGCGCTTTTGCGCTTGCTCGCCAAACCCCACCAGGTTGAGCAGGTAACGCTCGAAGTCGGAGGTGCCTTTGCGTTCGTGCTCGATGTGAAACCTGTACTTTTGCCAGGCCTGGTAGAACAGCGCGACCATCCGGTGGGAGAACAGGTCCATGAAAGCATGCGCGGCATCGTCGCGGTGCTGAATGTGACGGTTCAGCAGCATCTCGGTGTAAGGCCGTGGCAGGACCCCGGACGGCCCGACCAGGCCCATGAAGGTAACCTGCACTTCGGACAGCGGTTGATCGTTGGCATTGGTGCGTTCGGCCCGCTCGAACTTCAACTCGCTGACTTCACTGACCGGAAAGTTCAGCGACAGCTGCGAGCGAAACCGCAGCGGGTCGTCATGCGGTCGCGTTTCTGGATCAATCCGACCCGCCCTGCTGTAGTGCAGGCGCAGTAACCGTACCAGTTGGAAAAACTCGAACCGGTACGGCTCCGCGCGTGCCTGGTCGATCAGACCAGGGGTTGATCGCCGGTTCTGGCTGGCCATTGTACGATTCTCTTTTCCCGCTGGCGGGTACGAAGGGTAAGTTGGGTAAAGCTGTTGACGGTGCAGTACAGGCCGAAAAAATGGTCCAGGATCTTGCCGAACAAGAAGACGCCACTGCCTATGTACTGGCTTTCGTCGAGCTCCAGGGTAATTCCGACACCGCGTACGAAGTTCGGCCGCGGGTGGCCGATGCGGGCGACTACCGGTTCGCTCTTGATCGAGAGAATGCCAGCGATCTGCTTGCGTACGGCCAGCCCGCGCCGGTAGTTGTAGAGGCTGAGCATTTCCTGCAGGACCTCTTTGCCTTGGGACACCAGCGACAAGTGGTTCAATGACAGGTGGGAAACCAGCCGCCAGATCAGGCCATCGCCCAGCGGCACCCGGGCAGTGGCCGTGGGCTTGCGCAGCATGCGGATGCTGTCGACCACGCCGTCCTGATCCAGGCTGAAATCGCTCTGGCTACCGCCATAGCTGAGTAGTTGGGGCAGGTCTCGGTTGCTGCAGGTCAGGGCGATACTCAAGGTATCGCTGCTGGTATCGATCAGATCCAGTTCGCGGTCGACCACACGGATCATCATGTCGGTGCCCGGCTGGCTGCCGCGACGCGATGGCTGTCGACGTCCTATCCAATAGCAGGCTTCAGGCCCCAGCTCGCCGCGGGGCTCGAAGAAAGGATTGCATTCGCTGACTCTGTCGGTGCCAGCGAGTTTACGCACGCGCTGTACGCGATCGATTGACACCACTTCGGCATTGCCTTGCAGGCGTACGTCCGGTGTGACGGGATATTCGTGCTGCGCGTGCGTGAGCTTGATCGGCTCGGCCTGTTGCTTGAACAGGTTGATGATCGGCGTGCAGCCGAGTTTGAAGTTGTTGCGCCCGATGTTCTGCGCCAGACGCACCAGGCGCTCGCCAAGTTCGTAGTGGGCGAAGTAGAAATTGATCTCGATCGTTTGCAGGTCACGGCCCGCAAGGCAACGCTGTAGCCCACCCAAGTCGAAAAACATGAACTTATCGGGGAAGGTGAAATAGTCGTGCAGCAAGCGGTAGCCGGTGAACGAACGGGGAGAATAGTCCACCAGGCCATCGGCAGCCTCGAAACCTACTGCTTGCAACGCGTCAGCAGGCAGGCCGATTTCGCGGCGCTGGCCGTTTTCTGTAAAGCTCAAGGTGGCTTTCGCCAGGTTGTTGAACAGAAGCTCGTACAGTTGCAGCATCAACGTGCTTTCGCCGTCGAGAAAGAACCGCAGCGAATGAATGTCCAACTGGCCGAAGTGCAGGTCGGTAGTAGCTGCCAGGCCAATTTTCAGGTGCGCTACCAGGTCGGCGCTGTGGCCGTTGAACACTGAGCGCTCGAGCTCGGCAAACGAGGCGTCCTGCACGACGATAGGCCACAGTTGCACGGGATAGCAGGTGCGGAACCGGCATGCGACGCCATCTACGCTGCGTGAGGTGATCTCGGTATGGCGGGCGATGTCATAGCGCGTCGTCAGCGCTGCCCGGTTGCCAGCAGAGAATTCGGCGATCGACAGCGCCGGCGTCGGGCGTAAGTAGTGCGGGTACAGGACTTCGAGAAAAGCCTCGACGATTTCCGGAAACTCGTCATCGAGTTTTTTATGGATACGTGCAGACAGGAAGGAAAACGCTTCGATCAGGCGTTCGGTGTGGGGATCTTCGCAGTTGTCCCCCTCGATCAGCAGGCGCGAAGCGATTTTTGGATACTCGCGCGCAAATTCCTGCCCAAGAAAGCGCAGGTGCGAGAGTTCCTTTTCGTAATAGGGCAGCAGGTCGTCTAGCATCAGTTGAGGTTCTGCACTTTGTATTCTTGGGTATTGACCTGCAATACCGCGTCGAAGGACACCTGGCGTGTGGCGTCCTGCAGTTGCAGCACGGCATCGACTCTGAAAGTCAGCATGCGGTGGCCTACCTGCTGGTTCATCAATTGCACGCGTACAGCGCGAAAACGTTTGTCACCCACGCTGATGGCACGCTCCAGCTGGGCCTGGATCAACCGCCGATCCTCCGGGTTGAGCACGCCTTTGCTGGTGAAGTCCGGCATGCCGTACTCAAGGATGGTTCCCGCCAGTTGAGGGTGGCTGCCGAGCCGGTCGGCAACCAGGCACTGGCGGGTATTGACCAGCACCTCAAGGTCGCGGATCAGGCTGGCTTTGTAGTCGGCCAGAGAGCACAGGCGCTTTGAGACCGCCTCGCTTGAGTGATGAGGAACATCATCAAGCAAGCGATCCAGCAGTGTTGGCACCAACTGATAGTGACGGCTCATGGGTGTACTACGCCTTCCTGGCCTGGGATCGATCAGCTACGAGTAGACTGCGGAAGTTCGGCGACCAATCGCAGAGACGCGGTCAATTCATCGAGCTGGTAGTGCGGGCGCAGGAATGCCACGGCCTTGTAAGCCCCGGGCTTGCCTGGCACTTCAACCACCTCGACGCTGGCATCGCGCAGCGGGAATTTGGCCTTGGCCTCCTGGCTTGCGGTGTCGTCGAGTAGTACATAGTCCGCCAGCCATTCGTTGAGGAAGGACTCGACATCCTTGCGCGAAGCGAAGCTGCCGATCTTGTCGCGCATGATGGCTTTCATGTAGTGAGCAATGCGCGAAGTGGCAAAGATGTATTGCAGTTGCGCCGACAGGCGTGCGTTGGCATTGGCGATGTCGGTGTTGTATTGCTTCTGCTTCTGCGTCGACTGAGTGCCGAAGAAAGCGGCGTAATCGGTGCCTTTGCAATGGACGAGGGGAATGAAGCCAAGGTCCGACAGCTCTTTCTCACGGCGGTCGGTAATGGCGATTTCCGTTGGGCACTTGAGGGCTACTTCACCGTCATCGGTCTTGAAGGTGTGGGTAGGCAGGCCTTCAACCAAACCGCCGCCTTCCACGCCGCGAATGGCGACGCACCAGCCGTAGCGGGAAAATGCATCGGTCACGCGAGTGCCCAATGCGTAAGCAGCGTTCATCCAGAGGTACTTGTTGTGGTCGCGGCCGTCGACGCTCTCTATGAAGTTAAACTCATCGACGGGAACGGTGTCCGGGCCGTACGGAAGGCGCCCAAGCACGTGGGGCAGCGTGAGGCCGACGTAACGCGAGTCCTCCGACGAGCGGAAGGACTTCCATTTGGCATATTCGACTGTGTCGAAAATCTTTGCCAGGTCGCGCGGCCCGGACATGTCTGTGAATGAGTCCCAGCCGAACAGCTCCGGTGATGCAGCGGAGATGAAGGGGGCGTGCGCTGCGGCGGCGACATGAGAAATTTCTTCGAGTAGATACATGTCTTCCGGGCTGCGGGTGAACTCATAGTCACCCACCAGCATGCCGAACGGCGCGCCACCGAAAGTACCGTATTCTTCTTCGTAGATTTTCTTGAACAGCGCGCTCTGATCAAACTCGGAGGCCGCTTTCAGATCCCGGACCAGATCTTTCTTTGAAGCGTTGAGCAGTTGGATCTTCAGCGTGGTACTGGTTTCGGTTTGGTCGACCTGGTACTTCAGGCCCCGCCACGAAGCTTCCAGCTGTTGGAACTCACGGGCGTGCATGATCTCGTTCATCTGCTCCGTAAGCATTGCATCGATTTCGGCGATGCGTGCATCGAGCACCGCGATCAGGTCCTTGCTAGGCGTCAGCTCACCTTCCAACACCTGGCCGACCAGCTCACCGATCAAGTCTCGGGTACGGCTACGCTCGGTGTCGGAGCGGGCAACGCGGCTTTCCGAGATGATGCTGTCGAGCAGCGAGGCCTGCGGGGCGAAGGTTTCCACCTCGACCAGGTCAGTGTCCTGTTGTGGCAATGTTTGCTTGTCGGTCATCGTCTGGCTCCTGCTTACTCTTTGCCATCGGCGGCGGGGACGGCGGCTTCGCGACCGAATTCCTTGCCCAGGGTTTTCAGCTTCTCGGTGTTCTGCAGCACGTCCATCAGCAGCTCTTCGAGCTTGTCGTTGCCGCCCATCTTGTTGCGCAGGTCGGCCAGCTTGTTACGCACTTCCAAGAGCTTGCGCAGCGGCTCGACTTGCTTCACGACGTTCTGCGGCTCGAAGTCTTCCATGCTGTTGAAGTTCAGCTCCACGCCCAGCTGGGTGCCGTTCTTGGCCAGGGTGTTGTCGACGCGGTAGGTCAGGCGCGGCTTGATGCCTTTGAGCACGCCGTTGAAGTTGTCGCGGTCGATGAAGACGAACTTGCGGTCCTTGAGCTTGGGCAAGGGCTCCAGCGGGTTGCCGGAAAAATCACCCAGCACGCCAACGACAAAGGGCAGCTCCTTTTTCTCGATCGCATCACCGATGTCCACGTCGTAAGTGATGTGAACCCGCGGCGCGCGAACGCGGTCGAGTTTGTGCTGGGTACTTTCCTTCTTCGCCATCGTGTTCTCCAGTGCGAGCAATTCGCTGCGAATCATGGCGCGGCCCGGCGGGGCCTGCGCGTTACAGTCCTTCGATCGTCAGCAGCAGGCGCTGACGGATTTCGTCGTTCATTTCCAGAATGTTGTCGCGGCCCACCAGCTCTTCGAAACTGGTGTTGCCGGCAATTTGCGTGCTGCTACGGATGACCGAATCGTCGGGAAGTTCCGAACGCACCGGCGAGCTGATGACGCAGAAAGGCAGGTCGCCCATGCCTTTGAGGCGTTCGAAGCTCAAGCCAAAGCGCAAGCCTTCGAACAGGCGGCCAAGGCCAGGCGACTTGCTCAGGCAGTAGAACAGCACCAGGTAATGCACCACGAAGCGGTACAGCTCGGCGCTGCTGCGGTTGGGGTCGTTGATGACATTGCGAAAGCGCGCCAGCTCGAAGCCCTGAAAACCCACGACCCAGCGCACAGGGCTGGTGACGCGGATGACCTGCCCGCTGGGGGCCAGGACCTTGTCGTATTCCAGGGGGAACAATTCGGGGGTGGTGCTGATGAGGTTAAGCGGCACTTCCAGTTCGCTGACCAGCTGGAAAGGCGTGGCCGAACCGATGCGTTCGTACAGTTCGATAAGCGACTGGAAGTGGCCTTGGGTTTCGCGCCCGCTGCTGCGTTGCGCACCCTGCAGGTATTCGCCGAACAGCGTTTGCGGACGGATCAGCGGCGCCACGGTAGCGAGGTAATCGGCCGCCTGCGCCTTGAGCGCATCGGAGATTGCCCGCGTCTGGCTACGCAGCTTGATCAGTGCTTCGACATCAAACGTCTGTGTCATCGGTACATCGTCCATGAGCCTTTTGAATCGTCCTGATACGCCGCTGGCGTGGACTGGAAACTCGGTACTGGCACATGAATATCGTGTTGCCAGTAATGCCGTGTATGGCACCCCGCGTTGGAAGAAGTTCCTGCTGGGGCCGCGATTTTTTCCCTGTTTGTGACGCAGCGCAATGATGTCGCATTGATATCTGGTAGCCGTTTTGAGTGCGTAGAATCTGGGCTTGGGCCCGTGGGGAAGGGGTTTTAGGCAGAGGAAAACGGCTGAAAAATCTTCTGGAAAATAATTTTAAAAAGGTGATGTAAGTCGCATTTTGGGTTGGCCCAGTAGGTGCTGTGAGGGCTTTAGGACGCCGCTTTCAATGATGGCAATGCGACGGAATACGCCGCACGTGGCGGCCGGTGAAGAGGTTTTTTATGATCCAGGAGCCGGCATATGTGATCTGCTTGTTCGACAGGATGACTGGCACGGGCTGGGCCCGTGATCGCCGGCAAGCCGGGTCCCACTGGAGGGAGGTGTGGGCTTTGGATATTTGACTCAGACCGCTATTGGCACGCTGGTCGCAACCGCTTGTGCGTCATCAGCTCCGACGATTGTGACACCGCTTGCTTGGCTCTTTTCCAGCATTGATGAGATTTGTGCAAGGGCAGTCCACCCATGTGGGCCGGCTTGCCGGCGATCAACGGCTGAGCCGGTGACATCCCCGCTCGACCGTGCCGTTCGGCGGCAGGTTGGGGCGTAGCTATCTACCGTCCACCTGGACGCAAATAGTCTTGTTACCCACAACTTTGCACGGCCAGTGGTCGTTGATGTAGGAATCGGGCGTAAAGCATATGCGCTCATCGTTCACCCAGAACATCTGCCATCCGGAGCCTGAAATACGTAGCTTTGGGCAAGACCAGTAGCCCTTCGCAGAGAGTGTGGCCGTGGTCGCGATGATCATGGCCGGGGCAGCCCAGCACATTATGGCGACCATCAACTGCAACGACCGGATTTCGAAGGTGTGAAGCCTGGATTTTGTGGGCGGGTCGAATTTCTGACCGGTCCATGCCGCGAAGGCGCAGACAACGAGCAGGTAGGGCGTTCCTGGAATCGCCGCGAGTACGAAAAAACTCATGAGCGGCGTTTCCACAACGGGTGCATTTCTGTAGAGGCGGCCATACAGCGGCAGCAGTTCGGCCCACAGCACGTAGAACGCAAGTGCGCACACCGCTAGCATGCACAGGGCAACGCCGATGGCCACGCAGCGAAAAAGCAGCGGGGACCTGACATGGAGTTCGGGATGAGATTTCATGATGACGTCAGCGTTCCTTGCTGTGCTTGATCGTTGATTATGCCAGAGCCTGTCTGGCGCTGTTGTCAGTGGCTGGCCAGGTCAGCAATATGGGCCCATGGATGAGAGTAAGCCTTTGCAAGGAGCCAGCATGATCGACCTGAGAAGCCCAGACGCAGTCCTGAGCGAATACGCCCAGCGCTATATCGACTTGGGCCCCGACATATCCCCCCAGTTACAGCAGCGTATGGAGTACATGTACGATCCAGGCGCGCCCATATTGCCACGTATCAAGCCAACCTGGCTTAGCGACAGGCCTTGCACGCTCTTACCCGAGCAAGCACTCGACCGCGCACAGGGCGCACTGCTAGGCCTGGCAATCGGTGATGCGGTGGGAACCACACTGGAGTTTCAGCGCCGCGGTCAGGGGCAGGTTACAGACATGGTCGGTGGTGGCCCATTCCGCCTCGCGCCCGGCGAGTGGACCGACGATACCAGCATGGCGCTGTGCCTGGCCGACACCTACGCGGCCAAGGGTGGCTTCGATTTTGCCACTTTTGCAGATGCACTGGTGCGCTGGTACCGCCAGGGCGAGAACAGCGTCAACGGGCGCTGTTTCGACATCGGCAATGTCACTCGGCGCGCGCTCGAAGGGTGGGAAGCTGAGGGGCTTGCTTGGCAAGGGAATACCGAGTCCTCGTCTGCTGGCAATGGTTCGTTGATCAGGCTTGCGCCCACTGCCATTTTTCGTCGCCACTCGCTCTCGGCGACCTGGCGAGAATGTGCCACACAGAGCCTAGTCACACATAGCGCGCCCGAAGTACTGGAGTGTTGCAGCCTGTTCGGCGCGCAGTTGTATCTGGCGCTCAATGGCGCCGACAAACACGAGGCGCTGGCAGCCAAAGTGCGCCCGCTCAAATCTCGGCCGCAGATCATCAATGCTGGCGAATACAAGCTCAAATCACGAGAGCAGATTCGCTCTTCTGGCTATGTGGTCGACACCCTCGAAGCAGCGCTCTGGGCGGTTTGGCACACTGACAATTTCAAGGATGCGATTCTGCTCGCGGCCAACCTTGCCGACGATGCCGACAGCGTGGCCGCCACGGCGGCGCAGTTGGCGGGTGCATTGTACGGAGTATCGGGAATGCCGCCCGAGTGGGTAGCCAAGGTTGCCTGGTCGCAGCGTATTGGCCACCTGGCAAGACGCTTGTTCGAGCATTCGCCGGCAACTGACGAACTCGATGAACTGGTGTATGCCGACAACTGATGCTCAAGCCTTCCTCTGGTGAACGGCTCGCGGCACGGGATCTTGCGCCACCTCATTGAGGTACGAATCACTCCCAGGTCTGCTGCTTACTACAAGGGGCTTCGGGCTGGGGGCGAATAGGGTGATTTATTAGCAGGTAACAAATAGGCTTATGTTTACCACCGATAGATTTTTTGCAAAGATTTGGTCGGCCTGGATGCTGGTCGTAATAGTCACCGTACTGATGATCGGGCTAAACCCAACGTTTTTCGCTATACCGGTATTTATTGGGGTGGTCGCAATGACGCTGTGGTGTATCCATTGTGCTTATCGGACTGAGTACTTCGTAAGCTTCGCGAAATTGCGCATGTTCTTCAATATGTCGTGTGCGCCAATGTTCGCGTCGTTGCTGATATCGGGTATAACGTTCAAGAAAATGAAGTTAAGTACGTCAACGTCGTTGATGTTAGGGCTCGCGCCCGTCGTGTTGGTGCTGTTGGCCTACGCTGTGGCTTATTACTGCCGCAGCAAAAACGACATCCTCCATTACAGAGGGGACCGCGTTGAATCCATAGAGCCGCCTCAGAAAGTTAGTTGGTGGCAGGCGGGTTTGGCCGCGGGTTTGAGCAGCCTAATGTACCCACTGATGAAAAGTCATGACGTGCCAGCCACCGGGTTAATCTATTGCTTGATGCTCCTCTCCGTGTATATGGTTTTTTATAATCGCGACAAGATCAGTGCGCTCAGAGACCTGAAGACGCTTGAGTCGAAGGAAAACCGACATTACATTTTCATGGACATTGAGGCTATTCAGAGCATGCGGGCTGCCTCGTGGCTCGGTAGGCTATTTGCCGTGCGTGCGCGCTAATTTCCACTGTTGCGGGGGAGTTACTTACTGACCGATGTGCTTTAGTTAGCACCTCCATAATTGGTTCCGCCATCGTTGGGGATTGGCGTTCGCAGGAATGCAGGCGTCACTATCCGGCTCGCTTGAGCGATGAAGTGACTGGCAAACTCATCATGTACACACAGAGCTGGCCCATCAAACTCTGCCACACGAAAGGCCAGCCTGAAGATTGGCTACCTAACGACGCATCCCCAGCTCAGCATCATCCAGAAGCGCCTTGGCCAGCGCGCTCAGGTAGTAGGACGCCCAGATCAGTTGCGGATTTTCATCCATCACCCCGGTGATGGTCAGATCGCGCACGCAACCCATCAGCTCCGAGGCTTGCTCCCTGGCATCCTGGCAGGGGATACCTGGGGCGATGCAGAACAGCGGGCGGGTTTGGCCCTCTGCCTGGTAGAACATGGTTTTGCCGGGTGTGGTGTATTCGTTTGTGCCGTCTTTTGGCATTGGTTAGCTCCCTGAAAATGCGGGTGCCTGGGCTGGCCCTTTCGCCGGCAAGCCGGGCCCACACGGGTTCACCACGCGCCTAAGGGTCGTCTACAACCTCAGGGGCGGCGCCGTGCGAGTGGTTAGCCTTCGAAAGCGCCAGAACAGGCCTGACATGATGCGGCTTAGTGCAGCGTTCTCGGCTCTGTCGGCATTTGCACTTGCACCAAGGCCACCTCAAGCAGCTTGCGCAAGGTTTCGAGCTCGTGCATGGAGGTCATGATCAACAATGAGCAGGGCGATTTGGGGTGCATCATCATCGCCTGCTGGGCGACGGCCTCGGCACAGAGTGCGTAGTCCGCAGCCATCATGAGTGTGTCTTCCAGGGTGTGGGGAGTGTGGGGTGGGTCGGGGACTATCTTCAGCATAAAACCCTCTCAGTGCCTGCAGGGCTGCCGCAAATCCGCTGTCAAACGGAAAGGGTGGCAGCTGTTCGTGGGTTGACAGACCGAGGGCACTGAGAATCCCGGCGCACACAGAGGTGCCCCACGTACAGCTGCCATAACAGGCATTGCACATGCTCTCAGTGACTCACGGTCTGTCAAAACCGTATCGCCGATTGGCAGCGACCGGCCGAGACTATGACCCACGTTTAGCGCATGCAACGAAAAACAGGCGCACGCATTATCTTTGGGAAATGGACTACAACAAAGGGAATTAATCTGATCCTTTCAGCCGTTTTCCGTAGGAAAACAGCCCCGCCACCGTGATGTTCCACCACGTGAAACCACATTCAATTGTGCTCCCGCCCCACTCGCGCTTATCTGTTCGCAACCACGACCTGCCTCAACCGTCGTGACCTCAAAGCGAACAACAAGAACGGGACCCACCCGCGCGAGGAGATTCCCCATGCAGCAGCACCAGCACATCCTGGCCTGGCTCACCGACGTGGCCAGCGACCTGCGCGCCATCCGCCACGATATCCATGCCCACCCCGAACTCGGTTTCGAAGAAAGCCGCACTGCGGCCCTGGTCGCGCAACTGCTCCAAGACTGGGGCTACGAAGTGCACACCGGCATCGGCAAAACCGGTGTGGTTGGCGTGCTACGCAATGGGAGCAGCTCACGCAAACTGGGCCTGCGTGCCGATATGGACGCACTGCCCATCGTAGAAACCACCGGCGCTGAATACACCAGCCGCCACCAGGGCTGCATGCACGCCTGCGGCCATGACGGCCACACCACCATGCTGCTCGGCGCGGCTCGCTACCTGGCGGCCACGCGCCAGTTCGACGGCACGCTGACGCTGATCTTCCAGCCGGCCGAGGAGGGCCAGGGCGGGGCCGAGGCGATGCTGGCCGATGGGCTGCTGGAGCGCTTCCCGTGTGATGCGCTGTTCGGTATGCACAACATGCCGGGGCTGCCGGCCGGGCACCTGGGTTTTCGTGAAGGGCCGATGATGGCTTCGCAGGACCTGCTGACCGTGACTATCGAAGGCGTCGGCGGGCATGGCTCGATGCCGCACCTGACGGTCGACCCATTGGTGGCGGCAGCCAGTGTGGTGATGGCGCTGCAAACCGTGGTGGCGCGCAATATCGATGCGCAGGAGGCGGCGGTGGTAACCGTGGGCGCCCTGCAGGCAGGCGAGGCGGCCAACGTGATCCCGCAGCAGGCGCTGCTGCGGTTGAGCTTGCGTGCGCTGAACGCCGAGGTGCGGGCGCAGACCCTGGAGCGGGTGCAGGCGATCATCGGCAGCCAGGCCCAAAGCTATGGCTGCAGCGCCCGCATCGAACACCGCCCGGCGTACCCGGTGCTGGTCAACCACCCCGACGAAAACGCCTTTGCCCACCAGGTCGGCGTCGAGCTGCTCGGCGCCGAGGCGGTGGATGGCAACACCCGCAAGCTGATGGGCAGCGAAGACTTCGCCTGGATGCTGCAACGCTGCCCCGGCGCCTATCTGTTCATCGGCAACGGCGTACAGCGCCCGATGGTGCACAACCCTGCCTACGACTTCAACGACGACATCCTGCTGACCGGTGCCGCCTACTGGGGCGCCCTCACCGAGCGCTGGCTCAACTAGGCAGCTTCAAGCTTCGAGCTTCAAGCTGCAAGTAAAGGCCGCGCATGGCCCGCTTCTGCTTGCAGCTTGCAGCTTGCAGCTTGCAGCTTGCAGCTCGCCGTTCGCCGCCGTTTCTGGCCAACAGATTGATGGAGTGTCCCGCATGCAGACTTCACACACAGGCGCGTCGCGTACCCGGCAAGTGGTCGCGGCGGTCATCGGTAACGCCCTGGAGTGGTATGACTTTATCGTGTACGGCTTTCTGGCCAGCATCATCGCCCGTCAGTTCTTCCCCTCCGACGACGAGTACGCCTCGCTACTGATGGCCTTGGCCACCTTCGGCGTGGGCTTTTTCATGCGGCCGGTGGGCGGGGTGCTGCTGGGTATCTATTCCGACCGCAAGGGGCGCAAGGCGGCGATGCAACTGATCATCCGCCTGATGACCGTGTCCATCGCCATGATCGCCTTTGCGCCCAGCTACCTGGCCATTGGCATGGGCGCGCCGCTGTTGATCGTGGTGGCGCGCATGCTGCAGGGCTTTGCCACGGGCGGGGAGTACGCCAGTGCCACGGCGTTTCTGGTAGAAAGCGCACCGGCCCACCGCAAGGGGTTGTATGGTTCGTGGCAACTGGTGGGGCAGTGCCTGGCGGTGTTTTCGGGCGCGGCCATGGTCGCGCTGGTGACCCACTTGTGCACACCCGAGGCGTTGGACAGCTGGGGCTGGAGGATCCCGTTCGTGATCGGCTTGCTGATCGGGCCGGTGGGGCTGTGGATTCGCAAGCACATGGAAGAGCCCGAGGCGTTCCTCGAAGCGCGCAAGCAGGCCAAGGGCAAGGCGCCGAGCTTGTGGCAGGTGCTGCGCGAGCATCGGCGCAGCTTGCTGGTGTCGATGGGGCTGGCCTGTGGGGCGACCGTGTCGTTCTACGTGGTGCTGGTGAACATGCCCACCTTCGCCCACAAAAACCTTGGCCTGCCACTGGACCAGGTGCTGCTGGTGCAGATGCTGGCCGTGGGCCTGATGACCGTGGTCATCCCCCTGGCCGGAGCGCTGTCGGACCGGCTTGGCCGGCGCCCGGTGCTGATGGCCTTTACCTTGGCATTTTTCGTGATGGTGTACCCGCTGTACGTGTGGGTAGCCGCAGCGCCGTCGATCGAACGCCTGCTGGTGATGCAACTGCTGCTGTGTACCGCCATCGGCGGCTTCTTCGGCCCGGCGCCCACCGCCTTGGCCGAGCAGTTCCCGATCGAGGTGCGTTCCACCGGGGTGTCGGTGGCCTATAACGTGGCGGTGATGGTGTTCGGCGGCTTCGCGCCGTTGATCGTCACGTGGCTGAGCAAGGTGCTCGGCACCCCGGTGGCGCCGTCGTTCTATGTG
This sequence comes from Pseudomonas sp. NPDC089743, assembly GCF_044748785.1. Taxonomy (NCBI): domain Bacteria; kingdom Pseudomonadati; phylum Pseudomonadota; class Gammaproteobacteria; order Pseudomonadales; family Pseudomonadaceae; genus Pseudomonas; species Pseudomonas sp. NPDC089743. The sequence goes on from NZ_JBIVGS010000008.1 coordinate 29,696, forward strand.
CTGTTCGCTTGCTTGTTGACGCTGCTGGGCACCTACTGCCTGAAAGAAGCCCCCCGCGCTGGCAAAGCTGCCGCTTTCAACCTTGGAGTGAAACCGTGAACCCGTTAGCCATCGATCCGATCGTTGCCCTGGATGCCCAGGCGTTGTCCGAGGCGATCCACGCGCGCCAGGTGTCGTGCCGTGAAGTGATGCAGGCCTACCTGGGCCATATCGAGCGCTTCAACCCACAGGTCAATGCGCTGGTGTCGCTGCGCGAGGGCGCGGTGCTGCTGGCCGAGGGCGAGGTGCGTGACCGCGAGCTGGCCGCTGGCCAGTCGCGCGGCTGGATGCATGGTATGCCGCAGGCGGTCAAGGACCTGGCGGCCACGGCGGGGCTGCGCACGACGCTTGGCTCGCCGCTGTTTGCTGAGCAAGTGCCGGCGCATGACGCCATCAGCGTGGCGCGGGTGCGGGCGAGCGGGGCGATCTTTGTCGGCAAAAGCAATGTGCCGGAATTCGGCCTCGGCTCGCAGAGCTACAACACGTTGTTCGGTACCACCACCAATGCCTATGACCACCGCCGTGTGGCCGGCGGCAGCAGTGGCGGCGCCGCGGCGGCGTTGGCCATGCGCCTGCTGCCGGTGGCTGACGGCAGCGACATGATGGGCTCGCTGCGCAACCCGGCCGCGTTCAACAACGTGTTCGGCCTGCGCCCTTCGCAAGGGCGGGTGCCTTACGGGCCAACGCCGGAGCTGTTCGTGCAGCAGCTGGCCACCGAGGGGCCGATGGGGCGCACGGTGACGGACGTGGCGCGGTTGCTGTCGGTGCAGGCCGGGCACGACCCGCGCGCGCCGCTGTCGCTCAGTGACGGCCCGCGTGACTTTGCCGCCGGGTTGCAGCGCGATTTCAAAGGGGTGCGGGTGGGCTGGCTGGGCAACTTCGACGGCTACCTGCCGATGGACGAGGGGGTGATGGACCTGTGTCAGGCAGCATTGGCAGACTTCGCCGAGCTGGGCTGCGAGGTCGAGGCGTGCCAGCCAGGGTTTGACCCGGGGCGTTTATGGCAATGCTGGCTCACCCTTCGCCACTTCCTGGTGCACGGCAACCTGGGCGCGGCGTATGCCGACCCAGGCAAGCGTGCACAGCTCAAGCCTGAGGCGCAGTGGGAAGTGGAGGGCGGCCTGCGCCTGACCGCGGCGGACGTCTACCAGGCTTCGCTGGACCGCAGCGCGTGGTACGTGGCGTTGGGCAAGTTGTTCGAGCGTTACGATTATTTGCTGTTGCCGGCTGCCCAAGTGTTCCCTTTCGATGCAGCCCAGCCGTGGCCCAAGGTGGTTGGTGGGCAGGCGATGGACACCTACCACCGCTGGATGGAGGTGGTGATTGGCCCGACTTTGGCCGGCCTGCCGAGCATGAGCGTGCCGGTGGGGTTCAACGCCGCCGGGCTGCCGATGGGCCTGCAGATCATAGGCCCGGCCCAGGCGGACCATGCCGTGCTGCAACTGGCCTATGCCCATGAACAACTGACCCGCTGGGTAGCGCGGCAGCCGCCTGGGTGCCTGCAGGTGCGCTGAAAGCCCTGGGCAGGCCCGTATCTTGCTGGGCATGATGACCATCCACGCACAGACACGGAGGTCGAACCCATGGGTATTACCGCAGACAGCGGGGGCGTGCGCTCGGTGGAGCGGGCACTGGCGATTGTCGAACTGCTTGGTGAGCACCACGCGCTGGGGCTCGAAGAGCTGCATTACCTGACGGCACTGCCCAAAGCCACGGTATCGCGCATGCTCGCCACCTTGCAGGAGCAGGGCTGGGTCTACCGTGGCCTGAGCGACCGCCGCTACCGCTTGTGTGCCCGGCGCCTGTTTGGCGACCGCCAGCTGCGCTTCAAGCGCACACTGGTGGAACGCGCCGCGCCGCTGCTGTTGGAGCTGAGCGAGCGCACCGGGCTGGTGGCGGACCTTTCTTCTTTTGACGGCGAACGGCTGGAGGTGATGGAAAGCGCCATTGCGCAGGTGCTGCGCAAACGCTACCCGCACACCTGCCAGCTCGTTGGGCACCATGCCAGCTTGTTTCACTCGGCCATGGGCCGGGCGTGCCTGAAGGAGCTGGCGGCGGATGAGGTACAGCGCTTGGCGGCGCATGAGCGGGTGCGCGATGAGGCGCTGTTGCGCGATATCGAGGCTGATGGGCACAACGGCTTTGGCCAGCGCACCGAAGGGTTCTGGGAATACCCGGTGCGCTTGCCGTTCCTGATCCGGGCGATTGCCCTGCCGGTGCGGGTGGAGGGGCGGCTGGTGGGCAGCATAGCGCTGCACTGGCCGCTGGACCTGGCACCGGTGGAGCGGGTGCAGAGCTTGCACCTGAACAGCTTGGCGGCGACGGTGGGGCAGGTACAGCACGCGTTGCTGAATTGAGGCGGCTGTTCCGGCCTCATCGCCGGCAAGCCGGCTCCCACAGGGACCGCGCAGTGCTTGAGCTCTGTGCTGTACCTGGACTGCCCAGGGCATTGGATTGGTGTCCAGATTCCTGAAGACAGCCCAGATCCCTGTGGGAGCCGGCTTGCCGGCGATGAGGCCAGTGAAAACAGTGCAAACAGTTGCCCCAAAGCGGCGTTTGCAGCTATGCCTACTGTTGCCCCCCAAACAAGGTCCCAAGCTAATGTTGGTCGTCGAAAACCTGCGCAAGTCATTCGCCACCGCCCAAGGCCCTCTGGAGGTGCTGCGCGGGGTGGACCTGTCGCTGGACCGTGGCAGCAGCCTGGCCCTGATGGGCGAGTCGGGCAGCGGCAAGAGCACCTTGCTGCACCTGCTGGCAGGCCTGGACCGCGCCGACAGCGGGCGCATCCTGATCGATGGCCAACCACTGGACAACCGCGGCGAAGCTGCCTTGGCACGCTGGCGGCGCGAGAGCATCGGCCTGGTGTTCCAGCAGTACAACCTCATCAGCAGCCTGGACGTGGCGGCCAACCTGGCCTTCCAAGCGCGCCTGGCGGGGCGCCATGACCCGGCCTGGGTGACCCACTTGGCCAGCCGGTTGGGGCTGGCCCCACTGCTGCAACGTTACCCGGAGCAACTGTCCGGCGGGCAGCAGCAGCGTGTTGCCATCGGCCGCGCGCTGGCCAGCCGGCCGTTACTGCTGCTGGCTGACGAGCCCACCGGCAGCCTTGACGAGGCCAGCAGCGATGAAGTGTTGACGCTGCTGCTGCAACTGGTCAACGAGGCGGGTAGCAGCGTGCTGATGGTGACCCACAGCCAGCGCCTGGCCGCCAGGCTGCAGCGCCGCTGCATGCTGCAGATGGGCCGGGTGCAGGGGTGATGAACAGTTTGCGGATCACCTTGCAGGCCCTGTGCAGCCATTGGTGGCGCCACCGGCTGCAGTGCATCAGCATCTTCACCGGGCTGTGGCTGGCCACGGCGCTGTGGAGCGGCGTTCAGGCGCTCAACACCCAGGCCCGTAACGACTACGCACAAGCCAGTGCAGTGCTCGCCGGGCCTGCCCGCCCACAACTGGTAGCACGCTCGGGGCAGCGTTTCGACCAGGCGTTGTATGTGCAATTGCGCAGGCTGGGCTGGCCGGTGACGCCCGTGCTGGAAGGGCGCCTGCGCCTGGCGGGGCAGCAGCAGGTCGCGTTGCGGCTGATCGGCATCGAGCCGCTTGGCCTGTTGCCGGGCATGGCCGTGGCCGGTGCCGATGTGCAGAATTTTGACGTGCAGGCGTTCGTGGGCACGCCGGGGCAAGCGTGGGTAGGCCCGGACACGCTGCGCCAGCTGGGCCGCCAGCCCGGCGATCAGGTCAGCACGGTGGATGGGCAGGTACTGCCGCCGCTTACCTTGCACGCGCAGCTGGCACCGGGTGTAGTGGTGGTCGACATCGGCCAGGCGCAGGCCTTGCTCGATGCCGCCGGGCAATTGTCGTGGCTGCTCAGCGACAGTGACCGGCCACTGCCGAGTGACATCGCGGCCAGCCTGAAGCTGCAGCCGCCCGGCGACGATGCCGACCTGCAGCGGCTGACCGCCAGCTTTCACCTGAACCTCGCCGCCCTCGGCCTGCTGGCCTTCGTGGTGGGGTTATTCATTGCCCATGCTGCGATCGGCCTGGCGCTGGAGCAGCGCCGCGGGTTGATCCGCACCTTGCGCGCATGCGGTGTGAGCCTGAAGGTGCTGTTGACAGCGCTCGCCTTGGAGCTGGGGTTGTTTGCGCTGTTGGGTGGTGTGGCGGGCGTGGCTGCAGGCTACCTGCTGGCCGCGCTGATGCTGCCTGATTTCGCCTCCAGCCTGCGCGGGCTTTATGGGGCCCAGGTGGCAGGGCAATTGCACTTGCCGGCGCACTGGTGGCTGGCAGGCATTGCCGTCAGCTTGTTCGGCGCGCTGCTGGCGGGGCTCGACAGCCTGCTGCGTGCGGCGCGCCTGCCATTGCTGGCCTTGGCGCAGCCCCAGGCCTGGCGCCTGGCGCAAGTGCCTTGGTTGCGGCGCCAGGGTGGCGCTGGCGCCGTGCTGCTGATGGTAGCGGCGGGCTGCGGCTACCTGGGTCAGGGGCTGCCCAGTGCGTTCGGCATGCTGGCCGCTTTGCTGCTGGCGGCGGCGCTGTTGTTGCCGGGGTTGCTGGCGCTTTTGCTCGGCGGCCTGGCGCGGGTGTGCAAGCGCCCGCTGGCGCAGTGGTTCGTTGCCGACAGCCGTCAGCAACTGCCGGCCTTGAGCCTGGCACTGATGGCGCTGTTGCTGGCCTTGGCCGCCAGTGTCGGGGTCGGCGGCATGACCGAAGGCTTTCGCCGCACCTTCATCGGCTGGCTGGACCAGCGCCTGGCCGCCGATGTGTACGTCACGCCCCGCGACAGCGCGCAGGCGCAGCAGATCTACGCGCGCTTGCGGGCAGACGGTACCGTCAGCGCGGTGCTGCCCAGCTGGCGGGTGGACTGGCGCCTGCAGCAGTGGCCGGTGCAGGTACAGGGGGTGGATGATCACCGCTTTTACCGTCAGCACTGGCCATTGCTGCAGCAGGCGCCGGGCGCCTGGCAGGCGCTGGCCGACGGCCGTGGCGCGATGCTCAGCGAGCAGCTGGCCCGTCGCCTTGGCCTGGCTGTAGGGCAGGCCCTGCAGTTGCCTGGCGAGCCACCGCAGGCCATGGCCGTGGTGGGCATTTATGCCGACTATGGCAACCCCAAAGGCCATGTGCTGGTCAACGCTGACTGGTTGCGCAGGCATGCACCAGCGGCCAGCCTGGCCGGCTTGAGCCTGCTGGTACCGCCTGAACGGGTAGCTGCGCTGAAGGATGAACTGCAACGACGCTATGCCCTGGATGACAATCAGGTGGTGGAGCAGGCCCGCCTCAAGGCCTGGTCGAGCGAGGTGTTCAGCCGCACCTTCGCGGTCACCGCGGCATTGAACAGCCTGACGCTAGGGGTTGCCGGCGTTGCGTTGTTCATCAGCCAGCTGACCTTGAGCCAGCGCCGCCTGGGGCAGTTGGCGCCGTTGTGGGCGTTGGGTGTGCCACGGCGCTGGCTGGCCTGGCTAAGCCTGGGGCAAACGCTGATGCTCAGTTGCTTCACCGTGCTGCTGGCGATACCCCTGGGCCTGCTGCTGGCCTGGTGCCTGGTGGCGGTGGTGAACGTGCAGGCGTTCGGGTGGCGGCTGCCTTGGCATGTATTTACCGGGCAGCTGGTGCAACTGGCCGTATTGGGTCTGTTGACCAGCCTGCTGGCCAGCGCCTGGCCGTTATGGCAGCTGGCACGCAGCCAGCCAAGCGCACTGTTGAGGCAATTTGCCGATGAAAGCTGAAACGTGGCTGTTGATGGCATGCCTGCTGCTGGCCGGCTGCGACCCGCCTGCGCCAGCACCCAAGAGCTTTGCGGGCCTGGGTGAGGATGCGGCGGCGTTCAGCCAGGTGGTACCGGGGCATGCGCTGGCATTCCCCCGTGACCATGGCGCGCACGAGGGCTTTCGTATCGAATGGTGGTACGTCACCGCCAACCTGCGCGATGCCCAGGGCCGTGACTGGGGCGTGCAATGGACGTTGTTCCGCTCGGCCTTGCGGCCCGGGCCTGAGACCTGGAACTGGAACAGCCCCAACCTGTGGATGGGCCACGCCGCGCTGACCGGCCCGGGCGGCCATCAGGTCAGTGAAACCCTGGCGCGCGGTGGCATCGGCCAGGCTGGCGTCGAGGCGCAACCGTTCCGGGCGTGGATCAACGATTGGTCGCTGCTGGGCAAGCCCGGTGTCGAGCGCCTGCAGATGCGTGCCAGCGGGGAGGGGTTTGGTTATGACCTGGCCCTCACCAGCGATCAGCCGCTGCTGTTGCACGGGGTGCAGGGCTACAGCGAAAAATCCGGCAAGGGCCAGGCGTCGTACTACTACAGTCAGCCGTTCTACAGGGTCAGCGGAGAGGTCGAGCGAGCGGGGCAGCGTGTCGCCGTCACAGGGCAGGCCTGGCTTGACCGGGAATGGAGCAGCCAGCCGTTGGCCGCCGGGCAAAGTGGCTGGGACTGGTTTTCCCTGCACCTGGCTACGGGCGCCAAGCTGATGCTGTTCCAGGTACGCGAGGATCAAGGGCCGCCTTACCGCGCGGGCACCTGGGTCGATGCCCAGGGGCAGGTACGGGCGCTGCAGGGCGGGCAGATCGAATTGGCACCGCTGGCCTGGACGCGGCAAGACAATGGCAAACAGGTGCCCACCCGCTGGCGGGTGAAAGTGCCAGCGGTGCAGGTGGATGTCGAGGTGGATGCGCTAGAGCCCAAAGCCTGGATGGGCACACGCTTCCCTTATTGGGAGGGCCCGGTACGTGTGGGCGAGAAGGGCCGTGGGTATCTGGAGATGACGGGTTACTGAGGCCCGCACTGGCAGCGCAGTGCTGTGCGGGCATCGGATTGCCACAGGAGGGATTTCACCGGCCTACTTGAAGCCCGTCACCGCATGTGGCACATACGGGGCTTGCAGGCGCTCCACTTCCTCAGCGCTGAGCTCGAACTGCAGCGCGCCAATCGCATCGTCGAGGTGCGCCACCTTAGATGCCCCTACGATCGGCGCCGAAACCCCTCGCTTGCCCAGGACCCAGGCCAGCGCCACCTGCGCCATGGGCACGCCACGTTCGCCGGCTATCTGTTCGACCACATCGATCACCCGACCGTCTTCCACTTCAGTTCTTTCATAGAACGACTGGCCGGAAATGTCGGTACGGGTACGCGCGGTCTGCTGGCCATGGGGGCGGGTCAGGCGGCCGCGGGCCATCGGGCTCCAAGGCATCAGGCCCACGCCCTGGTCCAGGCACAGCGGGATCATTTCCCGCTCCTCCTCGCGGTAGATCAGGTTGAGGTAGTTCTGCATCGACACGAAGCGGCTCCAGCCATTGCTGGCTGCCACCTGCTGGGCTTTGGCGAACTGCCAGGCATACATCGAGGAGGCGCCGATGTAGCGCGCCTTGCCGGCTTTGACCACATCGTGCAGCGCTTCCATGGTCTCCTCGATGGGCGTGTGGTAGTCCCAGCGGTGGATCTGGTAGAGGTCTACATAGTCGGTGCCAAGGCGGGTGAGGCTGGCGTCGATATTGGCCATGATCGCCTTGCGTGACAGGCCTTGTTCGTTGGGCCGGGTGCTGCCTTCCCACATGTTGGCCGGGAAGAACACCTTGGTGGCGATCACGGTTTCTTCGCGGCGGGTGAACGCCTTCAGCAGCTTGCCCAGGATCAGCTCCGAGGTGCCGGCCGAGTAGCTGTTGGCGGTGTCGAAGAAGTTGATGCCTTGCTCCACGGCGTGGCGGATGATCGGGCGGCTGTCGTCTTCGCCGAGGGTCCAGGGGTGGGTGCCGGCGCCCGGCTCGCCGAAGGTCATGCAGCCCAGGCACAGTTTCGAAACATCCAGGCCGGTGTTGCCCAACTTGACGTACTGCATCCGCTTCTCCTCGTGGTCGTTTGCGATGGGTGAAGCTTAGCGGGGCTATGGCCCTGCGGAAATCCCGTATCGCTGCAGGCGAGCTCTGCAGAAATTCACAAGCGCAGCAGGGGCTTGACCTGTTGCTGCAAAAAGTCGGTGACGGCCTTGATGCGTGGTGTATTGCGCACGTCCTCATGCACATTGCCTTTGCCGAAACCCTGGGCTACGAGCACCTGGGCCTTTCGGCATTCGCCACGTTGAACAATTTCATGCGCAAGAGCGCCGAGGCAACCGGCAAAGAACTGCGTTTTCGCTCCTATGTGTCGTCGTTCGACGCCGCGTACCGGCTGGTGCAGTTCGGCCTGGGCCTGGCGGTGTTCCCACAGGAGGCCGTGGCGCGCTATGCGCCGCTGTTCGATTTGCGCGTGATCCCGCTGACCGATGACTGGGCGCTGGGTGAATTCGTCATCTGCATGCGCGACCGGCATTCGCTGTCGCTGTCGGCGCGGCGCTTGCTGGACCACCTGTTGTTGCGCGCCCCAGCCAGGCAAAGCCTGCCCTGATATCCATCGTGGCTGGCGATGGATCAGCCCGTGAAACACGTCTTTTCTGCCTGCCGTGGTGCTCGTAGTCTGGCTGCACGCTTCAGACAGAGAACCCCTGATGACAACAATAACAATCAACGAAGTCGGCCTGCGTGATGGCCTGCAGAGCCTGCAAACGGTCATGCCGACCGCCGCGAAGCTGCGATGGATCGACAGCGCCTACGCCGCCGGCGTACGCCATATGGAAGTCGCCTCGTTCGTGCCGGCCAGGCTGCTGCCTCAGATGGCCGACGCCAAACAGGTGGTCGCCCACGCCCTGACATACCCCGATTTGCTGGTCACGGTCCTGGCCCCCAACCTGCGCGGCGCCCTGGATGCGCTGGAGTCTGGCGCGCAGCGTATCGTGGCGCCGGTGTCGGTTAGCACTGCCCACAGCCTGGCCAACGTCCGCCGTACGCCCCAGGAGATGGTCGAGGAGCTGGGGCGCATGTGCCAGTTGCGCAACGAGACGGGCCGGCATGAGGTGCAGATGATCGCCGGCATGTCGGTGGCCTTTGGCTGCACCCGCCAGGGTGACGTGCCGCTGAGCGACCTGTGCGCCTTGACCCGCCAGGTGATCGAGGTCGGTTGCGACCTGGTTTCGCTGGGCGACACCACCGGTTACGCCAACCCCGGCCAGGTCGCGACGGTGATCCAGGCCGTACGCGCCATCGCCGGCGAGCGGCTGCGCGCCGCGCATTTTCATGACACCCGTGGCCTGGCCTTGGCCAACAGCCTGGTCGCCGTGCAGCAGGGCATCCGCGAGCTGGACGCTTCGCTGGCGGGGCTTGGCGGTTGCCCGTTCGCACCGGGCGCCTCCGGCAATACCGTCACCGAGGACCTGGTGTTCATGCTGCAGAGCATGGGCCTGGACACCGGCATCGACCTGCAGGCGCTGATCGACTCACGCCAGGTGCTGCGTGACGCCTTGCCCGAAGAGCCGCTCTACGGCGCTATCGCCCGTGCCGGGCTGCCACTCAACTATTAAGGGATACAGCAATGTCCAGACTCCCCTTGGATGGCATCCGTGTCGTCGAGATTTCGCACATGGTCATGGGCCCCACCTGCGGCATGATCCTCGGTGACCTTGGCGCCGAAGTGATCAAGATCGAGCCTACCCGCGGTGACGGCACGCGCCGGTTGCTGGGTGCGGGGGCGGGTTTTTTCCGCACCTTCAACCGCAACAAGCAATGCATCGCCGTTGACGTCGAAACGCCCCAGGGCCGCGAAGCCGTGCTGGAGCTGATCGACACGGCCGACGTGTTCATCGAGAACTTCAAACCCGGGCGCATGCACAAGCTTGGTTTCGACTACGCCGCGCTGCGCCAGCGCAACCCCCGGCTGGTCTACGCCTCGCACAAGGGCTTCCTCAGTGGCCCTTACGACAACCGCCTGGCGCTGGACGAAGTGGTGCAGATGATGGCGGGCCTTGCCTACATGACCGGCCCGGTGGGCCGGCCCTTGCGCGCGGGCAGTTCGGTGAACGACATCATGGGCGGCATGTTCGGCGCCATCGGTGTGCTCGCCGCGCTGAACGAGCGCAACAGCACCGGCAGCGGCCGCGAGGTACAAAGTGCGCTGTACGAGAACTGCGTACTGCTGGCCGCCCAGCACATGCAGCAGTATGTGGTGACCGGGGAGGCCGCAGCGCCCATGCCCAACCGCATCAGCGCCTGGGCCATCTACGACGTGTTCACCTTTGCCGGGGGCGAGCAGATGTTCGTGGCCGCGACCGGGGAAGGGCAGTGGAACGCGCTGTGCCAGCTGCTGGGCCAGAGCGCATTGCGGGATGACCCGACGCTGGCCACCAACAATGACCGGGTGCTGCAGCGCCCACGCTTGCTGGCGCACCTGGCTGAGGTGTTCGCCAACCTCGATGCCCAGCAACTGGCGGCTGAGCTGGAGGCCAACGGCATCCCGTTCGCGCCCATCCGGCGCCCTGAAGAACTGTTCGATGATGCGCACCTGCTAGAAAGCGGCGGCATGGCCGAGCTGGTCCTGGAAGACGGCAGCAGCACGCCGATGCCGTTGCTGCCGCTGTCGCTCGATGGCCAGCGCCTGCAACCGCGCCGCTCGATCCCGCGCATTGGCGAGCACACGCACAAGGTCATGCGCGAGCTGGGCTACAGCGACCAACACATCGCCCAGCTGTGCGCAGCGGGCGTTCTCAAGACTGACGAGCAGGGGTGCTAAGGATGGCTATCTATCGCTACGACACACTCACTCCCAACCTACACCCAGAAACCTTCGTCGCCGAACAGGCCACGGTGATAGGCGACGTCACCCTGGAGCAGGGTGCCAGTGTCTGGCCGCAGGCGGTGCTGCGCGGCGACAACGCTGCAATCCGCATTGGCCAGCACAGCAATGTTCAGGAAGGCGCGGTGCTGCATGCCGACCCAGGCTTCGCACTGACCGTGGGCAATGGCGTCACCATTGGCCACCAGGCGATGCTGCATGGCTGCACGGTCGCTGATGGCGCACTGATCGGCATTCAGGCGGTGGTACTCAATGGCGCGGTCATCGGCCGCAACTGCCTGGTGGGCGCGGGCGCCATCGTTACCGAAGGCAAGGTCTTCCCCGACAATTCCCTGATCCTCGGCGCACCGGCCAAGGTGGTGCGCGAGCTGACGCCTGACGCTATCGCCCACATGCATGCCAACGCAGCCGATTACCTTCGCAAAGGGGCCGCCTACAAGGAAAAGCTTGTGCGCATTGGCTAACAGCCCTTCAGTGGCGCCCATAAGGGCGCCGCCGCTCTCCAATAATTACAAGAACGGAGATCCATCATGGTTGCCTTGACCGGTGTTCTGGCGCGCGAGCGCAATGACAGCCACATCAATGAACTGCTGCTGTACCGCCGCGTGGCCTGGCGCATCATGCCGCTGGCCATCATCTGTTTCCTGTTTTCCTACTTCGACCGCATCAACATCAGCTTCGCCAAAGCCCAGATGCAGGCTGAGCTTGGCCTGAGCGACGCTGCCTATGGCCTGGCCGCGAGCATGTTCTTCATTGGCTACGTATTGTTCGAAGTGCCGAGCAGCCTGGGCCTGAAACGCTACGGGGCGCCGGCGTGGATCTGCCGGATCATGGTGTCCTGGGGGCTGGCCACCGCCGCGCTGGTGTTCGCCTACACACAGTACACGTTGTACTTCCTGCGCTTTCTGATCGGTGTGATGGAGGCCGGTTTCGGGCCGGCGATCCTGTTCTACCTGGCGTGCTGGTTCCCGCGTAGACACCTGGCGAAGATGAATGGCCTGTGGTTCCTCGCAGGGCCTCTGGCCGGTGCGATGGGTGGGCCGGCAGCGGGTTTCTTGCTGGGGACCATGGACGGCGTGCTTGGCCTGGCCGGTTGGCACTGGCTGTTTTTGATGTCGGGCCTGCCATGCGTAGTGCTGGGTATCGTGGTGCTGTACAAGCTCGACCGTGATATCGAGTCGGCCCGCTGGTTGAGCCGTGCAGAAAAAGACCTGCTGGTGGAAAACCTGGCGCAGGACCAACGCGCGCAGAAACCGGTGCTGGGGTCGTTGTGGCGGGTACTGCTGACCCGCGAAGTGGCGATCATGGCGTTCATCTATTACGTGGTGAAATCCGCGTCCTATGGCCTGAACTTCTGGATGCCGCACCTGATCAAGTCCTCGGGTGTGCAGGACATGCTGTGGGTCGGCGTGCTGTCTGCGCTGCCGTACGCGGTAGCCTGTGTCGGCATGGTGCTGCTGACCCGGCGCTCGGACCGCACCGGCGAGCGCAAGCGCTACCTGGTCTATTGCCTGCTGGCGGCCGCGGCCGGCTACTTGCTGGCGTGCCTGTTCTCGGACTCGTCCTGGGCGATGATGGCGGCGCTGGTACTGGCCACGGCAGGTACATTCATCGCCATTCCGATCTTCTGGACCATCCCGCAGTCCACGTTCTCGGGCCTGGCGATCGCCACCGGCACGGCGGCGATCAACTCTGTGGGGCAACTCAGCGGCATCGTGGCGCCGGTGATGGTGGGGCAGATCAACGACCTCACCGGTAGCAGCTACATGGGCATGCTATCCATTGCGCCGCTGATCCTGCTCGCCTGCCTGGTGGTGATGCGTTACGTCAAAAACCCCAAGGCCTGAACCTGCCCGACAACAACAAGAACAAGGCACATTCATGATCACTTCCACCTCCGTGCGGGCATCGCTGATGCTCGCGGCGTTCTGCTGCGCGTGGCCACCCGCGCAGGCTGCCTTTGTCGAGGACGGCAAAGGTAGCCTGGAGCTGCGCAACTTCTACTTTGACCGCGACTTTCACGGTGAGGCCGCCAGCCAATCCCGGCGTGGCGAATGGGCCCAGGGCTTCATGCTCAAGTGGCAGTCCGGCTACACCCAGGGTGTGCTGGGGTTTGGCCTGGATGCGGTCGGGATGCTTGGCGTAAAGCTCGATTCATCGCCGGACCGCAGCGGCACCGGGCTGCTGCCGCGGGGCAGCGACAAGCGCGCGGCGGACAGCTACAGCAAGGCGGTCGCCACGTTCAAGACGAAGCTGTCGCAGACCGAGCTGCAGGTGGGCGCGCTCAGCCCGCAGTTGCCGTTGCTCGCGTCGAACAACAGCCGCTTGTTCCCACAATGGTTCAACGGCGCGCAACTGGTGAGCAAGGACCTCGACAACCTGGTGCTGACGTTACTGCAGGTAGATGCCACCAAGCTGCGTGACTCCACCGATTATGAAGACCTGACGGCGATGGCGCAGCAGGGCGCCTATTAGGCCACAGTGAGCAGTACCCGGTTGTATTACCTGGGGGCCGATTATCAGCCGATCAAGAACCTGACCCTGAGCCTGCACGGCAGCCAACTGGATGACCTGTTCCGCCGGGATTACGCCGGGTTCAAGTACAGGACTGGCGTGGGGCCAGGTGAAGCCTTCACCGAATGGCGCTGGTTCAATGCCCAGGAGCAGGGAAGGGCGTTGCTCGGTGAGGTGGATAACCAGACCTTGAGCACCCAGTTTGGTTACAGCTTCACCGGCCATACCCTCAGCGGGGGGTATCAGAAGGCCAGTGGCGATACGGCCTACGCCTATGTGGGCGGGACCGACACTTATCTGTTCAGCGAACAGCAGGTGAGCACCTTTGCGCTGGCCAACGAACGCGCCTGGATGTTGCGCTATGACTACAACTTTGCCGCGCTGGGCATACCTGGGCTCACGTTCAATGTGCGCTATGTGAAAGGCGATCAGGTCGACCCGCAGCGCATCGCCAGCGCCAAGGGCAGGGCGCTGGCTGCACGGGGCGGTGAAGGGGAGGAGTGGGAGCGCACAACGGATGTGACCTATGTGGTGCAGTCGGGGGCGCTGAAGAATCTTTCGCTGCGCTGGCGCAATGCGAGCATGCGCTCGAATTTTGCGGATGCGGCGGATGAAAACCGGGTGATTGTGGGGTATGTGGTCGAGTTTTGATGGGTGGAGTACAAGTGTGCTCCAGTGGGTGGATGGCTTGTTCTTCGCTTTGGGTGGCCTCCCGCGCAAGCGCGCCTGCGCGGGTGGCTACGGCCCATGCAAGTGATATGAAACCGGTTTCAAAATGTTTCCGAACCAGCTAGATTAGGCGGTTTATCAGGGCCTCTCCCTGACCGAAACCCAGACGGCGCAACCCAAGGCCGCCCAATGCTGATGAGGACTCGCAATGCCTGAGCATGCCCCCGACAACCCGCGCCGGGACTTCCTGCGCAAAACGTTGACCCTGATTCCGGTGGTCACCGTGGCGACCAGCACCGGCCTGGGTGCCGGCCAACTGCTGGCCCAGCCGGCCCGCGAACCGAAGGTGCCCGCGACACCGCCCGCTGGCCATTACCAGCCGACGTTCTTCACCGCTGAGGAATGGGCCTTCGTGCAGGCGGCGGTGTCGCGCATCATCCCCGCTGACGAGCTGGGCCCCGGCGCACTCGAAGCAGGCGCCGCCGAATTCATCGACCGCCAGATGAACACCCCCTATGCCACAGGTGCCCAGTGGTACATGCAAGGCCCGTTCAAGGCCGACGCCGCGCCGGAGCTTGGCTACCAGCTGCAACTGAGCCCACAGCAAATCTACCGCCTGGGCATCGCCGCTGCGGACGCCTGGTGCAAAAATGCCAGCGGCAAAACTTTCGCCGAGCAAGATAGCGCTACCCGAGACAAGGTTCTTGGCAAGATCGAAGCCGGTGAGATCGTTTTCGACCAATTGCCGGCAAAGGTGTTTTTTAGCCTGCTGGTGCAGAACACCCGCGAGGGGTTCTTCTGTGACCCGATTCACGGTGGCAACAAGGGCATGGTCGGCTGGACGCAAATCGGCTTCCCAGGTGCCCGCGCAGACTTCATGGACTGGGCCGAGCGCAACGAGCCTTACCCCTTCCCGGCAGTATCGATTCGTGGCGAGAGGGCGTAAGGCATGGCCAATGCAATGAAGAAGGTCGATGCGGTGATCGTCGGTTTCGGCTGGGCCGGCGCCATCATGGCCAAGGAACTCACCGAGGCCGGGCTGCAGGTGGTCGCGCTGGAGCGCGGGCCGATGCAGGACACCTACCCCGAGGGCAGCTACCCACAGGTCATCGATGAGCTGACTTACAGCGTACGCAAGAAGCTGTTCGTGGATGTCTCCAAGGAAACCGTCACCATCCGCCACAGCGTCCACGATGTCGCGCTGCCCAACCGCCAGCTCGGTGCCTTCCTGCCCGGCAAGGGCGTGGGCGGCGCAGGCTTGCACTGGTCCGGCGTGCATTTTCGTGTAGACCCGATGGAACTGCGCATGCGCAGCCACTACGAAGAGCGCTACGGCAAACGCTTCATCCCTGAAGACATGACCATCCAGGACTTTGGCGTGAGCTACGAGGAGCTCGAACCTTGCTTCGACTTCGCCGAGAAGGTCTTCGGCACCTCGGGCCAGGCCTGGACCGTGAACGGTAAGGTGGTCGGCGAAGGTAAGGGCGGCAACCCCTATGCACCGGACCGCTCAAACCCCTTCCCGCTGGTGTCGCAGAAGAACGTGGTGTCGGCGCAGCTGTTCCAGAAGGCCGCCGCCAGCCTGGGCTACAAGCCCTACAACCTGCCTTCGGCCAACACCTCGGGCCCCTACACCAACCCTTATGGCGCACAGATGGGGCCGTGCAACTTCTGCGGCTTCTGCAGCGGGTACGTCTGCTACATGTACTCCAAGGCCTCGCCCAACGTGAACATCCTGCCGGCGCTGCGCCAGGTGCCCCATTTCGAGCTGCGGGCCAACGCCCACGTGCTGCGGGTGAACCTGGACGACAGCAAGCGCAAGGCTACCGGCGTGACCTACATCGATGCCCAGGGGCGGGAAGTAGAGCAGCCGGCGGACATCGTCATCCTGGCCGCGTTCCAGTTCAACAACGTGCGCCTGATGCTGCTGTCGGGCATCGGCAAACCCTATGACCCGATCAAGAACGAAGGGGTCGTGGGGCGCAACTTCGCCTACCAGAACATGGGCACGGTGAAAGCGTTCTTCGACAAGGACACCTACACCAACAACTTCATCGGCGCCGGTGGCAACGGTGTGGCGATCGACGACTTCAACGCCGACAACTTCGACCATGGGCCGCACGGTTTCGTCGGCGGCTCGCCGATGTGGGTCAACCAGGCCGGCAGCCGGCCGATTGCCGGTGTTGCCAACCCACCTGGCACGCCCGCGTGGGGCAGTGCCTGGAAGAAGGCCACGGCCGATTACTACACCCACCAGGTGTCGATGGACGCCCACGGCGCGCACCAGTCTTACCGTGGCAACTACCTGGACCTCGACCCGACCTACCGTGACGCCTACGGCCAGCCGCTGCTGCGCATGACCTTCGACTGGCAGGAAAACGACATCAAGATGAACCAGTTCATGGTCGACAAGCTAAGCAAGATCGCCCAGGCGATGAACCCGAAAACGATCGCTGTGCTCGGCAAGAAGGTCCAGGAGCACTTCAATACCGCCAACTACCAGACCACCCACCTCAACGGCGGCGCGATCATGGGCACCGACCCCAAAACCAGTGCCCTGAACCGCTACCTGCAAAGCTGGGACGTGCACAACGTGTTCGTCCCGGGGGCTTCGGCGTTCCCCCAAGGGCTGGGTTACAACCCCACCGGCCTGGTGGCTGCACTGACTTACTGGTCGGCGCGGGCCATCCGCGAGCAGTACCTGAAAAACCCCGGCCCGCTGGTTCAGGCGTGAGGAGCGATGGCATGAAACGACTGTTGATCGCGACCCTGCTGTTGGGCACGGGCCTGGCTGCCCAGGCTGAGGAAGCCACCGATGCACTGGTGAAGAAGGGCGAGTACCTGGCCCGTGCCGGTGACTGCGTGGCCTGCCATACCGCCAAGGGCGGCAAGCCTTTTGCCGGTGGGCTGCCGATGCAAACCCCTATCGGCACCGTGTACTCCACCAACATCACCCCGGATGCCACCGGCATCGGCCAGTACAGTTTCAAAGAGTTCGACCTGGCCGTGCGCAAGGGCGTGGCCAAGGACGGCAGCACGCTGTACCCGGCCATGCCGTACCCGTCCTATGCGCGGGTCACGGACGAGGACATGCGCGCGCTGTACGCCTACTTCATGCAAGGCGTGCAACCGGTGGCGCAGCCGAACAAGGCCACCGACATCCCTTGGCCCTTGAGCATGCGTTGGCCGCTGGCGATCTGGCGGGGCATGTTCGCGCCAGAAGTGAAAGCCTGGCAAGCGCCGGCCGGCGCAGACCCCGTGGTCAGCCGCGGAGCCTACCTGGTGGAGGGCCTGGGCCATTGCGGCGCGTGCCATACCCCGCGTGCCCTGACCATGCAGGAAAAGGCCCTGAGCCCCGCCGATGGCGAGCAGTTCCTTGCCGGCAGCGCGCCGTTGGAAGGCTGGATCGCCAAGAACTTGCGCGGTGACCACAAGGATGGCCTGGGCAGCTGGAGCGAGGAGCAGTTGGTGCAGTTTCTGAAAACCGGCCGCAGTGACCGCAGTGCCGTTTTCGGCGGCATGAGCGATGTGGTCGAACACAGCATGCAGCACTTGAGCGATGGCGACCTGACGGCCATTGCCCGCTACCTCAAGACGCTGCCGGCAAGCGACCCGGACGACCAGCCGCATGTGTATGACAAGCAAGTGGCACAGGCTTTGTGGAATGGCGATGACAGCAAGCCGGGTGCGGCGGTGTACATCGACAACTGCGCCGCCTGCCACCGCACCGATGGCCAGGGCTATACCCGGGTGTTCCCGGCGCTGGCCGGCAATCCGGTGGTACAGACGGCCGATGCCACCTCGCTGATTCATGTGGTGCTCGAAGGCGGCACGGTGCCGGCGACCCATACCGCGCCGTCGAACCTCACCATGCCAGCGTTCGGCTGGCGCTTGAGCGATCAGGAAGTGGCTGAGGTAGTGAACTTCATCCGCACCAGTTGGGGTAACCAGGGCAGCGCTGTTTCGGCCAGTGATGTGAAGGCCATTCGATAGGACTGGCGCTATCCCTTTTGTGGGAGTCGGCTTGCCGGTGACCCCCGGCAAGTCATTAGCGACAGAGAGTGATTTCAGATCTGGAGATTGAATGACTCGGTGCTCCGTAAAAGGGGCTCCCCTGTAAAATCCCGACGAACGGTAGGTGACGAAAGCGCGCGGTTTTGATGTATTGAAACCGGTTTCATTCACCGTCACCGACAATAATCACAAGGGACCGAAATGACCGATCTGCCTGCCCATTCCCGTGAGCGCGTGACCATCAGCGAGGTCGCACGCGTTGCCGGCGTCTCCAAGGCCACCGTGTCGCGCTACATCGGCGGCGATCGCCAACTGCTGGCAGAAGCTACCGCCAAGCGCCTTGAAGAAGTCATCGAACGCCTGGGCTACCGGCCCAACCAGATGGCCCGCGGCCTCAAGCGTGGCCAGACGCGTTTGATCGGCATGCTGGTGGCAGACATCCTCAACCCCTATTCAGTGGCGGTGATGCACGGCGTTGAAACCGCCTGCCGCCAGCACGGCTACAGCCTCGTGGTGTGCAACACCAACCGCGACGACGAGCAAGAGCGCCATCACCTGGCGGCCCTGCAGTCTTACAACGTCGAGGGCCTGATCGTGAACACCCTCGGCCATCACCCCGGCGAACTGCTGAACCTGCAGCGTGACATGCCCATGGTCCTGGTAGACCGGCAACTGCCAGAACTGAACGTCGACCTGGTGGGGTTGGATAACGCCCACGCCATCGGCCAGGCCCTGGACCATTTGCAGGCGCGCGGCTACCGCGACATCCTGGCGGTCACCGAACCGCTGGACGGCACCAGCTCCCGGCTGGAACGCACCCAGGCATTCACCGCGTCGATCAGCCGCCGCGCCGGCATGCGCCAACAACTGGTGGAAATCGACAACGCGTTGCCCGCCCGGCTTGACGCCTTTCTCGCCAGCAAGGGCCATGGCCCGCAGGCCATCTTCACCTTCAACGGCGTTGCCACCCTGGCGGTGACCCGTGTACTGCACGACGCTGGTTGCAACCTGTTCCAGGACGTAGGCCTGATTGCGCTGGACGAACTGGACTGGTACCCGCTGGTTGGCAGCGGCATCACCGCGCTCGCCCAACCCACCCAACGCATCGGCGTGGCCGCCTTCGACTGCCTGCTCGACCGCCTGCGCGGGGAGAGCGGGGCGCCCCGGCGCCTGGACTTCGAAGCAGAGTTGATCATCCGAGGTTCCACTCAATCACGAGCCTGAAGCAACGGCCGGCAACGACGCTGGTCATTGCTGCAGCCTATAAATGAAACCGGTTTCATAAGGATAAGAACAATGCACGCGAACCCCGTTTCCATCAGCCTTTCCAGCTACGGTGCCAGCCTGGTCCGGGAGCGTGGCCAGGAGAGCTTCCTTGAAATGCTGGCCGCTGCCGGCGTGCGCTGTGTCGAACTGCGCGAAGAGCTGTTCGACGAGGCGCCGGATGCCACCGCGCTGTCGGCGGCAATCACCGCGCTGCAGTTGCAGTGCCTGTATTCCTCGCCACTGGAGCTGTGGACGCCTGAAGGGCAGCTGGACGCGCGCTTGCCCGCCAAGCTGGCGCTGGCCCGCGCACTCGGCGCTGTGGCGCTGAAGGTGTCGTTGGGGCATTACCCTGGCGCAGCCGACCTGACAGGCTTGCAAGCGCACCTGCGCCCGGGTGACCCGCTGTTGCTGGTGGAGAACGACCAGACCGTGCAGGGCGGGCGCATCGCCCCGCTGCTGCAGTTTTTCCAGCGCTGCGAGGAGCAGGGGCTGGCGCTGGGCATGACCTTCGATATCGGCAACTGGCAATGGCAGGGTGAATCCGCCGCGCAGGCAGCCCAGTCGCTTGGCCGCTGGGTGCGCTATGTGCATTGCAAGGCTGTGCAGCGCGAAGCCAGCGGGCGCCTGGTAGCCGTTGTGCCCCAGGCACGCGACCTGATGGCTTGGGAGGCACTGTTCGCCGAGTTCACCCCTGGGCTGATGCGCGCCGTGGAGTACCCGCTGGCCGGCGCTGACTTGCTGGCGTTGACCCGCGCCCAGGTCAACAACCTGGCCCGCATCGCCATGAGCGAGGAGGTGAGCCATGCCTACGCATGACGTTCTGTGTTTTGGCGAAACCATGGCCATGTTCGTTGCCGAGCAGGTCGGTGACCTGGCGGCTGTAGGGGCATTTACCAAGCGCATTGCCGGCGCCGACAGCAATGTGGCCATCGGCCTTGCCCGCCTGGGTTTTCGGGTGCGTTGGTTGAGCCGGGTGGGCAACGACTCGCTCGGCCGCTTCGTGCTCGACACCCTGCAGCAGGAAGGGCTGGACTGCAGCCACGTGGAGGTCGATGACCAGCACCCGACAGGCTTTCAGCTCAAGGGCCGTTGCGACGACGGCAGCGACCCGGCGGTGGAGTATTTTCGCCGCAACTCCGCGGCCAGCCACCTGTCGCTGGCGCAGCTCAGCCCGGCGTTGCTGCAGGCCCGCCACCTGCACGCTACCGGTATTCCACTGGCGCTATCGGCCGGCTGCAGGGCGCTGGCCCATGAGCTGGTCGAACGCATGCGCAGCGAAGGGCGCAGCATCTCCTTCGACCCCAATCTGCGCCCGTCGCTGTGGCCCGACAGCGCGAGCATGGTTCGTGAGGTCAACGCGCTGGCGGTGAAGGCGCATTGGCTGCTGCCAGGGCTGGAGGAAGGGCGCCTGCTGACCGGTTTGCAAAACCCGGCAGACATCGCTGCGTTCTACCTGGACCGTGGCGTCGAGCATGTGGTGATCAAGCTGGGCGGCGAGGGTGCCTACTACCGTAATGCCCAAGGCCAAGGGCAGGTCGCCCCTGTACCGGTGGCCAGGGTGGTGGACACCGTCGGCGCCGGCGACGCCTTTGCCGTTGGCGTGGTCAGTGGCCTGCTCGAAGGCCGCCCGCTGGCCGAGGCGGTCGCTCGCGGCAACTGGTGCGGCAGCCGCGCCGTGCAATCGCGCGGCGACATGGAAGGCTTGCCCCTGCGCCGGGAGCTGGAAGCGTACGCGTTACTCAAGAGTGCCTGAAACTTTGATCGCCGGTACGCCGGCCGGTTGCTACAAAAACAACAAGCTCAGGAGCCGCATCATGCAATCGACAAGCCTCGCCCCACGCCGTTGGTGGTACATCATCCCGATCGTCTTCGTCACTTACAGCCTGGCCTACCTCGACCGCGCCAACTACGGCTTCGCCGCCGCCTCAGGCATGGCCGATGACCTGAAAATCACCCCGGCGCTGTCGTCCCTGCTGGGGGCGCTGTTTTTCCTCGGCTACTTCTTCTTCCAGGTGCCTGGCGCCATCTACGCGCAAAAACGCAGCGTCAAAAAGCTGATTTTCGTCAGCCTGATCCTCTGGGGCAGCCTGGCGACCCTGACCGGCATGGTCAGCAACGTCTACCTGCTGATTGGCATCCGCTTCCTGCTCGGGGTGGTCGAGGCCGCGGTGATGCCGGCGATGCTGGTGTACCTGTGCCATTGGTTCACCCGCGCCGAACGCTCGCGGGCCAATACCTTCCTGATGCTGGGCAACCCGGTGACCATCCTGTGGATGTCGGTGGTCTCGGGGTACCTGATCAAGCATTTCGACTGGCGTTGGATGTTCATCATCGAGGGCCTGCCGGCGGTGCTCTGGGCGTTCATCTGGTGGCGCCTGGTGGATGATCGGCCAGCCCAGGTGGGCTGGTTGAGCGAGGCGGAAAAAGCCTCGCTCGAACAGGCCCTGGCCGCTGAGCAGCAAGGCATCAAGCCGGTGAAGAACTACCGCGAAGCGTTTCGCTCGGCGCAGGTCATCGTGCTGTCACTGCAGTACTTCTGCTGGAGCATCGGGGTGTACGGCTTCGTGCTGTGGCTGCCTTCGATCCTCAAGCAAGCAGCGAACGTCGACATCGTCGAGGCCGGCTGGCTGGCCTCGGTGCCCTACCTGGCGGCGGTGCTGGCCATGGTCGGGGTGTCGTGGGCCTCTGACAAACTGCAAAAGCGCAAGCGCTTCGTCTGGCCGCCCTTGCTGATCGCCGCGCTGGCCTTCTATGGCTCCTACGCGTTGGGCACCGAGCATTTCTGGGCGTCCTATGCATTGCTGGTGATTGCCGGGGCTTGCATGTACGCCCCCTACGGCCCGTTCTTCGCCATCGTGCCGGAGATCCTGCCCAGCAACGTGGCCGGTGGGGCCATGGCCCTGATCAACAGCATGGGCGCGCTAGGTTCGTTCGGCGGCTCGTGGCTGGTGGGCTACCTCAACGGCGCCACCGGTGGCCCTGGCGCTTCTTACCTGTTCATGTGCGGTGCGCTGCTGACAGCAGTGGCGCTCACGGCTGCACTGAAAACACCGCAAACCTCCGGCCAGGCCAAGCCCCGCGGCCAGCGCCTGGCCATGAGCCAATAGGAAACAGCCATGAAAAAGCGAATCGTCCTTTACAAGCGCCTGCCCGAGGCCCTGCTGGCGCGCCTGCAACAGCAGGTCGAGGTGACCTGGGTGGATACCACCGGCAGTGACGGCCTGGCCCGGCTGCGCGATGCCTTGCCCGGCGCCCACGGCCTGCTGGGCGCCAGTGTGCGGCTGGACAGCAGCCTGCTGGACCTGGCGCCCCAGCTTGAAGTGGTGGCCAGTGTGTCGGTCGGCGTCGACAACTACGACATTGCCGAACTCACCCGCCGTGGCGTGATGCTGACCAATACCCCTGATGTCTTGACCGAGACCACCGCCGACACCGGGTTTGCCCTGATCCTGGCTACTGCCCGACGGGTCGTGGAGCTGGCCGGCTGGGTACGTGACGGCCACTGGCAGGCCAACATTGGGCCGTCGCACTTTGGCAGTGACGTGCATGGCAAGACCTTGGGCATCGTTGGCATGGGGCGCATTGGCGAGGCCTTGGCAAGGCGTGGCGCCGCCGGGTTCGGCATGCGCGTGCTGTACCACAGTTCGCGGGCCAAACCAGAGGTGGAGGCTCGCTATGGTGCCCGCTATCGCACCCTGGACGCGCTGCTGAGCGAGGCGGACTTTGTCTGTTTGACGGTGCCTTTGAGCGCCAGCACCGAAGGCTTGATCGGTGCACGGGAGCTTTCGCTGATGAAGCCCGAGGCGATCCTGGTGAACATTGCCCGCGGACGTGTGGTGGACGAGCAGGCACTGCTAGCGGCGTTGCAGGCCAAGCGCATACGCGGCGCCGGGCTGGATGTGTTCGTGCAGGAGCCGTTGCCGGCACATTCGCCCCTGTTGCACCTGGACAATGTGGTGGCAACCCCGCATATCGGCTCGGCAACCCATGAAACCCGCGAGGCCATGGCGCGCTGTGCGGTGGAGAACCTGTTGAGCGCGTTGGCGGGGCACAGGCCGGCGAATCTGGTGAATGAGGTCTGAACGTGAGCGCCGCCGGTGCGGCGCTCACTGGAAGGCAGCCTGCTACTGGCCACCCTTCATGCGCCGCGCCACCGCGTATATCCCCAAGCCCACCAGCGCCGCAGCGGCGCCGATATAGCCGGTGCTGGTCCAGCCCAGCCCGGCACTGATGGCCATGCCGCCAAACCAAGGCCCCAAGGCATTGGCCAGGTTGAAGGCCGCATGGTTGGAAGCCGCTGCCAGGCTCGGCGCTTCGTGGGCAATGTCCATCAGGCGGATCTGCAAGGGCGCGGCCAGTGCGATCATGGTGCCGACCAGGCCGATGCCCAACAACAGTGTCCACAGCGAATGGGCAGCGAAGGTGAAGAACACCAGCACGGCGGTCGACCACACCAGGACGATGCCCACGGCGCGGAACTGCAGCCGGTCGAACAGCTTGCCGCCGGCAATGTTGCCGATGATGCCGCCAAGACCGAAAGCTGCCAGGCCAAAGGGAATCCACTGGGGCGCTACTTGAGTCACTTCCAGCATGGTCGGCGCCAGATAGCTGAACACACAGAACATGCCGGCAAAACCGATCGAGGCGATGCCCAGCGCCATCCACACCTGCGGCAGGGTGAAGGCTTTCAGTTCCTTGCGTGGGTCGCTGCGTACTTCATCGCTGCGTTGCGGCACGTAGTGCCAGACCAGGGCGATGGTGCACAGGGCGATCAGGCCCACCAGCAAAAACGCCGAGCGCCAGCCAAAGTACTGCCCCAGGAATGTCGCCACGGGGTTACCCAGCAACATGGCCAGTGTGAGGCCCATCATTACCCGGGCCACGGCGCCGGCGCGCTGGTTGCTCGGTACCATGCTCGAAGCAACCACCGCAGCGATGCCGAAGTACGCACCATGGGGCAGGCCGCTGATGAAGCGGAAGGCCACCAACCCTGCAAACGACGGGGCGAAGGCGGTGGCCAGGTTGCCGATGGCATACAGCGCCATCAACAAAAGAAGCATGTGCTTGCGCAGCAGCTTGGCACCGAGAATGGCCAGTGCCGGCGCACCTACCACCACACCCAGCGCGTAGGCGCTGATCGCATGGCCTACCTGAGGCTCGCTCAGTTGCAGGTTGGCGGCGATGTCCGGCATCAGCCCCATGATCGCGAATTCGCCGGTGCCAATGGCAAAACTGCCCAAGGCCATGGCGGCTTCCATCTTGCCGATTTCGCCTTTGGAAAGGGCGACTGGCGGTACTTCATGAACTGACATTAAGGTCCCTATTGAAACATGCTGAAACGTTCAACGCGGGATCATAGTCAATTCGTCCACTGAGCGTCGAGGATGACGGGCAGTGGATCAGTCCATCATCTGCAGCTCGGGCAGCTTCACCCGAAAGGCGCGGGTCAGCCCGAGCAAGCAGACGAAACCTGCCGCCATCCAGCACAGGCCGATGGTGAACGACATGCTCGACAGGCTGCTCCACAGCCACAGTGTGCTCAAGAAACCCAGCGCCGGCAGGGCGCCATACAGCAGGCAGTTGCGTGTGCCACGCAGCTTTTGGTCGACGAGGTAATGCTTGACCACCGCTAGGTTGACGGCCGAAAAAGCGAACAGTGCGCCGAAGCTGATCATGTTGGCGACGGTGTCCAGGGTGATGAACAGGGCGACCAGCGACAGGGTGCTGACCAGCATGATCGCCGTGGCCGGCACGCGCTTTCGCGTCGCCAGGCGGCCAAACGCCCGCGGCAATGCGCCGTCGCGGCCCATGGCGAACAGCACGCGGGACACGCTGGCCTGGGACACCATGGCCGAGGCGAAGCAGCCGGCCACGTAGGTGGCGGTAAAGCCGGTCACCAGCAGCTCGCCACCGACATGGCGCATCACATCCACCGAGGCGGAGTCCGGGTCAGCGAACGAGGCCCAGTCGGGGAAGACCATCTGGGCGCAGTACGACACCAGCAAAAACAGCAGGCCACCGATCACCGACACTGCCAGGATCGCCTGCGGGATACGCCGGGTCGGCTCGCTGGTTTCCTCGGCCATGGTCGACACCGCGTCGAAGCCCAGAAACGACAGGCACAGCACCGCAGCGCCGGTCATGATCAGCGGAACACTGAAGCCCTCGTGATGGAACGGTGCCAGCAATGACACCGGTGCGCTCTGCTCGCTGAGGTTGCGCACCGACAGCGCGACGAAAACGATGATGAACACCAGTTGCGCCACCACCAGGATCCAGTTGACCCGGGTGATCGACTCGATGCCGATCAGGTTGAGGAAGGTGACCAGGGCGATCGAGCCCAGCACCCACACCCAGGCGGGCACCGCCGGGAAGTATTCGGACATGTAGATGCCGATCAAAAGGTAGCTGAGCAAGGGCAGGAAGATGTAGTCGAGCAGCAGGGTCCAGCCGGCGATGAAACCGAAGTGGCTGCCGAAGGCCTTGCGGGTGTAGGTGTAGACCGAGCCGGAGTAGGGGTGGGCCTGGACCATGCGGCCGTAGCTGTAGGCGGTGAGCAACATGGCGGCGAGGGTCAGCAGGTAGGCGGTGGGCAGATGCCCTTTGGTCATCTGGGTGACCAGCCCGTAGGTGGTGAACACGGCCAGGGGCACCATGTAGGCGAGGCCGAACAGCACCAGTGCGGTCATGCCCATGGATTTTCTGAAGCGGCCTGAAGCGGTGGGGTGCGACGCAGAGTGGGGCGGGTGGGCTGTATTTGTTGTTGTATGCATTGCTGACTCCTGGTTCTGGATGCAGGACGCCGCAATATGCGAGCAGGCTCGATACTGTGGATGGCGTTGGATCAGGGGCAGAGCTTGAGGTGGGACGTGGGAATGCTCCCACACTCGCGGCGCACCCGAAATCACCCTTTGGGGGGAGCCTGTACAGGGGCCGCGCCATGGCTCCTGCACGCAGGTGGCGCGCTAGGCCAGCAGGTTTTCCAGGTTGTGCAGGATCGAGGCTGCGTCGTAGGGCTTGCGCACCACCGGCACATGTTTCAAATGCTCGGGGATGTTCATGCTGTCGCCGTAGCCGGTGGCGAACAGGAAGGGGATATTCAGGTTTGTCAGCGCTTCGGCCACGGCAATGGAGGTGCCGGTGCCCAGGTTGATGTCCAGCACGGCGACATCCGGGGTGTGGCTGGCAAGCAACTTCAGGGCTTCGGCTTCAGAGCTGGCGGTGAGCACTTCCTGCACCTGCGCATCGGCCAGGATCTGCTCGAGGCCAACCGCAATCACCAGCTGGTCTTCGAGTATCAGCACGCGCGCCTTGGCCAGGCTGCTGCAGTCTAGCTGTGGCTGCTGGTGGGTAACGGCCGGGGTCTCGCTGGCGAGCTCTTCGACCAGCGTCAGGTGCTTCGCCGGAATCCGGAAGAAGCCCTGCAGGCCCTCTGGCCTGTATTCAAGGGTGCTGCTGCCACCCAGGTCGAACGGGATGCTCCGTTCGATAAGAACAGAACCGAAGCCGCTGCGGGTCGGTGCCCGTACGGTTGGCCCGCCGCTCTCGCGCCAGGTGATGTCACAGGCCCCGCCCGTGTCGACCACCCAGTTGACGGCCAGCTTACCGCCCGCCCTGGACAAGGCCCCGTACTTGGCCGCATTGGTCGCCAGTTCGTGAAGCACCAGGGCCATCACCGAATAGGCGCGGGCATCGAGCAGCAGCGCGGGGCCGTTGAGCGCCAGTGCATCGGCGCTGGTGCGGTATGGCGACAGTTCGGCCTCCAGCAAGTTGCCAAAACGGCCGCCACCGTCACCGCGTACCACCTGATCATGTGCCAGGGACAATGCCTGGATCCGCCCTTTGAGCGTCGCCACATAGCCACTGAGCGTCTGGTTTTCCGAGGTGGGGTGGGCCACCAGCGCACCGATGAGCGAAAGAATGTTCTTCACCCGGTGGTTCAGTTCCTCGTTGAGCATCCGCTGGCGAACAGCCGCCCTGGAACGCTCATCGGCCAGCAGTTCGCTGTTATGCAGCGCCACCTCGACCACCGCCGCACGGATGGCTTCGCCAAACTGGCGGTCCTGCTCGGACCAGGGCAAGCAGTGGTGGTGGACTGTCTCTTTCCACACGGCGAAGCTCTTGCGGGGGGTGAGGCGGTCGCCCAGAGGGCCGCTTTCGTACGTCTTGTTGGGGTCGCCCGCCCAGCTCAGGGTTTCGACCACCTCCTTGCGAAACAGCATGAGGTAGTCACGTGGGTGCTGCGACATCGGGATGATCAGCACCCCCGCGACATCCATGGCATAGTCCTTGGCTGCAGGGTGCGCCAGCGACAGGCAGTTCGACGCCCAGGTACGGCCTTCGGCGACGCCTTCGGCAAAGCTGAGCAAGCCGGGTACCGCCTGCCTTGGCGGCGTCAGTCCGGCCACGGTCCATTGGCCTTGCAGCGACATGCCAATACCGTCGCAGGGGATCAGGCCCTGAAAGTCGGGCAAGCGCGCGCGCAGCAGTTCGTCGATGTCCGTTGTGCGGTGCGCATCGTGCAGCAGGTTGTCGAGCACCTGCCGGGCGTGGGCGGCGGCCTCCAGCGTTTGCCGGGCGTTGAGGGTCTGGATGTGCAGGGAAAAGAACTCGCCGAACATCTCAGCCGCGACCCGCTGGCCCATGCTCAGCGTGCGTGGCGCGTAATGGTGGCAGGCGATCAGCCCCCAAAGGGCACCGTCGACGATCACTGAAATGGACATGGATGCGCCCACGCCCATGTTGTTCAGGTATTCGCAGTGAATCGGCGAAACGCTGCGCAGGTGGGCATAGGAGAGGTCGAGGGGCTCGCCAGACAAATCCAGTACCGGGTCGAGCGGCACGGCCTTGAAGTTGGCGTCGGAAATGACCCTCACAGGGTTACGCAGGTACAGTGCACGGGCCTGCTGCGGAATGTCCGAGCCTGGGAAGTATTGCCCCAGGAAGCTCTCAAGCCCGCTACGCCTGGCTTCGGCCACGACCTTGCCAGCGCCGTCGGCGCCCAGCTGGTAGATCATCACGCGGTCGTAACCGAGCAGGGCGCGAACCCGCTTGGCGGTATCGGCCACGAGCCTGTCGGAGCGGTCGATCTCGCGCAATTGGGCGATGACCGTGCGCACCAGTTCGATTGGTTCGGCGATGCTTTGGCTGGCAGGCTCGAACTCAAGGATGACAGTGCCCTTGAACAGGTGGGCAGACACGTCGAATGCTTTGCCAGAGGCCAGCGCCACGCCGAACGACAGCGCTGGCCGGGAAGCTTCCCTCACACGCGCCAGTGAGTTGCGAACCGTATGGGCTGCCTCGACGCCGATGATTGTCTCCAGCCGTTGACCATTGACGCCGCCTGCCACGCCGAGCATGTGCGCGGTATTTGCCGAGTGGCGCAGGACCAGGCTGGCTGAGGCGTCGCAGGCGAGCAGACAGCCGTGTGGCTGGATGCTGCCCGGTATCTGGATCGGCTCGCGATCGCAATTGGTCAAGTTGACGTGAGGTTGCAAAGTCATGGGGTTTCCGCCGGCAGTGCTAAGACCGGCTGCCTGTGTGACCGCCGAGCATGTTCAAGCAAACGCAGTGTTCACAGTTGCATCAACTGGCGAGTCTAGCCTGCGCCTATGGCTTAGTCACCTTGGCGTTGCAGAGGTTTCGGCGGCTATCGCCCAAATTGCCATCAACGGGTGCCGGCGCAATGGCGTGGGTGTGCAGGCTTGGGCCAAGGGCGCCGGGGCGGGTTGACCTACGCCTGGAAGTCCGATGGGTTGGGCGCATCATTGAGTGCATCCTGGCGGATGTCGAGATATACGGCCGCTCCACATACGCCGAGCAGGCCTACCGAGGCGATCACGATGTCGCCCAGCAGCATGCCGGCGAGCAGGGTCAACAAACTCAGCCTACAGAACAGCGCCATGGCCACCTCCTTGGCAATTGGGATGCGCGATGCCCCGTACCCTATCGCCTGAGGCCCAGGGATGCAGCCTTGCCTGCTGGTTGTGGCAAGCCTGGCGCCTGCTTTGGCAGAACGAGCGCCTTCGGGGCGCGAACGGTGGTTCACCTGCCTGATCTGGTGTCCGTTTTGCCCTGCGCGCGCAGGTGGACCAACAGGTTCGCCAGTTGCACTGCACCGATCAGGATGAAGCCGGCCACGATCCCTTCCAGGCGGATCAGCCCAGGTGCAGGGCTGGCATCGGCATAGGCGTCCGGCACCATCACCACCAGGTACACCAGCGCGAACTGAGTGCCGGCATAGGCGAAGGAGCGGTTGCTGTTCTCGATATGCCGGCCCAACAGCACCCCGATGCACATCATCAAGGTCATGGCCAGCCAGTTCGAACCCATCAACCCCAGTGCCAGCCAAGCGCACGCGGCGCCGGCAGCACAGCCGATCAGGCGATGGATATTGCGCAGGGTCACTGCCTTGCTGCCAGGCACCAGCGCGGCTGGCGGCACCATCATCACCGCCATGATGGTAATGGCTGCCTGGCTCAGCCCCTCGACGGCGAGCCACTGGCCCAGCAGTGGAATCAGTGCCAGCGCAACGCCGGCCTGCAGGGCGTGCACCCGCATGCTGCGGGTAACCTTGGCGGGCAGGGCCGCCTTGGCAAGCGGGGCGTGCGCTGTGACGGCAGGCAACGCGCGCCTCACTGTGTGGCCAGAGAGCATCGCCACGAACCAGCAGGCCAGGGTACCGCAGGCCACTTCTTCGATCCGGGTTCTGGCGAAGTACAGCACGGCATCGGTGTCGTCGGCCTGCAGGCTCGCGATAGACACCATGGCGAAGGTAAGCCCGGTGAACAACCACGCATAACCATGGGCATAGCGGATGGCACACAGCAACGTGGCCGCACCGACCAGGCCGATGACCAGGCCAAGCCAGTGCCCGGGCAGCCCCGTGCGCGTCGCGAGTACGGCAGCGGCCATGGCGCCGGCCGCGGTGCCGATGATTCTCAGCCCGCCCCGATAGACAGTGTCGTGCAGGCTGGAGCGCATGACCATGTACCCACTGAACGCTGCCCAGCCGACATTGGCAACGCCCAGGTAGTGCGCCATGGCAATGGCCAACAGCACTGAAAGCAGGGTTTCCGCCTCGTCGACCAGGCGCTGGGGCAGCCGCTGTGGGGTGACGAACTCCGAACGTATGCCTTGGCAGAATTTCGCCAGGCCGTGCCAAGGTGAGTGTTGATCGGACATTGCAGTACCGTGACCATGTTCGACGGCGTGGCGCGACCTGCCACTGGCCCCTGAGCACAGGATAGGCCAGCAGCGGGCAGTGGTCGGTTTACCTAATCCCCCTGGGGTACTGCACTGTTGCCATTAACCGCTGCTTCAGAAGCCTTCCAGCACGATCTTTCCGCGGGCTTTGCCGCTTTCGAGCAGGGCATGGGCCCGCCGCAGGTTGTCAGCGTTGATGGCGCCGTAGTGCTCGCCCACGGTGGTCTTGAGCACACCCTCGTCGACCAGGGCCGACACGCGCTCGAGCAACTGATGCTGTTTGATCATGTCTTCGGTCGTGTACAGCGAACGGGTGAACATCAGCTCCCAGTGCAGCGACAATGACTTGCGTTTGAGCGGCACGACGTCCAGTTGGGCGGGGTCATCGATCAGCGCAAGCTTGCCTTGCGGCCGAAGCACTTCCACCAGTTGCGCCAGGTAAGTGTCGGTGTGCGTCAGGCTGATCACGTAATCGACGGGCTCCAGGGCGTGTTCTGCCAGTTGCTGGGGAATCGAAATGGTGTGATCGATCACATGGTGGGCACCCAGTTCGCTGACCCATTGCTGGGTTTGTGGGCGCGATGCCGTGCCGATCACGGTCAGCTGCGTGAGCTGCCTGGCCAGCTGCACCAGGATCGACCCAACGCCGCCACCGGCGCCAATGATCAGCAGGCTTTGCCCCTTGCCACCGTGCTGCTCAACGCCCAGGCGGTCGAACAGCAGTTCCCAGGCGGTGATGGACGTCAGCGGCAAGGCTGCGGCGCTGGCATTGTCCAGGCTGCGGGGTTTACGCCCGACGATGCGTTCATCTACCAGGTGGTACTCGCTGTAGCTGCCAGGGCGGTCGATGGCACCGGCATAGAACACCTCGTCACCGGGCTGGAACAGTGTCACCGCGTTGCCGACCTCGCGCACGATACCGACCGCATCCCAGCCCAGCACCTGGGGTTGGTCGGCGCTGCGCGAGGCCCTTACCTTGGTGTCCACTGGGTTGACCGCAATGGCCTTGACCTCGACCAGCAGGTCGCGGGCACCTGGGGTGGGCTTGGGCAGATCGGCCTCGTACAGCGACTGCGGGTCCTGAATCGGCAAACCGGGTTGGGTGAAAACAATGGCCTTCATTGCCATGACCTCGTTAGGGGAAGGAGTGCTGCTCAGGCTATCTGCATTGTGTTGAGTCAAAAACAGGGGCAATCGGATAAGACTTTCACTTTTACGGTGAAAATCAGCCGCGCCGCGCCTGTTTCGGTCGGCGTGGCTCAAAGCCTCTGCAGCGCCGGGGCTGGCTCGTGACACAGCGACAGCACCCCGCGTTCCGGCGAGTTGAACATCGACTTGAGATTGCTTTCGATATTGCGGCAAAAGTCTTCGGTACGGATGCGGTGCTGGCTGTTGCCGAACGGCGCCTGAAGGTCCGTGCCGATCCGTTCCATGGCCAGCAGCATGCAGCCCACGACCGTCGATACGACCGGTGTGAACCAGCCTAAGGTTGGAACCAGGCTCAGCGGCATGATGATGCAGAACAGCGTGCCAAACAGCCTGGGGAAATACACATAAGGGTAGGGCAGCGGTGTATTGGCGATACGCTCCATACCGCCTTGCCAGTTCGACAGGTCTACCAGGGTCGACTCGATGCGCGCCAGCCTGATGCTGTCCAGGCGGCCTTCGTTGAACTCGTGCGTGATCAGTTCTGCCGAACCGCTGAGAATGTCGTTGGGCAAATTGCTGGACCCGGCCAGGCGGGCCCGTTCACTTTCAGTGAGCAAAGCGCCCAGCGCTTCGGGGTTTCTGTCGCCGCCCAGGTGCATGCGCAGGGCATGCAGATAAGCCACATGCCGGCGCATGAGCTGGGCTTTGACCGGGTTCAGCCCCTGGGTGTCTTCGATGAGGGTAAGCACCTGCCGGCCCAGGCTGCGCGAGCTGTTGACCATCGAGCCCCACAGCGTCCTGGCCTCCCACCAGCGATTGTACGCACTGGAGTTGCGAAAGCTGATGAGCACCACCAGCGCGGAGCACAACAGCGTCAGGGGCATCAGCGGAAGCTCGAACCCGTAGCCTGTGACCAGCATGGCATCGAGGGTAACGGCCACGTCCCACAGCAGTAGCCACAGCAGCGACCACCCGACGTATGTGACCGTCCTGGCCAGGCATTTCCATTTCATATCCAGTGCGTGGGTCATGGCACAACTCCTTGTAAGCCCTTTGAAGACGGGCGAAAGCGCCTTTGCTGGGGACAGGTTAAGGTGCCAGACTTAAGCGCAGCTTAATCTTGAGCTTGAGCATGGTGGAGCCTTCCGGCGCTTGGCGCAGGTGTGCGACCATGGCCGACGGTTGCCACTGAGAGACAGGTTATGGATCGCGAAAGTCCTGGCATTTACAGCCCTACTGGCGCGTCTGCAGCGCAGAACCAGGAACATGCGTTTCCAACCAATACTGCAGAGCGATTGCAGTTGGCGCTCGATGCAGGTGCGATCATCGGCACCTGGTTATGGGATATCCCCAACAACCAGGTCACAGCCGATGAGCGCTTCTCCCGATCCTTTGGGCTGCCGGCAGACAGGTGCATGGCGGGCATACCGATCGAAGAAGCGTTCGCCTCCATTCACCCGCACGACCGTGAGCGAGTCTGGGCAGACATCCAGCAAGCGATGGACCGTGGTGGGGCATTCAGGTGCGAGTACCGGGTACGTCACGACGATGGCGGCTACAGATGGGTCGAGGCCAATGGCCGCGCAGAGCTCGACCTGCACGGTGTGGCTGTGCGCTTCCCTGGCATACTCATGGATATCGAGTCACGGCGCTCGGCAGAGGCTGAGCGCGACAGGATGTCGGCCCTTTTGCGAACATTCACGGCAGCGGTGCCCGGGGTTGTCTATGCCAAGGACCTGGCAGGGCGCATGTTGGTGGCCAACCATGGTGCCACGCAACTGATCGGCAAGCCGCCGGAGTTCTACCTGGGCAAGACCGATGTCGAGTTCCTGGAGGACAAAGCCCAGGCTCGCCAGGTGATGGAGACAGATCAGCGCATCATGCACGGCGGTGTGGCCGAGCAGATCGAGGAGCGGGTCGACATGCCCGATGGCTCGGCGACCTACTGGCTGTCCATCAAGGCCCCGCTACTGAGCGACACCGGCGAAGTCATGGGCCTGATCGGGTCCTCCATCGATGTCACTGCCCGCAAAAATGCTGAAGCCAAGTTGCGTGAGCTCAACCGTACGCTGGAAGCACGCATCGAGGAAGCCGTTGCCGAGCGCGAAGCGGCCCAGGCGGCGCTGCGTCAGTCGCAGAAGATGGAAGCGGTCGGGCAACTGACCGGGGGGATTGCCCACGACTTCAACAACCTGCTGGCAGGCATCACCGGCAGCCTGGACCTGATCAAGCTGCGTTTGAACCAGGGGCGGGTCGCGGACGTGGAGCGTTACTTATCGGTAGCGCAGGGGGCTGCCCAGCGTGCTGCCTCACTGACACACCGCCTGCTGGCATTCTCGCGCCGCCAGACGTTGCTGCCTGAGCATACCGACGTGAATACCTTGATCAGCGATATGGAAGAGCTGATTCGTCGAACGGTCGGCCCCTCGATCAACCTGCGGGTGCAGCTCAATGCGCAGGCCAGCACGTGCCTGGTCGACCCGGCGCAAGTCGAAAATGCGCTGCTCAATCTCTGTATCAATAGCCGTGACGCCGGCGGCGGCGAGATATCCATCAGTACATTCGACAAGGTGCTGCAGCCAGGGCCGGACCTGGATCCGGAGCTGTCCCCCGGAACGTATCTGACAGTTTGCGTGGCTGACAATGGCATCGGTATGAATGCCGAAACACTCAGCCGCGCATTCGAGCCCTTTTTCACGACAAAGCCGGTCGGTGCGGGCACCGGGCTGGGCTTGTCGATGATCTATGGGTTCGCCAAACAGTCAGGGGGGCAGGTGAAGATCGAATCGCAGGAGAGCGCAGGCACCCGCGTGTACCTGCAGTTACCCAGCCAAGCCGCCCGTGCAGGCCAGGATGCGTCTGTACGAGCGCCAGTCAAGGCGCCGCCGGTGCTATCCGGAGCCACGGTCCTGGTGGTCGACGATGAGCCCTCGGTGCGGATGTTCGTCAGCGAAGCCTTGGGTAGCTGTGGCTATGTCGTGATTGAAGCGGCTGACAGCCTGGCGGGCTTGCAACTGCTGCGCTCGGATACGCGTATCGACCTGCTGGTGACGGACATCGGCCTGCCAGGTGGCATCGACGGCCGGCAGATGGCGCAGACGGGCCGCCTTTGCAGGCCTGGGCTGCCGGTGCTGTTCATGACCGGGTATGCGCAACCGCATGTACTGGACCAGGCCCCGATGGAAGCGCACACGGCAGTGCTGACAAAGCCGTTTGCACTCGAAGCGCTGTCGCTGAACGTCAATACGCTGCTTGGACATTCAAGCCGATAACGGCTGGACGCTGCTGTTGCACCTCACGGTTCAGCGCGTGCAGCACTTTTGCAACGGCGGTGATCAGCGCTCGACAGGGCAAGTGCTGTTCGTCGACGAAGCCGCTTGACTGATCAGTGCCACCAGGCGCTTGACGTTGGCTTGTTGGGCGATCACAACGTCATCGATGCTATTGCCGGCCGCCGTCTGCAAGGTGCTGCGGCACGTCAGCTGGGCATCGGCGCCGCGTGCTCGCAAGCGCCAGCGTGCGTCCAGCAGGGCATACTGCCCGGGCACCGAATCGAACCGTTGCACATCCACCCGCAGTGACAGCTTGCGCGCAGGGCGGGTGTTGCTCAATTGGTCGATCAAGGCGCTGCGCAGCTCATCCACCAGGGTGGCGCCCCACCACTGCGTCTCGAGGATGGCCAGGCTGCTATTACCTTGACGGATCACCAGTTGGGGCCGGTCGACCTGGGGCGGCACGCTGACACTTTCAAGCAGGATTTCGTCCGTGGCGGCGTGGGAGGACGGCGCGGGCATCGCCGGGGTGAGGGTATGGAACTGGATAGGGTCACTGCGGCAGGCGCCCAATGCCATCAGCGCGACCAGCAGGGTAATCCTTGGCAACGGTGTCATGCTCAACACTCCTGTGGTCAATTGCGTGGCGGCCCTTGCAGGTCCATCGGCGCGGCGTTGTCCGGGCGGCCACGCAGCAGGGACTCAGGGTTCCGGCCCAGGTAATCGGCGAGCTCGCGCAGCGAGCGCGACATACGACTGAGCTCGTCCAGGGTCTGCGTCAGTTGTTCCCGCTGGGGCGAATCTTCTGCCAGCGTCGCGTTGGCAGATTTCAGCGTGCTGCTGACTTCGGCCAAAGTGCCTTGCACCCCGGGCAATGTCTTGCCGTTGAATTGTTTCAGGCTCTTGCGCAGCTCGACCAGGTTGGCGTCCAGGTTGCTGGCAATACGTTCCAGCGGCAGCCGGTTGACCTTGTCTACCATGGTCTGCAACTGCTCTTGCAGCAGCTCCAGGCTGCCAGGAATGGTCGGGATCATCACCGGTCGGGCAGTAGGGTCGAATGCCGCTTTCGGCGCTTTGGGGAAGAAATCCAGGGCGATGTACAGCTGGCCCGTGAGCAGGTTGCCACTGCGTGCCTGGGCTCGCAGGCCGTTGTCGATGAACGTCCCCATCAGTTTGGCGGCGGAGGCTTCGTCATTAGGATCGTGCTGCAGGGCCTTGAGCATCTTCTCGTGCGCGCGCCCCAAGCGCTGGGGGTAGATCACGATGCCGACGTTGACCGGGAAGCTGCGCTGTTTCTCATCGAAGTCAAGGTTCACCGAGACCACGCGGCCAATCTCCACGCCCAGAAACTCTACCGGTGCCCCCACCTTCAGCCCGCGCATCGCCTGGTCGAAGCGCAGTGCCAGGTACTGCGCCTTGCCGGCGGGCGGTGCCAGCGCGCTGGCCTGGTCGGCGAACAGCTCGAAGCGCTGGTCTTCGCTGGCGGCGCTGTCATTGGGGTTGTAGTCCGGTGCACGGAAGGCGATGCCCCCGACCAGAATGGAAGACAGCGATTCGGTCTTCAGCGCGAAGCCATTGGCGCCGACGTCTATGTCAATGCCACTGGCGTTCCAGAAGCGGGTGTTGGCGGTCACGAAGGCATCGTTGGGCGCGTGGACGAAGATCTCTACATCAACCCCTCTGCCATCCTTGTCCAGGGCGTAGGCGACCACCTGGCCGACCGGGATCTTGCGGAAATACACCGGGGAGCCGATGTCCAGTGAGCCCAGGTCCTGGGTGTGCAGGGTGAAATGCTTGCCGGGCTCGCCGTAGGTGATGGCGGGCGGGTTTTCGAGGCCGGTGAAATGTTTGACGCGGGTGTTGGACTGGCCGATGTCGGCGCCGATGTAATCGCCCGAGAGCAGGGTGTCTATGCCCGACACGCCGCCGGCACCGATCCGTGGGCGGACCACCCAGAATTTCGAGTCCTCACGGGTGAAGCCTTCGGCCTGCTTGTCGAGCTTGACGGTGGCGTTTACGTTCTTCTGGTCGTTGCTGAGTGCGACCTCGGTCACGTGGCCGATCACGACGTTGCGATAGCGCACTTCGGTCTTGTTGGCTGCAAGCCCGGCACCGGTCTTGAAGGTGAGGGTAATGGTCGGGCCTTCCTGCATGAGGTTGTGCACCACCAGCGAGAGGCCCACAAGCACTGCCACGATCGGCACGATCCACACCAGTGAAAAGCTGAACCGACGGGTCTTGACCGGTGCCTTGCCCGGCACGGCTGGGCTGTCATTGCTGGATGGGTTCATCCATGAGCTCCTTGTCAGGTGGCGTGTCCCAGATCAGACGGGGGTCGAAACTCATCGCAGAAAGCATGGTGAACACCACCACCAGGCCAAAGAACAGAATGCCGGGGCGCGGCTCGATATCGCCCAGCGCCTGGAACTTCACCAGCGCCGCAACCAGGGCAACGACCAGCACATCGAGCATCGACCAATAGCCGATCAGCTCAACGAACCGGTAGAGCTTGGAGCGCTGCTGTTGCGCCCAATGGCTGCCACGCTGGACCGTGATCAACAACATCGACAATGCCATGAACTTCACGCCTGGTACGGCGATGCTGGCAATGAAGATGATCAGCGCGATATCCCAGGCGCCGTGCTCCCAGAACTCGATCACGCCGCTCATGATGGTGCTGTCGGCACCGCTGCCGAGCATGGTGGTGTTCATCACCGGCAGCACGTTGGCCGGTATGTAGAAGGCAAGCGCCGCGAGAAGGTAGGCCCAGGTACGGCCCAGGGAATTGGTCTTGCGCCGATGCAAGGGGGCGTCACAACGGGGGCACCGATGCGGTTCGTCGCGCATGTCGCAGGCAAGCCCACAACTGTGGCACAGGCACAGGTTGAGTTCGCTGGCGGTTGGCGGCCTGTTCATGGCATATCCCACAGGTCGCGGATGTCCCGGCCGGCAATGCGGATCATCAGCAGGCTCAGGGCGGCCAGTGCGAGCAGGCCGATGCCCGGCAGCACATCGAGCATCCCGGCGAGCTTGAACACCGCCACCATCGCGCCGAGCAGGCACACTTCCAGCATGCTCCAGGGGCGCAGTGTCTCCAGCCAGCGCATGCACAGCTTGAATGCTGGTGAGCGGCGGGCGGCAAGGGCGTAACCCAGGACCCAGATGAGCAGAAGCAGTTGGAATGCCGGGGCGATGATGATCGAGATGGCCGCGACCATGGCCATGAACGTGATCGGCCCCTGGCTCAGTGCCAATACCGAATCCCACAACGTGGCGCTGTTCTTCAGGCCCTTCAGGCTGATGCTCATCACTGGATAGAAGTTGGCGAACAACCACAGCACCGCGGCCGTGAGCGTGAGCGCCAGGCGTTGCTCCACCGTCAGGCCATTGTGCCGCTGCAGCACACCGCCACAGCGGGCGCACAAGGTCTTCTGATGCTTGGCGAGCAGTGCTTTCTCGTACACGCAGTCGCAGTGCTCGCAGATGATCAATTGCTCTGTCGGGGGCATCATGACGCTCTGGTCAACTGAGGGCAGGCCTTTGTGAATATAGAAGCGCTGCTGTATTAGGCAAATGTTGTGCGAACAATCTGTAAATCCATGGGCCAGCGCATTCAGCCGGGTCTGTAGCTGCCTTTGCCCGATAGCACCGCTGGCGGCCTGCGGGCCGGTGAGCATTGCCCTGAGGCTCAGCTGACCGGGCCTTGTTCAGGGGGTTGGGGGCTGGCCGGGGCGGTATGCCACTGCTCTTTGGGTACCCATTTGGCCTGCTCGGGGTCACCCAGGTAGTGCGGGGACATGATCTGCACCCCATATTCGTTGAACACGTCCTGAATGTTGGCGTGCAACAGGCTCAGCAGCAGCGCGCGCGGCCTGGGCTCAGCGGGAACGGCCTGCGCGACCAGGCGGTATTCGGGGTAGAAATCCGAGAGAGCCGTCTGGAACACCTGTGGCCTGGGGTCCTGGAGTACGCCGTCGGTGCGCCGTGCCGCTTCCAGCAACATGGCCTCCACCTGTCGCCAAGGCGTGTCGTAGCCGATGGTCACAACCGTGTCCACGACATAGCCTTGCCCTTGCACGATACGCGAGTAGTTCTTGGTCACCGCCCCTGTAATCATGGAGTTGGGCAGCGTCAGGACTTCGCCGAGCCCGGTTCTGATCGTCGTGGTGAACATCCCCACTTCGGTCACTGTGCCTTCGTATTCGCCCACCCGGACGAACTCGCCGGCCCGAAGGGTACGGGTGTAGGTCAGGATCAAACCGGCTGCGCCCTGGCCGATGACGCTGGTCGCCCCCAGTGAAATCATCAAACCGATCAACACCGACAGCCCTTTGAAGGCATCGGTGCCTGAACCTGGCAGATACGGGTAAGCCATCACCAGCGCGAACAGCCAGATGGCCAGCGAGGTCAGGCGCATGGTGGGTTGCAGGGTTTCGGCGGTGAGCCAGGTCAATGTGCCCGGGCGGGCCATGCGCCGCAGCACACGCTTGGAAAAGGCGCTGATGCCACGGGCGATGAAGAAGATCGAGATGGCCACGGCAAGGCCCGGCATGGCACGCAGAATGCCGCTGACCAGGTACCTGAACAGTTCCATCAAGTGGATATTCAGGCTTTCGCCCCAGGAGCGGGTGTAGGGGAACTGCGACAGCACGAACCCCAGCCACTGGTAACAGAGCAGCAGCACGATCAACCAATACAACAGCCACAGTGAGCGGTCGATCAGGTAGTAGAGGTTCTGCAGATCGAACAGCGGCGTGTGCCCGACCTTGAAGCGCTCGGAGTGTTTGCCCATCAGGCGGGGCAACAGGCCCAGGAGCTTGCCGCGACCCAAACCTGCAGCCTTGAGCAGCAGGACGAACACCAAGGTGGCGGCCGCCGAGTAGCCCACCGCCGTCAACAGGAACTTCAGGCTGCGTGCCTGGCGGGTTTCCTCGACCACCAGGCGCAGGTTTTCGGCAGCACGTTCGGCAGCCTCGTTTGGCGTGATGGCGTCGGCTGCGGCATCGAGCGGTGTGACGATGAAGGCGCGACGGCCCCCCAGCAACACCAGATAACTGTTCAGGATAGGGTCGGTCCTGACTTGCAGGTC
Organism: Pseudomonas sp. NPDC089743; assembly: GCF_044748785.1. Classification (NCBI taxonomy): domain Bacteria; kingdom Pseudomonadati; phylum Pseudomonadota; class Gammaproteobacteria; order Pseudomonadales; family Pseudomonadaceae; genus Pseudomonas; species Pseudomonas sp. NPDC089743. Next base: position 69,559 of record NZ_JBIVGS010000008.1, read on the forward strand.
GTTGTCTTCCTGCAGGGTTTCTTCGATCAGGCTCTTTGCGCGCTGGGCGCGCGCCTTGGGCGTTTCGCCCAGCAAGGTAGAACGAAAGACGAAAACCGTGCGGTTGATGACCGTGAGCGCGGCTGGCTCGGCAATGACGCCCTCGACACCTGTGGCGGGCTGCTCGCCGTCGGCGTTAACGAGGGGAGAGACCATCATGTACAACCCCAGAATCAGCCAAGCCACCCGCCCAGACCAACGCTTGATCCCCATGCTTCACTCTCCGGCGCCTGCGTGCGAATTGTTTCCAGCATAGCCGGCTTCAGGCAACCCTCCGTGGCGTGCAGCAATCGGCTTCATCAAGCGGTGCAGGGACGTCACCACGCTGTAGAATGCTCACCTCTGCCTTCGCCAAGGAATCAAGATGCCGTTGCACCCTATGCCCACCGTAAGCGCCGCTTCATGAGCCGTTCGCTGTTCGTCTCCATGGACGGGCCCAAGGGCACCGGCAAAACCACATTGTTGGAGTCCGTCACCCAGGCACTGCGGGCTGACGGGCTGAAAGTCATCCGCATCTGCGAGCGAAAGAGCGACCCCTACAGGGGTGAAACCATGGCACTGGTCAACCAGTTCGTCAGAAACCCCAGCCCGGAACTTGAGCTGGCGATCTGTGAGCGCTTTGCCCAGAGCCGTGCGTGGATATCCCGGCACGTGCTGGCCAGGCAGCCGCCGGACAGCATCATCCTGATCGACCGCTGGTACCCTTCGGACGCTGCCTTTCGCCGGCTGATCCCGTTCCCTGGGATTCTGCGCCTGAACACCGCTTGTGATGTGCGCATACCCGACCTGCATGTGGGGGTGGTCACCGCCCCGGCTATTTCATGGGCGAGGGCGACGGCACGCACGCGCGGGTTGAGCAGCACGGTGATGCACAGGTTCGAAGAGCATGTGGCCTGTACCCAGGCCTTCGAGCGAGCCGTTGCAGACAACGGCTGGCTGATGTGCCGCAATGAAGGGACGATCGAAGACGCTACGCTGCAGGTGGTTTCAGCGATTCACCGCGTGCTTCGACGCCCTTAGTGTGTGCAGCTTTCAGGCGTCGAGCACCAGGCGCGAAGAGCGCGCCCCTGAGACGCACGGCGTGATCCATTCCCCGCTGCTGCGTTGAGCGTCGCTCAGGCACTCGTCACGGTGCTCTGGCGTGCCCTCGAGGACCCGGCACATGCACGCGCCGCAAATGCCCATGCCGCACGAGATGGGCAGGTCCACCCCGACCCGCGCAGCAGCTTGCAACAGGCTCTCGCCCGTTTGTACCTGCACCTCATGCCCGCTGCGCTGCAACACCAGTGTGCAGCTGGAATGGGTTACGGCGGTGGGCTCGCCGGGCTTGAAGTGCTCGCGGTACAGGGCCGATGCTGGCCAGCCCTGGTTGAGAGCGGCGTGCTCCACACTGTCCATGAACCCTGCGGGCCCGCAGCAATACACGCTGGCGTGGGGCTGCCAAACGGGCAACAGCTCGCTCAAGGCTTGCTTGATCTGCGCAGCGCGCAAGCCGCTGAATACTTCGATGGGCAGGCCCTGGCGCTGGACCAGCGGCAGCGGGTGCGCGTCACGGGTGAAATACAGCAGGCGCACCGCGCGCCCTTGGGCCAGGCATTGGCGGTACATCGGCAGCAGGGGCGTGATGCCGATGCCGGCCGCCAGCAATACCACTGAGCCTGTCCCCGGTTGCAGGGCAAACTGGTTGCGCGGGGCGCCGACCTCGATCCGTGCACCCAGGCGCAGGTGCTCGTGCAGCCACTGTGAACCGCCGCGTGACGCAGGCTCACGCTTGATGCCTAGGTACAGATGGCCCTCTTCGGGCAGGCTGACCACCGAATACTGGCGGACCATGCCGTTGCCCAAACGCAGGTCGACATGGGCGCCGGCTGCCCAGCTCAGCGGCAGCGGCGCGCCGCCCGGCGTGCCGAGCTCGACACCCAGCACGTCATCAGCTTCCAGGCGCAAGGCGCGTACTTGCAATGAGGTCCAGCTCATGCGCGCACCCCCGCAGCGCGCTGCAGGCGCAGCACGGCCTCACGGGCCTGGCTACCGAGTTCGGCGAGGTCCAGGCCAGGGATCGTGTCGTTGTCCACGCTCAGGCGCCCACCTACCAACAAGGCCCGCAAGGTCGGCCGGCCACCCCCCACCACGGGCGCAATGCCCGGGTCATGCAAGCCGAAGTACCGCGGCTGGTCCAGGCGGTAGACTGCCAGGTCCGCGGCCATGCCAACCTGCAGCGTGCCAAGGGCGTTCAGCCCGAGCACCTGAGCACCACCGGCAGTGCCCCAACGCACCACGTCTTCCACGCTGGCGGCATGGGCGCCGCCTTCCAGCTCGCCGCCTGCATAGTCGGGCAACGCCCGCTCACCGGCCTTGGCCCGTTGCATCAACCAGGCGGCGTGGGTTTCGCTGATCATGTCGCAGGCTTCGTTGGAGGCTGCGCCGTCGACACCAATCGAGATCGGCATGCCGGCCGCTTCCATCGCCAGGATATCGGCGATGCCGCTGCCCAAACGCCCGTTGCTTTGCGGGCAGTGGGCAATGCCGGTACCGGTGGCGCCCAGCAGGCGGATTTCCTCGCGGCTGAGCTTGACCAGATGGGCGAACCACACGTCTGCGCCGAGCCACTCGTGCTCTGCGCAAAACGCCACCGGAGACAGGTTGTAGCGGCGCTGCACCTCGTTCTGGTACTCCACCGTTTCGCTCAGGTGGCTGTGCAGGCGGATGCCCAGCTGGCGTGCAGCGCGGGCGGTTTCGCGCAGGTGCTCTGGCGGCATCGAGTAAGGCGGGCTGGTGGGCGCCATCACCACCCGGCGCCAGGCGTCGGGGGCAGGGTCGTGGTAGGTGCGCACCAGCCGCCCGACGTCATCAAGGTACTGTTCGAGGGTTTCCGGGCCGGCACTGGCGGCGCCTTCGGCCTGGCGCACCTGGGTTGCGCCGCCTCGGCACAGCACGAAACGCAGGCCTAGCCGCTCTGCCTCCTCGAACAGAATCTGCGCGCTATCAAAGGCCATGCCTGGCAGGTACAGGTAATGATGATCAGCGACCATGCTGCAGCCGGAGCGGGCAAGCTCGACCAGGCCGATACGCGCGGCCAGGCGGAAGCTGTGCTCATCGAACAGGCCGCGGTAGCGATAGGGCACCGCGGCCAACCACGCCCCCAGGCTGTGATCGATGCCAGCCGGGATCCCTTTGAGCAGTGACTGGAACAGATGATGATGGGTATTCACCCAACCTGGGTAAACCACGCAGTCGGTGGCGTCGAGCACCTGCTCTGCGGCCAGCGGTTGCAAAGCGCCGAGGGCAGCGATGCGCCCTTGGCTGATACGGATGTCCGGCCCGGCGTGGCGGGCGGCTGCGCCGGGCCGGCCAGTGAGGATGGCACTGGCGTTGCGGATCAGCCAGCTGTCGGTAGGGTTCATGAGGGGCTCCAAGGGCTTAACCCAGTTCACTTTCGTGCCAGTGGCGCAGGCTCAAACGTGCCAGCAGGGCCATCAGGCTGAACAATGCGACGCCGGTCAGGGCGATCAGCACCAGGGCGGCGAACAGCCGCGGAATATTGAGCTGAAAGCCCGCTTGCAGGATCTGGTACGCCAGCCCGGCGCCGGTGCCCCCGGTGCCGGCCACGAATTCGGCCACCACAGCGCCGATCAATGCCAGGCCACTGGCAATGCGCAGGCCGGCGAAGAAGCACGGCAGGGCACTGGGAATACGCAGGCGCAGCAGCACCTGCCAACGGCTTGCGCGATTGAGGCGGAACAGGTTGAGCAGCCCTGGGTTGAGGCTGCGCAGGCCCAGCACAGTGTTGGCGATGATCGGAAATACCGCCACCAGAGTGGCGCAGATCACCAGCGCCAGGGTGGTGTCGCTGCACCAGATGATGATCAGCGGTGCAATCGCCACCACCGGCGTCACCTGCAGCAATATCGCGTAGGGGAACAGGCTGGCTTCCACCAGCCGGCTCTGTACGAACACGAATGCGGCCAGGGTACCGATGACCACTGCGAGGGCGAACGAGAGGAAGGTGATCTTCAGGGTCATCCACAGCGCAGCGAGCAGCATGGGCCCGTCGCTGATCAGCGTGCGGCCGATGTCGGCGGGTGATGGCACCAGGTAGACCGGTACTTGCCAGGCAATGCATGCCAGCTGCCAGAGGCCCAGCAGCACAGCGCCGACCAGCAGCGGCGAAGCGATGCGCAGCACCGTGGGGTTGTGTAGCCAGGGAGTAGAGTGTCGACTCATGTCAGGGCTCTCAAGTTGTGCTCTGAAGTTATGCGCTCAAGCAGGCTCGCCGTTGGCCTGGGCCAGCAGCCGGGACAGGTGGGCGCATTGGGCGATGAAGGCGGGGGAGGTGCGGTAGGCCTCATCCCGCTGCAGCGGGCCGTCGATGGGCACATCGGCGATCACCCGCCCGGGCCGGGCACCCATCACCACCACCCGCGATGACAGGTACACCGCCTCGAAGATGCTGTGGGTGACGAACACCACGGTCAGGTCGCGCTGGGCCCAGAGCTGGCGCAGGTCGCTGTCGAGCTTGTTACGGGTGAACTCGTCCAGGGCGCCGAACGGCTCGTCCATCAACAGCAGGTTGGGTTCGGTGGCCAACGCCCGGGCGATCGATGCGCGCATCTGCATGCCGCCCGACAACTCGCGGGGGTAGGCCTGGCCGAACGCGCCCAGGCCAACCAGCTCCAGCGCCGCCTGTACCTTGGGCTGGCTGTGGGCTTTGGGCATGCCGGCAAGGTCCAGCGGCAGGCGTACGTTGTCCTGCACCTTGGCCCAGGGCATCAAGGTCGCCTCCTGGAACACCATCGCCAGGCTGCGCCCCGCACCGGTGCCCAGTGGCTCGCTGCCAGGGGCATCCTTGCCCCACCAGCGCACGTGGCCTGCCGAGGGTTGTTCAAGGCCGGCGAACATCTTCAACAAGGTGCTTTTGCCGCAGCCTGACGGGCCCAGCAACGACACGAACTCGCCGCGCTGGATCGCCAGCTTGACGCGGTGCAGGGCGACGGTGCCGTTGCTGTAGGTCTTCTCGACCTGGTTGGCGAACAGCGGCGGATCGCCACCCAAGGCGTCGGCGTTGGGTGGCGCCTGCAGCTGGGCGCGGGTTTCGGATAGGGTCTGCATCAACATGGCGCTCTCCCATAAGGTCATGAGCGGTTGCATATGCCCCGGCACACCGGGGCGCCGAACCGGCGGTCAGTGGCTGGCGAACACTTCGCTTTCGCCGTGGGCTTCGAGCAGGCCCAGCAGTTGCCGGCGGATCACCAGGCCTGGCTTGTCCGAGGGCATGTGCAGCTCCACACGCCGCCGGGTATCGACGCAGGCGTCCGGGTCGGTGGCCTCAAGGATGTCACGGTCTTCGGCGGTGATCGCCGCGTCCCAGTCGATCAGCGCCTGGGTCGGGCAGTCGGTCTCGCTGTCATTGCGATAGAGCCACTGCACCAGCATCAGCCGGCCGTCATCGATCGGTGTGGCGCAGTTGTAGATGATGTGGTGGATGCCGCTGTCCGGGTACATGCAGCCAAAGCGGCGAGAGAACGGCAGGTAGTAGCGGTTGACCAGGTGGCGCTCGGTGATCGGCGCACGGGTGCCGGTAATGGCGAAGCTTTCTTCAGGGTTGCGGATGGGCACGCGGGTCTCGGCTTCAAAGCCGTAGTCGGTTTCGCGAAAGTCATAGCTGGCCGGTTGGGGCTGGTCGAACAGGCCGAAGTTGGCCTTGTGCACGAAGGAAAAATGCGAGTTGTCGAACGAGTTCTCCATTACCCGCAGCGGGCTGGTTTTCCACTCTTGCTGGCCGGACGTAGAGACCAGCACCTGCTTGTTTTTCAGGCCGTCCAGGCCGTTGACATCGGCGTGCGTCATCAAGCCCTGCGGGTCACCCTGGAAGGGTGCAGCCACCGCGACCACCGGCAGCCCTTGCTCCACGCTCTTGAGGATCTGCAGGTCGTAGTTGACGATGAAGTCGGCTTGCTTGCTGACCAGCAACTGCATGCCGTTGACCTGTGGGCCGCCCATGCGGATGGACACATCCAGGCCTTGTTTTTCGTACAAGCCATCGGCCACGGCCTGGTAAAAGCCGCCCTGTTTTGCCTGGGCGTACCAAGAGGTGAGCAACACGACTTTGTCGTTGGCCATGGCCAGGGAGGCGCTGCTCAGCACTGCTGCGCCAAGCAGCGAGCGAAGCGGGTTAGTCAAAGCAAAGCGGTTTTTCATGATTGTTCTCCACCTCGATTCGAAATGCGCCAGGTGTTCGGGAACACGCCAGCGAGGACCGAGCGGAGAGAGAACGCAGCAAGAGGAGGGGTGCACAGCATGCAGCAGCCACGGCTGACACTTCTCTACTTGCCCAGGGCCGGCAGGCCTCGTGCAAATCATCCGCTCGGATGTACGCCCTATCCAAGGCGCAAGAGCAATGCCCCATGCCATGTCTGGCACTGACCGCTTCTACTCGAAGGCAGCTCAAGCCAGAAGCGTGCCAATGTGCGGCAACCGCCAAATACGGGCTGTTCAGGTGCAGGTAGGTGTTGCGAGGGCAGGACAGTGATCCGGGAAGGTGCAGGGCAGGACTGCCGGGCGCCATTAGAGTGCGCAATCCTTGGGTGGCCTGGTACTCAGTCATCCACGAAATTGGCCACAATCACCGAGCTAGACTGTATTCGATCAGTTGGCACGCGCCCTGCTATGGCACAGTCGAGTAGAAGCGGTCAGTGCCAGATATGGCATGGGACATTGCTCTGGCGGCAGCACGCCGCACACCCGGCAAGGGTGGCGCCACGGTTTGCAACGTGGCCAGAGGAGAGGTCCGTCCGCTGAATCCCTTGCTGGTGAACCTCACCGACCTCGACCCAAGGGATGCCCATGAAACTCACCCCTCTTGCCTGCCTTAGCTACTGCTTCCTGCCCCTCTGTGCCCTGGCCAGTTCCGGCGCCCAGGCCGGCCCGCTGATGTGGTACGACAATAGCCTGAGCTACCTCTATGGCCACAATTACAAAGTCGACGGCACCGGCAACGACATCCAGCAGACCGTCACCTTCGAACACGCCAGCGGTTGGAGCTGGGGGGATGTGTTTCTGTTCGTCGACAACAAATGGTCCAACGGGTTGTCGGGCAATGACGGCCATACCTACTACGGTGAATTCTCCCCGCGGTTATCGCTGGGTAAGGTCAGCGGACAGAACCTGCGCTTTGGCATCGTCAAGGATGTACTGATCGCCGCCACCTACGAGCGTGGCGAGGGGCACAATCGCAAGTACCTGCTGGGGCCTGCCGTGGACTTGACTATCCCGGGGTTCGATCGCTTTTCGCTCAATACCTATTACCGCAAGCCCGACGGGATTACCGGCAAGGCGTCAGGGCAATGGCAGATCAACCCGACCTGGGCGATGACCCTACCGCTGGGGCGGTCGGACATTCTGTTCGATGGTTACCTGGAGTGGTACGTGAATGACGTGGGCAGCAAGGGTACGTCGGATTACGTGGCCAAGAGCTTCCACTTCAACCCGCAGGTCAAATACGACGTCGGCAAGGCCCTCGGGCACACGCCGAAGCGGTTGTATGCGGGGCTCGAATGGGATTACTGGTCGGACAAGTATGGGATCGAGGACAGCCACGGGTTCCCGACGGATCAGAATGCGGTGAGTGTACTGGTCAAAGCGCATTTCTGAGAAAACATATTAGGATTGTGGCGTATCCCGTTGTTTCCAAGTGAGTATTGCATCGAGCGCAGCACGGGCTGCGCTCGATGCTCACGAACGCCAAACCGATAATGTTCGATTATCGGGCGCTAACGCCCTTCATGCACTCAACCTTCTGATTAACATGCCGAACGTAATGGGTAGTACATCCCACTGCCATCCGGATACGTCCCCCATGCGCCTGCGCCATCTCAATATCGCTACTCGCTCTTACCTGAGTTTCAGCCTGATCGCTGCACTGGTCGTAGTGCTCGGGCTGTTTTCCATCAACAAGATCTCCAGCATGCGCGAAGCGGTGGTGTATACCGAGCAGGTGACCAACGTCGGGACCCGCTACCTGGGCGAAGTGCGCAGCCACATGCTGGGCCTGCGCATCATCACCATGCGCATGGCCATCGCCCGTGAGCCCGCCCAGCTGGCACCGACCCTGGCGCGCCTGGAGGTGCTCAAAGGCCTGCTCGACAAGGGTGTAGAGGGCTACGGTGCAGTACTGCCAGCGGCGGGCAAACCGGCCTTTACCGAGATGCAGCACCTGATCGACGAATACCGTGTGCTGCTCGACCAGTACAAGGCGTTGTCCGAGCAAAACCAGGTAGCCCAGATGCAGGCGATGCTCAGTGGCGCCATGCAGGACATTTCCAACCGTATCGGTGAGCTATATGACAACCTGGTCAAGTTCAGCAGCGACACCGCCGAACAGCACACCGCCCACGCCCGCGCTGAGTACCAGAGTGCCCTGTACCTGACCTTCGGTGTGCTTGGCTTGGTGCTGGTGCTCACCATTGGCCTTGCCTGGTTGCTGACCCGCAGTATCGTCAGCCCGCTGCGTGAAGCCATCGACGTGGCACAGAACATTGCCCAGGGCGACCTTTCCCACACCGTGCATGCCACTGGCCGCGACGAGGCGACCCAGTTGATGCATGCCCTGGCGGCGATGCAGGCCAGCCTGAAGGACGCCCTGCGGCTGATCGGCGATTCCTCCCATCAGCTGGCTGCGGCCAGTGAACAGATGTCGGCGATTACCCAGCAAACCTCCCGCGACCTCAACCGGCAGAACGACGAGATCCAGCAAGCGGCGACTGCCGTGACGCAGATGAGCGTGGCGGTGGAAGAGGTGGCGCGTAATACCGTCAGCACCTCGGAAATCTCCCGTCAGTCCGAAGACGCGGCGCGGCGCGGTCGTCAGCGGGTGGGCGAGGCGATCAGTTCGATCGGCAAGATGAGCCAGGATGTACATGAGGCGTCGCGGCAGATCGAAGCGCTGGCGGTGCAGTCGCAGGAAGTGGGCAAGGTACTCGATGTGATCGGCGCCATTGCCGGGCAGACCAACTTGCTGGCGCTCAACGCCGCGATCGAGGCGGCGAGGGCGGGTGAAGCGGGGCGCGGCTTTGCCGTGGTGGCAGATGAAGTCCGCGCGCTGGCAGCGCGTACCCAGACCTCGACTCTGGAGATCGAGGAAATGATCAACGCCATTCGCAGCGGCACGGCGCGCGTGGTGGAGTCGATGCACAGCAACAGCCAGCAGGTGGGGCATACCCTGCAGGTGGCTGAGTTGGCCGGGCAGGCACTGGATGAGATCACCGATGGCGCGACCACGATCCATGAGCGCAATATGGTGGTGGCCAGTGCCACTGAAGAACAGGCACAAGTGGCTCGAGAAGTCGATCGTAACCTGTTGAATATTCGGGAACTTGCCGTGCAGACCTCTGAGGGCGCGGACCAGATCAGCACGGCGAGCCAGGAGCTGGCCAGCTTGTCGATCGGCTTGAACGGGATGATGAAGCGTTTTCAGCTCTGACAACCGAGGGATGATGGTCGACATAAGTCGAACCATATGCTGACCCACTGGTCAGGATATTTACCTATCCAGCACTAGAGAGGTCAGCATGCACACGTACAACCTGACGTACCTGTTCAAGGGCGAACCGCGTGATCACCGTTTCGAGCTCAAACAGCACGGGCTTTCGCTTCATGAAGCCGCGTTGCATTTGATTGTGTTGCATTACGGGGATGGCGAAAACAGCCTGGTGATGCCTGCTGCAGATGCCTCCCCGACGGAGATTCTGCAGCAGGCCAAATCGCTTGAGATAACCCAAATCGAAGTACATCCAAGCGAGTAAGCGTGGTCGGCGGGTTGCGCGCGTGCAGGCTGCTCAGCCTGCCTTCAAGCCGGCCAACTGCTGCTGAAGCTCGGCCAGCAACCGCCGACCCGCCGCTTCCACCAGGTCCCCGTACTGAGCGATGGCGTTACACTCCCGGCAGGTGACAATCGATTTTCTGTGGAGCCTGCCGGGCTTTACCAAATCTTGCCCACCGCACTTGAGGCATTTCAGGGTGACACTCATGATCTTCCTCTCCATGGAACACGCGCAGGATCCTTCACGGCGCTTTTGTGGCGGCTGGCAATGATGATGCGGTACATGGAGTGGTCAAGTGGGTAAAACGTTCATTCCGAAAGCAATTTAAGCAGAGCGGGCCCTTCAAAAGTTGCCAGGGAACGCCTTGCGCGTCACCAAGCCCCAACAGAACCGGAGATCGCGAAGTGATTGACCATCTGGACCACCTGGTACTGACCACCGTCGATGTCGATGCATGCAAAGACTTCTATGGCCGCGTGCTCGGCATGCGCCTGGAAACCTTCGGCCAAGGACGCTTGGCGTTCTGCTACGGCAATCAGAAGATCAATGTACATGTGCGCGGGCATGAGTTCGAGCCAAAAGCTCATCTGCCTGTTCCGGGCGCATTGGACCTGTGCTTCATCGCCAGTGTCAGCCTGGAAGAGGTCATCGCGCAGCTGGAACGTCAGCGTTGGCCGATCATCGAGGGGCCGATTCAGCGAACCGGTGCGACCGGGCCTATCCGTTCCGTGTACGTGCGCGACCCGGATCTCAATCTTATCGAGATTTCCGAGCAGTTGTGACAAAAGCTGGCAATGGGCGTTACAGGCGTCACCAAGCGTGACAAGAGGCGCGCCCGGCAAGCCGGCGCAGAAGGCTGAAAAGGCGGGCTGGTATATCGCAGTAGAACGCCGCCACGGCGGCAATGGGCTTCTCGGCCCCTTGGCCGCCAGGCGGATACAGGCAGTAGCTTACTTGATCAGCGGCACGCCACTGAGCTTCTGCAACTCGTCGAAGTCGATGTCAGCGCAGATCTCTACCACTTTCAGGCCGTCGGAGGTCACTTCCAGCACGGCCAGGTCGGTGTAGATGCGGCTGACGCAGCCGATACCGGTCAGCGGGTACGTGCACTCAGGCACGATCTTGCTTTCGCCCGTCTTGGTCAGGTGGTCCATCATCACGAACACCTGGCGCGCGCCGGTGGCCAGGTCCATCGCGCCGCCTACGGCCGGGATGGAACCCTCAGCGCCAGTGTGCCAGTTGGCCAGGTCACCTTTGACCGACACCTGGAAGGCGCCCAGAACGGCGATGTCCAGGTGGCCGCCACGCATCATCGAGAAGGAGTCGGCGTGGTGGAAGAACGCACCCCCGGTGAGCAGGGTCACGTGCTGCTTGCCGGCGTTGATCAGGTCATCGTCTTCCTCGCCCGGCGCGGGGCTCGGGCCCATGCCCAGCAAGCCGTTTTCGCTGTGCAGAAACACTTCCTTGTCGCCCAGGTAGTTGGCCACCAGCGTTGGCGCGCCAATGCCCAGATTCACATACGCGCCTTCCTGGATGTCTGCGGCCACGCGCTGGGCCATCTGGGTGCGGGAAAGTTTTGTGGTAATGGTCATGGCAGGCCTCAGACAGCGTTGGCGATCGAAGAAGCAGCAGCGCCGGTAACGGCGACCACGCGCTGCACGAAGATGCCCGGGGTGATGATGTGTTCCGGGTCCAGTTCACCGAGTTCGACGATCTGGTCGACCTGAGCGATGGCGGTCTTGGCCGCCATGGCCATGATCGGGCCGAAGTTGCGCGCCGCCTTGCGGTAGATCAGGTTGCCCCAACGGTCACCCTTGTACGCCTTGATCAGCGCGAAGTCGGCGTGCAGCGGCATTTCCAGCACGTACTGGCGACCATCGATCTCGCGGGTTTCCTTGCCTTCGGACAGCAGCGTGCCGTAGCCGGTCGGCGAGAAGAATGCACCGATGCCCGAGCCTGCTGCGCGGATACGTTCGGCCAGGTTGCCTTGCGGCACCACTTCCAGCTCGATCTTGCCGGCCCGATACAGTTCGTCGAAGACGTAGGAGTCGGACTGGCGTGGGAAGGAGCAGACCACCTTGCGCACGCTGCCGGCCTTGAGCAGGGCGGCCAGGCCAATCTCGCCATTGCCGGCGTTGTTGCTGATGATGGTCAGGTCACGAGTACCGGTATCGATCAGCGCATCGATCAGCTCGGACGGCATGCCGGCAGTGCCAAAACCACCGACCATGATGGTCGACCCGTCTGTGATTCCTTCCACCGCGCTGGCGATGGACTCATATGTTTTATTGATCAAAGCGAGCTCCTGGTTGTTCCTGGAGTATGGGTTGTGGGCCTGCCTGGCGCGCCCTTTGAAGAGGGGGCCAGTCAGCGCTTGGGACATGTTTGCTGCATGTGCTAAGCGTGCCGCAAGATCGGGCACAAGTAGAGAGGGGGTAAGCGGATGGTGTGCGATTATCGAACCATTGTGCGATCTGCGGGCGGGTCTGTTACCGATGTGGGCCATGCCACGGAGCCGCCGATCAACGGTGCGGGTTGGGCTATGAGGGTTCTCCCGGGAGCACGCCCGATGCGCTGGGCTATGGAACGAACCAGTGAGGCGATGCCCCCGGTATAACCGCTGATCAAGCCGGCGGAGAATGGGCCCCTTGCGATCTGTGTGACGCTACCTTGTTCTTCCACCAGCCTCTGAGGTTCATGAGGCAGAGCACGACCTGCAATACGATCAAAGCCCACGCCTGGGCATGCAAGCCCCAGATCGACCACAGCAGGTTGCTGGCGATAAAACAGCAGAATCCCAGTTTACGCCGCCCGGGGCGGCGCGAGCCGATACACCAGGCCGCCACCACCGTGACGGCCATGGCAGGCCACTCCAACAAACCGATCCAGTCTTCCATCGCGCCGAACCCAAATCGTTGAACCAAGGCCATCAGCCTGCCAATGCTTTGATCAATTGCTCATTGAAGGCAGGAATATCGTCCGGCTGGCGGCTGCTGATCAGGTTGCCATCGACCACCACCTGTTCATCTACCCACGTGCCGCCGGCGTTGCGAATATCATCCTGCAAGGTCTTGTAGCTGGTCATCCGCTTGCCTTTGACCAACCCACTCGATATCAGCAACCAGCCACCGTGGCAGATGACCGCCAGGGGTCTGCCGGCAGCGTCATGGCTTTTGACCAGCTGTTGCGCGCCAGGGATCAAGCGAATGGTGTCGGAGTTCTGAACGCCGCCGGGCAGCACCAGGGCATCGTAAAGATCGAGCTGGGCATTGTCGAAAGTCGCATCCACGGTGAATTCGTCGGCGGGCTTGTCATGGTTCCAGCCTCGGACCGTACCTTCTTTCTCACCCAGGATGTCGACCACCGCGCCGCTCTTTTCCAAAGCCTCACGGGGGCCGGTCAGTTCCACCTGCTCGAAGCCGTCAGTGACCAGAAAGGCCACACGCTTACCGCTCAGTTGGGCATTCATCATTCATCTCCTTTACCAATAAACCTTCAATAGGGGCCCGCCATGGCGAGCAAAGTTCCTGCTCGATGCTCAGCGGTGTGCTCAGCGGCGCCTGCGTGGCGAGCGGGTGGCGGCGAGCCCGGCGATGACACCGACGGCTGCCGCAACCACCCACAGGGTCATGTTGCCGTTGCTGGATTTCCAGCCGCCCTCCACGCTGCGCCGGTCACTGGTTGGCTCGAACAGGTTGCCGGAGGTGATCCGTGCACTGGGGCTGCGGTTCAACGCCCTGCGTGTCAGCCACCCTGTGACCAGCGCCAGGCGCGGCACGAGGTAGCTCGCCAGGTGGGCAAGGCGGGCGGCAGTGCCAACGGTGGTGTGGGCGCGAGGGGAAATAGCGCTGGCCACCATGGCCTTGGCTACCTGCTGCGGGTCGTAGATCGGCCCGGGCGGTGTGAGCGCATGGCCGGTGTAATTGCCACCATCCCTGAAGCCCGGGGTGTCCATGACCGCTGGATAAATGTCGCAGACGTGGATGTCCGGGAACTCGGTCAATTCGCCGCGCAGCGCCTCGGTCAGCCCGCGCAGGCCGAACTTGCTCGCCGAATAGGCCGCCGCGTAGGGTTGGGCGATCCAGCTTCCCAGTGACAGGGTGTTGATGAGAATGCCGCTGCGTTGGGCCTTGAAATAGGGCAGGACCACGTAGGCGCCACGCAGGTAACCGATCAGGTCGGTCTGAATGACCTGTTCGTGTGCTTGCAGCGGTGTTTGCTCAAAGTTGCCCACCGCGCCAACGCCGGCGTTATTGACCCAGATATCGATCCGTCCGTGGCCAAATTCGGCAGCCTGCGTGGCCAGCGCCTGCACCTGGTCGCTGCGGGTAACGTCGGTGACGATCGCCACGGCGTCTGTGCCACAGTCGGTGCACTCATCCAGCACATCGAACAAGGCTTGCTCATCGCGTGCAGCGAGCACCAACCGCGCACCGGTGCAAGCGAATGCATGCGCCGCGGCCCTGCCTATCCCACTGGAAGCGCCGGTGATGACCACGACCTTGCCGCGCAACGGGCCCTTTCCGGGGGTAGGGGCCGCGGGGTGGGCAGGTTCTGGGGCCTGCTCGAGGTTGTCGGTAGGTGCGAGGGTGGCGCTGGCGGGTATCTTCGAGAGCTGCAGGGCCGTGCCGTCGATCAGCACCAGCTTCATGCCCTCGATGGTGCCCGCCACCCGGTCCGGGAAAACGGGTTCACCCTGCGCATCCAGGCTGTCATAGAGGAATTTCGTCCCTTCGAGCCAGCCTACTGCCGTGAGCAGCTCGGGGCCGAGGTAATACTTACCGTCCTGAAAAAACCCAGGGAACTGATGAGCGCGCTCGACGTTCTCCACGCAGTAGCGTTCGCCTGGTTTCATGCCTGTCGCTTGATCGATCATGGTTCGAACCCCTTCGGTCAAAGGCCAGCAATCGCTTGGCGTTTGCTGTGTTCGTCGGACTCTGCGAGGCACAAGCCCCAATGTGGAGTGACTAAGCAAATGAAGCCGGCAGAGGCAGCAAAGTTCAGCGCAGGTGGCAGGCGGCGTTACCAAGGCAATAGCGCGAATGTGGATGGCTTGAACTTGCCGGATCTTCAGGCGGTCCACCGTCACTCAAGAATGGAAAAGGGAGTGAGGATGTCGACACCTGGCAAGCTCCGGACGCGTGCAACAGTGCTCTGCTTTCGCAGCGGCCGACTGTTGTTGGTGCGCCGTAAATCGCGTGGGTGGAATTTCCCAGGTGGCAGCGTCAAGCCGCATGAGTGCCCCCTCAGTGCTGCCGTTCGTGAACTCCAGGAAGAAACGGGTATCCGCCGGCAACGCTTGGTACAGCTGTGTACTGTCCGTGCCGGTCGCATTGTCCATCACATCTTTACCTTGCAGATCGATGAACGAGACCGGCCAGTGCCGCAGAACGAAATCGTGGCGTGCAAGTGGGTACAGCGCCGCAAGCTGGGGCCGTCCCGACTAGGGCCCGCAGCTGCTGAACTGCTGGCGCGCAAGCTTCCGGCCTTGGTCGCTTGATTGGAGAAGGTAGCGCTTTAGCTAGGCAAATGATGCCCGAGGGTTTGGGCACTAAGCCGGTCCTTGTTTCAGGTGCGCCACGTTACAGACAAGCCACTCCAACCGGCCTGATTGTGCAACTGCCCGGCGCGTGCAAACTCAACGGTTCATCTCCAGACAAAGCCATTACGTCAAGGTGGCAGTTGACCTGAACCGGTTTTGATGGTCATCTGCGCGCCTGTTTCAGGTGCCCCCTGCCGCCGTGCATGGGGTGAAACGGGAAGCCGGTTCGTCATCCTCGCGATGATCAGTCCGGCGCTGCCCCCGCAACGGTATGCGAGCGAAGTATTCGACACACCACTGTGCCTCGGCATGGGAAGGTGAATGCTTCATGACCCTCGCGAGCCCGGAGACCGGCCTGAAGCACAGTTTGGCAAACCCGCGGTGGGCGGGCGCAGGCCGGTTTCCGTGGGCGTGCGCGCCTGCGCGTTCCCCATGCGTTGTTCCCTCCGGGATTCTTTCATTCCTGCTGCAAGTGGAAAGACATGTCCCGTTTCTCGCTTTTCAGTTCTCTGCCAGGCACGTTGATGCGTGCAAGCCTGGTGCCTTGTGTTTTCATCACCGTCCCGGCGTACGGCGCCGATGCTGACCAGGCGCTGGCGTTACCTGCTACCGCCATTACAGGCACCCTCGGGCAGGACACCCCACCGGATCTGCATACCCCCAGCACCAGTGGTTCGCGCCTGAACCTCACACCCCTGGAAACGCCTGCGAGCGTCACCAGCATCAGCGCCGAGCAGATTCAAGCCCGCAACAACAACACCGTCCAGGATGCAGTGACGCGCTCGCCCGGCATCACCTTCATCGGTACCCCCGGCAACGGCGGCACGGCGCTCTCGGCCCGAGGGTTTACCGGGCACAGTTCCACCATGCAGCTGTACGACGGCACCCGGCTGTATGTGGGCGCCGGCACCGTCACCTTTCCTGTGGACACCTGGTCGGTCGAGCGCATCGATGTGCTGCGCGGCCCGGCATCGGTGCTCTATGGTGAGGGTGCCACGGGCGCGGTCATCAACGTGGTGCCGAAAAAGCCCTTCGATGGGGAAGTGCGTAACCATGTACGCTTGGGCTACGGCTCCAATGATCGTCGGCAGGTGGCGCTGGACAGCGGCGGCTCGCTGACCGATACGCTGAGCTACCGACTGAACCTCAACAAGCTTGCCAGTAACGGCTGGGTCGACCGCGGTGAATCAGAAAGCATCGCCGTCAGCGGCGCGTTGCACTGGCAACCGAATGACGACCTCAGCGTCACCCTCAGCCACGATTACGGTGATCAGGACCCACAGCAGTACTTCGGTACACCGCTGGTCAACGGGCATTACCAGGAGTCGATACGCGACCACAATTACAACGTCGATAACGCCGAGGTCCACTACAACGACCAGTCCACGCGGCTGGTCACTGACTGGGTGATCAGCGACAACCTCACCGCCAGCAATCAGTTGTACTTCCTCAAGGCTCAACGCCGCTGGCGCAACGCCGAGAGCTATACCTGGCTGCCGGGTGGTCAGGTGCAGCGCAGCAACTTCATCAGCATCAAGCAGGTCCAGGAGCAGATCGGCGATCGCCAGTCGTTTACCTTGCAGCATTCGCTGTTCGGCCTGGACAGCCAGACTGTGGTCGGCGCCGACTACAACTCGATCCGGTTCGTGCGCAAGCATGACTTCGACAACACCCACACCGATACCGTGCCGCTGTCTGGTTCGGGTGGCGGTGACTACATCAGCACTGACCCCTACCGCTCGCGCGAAGCCAACCAGGCCAAGCAGTTCTCGTTGTTCGCCGAAAACCGCACGCAGCTTACCGAGCGGTTGTCGTTGATTACCGGGGTGCGGCGTGACCAGGTGCACCTGGACCGTGAAGATCTGGATACCGATACCCGGTCGGATCGCAGCCTGAGTGGCGACAACTGGCGAGCGGGCCTGGTGTTCGCGCTTAACCAGGACCTCTCGGTCTACGGCCAGTACGCCACCAGCACCGAGGGCGTCAGCAACCTGCTGACCCTCAGTGCCGCGCAACAAAGCTGGGACCTGAGCACCGCCAAACAGACCGAGGTGGGCATCAAGCAGATGCTGCCTGAGGGCCGTGGCGAGTGGACCCTGGCGGCCTACCACATCGTCAAGAAGAAGCTGCTCAGCACCGATCCGCTCAACCCGACGGTGCAACAACAGATCGGCCAGCAGTCTTCGGACGGCATCGAAGCCACGCTGGAGCTACGCCTGCCGTACGATATGCAGCTTTCAGCCAACGCCGCCTGGGTGCGTGCCGAGTACGACGAGTTTGCCAGCGGCAGCAACGACTACAGTGGCAACCGGCCCGTCAACGTACCGCGGCGTTCGGCCAACCTGTGGTTGAGCAAGGACTTCGGTCAGCGCTTCAGCGCCGGGGCAGGGGCGCGTTATGTCGACAGCCGCTATGGCGATAACGCCAACATCGTGCAGGTGCCGAGCTACACCGTGGTCGATGCCAACTTCGACTGGCATGTCCAACCTGATCTCACGCTGGGCCTGCAATTGAACAATCTGTTCGACCGCCAGTACGCCACCACCACAGACAACAACGGCCTGCAGTGGTACCTGGGCGAGCCGCGTTCGTTCTTCGTGACGGCTGACTACAGCTTCTGACGGGGCCGCCACCGGCCTTCGGGCCGGTGCTTGCTGGAGTGTGTTCAATGATGCATCTGAGAATCGACGGCCTGCATTGGTCTGTGCCTGAGCGAGGCGGCAGGCAACGCCCGTTGCTGCACGCCGTGGATCTGTGTGTCGGCAAAGGAGAGTTCGTTGGGCTGATTGGCCCCAACGGCAGCGGCAAGACCAGCTTGCTGCGCTGCGCCTACCGGGCTACGCAGCCAACCGCAGGCCGGGTGAGCTTGAATGGCGTCGAGTTGTGGCAGCGCAACCCGCGCTGGTGCGCCCAACGCATTGCCGTGGTACTGCAGGAGTTTCCAGAGGAGTTCGGGTTGAGTGTCGGCGAAGTGGTCGCCATGGGCCGCTCGCCGCACAAATCGCTGTTTGAAGGGGACACAGCCGACGATCTGCAACTGGTCGCTGAGGTGCTCGAGCGGGTAGGGCTGAGCGGCTACCGCGAACGCACCTTCGCCACGTTGTCAGGAGGTGAAAAGCAGCGAGTGCTGCTGGCCCGTGCGCTGGTACAGCGCCCTGAAATGCTCATTCTCGATGAACCGACCAACCATCTCGACCCCCGCTATCAACTCGGGTTGCTGCAGCATTTGCGAGGCCTGGGCCTGAGCACCCTGGCCAGTTTCCACGACCTCAACCTGGCAGCGGCGTTTTGCGACCGCTTGTACGTCATCGACGGCGGGCGAATCATTGCCAGTGGGGCGCCGCAGCAGGTGTTGACCGTCGAGCTGCTGTGGCAGGTCTTCGGCCTGCAAGCGCTGATCGACACGCACCCGCTGCATCCTTACCCACGCATTACCTGGATAACCCGGCCATGAACATTCACGCCTTGATCGGCCTGTTGTCGCTGCTGATGGCATTGCCCATCGCGGCCAGTGAATACCCATTGAACATCCGCAGTTGTGAGCGTTCGGTGAGTTTCAGCAAAGCGCCGCAGCGGGTTGTGGTGCACGATGTGAACATGACCGCCATGCTGTTGCACCTGGGCCTGCGCGAGCGCATCGTCGGTTACACCGGCTTTACCCGCCACAAACACCGCGACCCATGGATCGATGACGCGCTGGAGGGCGTGCCGCAACTGGCCAGTCGTTACCCCTCCATCGAAACCTTGCTGGCGGTGGACGCCGACTTGTTCTTCGCTGGCTGGAACTACGGCATGCACGTGGGGGGGCCGGTCACGCCCGCAGCGCTGGCAGCGTTTGAGATCCCGGTCTATGAACTGAGCGAGTCGTGCTCCTGGATCATGCCCCAGCAACGCGCCAGCTTCGATGATGTCTACCGCGACCTGGGCAATCTGGGCCGCATCTTCAATGTCGAGCCGCAAGCCGAAGCCCTCACGGCGCAGATGCGCCAGCAGGTTGCCGAGGTGCGCAGGCGGGTAGGTCAGGCGCAGCATCGGCCACGGGTATTCCTTTACGACAGCGGTGAAGACCGGCCGACCACGTCGGGGCGCCTGGGCATGCCGCAGGCCTTGGTCGATGCTGCCGGTGGCGTGAATGTGATGCAGGACGTGGCGGCCAGCTGGACGCAGGTGAACTGGGAGAGCGTGGTGGAACGCGACCCTGAAGTGATTTTGATCGTCGATTACGGCCCTAGCACCTGGCAGCAGAAGCGCGACTTCCTGTTGCGCCAACCGGCTTTGAAGGATGTGCGGGCCATACGCGAGCAGCGCTTTGTTCCCTTGACGTACCTGCAAGTCACCCCTTCGGTGGAAAACGCCGAGGCCGTCGCGAAGATCGCGCGGGCGTTGCATCCGGCGTTGTTCAAGGAGGCAACACCATGATCTGGGGGCGCAGCCCGGGGAGTTATCGCTGGCTGATCGTGATCCTGGTTGCACTGTTGGTGTTTTCTTCAGTGATCGCTTTGGCATTCGGCCCGGCCTCGGTTCCGCTGGGCCATGTGTTCGGGATCGTTGCCCAGCAATTGGGCGTCGATCTGCCGGGGGCGTGGAGCAACAGCCAGGCGCAGATCGTCTGGATGATCCGCGCACCGCGTGTGTTGTTAGGGGTAGTGGTAGGCGCGGGGCTGGCATTGGTGGGTACCGCCCTGCAGGCCGTCACGCGCAATCCGCTGGCCGACCCGCACCTGCTGGGCGTGAGCTCTGGCGCCGCGCTGGGCGCGGTGCTGGTCATGCTGTACCTCGGCGAATTCATCGGCGTGTTCAGCCTGCCCCTGGCAGCTTTTGTGGGGGCAGCGGCGAGCATGCTGCTGGTTATCGCCGTGGCCAGGCGTGGAGGGCGCATGGAGAGTGACCGCCTGCTTTTGGCGGGGGTCGCGGTGTCATTCGTCCTGATGGCCTTGGTCAACCTGTTGCTGTACACCGCTGACCAGCATGCTGCAGCCTCGGTGGTGTTCTGGATGTTGGGTGGGCTGGGCGCGGCGCGCTGGAGCGTTATCGGCTTGCCGGCAGTGTGTGTGTTGCTTGGGTTGCTTGCGCTACAGGTGATGGGGCGTGGCCTGAATGCGCTCATGAGCGGAGAGCAGACCGCGATCAGCCTGGGGTTCAGCGGCCGCCGCCTGCGTCTTCATGTATTCATCTGCACGTCGTTGCTGACAGGCGTGCTGGTTTCGCTTTCGGGCGCCATAGGCTTCGTGGGGCTGATGGTGCCGCACGTGGCGCGTGCGCTGGTGGGGGCGGAAAACCGGCGGTTGATGCCGGTCAGCGCGCTGCTCGGCGGGCTGTTCATCGTTTGGGTGGATGTGGCTGCGCGCACGCTGATCGCGCCGGAGGACCTGCCGATCGGCATTGCCACCGCAGCCTTGGGTGGGCTGTTCTTCATCGTCCTGCTCAAGCGTTGAGAGCACGGCAAGCGACGGCCTGGTCGCTTGCCGTACCTTGCGTCAGAAGTC
Organism: Pseudomonas sp. NPDC089743; assembly: GCF_044748785.1. Lineage (NCBI taxonomy): Bacteria > Pseudomonadati > Pseudomonadota > Gammaproteobacteria > Pseudomonadales > Pseudomonadaceae > Pseudomonas > Pseudomonas sp. NPDC089743. The sequence goes on from NZ_JBIVGS010000008.1 coordinate 90,444, forward strand.
GACGGTGAGCCCCGCATACAGGGCGCGACCGTCGCCGGGGGAGTGCAGCGATGCATCGGCACCGTCCGGGTCGTACCAGACGTATTCGTAGTAGCGATCGGTCAGGTTCTTCAGTTGCAGGTCGACGCTCAGCGTTTCGCTGAGCTTGTAGGTGGCGCCGAGGTTCATCAGCACGTAGCCGCCATACGTGCCTTGGGTGTTCTCACGCTCCAGGTAGTAGTTGGTCTGCCCGTTCGCCCAGGCAGTCAGCTGCAGCTTCGGGGTAGCCTGATAGCTGATGCCGGTGTTCCACAGATGGTGGGGCACGTGATCGATTTCCTGACCTTTGCTGCCTGGTAATGCGCTGCTGGGCTCAAGGATCTTGGAGTACTGCCAGGAGTAGGACATCCACACCTCAGTGCGTTCGTCCGGGTGCAGGTTGACCTGCAGGTCATAGCCCCAGCGGCGTGTTTCACCAACGTTGTCCGACTCCCCGCTGGGGTCGTTCAGGCGACGGCTCACCTCGCCAGAGGCGTCCTGACGCCAATAAGCCACGCGGCCATCGATCCAGCTGGCTGGGGTGAACTTGACGCCCGTTTCCCAGCCTTCGTTGATCGATGGGTCCAGGTCCTCGTTGCGCGGCGGCACCTTGTAGGCTGCGGCGCCCGTGCCGACCTGGAAGGTCCGGCCCCAGTTGGCGTAAACGCTGGCGAACTTCCACGGCGAATAGACAATGCTGAGCTTGGGCTGCTTGATCAGCCCGTAGTCGTTGATGTCCGAGTCCAGCCCGGTCATCTTGTTGGTGAAGTCACCGCTGATCTTGTCGACGCGATAGGCCGGCACGATCTTCAGCGACTCCACTGGCTCGATTTCAGCCTGCACATAGGCCCCGACCGTGTTGAAGTCGAAGTCCTGGTCACGGGTCTGCGCCTGCCGCACGCGATTGAGCGTGCGGTATCGCTCGCTGCGGTTCTGCTGTTTCTGCACATCGCTTCCGCCTTCAAGGGCGAACGCATGCAGCCAGTCCACCTGTGGCCGCCAGGTCAGTGAGGTAATGGCACCGTACTGATCCTCGTAAGTGTCGCGCTCCTGCTGTGAACTGGTGCGCCAGTACTGCGTCCAGCGACGGTCGTCATAGCTGTTGAGGTAGGTCTTGGCCGACCAGGACAGCGTTTCGGCCAGGTCGGTGTCGAAGTGCACGCTGACCTGGTTCATTCGCCGCGTGCCTTTGTCCGTGGCGTTGTAGTCATTGCTCATGCGCGGATGATGGCGGGCGTCATCCTCGGTCAGGTAGCCGGCCTCCTGGGCTTCGGACTCGTAGTGGCGGGCGATCAGGCCAAGGCGATAGCTGCCATCGTCAGGGGTATAGAACCACTTGCCGCCGAAGCTGTAGCGTTCGGTGTCGGCATGGTCGCGGTAACCGTCGACCTGCTGGCGGGCGAAGAAGTAGTTCTGCGTCCAGTTGCTGGTCTCGATGCCCTTGGCCAGTTGCACCTCGCGGGTGTTGAAGCTGCCGTAGCGCAGGCGCGCCTTGTTGTAGTTGCCGCCGGTGCGGGTGTTGATATTGACGTTGCCGGCGATGTTGTTCAGGCCATAGCGCGGGTCGCTGGTGCCGCGCACCACCTCGATGCTGTCGATGTCCATGGGGAACACCGAGTCGATGAAGGGCATGTTGCCGTCATTGGTGTTGCTGGGGATGCCATCGATCAGCAACTTCACCGCGTTCACTTCGCCTTCGCCATTGAAACCGCGAAACGACAATTTGCCTGAGGTGGTGCCCTGATTGAATTCGGTCAGCATTACCCCGGGCGCGCGGCTGAACAGCTCCCAGCTGTAGGCCACGGGCATTTTTTCGAGGATGTCACCGCCCAGAATGTCCACCGAACTGAGCACGCTGCTGGTGGCCAGCGGGCCGCTTTCGGTACTGGTCACGTTGACCGCGCCAAGGGTGAGGGTGGAGTTTTCAGCAGGCAGAGTTTCGGCAACGGCCAGCGACAGGGGGCTGAGGCTGAACAAAGCGAGCACGGGCAGGACAGCGCGTGCGGTGCAACGGAACGCAGGCATGGAAGGTTTCCTGGTCAGACAGTCGGGCAGGGCTGCGCACCGAAGGTCACGGTGCAGCCGTGGGCAAGCAACGACAGGTCAGGCCAGGGGAGAGGCACGCGGGTTGAGCTTTGGCCACTGCTCGCGCGGCAGCAACAGCGTGTGGCTGGCGCCGAGCAGCAGCGCGTCGGGCCAGTAGCGGGGATAGAGATGGCGATAATGGGAGCTGGCCAACATGGCATGGCCGGCATGACCACAGCAGCAGTCACCTGCCGGGTGTTTCGTCTCGGACTGATCGCCGAGTTGCGGCAGTTCGGCTTTGAGCTGGGCCAGCAACGATTTGGGCAGGCTCTGCGCACCGTGCAGGCTGCAGAAGCTGCCGAGAATCAGCGATTGGCTGTCGATGCGGGGTGTTTGCAAGGCACGGTCGAGTGGCATCGCCAGCAGGTTGAACAGCATGGCGAGACAGGCGAGGAGGCAAAAATGTGCGCGAGCACGTACGGTCATGAAACCCCCGGACGGGTGAGGCGTGCATTAAGCCGCATCTGTTGCGGGCTGTAAAAGTTCAGCGGTGCGCCATTTTGTCGCAGACGCACCCCGCCGAAGGCTCAATGACTGCGCATGCCGGCGGCCACCTTGGGAGCGTCCTGGCCGGCTCTGCGCTGTTGTCTGCGTGGGATTGCACCGAGCCATTGCGATGGCGGCGCCACTGTAAGGATCGTGGTGGGTCTGACCAACTGTGACAATCTGTCCCTGGCGGCCACCCGCATTGGCCAATGGCGTCCAACTGCGCCAGGTGTGGCGGCTTGTCGCAGACGGGGCAGGCCACCGCTGAAGCTTCTACGGGGCCGGTTTCGATGCTAAAGTCGCCGCCCATGAACCGTCTGCCTTCAAACCGACCCCTCATTGCCTGGGCACTGTACTTCTGTGTCCTGTTCAATGTACTTGGCTGTGGCCTGGCCCACGGGCAGGCAGTGGGGCTGGCGCTGAATGGATTCGGCGGCGCGTTCTGCAGCTTAGGTGGCGATACCGCCCCACTGAAGGCCAAGCAGGACGGCGCCCTGGCGAGCGACTTGAGCATTCCGTTCAGTTGCCCGATGGGCTCGGCGGCTTTTCTCACCTTGGTCTTTCTCATCGCTGTCGCCTGGCTGCTGGCCAGCAGCGAGCGCCGGCCAATCCTGCGTGAAGTACGCAGCCATGCCCCGCCGCGTTATTGCTGGCCCTCATCCAATCCTCGCGCTTCACCTCTCTGACGCTACCTGCGCCTAGGCGCCGTGGCGGGCCAGTGCCTGCCATTTAACACGCCGGATCTACGGTTCATGCTCAGGCATGCACCTGCCGGTTGGTTTGGCCGTCGTTGGAGGTAAGCCCTCATGACCTGTCGAATCTCCACGCCCGCGCTACCTGGCGAGGCATGAACATGCGCCATTGCGGCCTGCGCGCACGCACCTGGGATAGCCTCTGGGTCGCCGCGTTGCTTGCCATGTTGCTCAAGGTATTGGCATTGCCCATGGCCAGTACCCTGGGCGACCTGAGCCTGGCGCAGTTGCTGGCGGGCAGTTATTGCTCGTCGGGCGGCGTTCAGCCGGCCATGCCGGACAAGGACGGCAACCTCAGCCCGAAGACGTCCGCCCCGGGGCATTGCTGTTGCGCCCAGGGCGGCCCTGCACCTCTGCCTGCCTCGTTGATCCTGGCCGGCTTCGTGCTGCCCGTGCTGCCGGTCGACCAGCAGCCCGCCGTTCTGGTGCATTCACCGCGGCACTGCTGGCCGTCGATCAACCCCCGTGCCTCCCCGACGTCGATCGCCTGACCCGCAAGGACCCAGGCCGCACCCGCTGGAAGCGGGGCGTCGGCCTGCCGATGGCTAGCCGTACCCAGGAGCACACGATGTCTCGCACCCTGACCGCTTCAGCGTTGCTGGAGCCCTCCATTCGCCCGTCGCGCGCGGGCGACTTCCTGTTGCCGTTTCCCGATTACCCCTGCAACGCCCGCAGTTTCGTCAACCTCGATGCGCGCCTGCTGCCTTACTGGCACACGCTATTCGATGTCTGCCCCAGCTTGCTGAAGCTCGACCCGCCTGAGGGGCTTGAGTTGTTCCGACGCTTCATGACTTGGGCCTACCGGCACCATCCGGCGCTGGATTGGACGTATTACATCAGCGTTTGCCGCTGGTTGCTGAGCTCCCCCTACCAGGCGCGTGTGACTGAGGAGCACATCGAGGCCTTCATGGCGGCGGCGGCCGCCTTGTGGGTGGCGACTGATGTGTCTCAGGCCCGTGGCTTGGTGCTGGCCTGGCAGCCTATGGGCGAACGGGTCGTGGAGTGGAAAACCGGCGTACGGCCGGCGCTGCCAGCCTCCCAGGCGGACGAAGACTTGCCGTCACCCCCTTGGGAATTTTCCTGGAGCCCACTCAGCGCCAAAGGCCAGAGCAGCTTCCGGCGCTGGTTGCCGGTACCTGGCTAAGGCAGGGCGGCACAGGGGCGGCCTTGCGCCGCCCGTTTTCCTGTTCATTGAATGCTTAGCGAGAGACCGACGATGGACATACTCCAAGCCATGCGCGCGTTCAGTTGCGTGGTTCAGGCCGGCAGCCTGACCGGCGCGGCCGAACGCCTCGACACCACCACCGCCAGCGTTTCCCGGATGCTCTCCAACCTGGAGGCGCATCTGCATATTCGCTTGTTGAACCGCACGACCCGCCGCATCGCCCTGACCGAAGCCGGCAACCGTTACTTGAAGCGCTGCCGGGTTATCCTCGAACTGGTGGATACCGCAGAGAACGAGATACACCGCCACACACTGGACTTGCCCACGAACGGGCAGGCCAACACCCGAACGGGCGCAGCACTCCAACTGGGCGCTTGTTAATCGGGTAGGTCGTCTTCGCCGCTGGCCAACGGGCGCACCGACCTTGACCGAGGGACGGGGGCCTGAGAACCCCCGGGTTGTTCATCAGTGATTGCCGTGGGCAGCGTCCTTGTCGACCTTGACCACGCCTTGGAACAGCGCGAACTGCTTGACCCGCTCGGCGGGTTGAGCACTTTCGGCCTGGCGCACTGCCTGGCTCAGTTGGGCCGCGTCCTGTTCACTGAGCCCGGCGCTGTGCAGGGTTGCCGGGTCGAGCAGTGAATCGCCGGCGCACAGCACCACGCGCCAGCCGTGAGGCCCTTTACGCAACAAGGCACGGCCGCCGCGCTGGTCTTGCAACCAGCCGGCTACCGCATGCTCGCCCTGGATGGTAACCGGGCCAACGTCCAGTGGCGCATCCGGGCGTTCGAAGTTGTGTCGCATCAGGTGCTGAATGCTCTGCTGCTCGCTGGCGGTATCGGCCACGGCCAGCAGCGGGCTGCAGGCCAGCAGCAGCGCAAGGATCGGTGCTTTCATGTGCTTGTTCCTTGTAAGGCTGCCGACTGCTGTCGGCAGCTTCCGGTGGCGGGCTCAGAAGCCCATCTTCACACCCAGTTGCGCCGAAGTACCGGGCATCGGGTAGTTGGTACGGTAGGCGTAGTCACGGTCGAACAGGTTCTCCACGGCGACGAACACTTCGCCCACCTTGCCCAGTGCGGGTACGGCGTAACCGACGCGCATGTTGACCACGGTGAAGCTATCGACTTTGGAGAAGTTGCTGGCGCCGGCGGTGCGTTCCTCGGCCAGCACGTACATGTCTTTCTGGTACTGCGCATCAGCCGACAGGCGCCAAGGCCCGGTCTCGTAGGTGGTGCCCAGCGACAGCGATTTCTGCGGCGCGTAGGGCAGGGTCTTGAGGGACGGATCGAGCCAGGTGAAGCCGACGAAGCTGCTCCAATTGCTGGTCCAGCGCTGCTGCCAGGTGGCTTCGGCACCCTTGATGTCGTAGTCACCCAGGTTGATGTAGGAGGGGCTCGACACGGCCGGCGGGAAGGCGAACAGATAGCGGTCCTGCAGCTTGTCCTTGAACACCGCGAGGTCCAGGGTGGCGCTGTCGATGGGGTTGAAGCGCACGCCCAGTTCCTGGTGGTCGACTTTCTCGGGCTTCAGGTCCTTCCAGGTTTCACCCAGCGCCGGGATCAGGCTCGACATCACCGAGGCTTCCAGGCCGGGGTAGTTGATGCCGCGCGAGGCGTTGGCACGGAATTCGACATTGCTCGATGACAGCAACAGGCCGGCGTGCGGGGCGGTGGCGTTGTCGAACACATTGTGCTCATACGTGCGTACGCCGACCGAGGGGGTCAGGGTCCAGGTGTCGTTGAGGGCAAAGGCATGGCTGACGGCGAGGTGCGGCGATGTCACGCGCAGGGTGGGCGCATCGAACTTCGCTTGTGGCGCCGGGGCGATGCGCTTGAAGTGGACCTCGCCCTTGCTCTCGTCGATGTCCAGGCCCAAGGCCACTTCGCCGCCTTGCCAGGGGCGCAGCTGTTCTTCCCAGCGAATGCCTTGGAGCGTGAAGTCACTGATGGTGTCGCCGTCCAGGCCGGTCTGGTCAAGGGCCGAACCTCGGCCTTCGTTGTGGTAGACCTTGAGGCTGCCATCGCCCCATTCGTGATTGTGCGCCAAGGACAGCGAAGCGAGTGTGCCGCGGGTATTGAACTCGCCATTCTTGGTTTCCGGCAGGCCTTTCTGCCCGGGGTCGGAGACCTGGTTATTGGCATGCAGCACCAGCAACCCGGTACTCCAGTTCTCATTCAGCCGGTAACCCAAGCGCGCCATGCCATTGTTCAGCCGGCCATCACCGTCACTGCGGTCACCGTCGGAGTGGGCCGCACCCTGGGCCAGCAGGTAATCAAAATCGCCTTCCCGGCCAATCAGGCTGGCTTGTTCGGTGGCTGTGCGGAAGCTGCCGCCGGTGAGTTGCAGCTCGCCATGGTGGTTGTCGCCCTGCTCGGCAACCTTGGGCGTCAGGTCGATGGCCGCGAAGGTGTTGCCGAACTTCTGCGGCTGCGGGCCTTTGTACACGCTGATGCTCTGCATCGCGTTGATCGGCAGCAAGTCGAGCAACGGGTGGCCCCAGACGCCCATGTAGAACGGAACGCCGTCGATGTAGGTCTTGATCTCGCTGCCCGGGCGGCTGGCACCCATGCCGCGGATGTACACCGCACCGCCTTCGGCACCGCCGAACGAGCCTACCGGGTTGAAGCGCGACACCACTACGCCGGGTGTACGACGCAGGGCCGAGGACAGGTCGAGGGCGTTGAGGTCGCGGATTTGCTCCTGGCCTACCACGGTGGTCAAGCTGCCGAAGCTGTCGACGTTGTTCTGGTCGATGACCGAGGTCCCGACCACCGAGGTTTCGGCCAACTCCACCGTGTTGGTCTGGGCCAGCGTGGCACCACTGGATAACGCGAGTGCAGCAGCGCAGCAGATTGTCTTGTTCTTCATGCTCTGGGTATTCCTGAATGCAAAAGTGGCAAGGCGAGCCGTACTCCACGCGCCAGGCGACATCCCCATGTGTATAGAGCCAGGGGCGTGGTGAGGCTACTGGGTTGATTCAGGCCAGGGCGGGTGAGGCGCGGGGGTTGACTGCAGGCCAAAGGCGACGAGGCCAGGCTGCAGGGGAGGCGGGCAGGGAACTGTCAGGTGTCACCCGGACGACCGGAAGGTCGCGCAGCAGGGGCATCAATGCCAGGCCGGTGTGGCTGCACAAGGGGCAATCGAGCGTAGCGCCTGCGGCCAAGGTGTCACCCAGCCTTGGCGCGAAGCCAAGCGGACCGGGCGGGCCCCCGGCGTGGCCGCAGAAGGCGCTACCTGCGCCATTGAGCGTCAGGCCGCTGGACTGGCCGTGGCCGAGCCCGCAGTGCAGCACGGCAAACAGCACGCTGGCGTAAAGGAGCCAGGCGTAGGCGTGACGACGTCCTGCTGATCGGTGCATATCCCTTGCTCGATGACTGCGGCGGTTGTAATGGGGCGGTGCGCGAGTCTAGCAACGCTTGCTGTTCACGCAGGGTGCGACAGCCTGCCGCACCTGAACTTGGCTTGCAAGATACCGCCGCACTGACCCTGTGTAGGCGGTTACCAAGGGCGCGCCTTGCTGAAGGCGGCCCTGGTACGCCAATCACTTGGACATGTAGTCGATCACGGCCTTGTAGTCGTCTGCGGTGCAATCCATGCACAGGCCGCGCGGCGGCATGGCGTTGAAGCCTTCGGTGACGTGCTTGACCAGTACCTCGTTGCCTTTGGCCAGCCGTGGCTTCCAGGCCTCGTGGTCACCATTTTTCGGTGCCGTGGGCAGTTGGCCGTTGTGGCACATCTGGCACGCGCGGTTGAACACTGCCTCCGGGTCCTGGGCCGCTTGAGCCAGGCTGGCGGTTGCCAGGCAAGCAAGCATTGCCAGTGTTTTTTTCATGACCGACCTCTCAGGTTTTTATTGGAAGGCAGAGTCTATGGGAGTACGCATGCCTGTCAGGTGCGCCACCCTGCCGCACCCCGGGCTGCCAAGGCTTACCTGCCTGGTTGGTGCATGGTGTGCGGCAGGGTGTCGCAGGGCGGCGTTGAGCCGAGGCCGTGCTACGTTGAAGTCGATCCGGTGTTTGACTCTTGGCAGGGTTTTCATCGGGTCAAACAAAAGCCGGGGCGTATCAACGCCCCGGCTTTTGTCTTTTCAGGTGCTCAGTTGAAATTTCAGGCCGCGAGCACCTTGACGCTGGCCAAGCGGGCGCCTAGCAGATCGCCGCTGCCAAAGCCGTTCAACCGCGGGCTCGAACTGTGGAGCGACGTAGCCTGCGCCAGCCTAAGATGATTCCACTTAGCGAGATCACCAGGCCGCCGATGCTCAAGGCGATGATCAGGCTTTCGCGTAACGCCGGCCTTTGCAGCAGGGGTTGCAGGTCCCAGCTGTGCAAGAGATTGAACAGCCAGCGGCCGGTGCGTTGCCTGGTATCGTGGCTGGCCACCATCTCCCCGCTGGCCGGATCAAGGTAGACCCAAGTGCTGGCAGCGTCATCGAATCGCAGGCGCAGCACCGGCAACGGGCGGCGCTGGGAGCCATACATGCTCTGGGGGTCGCGGGCGAAGTAGTAGGCGTCGTAGTGGCGCTGCCAATGGGTATGCACCGGGATGCCTGCTGCCATCGCGTTGGCAGCGTTGAGCAGGCGTTGCTCGGACAACTGCCGTACGGGTGCCGCGTCGGCCTCTAGCATCCGACTATCGCCCACGGCATCGCGGGCCACCAGAAAGGTGTCAGCGCCAAGGCGTTGCCACTGCAGTTCCACAGGGGCGAACCCAGGTATCTTGTGCAGGCGGGCCAAGGCCTGGGCCACTGGCTGGCCGATGTCCACCGCACGTAGCGGCCCTTGATGCAGAGCCTGGGTGGCCAGTTGCGAGCGACTGTCGGTGAGGCCCCAGGGGCGCATCGACATGAATCCGCTGAATATCCACAGCACCAACATCCCACCGAACAGTAATCCACCAATATGGTGCCAGCGCAGCCAACCGCCGGGATAAGGGCTGCACGAGCCACTGCGATAGCGCTTGCGCAGCCGCAGGCGCAAGATGCCGACAGCCATGCCCAGCAGCGCCATGATCGTTGCGGCCAGAGACAGCCCGATTACCAGGGTGCGCCAGCCGTTGCTGAACCCAAACCCGCCGCGTAGCGGGTAGAGCCAATGCAGCCAGGCCCCGACCCAGTTCCAGGCGCGCTCCCGGGCTGTGACGTCACGCACCACTTCTGCAGTACGTCCGGACAGGTACAGCCAGGTACCGGCTGCATCGTCGACCTGCACCCGGTGCAAGGGGCGGTCGCTGTCCAAGGCGGTGGAGTGGGTCCACATGTCCTCGTCCACCGTGCCCCGGTACGCCACCCCGACCTCGCCTGCATACTGCCGCGCGCTTTCCAGTGCCCAGCCGGCGTCGACCTGCGCCAGGGGCTGGCCGCTGGCAGCGTCGAGCGCAACGCGGCGGCCATCGGCCAATTCCAACAGGTAGTACGGCCGACCACCCAGGCTGGTCAGGCGCAGCGCTTTCAGAGGCCGCTGCGCCCACTGCTCGGGTAACTCGGCGCAGCAACCCGCAGGCAAAGCCGGCAGGTGGGCAAGGCGTTCGGCCGGTGTCAGCTTGGGGTAGCCGACATACAGCATGACCACCCCAGAGACGAACCACAGCGCCATGAACAGGCAGGCGACGATTCCCAGCCAGCGGTGCCACAGGTAGAGCTGGCGCTTCACGCTCATCAGTAGCGCCACTGCACGGCGACTTCCAGGCTGCGCGGCTCACCCAGGTAGTACTGGGTATTGGTCTGGTGGATGAACCGGGCGTAGACCTCGTCGGTCAGGTTTCGCAACCGCGCGCTGACTTGCACGTGCTTGTCCAGGTCGTGGGTCATGGAAAGCCCGTAAACGGTGTAGGACGGTACCCACGAGGTATTAGCGGTGTTGGCGTACACCGACGACACATAACGGGCGTCGGCGCCGACCTGCCAGCCCGGGGCGAGGTCGTAGGTCAGCCAGAGATTGGCCACCCGATCAGGAATGTTCACCGGGTTCTTGCCTTTGCGCGAATACACCACACCGCTGATGGTCTCGTTGAATTCGTCGTATTCGGCGTTCACCCAGCTGAAGTTACCTGCCGCCAGCAGCTTGGGCGTGACTTTGAACGAAGCGGCCAGTTCGATACCGGTAGAGGTCTGCTGGCCTGCCTGCTCGGTGGTGTTTGGCACGGTCGAGGAGGGCACCGAGATGTTCTTGCGCACAATCCGGTAAGCCGCTGCAGTGGCCGTACCGCGGCCATCGAGGAAGTCGAACTTGCTGCCCACTTCGACCTGGCGCCCGGTACTCAGGTCGAAGTCGCCCACTTGGCTGATCGAGGCACTGGTCAGGGTGCCTCCCGGCGGCTCGGCCGAGGTGCTGTATTGGGTATAGAAGCTGACATTCGGGGTCAGGTCGTAGACCAGGCCCAGGCGACCGGTCACTGCGTCCCAGCGCCGGTCCAGCTTGGCCCGCGCAACGTGGTCGATGACGTCGAAATCGATGTGGTCATAGCGCAAGGCGGTTATCAATGACAGCTGATCCGTCAGACGGGTACGGTTCTCGACAAAGGCCGAGGTGGTGTCGGTGGTGGTGGTGCGTCCCTTGGCCATGGGCGCGTCCATGCCGGGGATATCGAGGAAGTGCCCTGGCTCGAAGCCATTGGGGTCAACCGTGTCGAACGCGCCCTTGGACAGCGGGTAGTTGGTTTGCTGGTTGGTGTTGTAATCCATGCCGAACGCCCAGTCACTGGCCAGGCCGAACAGCTCACCCTGATGGATCAGCTCGACCCTGTCGCCGTTCACCTCCTGGTCGTGACGCTGGCGGTAGCCGCCCGAGCGAGCGATGGCGCTGTTGTCGGCGTTGTAGCGATACACCTCGAGGTTGCGGTAATCGCGCTGGCCGTTGTAGTGATAGAAGGTATTGCGCAGTTGGGTATTGTCGTCGAAGCGGTAGTCGGTGATCGAGCGTAGCCAGCGAGTGCGCTGTTCGTAGCGACCGTCTTCAACGTTGTAGTTGTTGAAACGGTTGTGCTTGTCGATGTGCAGGGTGCCGACCAGTGGCTGCAATACCGGAGTGCCCCAGTAGGGGCTGTCTTCTTTCTCTTCCAGGTATTCGATGGCCAGCGTGTGCGAGAGCTGGTCGTTGATGTCGCTGAGCAGCGAGAAGGCCAGGTTGCCGGCCCCATTCTCCTGGCGATCGATGTAGCCGTTGGTGCTGGTGCGGCTGTAGTCGAGACGGGCGTAATGGCGCGGGCCGTCGCCTGTGTTCAGGGCTTTGTTGAAGCCGACCGAGGTTTCCGTGGTGTCGAAGCGGCCATAACTGACGCGCCCTTCAAACGTGTCTTCGTCTCGGCTTGCCAGCCGGGTGATGAAGTTCAGGCTGCCACCGACAGCACCGCTGCCGTTGAGGAAGGAGGACGGCCCGCCGAGCAATTCGATGCGGTCGTAGATCCAGGCGCCCACCGGGCGCGCTGCGCCGCCATACTGCAAATTGATGCCGTTGAACAACTGGCTGATCTGCGCGCCATTGAAACCCCGGTACGACACATAGCCGCCCCAGCCTGGCGGCGCCGAGGCGTTCACACCAGGCAGTGCGTTGGCGGCGTCCTGGAAGTTGCGCGCGCCGATACGCTCCATGGTCTTGCGGTCGGCCACACTGACCGAAGCAGGGTTCTCACGGGCGCTGAGGTTAAGGCGCGAGCCGCTTTCGATGGGGCGGTCGAGGTCCAGGCGCGTGGCCTCGGTGGGTTGGTCAGCGGTGGCGGTAACGGTGCTGGATGGCAATGTAAGGGTTTCATCCTGCGCCCAGGCGCAGTTTGCGCTGCCAACGAGCAGCGCCAAAGTGGTCATGCGGAGCATGCGAGGCTTCCTGGTTGAAATCGATGAACGCACCGCCGATGCCGGTCGGGTGGCTCGGGGGCGATGTCAGAACGCGGGAAGCGAAGCAGGAGAGGCGCGGGGGTTCACCCGTGGCCAGCGCAGCTTGGGCAGGCGTGGCGTGGGTTGGCTGGGTAAGGGGCTGGCCGGCTGTTCGGCGAGCAGGGTCAGCAGGCCGAAAAATACGGCCAGCAGCGTGGCGCTGAACAGGCTGGCGATCACGCAGTCACCGCCGGCAGGCAGCATGGGGTCGGCAGTATCTTGCTCAGCTTTGAAAGCGCCGCTGGCGTCGGCGGAGCACCAGGCGGCGTCATCCAACCCGGCAAGGCGCAACCCGGCCATCTGCCCATGGCCCATGGCGCACAGCAACGAGCCGAACAGAATGCTGAAATACAGCACCCAGGCGACATGCGATCGTGTGTGGCGGGCCAGTTTCATGGCAGTACTCTGGAGGGCACTGAGTTGTCAGGTTAGATGTGGCGGCGCGATTCTACATCTTCTGAAACATCTGAACAGGGTGTTTTTTAAGGTGTGAGCATTCAACCGAATGATGCAGTTCGCTGCCCGAGCCCAACGGATGTCGAGTAAAAAGTGCTTTGTTGGTATGCGGTAATCACACGCTTTTCTACCTGTAGCGGCGGCCAGGGCCGACTCAGTTGCAATCGTTTGAAAGGCTGTGACTAGAAAGAAAGGCGTTGCTTTCGACGTGTTATAACATATCATTATGCGGGTGAGGCCAGGGTTTTCCGGCCGCGTCATTCCTTTCGTTTTGGAACTCACCCGTGATTCTGTGCCAAGACCTCTTGTGGGGCGCTGCCAAACGCCCGTTGACCCCGCATCTGAACATCACGCTGCCAGCGGGTAGTTTTACTGCAGTGGTGGGGGCCAATGGTGCTGGCAAAAGCAGCCTCTTGAAGGTGCTTGCCGGCTTGCAGAAGCCTCTGTCCGGGCGCCTTCGCATCAGTGCCGAAGGCACGAAAATTGGCTATCTGGTCCAGCGCTCTGCCATTGACCGGCAGTTCCCCATCAGCCTGGGCGAGTTGGTCAGTGGCGGCTTCTGGGGGCAACGCCTGCACCGTCGGGAGCGCAGCGAGCGGTTGCGCCAGGCATTGCAAGCCTGGGAAATCGAAAAGCTCGCAGCACACCCGCTCGAAGCGCTTTCCGGCGGCGAACTGCAGCGTGCGCTGCTGGCACGCTTGAGCCTGACCGACGCCAACCTGCTGCTGCTCGACGAGCCGGACTCGGCGCTGGACAAGCCGGGGCAGGCGTTGCTCTGGCGTCATATCGACGCTTGGCACAAAGCTGGCCAGACAGTGGTGGTGGTCAGTCATGACCTGCCGCGCGTGCAAGCGATGGCCGACTATTGCCTGCTGATCGACAGCGAGGGGTGCCAATACGGACCCAGTCAATCTGTGATCGGGCGTGCCGCACTGGGGCAGGTGCAGTGATGTTGGATATGGCATGGGCACCGTTCGTCGAGTTCGCCTTCATGCGCCGTGCGCTGTTCGGCGGGCTCACCCTGGCGCTGAGTGTCGCGCCGTTGGGGGTATTCCTGGTGGTACGGCGCATGAGCCTGATCGGTGACGCCATTTCCCATGGCATTTTACCGGGCGCTGCTTTGGGCTTTTGGCTGGCAGGGCTGTCCGTGGTTGCCATGACACTGGGCGGCCTGGTGGCGGGCTTGATGGTGGCAGGCTTTTCAGCCCTGGTGAGCCGGCACACCGGTTTGCGTGAGGACGCTAGCCTGGCGGCGGTTTACCCGATTTCACTGGCTTCGGGCGTTCTGCTGCTCGGGCTGGCGGGCAAGCGCCTGGACCTGCTGGGGTTGCTGTTCGGCTCGGCCCTGGCGGTCGATCAGGCGACCTTGCAAACCATGGTGTGGGTAGCCGTAGGCAGTCTCTTGGCTTTTGCCCTGATTTACCGGCCTTTGCTGCTCGACAGCCTGGACCCCTTGTTCCTGCGTAGCGTCAGCCGCTTTGGGCCAATCGCCCATGGCGTGTTCCTGGGCCTGGTGGTCATCAACCTGGTGGTTGGCTTCCAGGCCATCGGCGCCTTGATGGTGGTTGGCCTGATGATGCTGCCAGCCATCGCCGCACGTTTCTGGAGCCAGCGCCTGCCCTGGCTGATAGCCATTTCGGCGCTGATCGGCATGGGCTCGGTCTGGCTGGGGTTGCTCTTGTCCTACTACGCCTCACTGCCCTGTGGCCCGGCGATCGTCGTCGTGGCCGGCTGTGCCTACCTGCTGTCGGTGATGGTGGGGCCGGTCCGCGGGCTGCTGCGTCGTCACTACACCCCTGTCACTCACTGAGGAGCCGCTATGCGCCCGTTGATCGTTGTGCTCATGTTGTTGCTGTCACCGTTACTGTCTGCCGCCGAACGCATCAAGGTAGTGACCAGCTTCAGTATTCTGGCCGATATCACCCGACAGCTCGGTGGCGATCAGGTACAGGTCATCAATATCGTCGGGCCCGACAGCGATGCGCATGTCTACGAAACCACGCCGGATGATGCCAGGCACGTGTTGCAGGCGCGCCTGGTGGTGGAGAACGGCCTGAATTTCGAGCCCTGGCTGGACCGCCTGATCAAGACCACCGGCACCCAGGCTCAGGTCGTCCGGGCTAGCCAGGGGATCCTTCCGCGTACCTTGGACGAGGAGGGCCAGACCATCCCCGACCCCCATGCCTGGAACAGCCTGGCCAACGCCAAGATCTACGCGGCCAATATTGCCAAGGCGCTGGAAGCGGTTGACCCCGGCAATGCGCAGGCCTATCGCAGCCACCTGGCTGCCTACCAGCAGCAGATCGACGCCTTGCTGGCCGAGGTGAAGAAAAGCTTCGCGGCCTTACCAACAAACAACCGGCGCATCGTTACCTCGCATGATGCCTTCGGTTACCTGGGCCAGGCTTACGGCATCGAGTTCCTGGCTCCCCAAGGCCTTTCCACCGACCAGGAGCCTACTGCCAAGGATGTCGCCAGCATCATTTCGATGATCAAGCGCGACAAGATCAAGGCCGTGTTTATCGAGAACATCAAGGATTCCCGGCTGATGCAGCAGATTGCCGACGATACCGGAGCGAAGATAGGTGGGACGCTGTATTCCGATGCACTTGCCGCCCAAGGCCCTGCCAGTACCTACCTGGGCATGTATCGGCAGAATGTGCAAACCCTCACCCAGGCGCTGGCAGGCCAGTGAGGCCAGCGCCTCCAGCCCTTGCCGGCTGGAGGCGGGCAACGGTCATTTGACCACGGTCACCGGGCCGTGGTCGTCGCAGTGATCGCCGTGCGGGTGGTGCAGGTGGCCATCGACCAGGTAATCGACATGATCACCATGGGGGATCGCCTCATGCCCGCAGCCCGGGCCGTGGGTATGGTCGGCAGCATGGCCGCCACATTGGTGGCCGGGGGTGCAACGGTCGGGATTCTGGCCGTTGGCTTCCAGTGTGTGTTCATCGACATGGTCGCCATGCACGTGATGCAAGTGCCCGTCGTGCAGGTAATCGATATGCCCATCGTGCTCGATTGCAGTGTGGCCGCAGCCGGGTTTGTGCTGATGGTCATGGTGGGGATGCTGGTTGCAGGTACCCATTTCGAACGCCTTTAACGAGTGCTGAGACATTCAGCGTAGTTGGCGGGCGCCGCTTCTTCCAACCCGCTGAAGACCGTCGGTCCTTTGGGCTGACATCCCTGCCGTACCTCGGCCGAGATGGCCGAGGTACGCTACTTTCGTCACTCGTGGTGCGGTTCACCCAGGAACGTCAGCGAACTGAAGAAGCTCTGCTGGGCAACGGGGCTGCCTTCGGCCATCGGCAGGGTAGCCTGAGCCGCGATGATGTTGAGCCCTTCATTGCGAACGGTGACACGTGCGCGGCCTTGCTGGTCGGTGGTGGCGCTGACCTGGTGAGGGGCGCCCCGGTAATCGCCCAGCAGCGGGATATCCGCAGCCGGTTTGCCATCGAGCAGCACCTGCACTTCCAGCATCTTGCCCGGGCCGACCTGCAGAGGATCGCTCAGGGGAACGATCGCCAAACGCAGCATGTCCAGTTTCGGCAGCCGAGCACCGCTCTGGTAGATCGCCAGGCTGTACTTGAAGCTGTGGGTGGAGGCGATCGCATCCTTGATGTGGGTGCGATCCTGATTGACCCACTGCTTGTCCGGGCGCTGCGACCAAGGCCCGTTGTCCAGCAGCACGGCCAGTGCCGCAGGCGGCGTGAGCGGCTGCAGAACAGCATGGTCCGCCAGGCGCTCGACGGTGACCGGGACCATGTCCCCGGTCGCGTCGAACGCCCAGGCGCGTTTGATCTTCTGCGCCTTGTAGGCGTTATCCTCGGCACCGTGGCCGTACACGACCTCGATATTGCCGCGTCGCTCCTCGGTCCACAGGCCGTGGGCGCCTGCGTTGACGCTGACCATCAGGGTCAACAGGGCGACGACTTTCAACGATGGATGCATGATGATTCCTCGGTTCAAAGGCTTAGGGTCAGGCTGACACTGAAGTTGCGCGGCTCACCGGGCAGCACCCAAGAACTGTTGTACGACCGTTCGTAGTACTTGCGGTCGAACAGGTTGTTGAGGTTGAGGCCGACGGTGACCTGTTCGCTGGCCTTGTAATGCGCCAACAGGTCGACGGTGGTATAGGCGTCCAGGGTGAAGTCGCTGCCGGCCTGACCGGAACGTTCGCCGACGTAATTCACCGCCGCCCCAACGTCCGAACCGCGCAAGGCACCTTCCTGGAATTCGTACACACCCATCACGCTGCCGCTGTTGCGAGCGATGCCCAGCAGGTCGCTGCCTTTTGGCAGGGCCGCGTCGCCCTTGGTGACCTCCGCGTCGATATAGGCGTAGGCACCTATCACGCGCAAGGCGTCGGTCAGCTGACCGCTGAACTGCAGGTCCAGGCCTTGGCTGCGGGCCTCGCCAGCCGCCACGCTCTCGCCAAGGGCGTCGGTGGTGATGACGTTCTCCTTGTCGATATGGAACAGGGCGATGGTCGCGCCCAGGCGGCTGTCGAGCAGGTCGAGCTTGACCCCGGTCTCGTAACCCAAGCCCTTTTCAGGCTTGTAGACCTGACCCTGGGTGCCGATGGTATTGGGTTTGAACGACGTGGATGCGTTGGCGAACACGCCGACTTGCGGGGTCAGTTGATACAAGACCCCGATGCGCGGAGTCGCGACGTCCTTTTCCTGGCTGTCGCTGGCACCGGTGGTGCGGTTCTGCGATGTCTGCTCGAAGCGTTCCAGGCGTACACCCAGCAGTCCGCGCAAGCGGTCGGTGAAGGCGATCTGGTCTTGCAGGTTGATCGCGTAGCTTTCAGTGTGCTCGAAGAAGTCGTTGGCACGGGTGATGGCCGGCTTCGGCTTGCCGTATACCGGGTTGTAGATATCCAGGCCATAACCTGCTGAGGTGGCGCTTTGCGGATACTTCTGGCTGTTGCGGTAGTTTTCGTACTCCAGCCCGACCAGGGTCTGATGCTGCCAGCCACCCAACTCGAACTGCCCGTGCAGCTCGGCCTGGGTGATGTTGTCGTTCCATTCGAAGTCGCGTTCGCGATAGAAGCGCGTGATGGTGGTGCCCACCAGGGCCTGGGGCTCGGAGCTGTTGCCCTTGAGCGTGCCTTGGGTGTAGTGGTTGGCCAGGCGCAGCTTCCAGTTGTCGTTGAGCACGTGTTCCAGTGCGACGTCGAGGGTCTGGTTGTCGTTGCGGATCTTGCCGTCATTCGGCTCGCCGAGGAAGGTCGAGCGCTTGACCGAACCCATTTCGCCGTTGACCGCCGGAATGCCACGGTCGAACACCGACTCGGTACGGGAAAACTCGGTGTCGATCATCAGCCGGGTGTCGGGCGACAGCTGCCAGCTCAGGGAGGGGCTGACGATACGGCGCTCGCTGCCGACATGATCGCGGAAGCTGTCGTTGTCCTCGATGGCGAGGTTGATCCGGCCCAACAGGTTCCCTTCGCTGTCCAGCGGCGAGTTGGCGTCCAGGGCGGTGCGGTAGCGATCCCAGCTGCCGGCACTGAGGGTGAGGTTGCTGAACGCTTCGGCCTGGGGACGCTTGGTGACGATGTTGACCAGGCCTCCAGGGTCGCCACGGCCGTAGAGGCTGGCAGCCGGGCCTTTGAGCACTTCGATGCGCTCGATGTTGGACGTGTCCGGCGCGCTGTAGCTGCCGCGGTTGATGGCGAAACCGTTCTTGTACAGCTCGCCAGTGGTGAAGCCGCGCACACTGTAGTTGAGGAACGTCAGGCCGCCGAAATTGTTCTGCCGCGACACGCCGCCAGCAAAGTCCAGGGCGCGGTCGATGCGGGTGGTGTTGAGGTCCTTGATGACCTGCGCGGGCACCACATCGATACTCTGCGGTGTGTCGCGGATGTCGGTATCGGTGCGGGTGGCCGTGGCTGAGCGGGTGGCACGATAACCTTGCACCGGCCCGTCGGCGCGCTCTTGGAGGTAAACGTCGGTGATGGCGGTTTCGTCCAGCACCAAAGGTTCTGCCGCTAGAATCGGCTGGCCGAACAAACCCAGCGTCAGGCCGGCCAGAAGGGGTGTACGAGGGTTCACGAAAAGTCTCCGTTTTTCACGCCATAACGCTGCATTTTTTAGTTGTCCTGGCTTGGGCACTGCCCGCGAGTTGGTAAGGGATTACAAGGGACACACGTCAGGTGTCACGGCGCAGGCCTAGCGCCAGGCCTGACAAATGAATCTTGATGAGGAAACGTTCATCTGGGGGCGCGCATTTTAGAAGATGTAATAACGTAACGCCAGAGCTTAATGATCATTCCCAGTTGCAAGTGATTCGTATTGGTAGTGTAATGTTATCCAGTAACGTTAAGGAGTTATTCATGAAACCTGGCATCCATCCCAACTATCGTCCCGTGCTGTTCCACGACACCTCAGCGAACATCTTCTTCCTCATCGGCTCTACGGCCGAATCCGACCGCACCTACCAGCACACCGACGGCAAGACATATCCCTACGTGCAACTGGACGTTTCCAGCGCCTCGCATCCGGTGTACACCGGCCAGCAACGTCAAGCCACGACTGAAGGGCGCATCGCCAACTTCAAGAAACGCTTTTCCGGGTTTGGCGGTAAGCCGTAAGTAGCAGGCTGGGCTAGAAGGCGAACCGTGTCAGCGCACTCTGGAGGGTCGCATGCAATGCTGCCCTCCAGAGGCGTGGGTTCAAGGCGGGGTCAGGCAGTCGCTGAGCGATTGGCAGGCGAGACGCCCGCCCACAGGCGCTCCATCTCCAGTCGCCGCTCAGCCGCATCCGGCGCTTGGCACTGCTGCAACAGCAGGTCGATGGCCGAGCGCAGTTCGAAGCTGCCCATGTCTTGTCCGTCGCGATTGCGAATGGCGATGGTGCCTTCTGCCTGTTCCTTGGCACCGGCAATCAACAGGAACGGAACACGTTGCAAGGTCTGCTCGCGCACCTTGTAGCCGATCTTTTCATTGCGCGTATCGGCCTCGACACGCAAGCCGGCGCCGCGCAACAGCTTCGCCACATCCTGGGCATAACCTGCGTACTGCTGAGTGATCGAGGACACCGCCACCTGTACCGGCGACAGCCAGGCTGGCAGCTTACCGGCATGGTGTTCGAGCAGGATGCCAGTGAAGCGCTCCAGCGAGCCGAACAGTGCACTATGCAGCATCACCGGTCGCTGGCGCTGGCCGTCCTCGTCGACATACTCCAGGCCGAAACGTGCTGGCAGGTTCATATCCACCTGCAGGGTGCCGCATTGCCAGTCCCGGCCAATGGCGTCGCGCAGCACGAACTCAAGCTTCGGCCCATAGAACGCGCCTTCGCCGGGGTTCACCTGATAGGCCAGGTGCATAGCGTTGAGCGCGGTGATCAGCGAGCCTTCCAGCAGGTCCCATGTGGCATCGTCGCCCATACGGTTGTTCGGGCGTGTGGAAAGCTTGATACGCACATCCTCGAAGCCAAACTGGCGATAGATGTCGAGCACCATGGCCACCACCGACTGGCATTCCTGATCCATCTGCTGTGGCGTGCAGAAGATGTGCGCATCGTCCTGGGTGAAGTGGCGCACCCGTAGCAGCCCGTGCAGCGCACCCGAGGGTTCGTAGCGGTGCACCTTGCCGAATTCACCCATGCGAATTGGCAGATCCCGATAGCTTTTCAGGCCGTGCTTGTAAAGCAGCGAGCCGCCGGGGCAGTTCATGGGCTTGAGCGCCAGTGCACGGCCATCTTCGGTTTCGGTGGTGAACATGTTGTCGCGGTAGTTGTGCCAGTGGCCGGAAATTTCCCACAGGCTGCGGTCCATCACATCCGGCGTGTTGACCTCGATGTAGTCTGCGTCGTCCCGGCGACGACGCATGTAGGCGATCAGCGACTGGAATACAGCCCAGCCCCGTGGATGCCAGAACACCGCGCCAGGCGCATCGTCTTCGAAATGAAACAGGTCGAGCTCGCGGCCCAATTTGCGATGATCGCGCTTTTCTGCCTCTTCGAGACCGCGCAGGTGCTCCGCGAGCTGTCTGGCATCGGCCCAGGCAGTGCCATAGATGCGCTGCAGTTGTTCGTTGCGCGCATCACCGCGCCAGTAGGCGCCGGCCAGCTTGGTGAGCTTGAATGCTTTCAGCAGGCGGGTGTTCGGCACATGCGGACCGCGGCACATGTCGACATATTCCTGATGGAAGTACAAGCCGAGGTGCGTGGCCATCGGGAGATCGTCGATCAAGCGAAGCTTGTAGGTTTCGTTGCGGGCGCTGAACACGTCGATGGCTTCTGCGCGGCTGAGCACGCGCTTGATCACGTCGTAGTCCTGGGCGATCAGTTCGCGCATGCGGGCCTCGATAGCCTCCAGGTCGGCCGGGGTGAACGGCCTTTCATAGGCGACATCGTAGTAGAAGCCATCGCGAATCACTGGCCCGATCACCATCTGCGCGGTGGGGAATACCTGTTTCAAGGCGTGCCCAAGCAGGTGGGCGCAGGAGTGTCGGATGATTTCCAGGCCTTCGTCATCCTTGGGCGTGATGATCTGCAAGCTCACATCGTGGGCGATAACCTCGCAGGCATCGACCAACTGCCCGTCGAGCTTGCCGGCAACGGTGCTACGAGCAAGGCCGGGGCCAATCGATCGTGCGACGTCGAGCACGGTGACGGGGCTGTCGAAGTGACGCTGCGACCCGTCGGGCAAGGTCACGGAGAAGGCGGGGGATTGGGCGTTTTCTGGCATTTTTTCAGGCTCGGCGTTCAATAGTGTGGCAGCGGGTCGGTCAACCCAGCCCTTGCAGCTCGGTCTGCAGCATGGCGGAGTGGGATTTGAGGTGCTCGAACACGCCAGGGTTTGCCCAGGCTTGGCAGATGGCGGGCGAAAATTCGATGGCGTGCAGGTCGATCAGGCCCATTCGCGGGTTCTGCGCGTCTGCGCGGAAGCACTGGGCGTAGCCGGTCTCGGTTTCATGCACGATGACCGAATGCAAGCGTACATCCGCCTCGCCATTGCGCATTTCGGCCTGCGACAGCGCTGCGTCGACCAGGCAGAAGAACAGGCGCGAGAATTGTTCGGCACTGGGCGAAACCGGCACCAGCACCCAGCGTTCCGAATGCCGGCGGACCGACGCCAGGTAGTCGGGATCATCACCGGACCACAGCGCGACGCTATGGTCAAAGGCGTCGATCAAGTCCCTGATGTCGCCCTTGAGCAGGCCGAAATCGTAGACCATCTGGCCATTGTCCAGCGCGTCGGCGTGCAGGATCAGCTCGACCTTGTAGGAGTGCCCATGAATAGAGTGGGAACAGCGCCGGGTGCTGCAGCCCCGCACGATGTGGGCGTTCTCGAATTTGAACAGTTTGCGAATCAGCATGGGTCACCTGCATTGCCGGGGCCGCGGGTGGTCTGCTGGAGGCGGCGCAGTCTTGGCCCTTGAGCAGTATCCTCGGCGGTGTAGCCAGCCTCTTCCAGCTCGCTGCGCAGCCGGTCGGCAGTGGCAAAGTCGCGGGCGTTGCGCGCGGCCTCGCGGGCCTCGAGCAAACGGAGTAACGCGGCTTGCGGTGGCGGCTCGTCCCTGTGTGGCTGTAGGGCCCGCAGTGCTGCCAGCGGTGCCTGCTGTAACAGGCCGAGTAGCGCGGCCGACTTGAGCAGCCGGGCCTTGGCCTGGGCACGGGATGCACCGTCACTGGCATTGTCGAGCGCCTGGCGCAGCACATGTAGGCGGGCCAGGGCTTCAGCGACGCCCAGGTCGTTCCTGAGGGCGGCAAGCAATTGCGCGTCGGCTGGCACATCGTTGGCGTCGGGCACGGCGTCGCAGCGAGCCAGGCTAGCGTAGAAGCGGATGAGGCTCTGCACGGCCGCGCTCAGGCGCTCGGCGTTCCAGTCCATCGGGCGACGGTAGTGGGTGGACAGCAACGCCAGCCGAATCGCTTCGCCAGGGGCCTGGCCGAGCAGGTCGCGCACCAGTAGCACGTTGCCCAGTGATTTGGACATCTTCTGCCCATCCACGGTGACGAAGCTGTTGTGCACCCAGGTGCGGCAATACAACGTGCCGTGGGCACAGGTGCCTTGGGCAATCTCGTTCTCATGGTGAGGGAAGATCAGGTCCTGGCCACCCCCATGGATGTCGATGGTATGCCCAAGGTGTTGCCCGATCATCGCCGAGCACTCCACATGCCAGCCCGGCCGGCCTCTGCCCCAGGGGCTGCCCCAGCCGGGTTGGTCGGCCGTGGACGGCTTCCACAGCACGAAGTCCAGCGCGTCGCGCTTGTAAGGCGCGACCTCCACGCGGGCGCCCGCCAGCATGTCCTTGGTGTTACGGCCGGAAAGCTCGCCGTAGGCTGGGTAGGCGGGCACATGGAACAGGACATGGCCTTGCGCCACATAGGCATGGCCACGCGCGATGAGGGTCTCGATCAACTCGATGATCTGCGGTATGTGCGCGGTGACCCGGGGCTCGAGGTCGGGTGACGCCACCCCGAGTGCCGTCATGTCCTGATGGTAGGCATCGATGAAGCGGTCAGTGATATCGGCGATGGGCACGCCTGCCGCTGCCGCGGCGGCATTGATCTTGTCATCTACGTCGGTGAAGTTGCGGGCATACACCAGCTCGGCGTAGTCGTGGCGCAGCAGCCTGGCCAACAGGTCGAAGACCACCGCAGGGCGGGCATTGCCGATGTGCGCATAGTTGTAGACCGTGGGGCCGCAGACGTACATCGTCACTCGCTCGGGGCTTGCGGTGCGCAGCACTTCCTTACGCCGGGTAAGCGTGTTGTGCAGGTAGATCGGTTCAGTCATGTGCAGCGGCCTGCGGGGCGGACCAAGCCGAGGCATCGTGCGGGTGCAGGCTTTCCAGGTGGCGAACATGCACTTGGCTATCGCGGTAACCGTGCAGGCTGACCTGAATACGCCGCGCAGCGTCCTCGACGAACATCAGGTTCTGCCCGTTGAGGGCTGCGAACGCCTGTTCGTCAGCCCGCTTCACGGCGGTCTGAACCGGGGTGCGCAGGGCGCCTTCGACTTGGTCGATGAGGGCCAGCAACCCCAGATCAGGGGCATCGGCAGGCACCGCGACGCGCACCCGGGCTTCGCTGCGTTGGCTGTGCGGCGTGGCCAGCGATGCGTTGCTGCGCAGCCACTGCGCGACGGCGCTGGCTTCGAGCAGTGGCTGGTCTTTGAAGGCTCGCACAAAGCCGTCCTCGATCAATTGCCGGGACAAAGCGGCCGAGCAGGGGCACGTCGAGGAGTAGCCGATCCTGACCTCGATGCTCAGGTTCGGCACCCCACCGACCTTCGTGGCGAGCACATGAACCGGGTACGACTTCCAGCCAGAGAGGCCCTCGGTGACCAGTGCAGGGCGGCGAACCAGAAGGTCGAAATCCAGGCGCAACCTGGCATTGCGGCTTTCGCAGTCGTGATGGCTATCGATCATGTCCTGCAACAGCGCAAACAGGCTTGCCGGCGACACCGCTGCAGCCTCCCCCCAGGCGTCCAGCAGGCGGTACAGCCTGGACATGTGAATGCCTTTGACGTGCGGTGCTGGCAGGTCGACCTGGACATCCGCCCGGGCGTGCAGCTCGCGCTGGTAGGCCGGTTCTTCGATCCTTAGCGGCAGGTCGATACCTTGCATCCCGACCCATTGCAGCGGGCTGAGGGTAGGGGCGAGGTCGGTGACGGAAACGTCGGGTAATGCTGAGCTCATCATGTATATCCAGTGGTGGGAGCCTTGCACGTTGCAGCAAGGCGTATGAATCAGGTCCCGCGGGTAAACGGGTTGGGCAGCTTCATCCAGCCTTGCGGTCCCTGGGCCATTTCCTCATCGGTCAGCAGGCAGGCATCGACGCGCGGGCGCAGCGCGGCCTCGTTGCTATCGGGGATGGGGGTGCTCATCGGGACGCCTCTTGATAAAGGGTGGTGCGCATGCGTGCGGCTCTGCTCAGTCCTCGCCTGCATCACGGCGAGTGCAGAGGGCACATGTACCGTGCAACTCGATGACCGAGCTGCACAGCGAAAACACGTTCTGTTTCATCCAGAGCCCCAAGGCCTGGCTCAGGTGCGGCACGTTGAACTCATCGACGTGGCCGCAGCTATCGCAGATGGCGAACGCTCTGAAACCTGCTTCGCACTGGCCTGGGCAGGTGCAACTGACATAAGCGTTCAAAGACTCCAGCCGGTGAATCAAGCCGTGCTCGGCCAGGTGGCCCAGCGCGCGGTAGATCTGCGTCGGCGCCCTGACACCTTCATTGCGCAGGCTGTCCAGGATGGCGTAGGCACTGAGCGGCTTGTCGGCTTGCCGAAGCGCCGTCAGGACACGTTGCTGATTGCTGGTCAGTTGCATGCAGGCCTCCTTGCGTTTGGCAGGCAGTCTTCATTTTTATCTGGAAGTAGGATGTTATAAAGTAACATTTATAAAATGGCCAGCTAAATTGCCCGGGCCGCTGGTTCGCAGGACAACAGGAGTACGTATGGATCGACGCAGAGTGCTGAAATTAGTGCTTGCCTGCCTGGCATTGCCGCTGCCTCTGGCGGCGCAAGCCGGGCAGGCGGTGAAACGGGTCCGGGTGAGCCGGGCGGGCAGCGTGACCAAGGTGTCGCTGGAGTTGACCGGGCCGGTAGCCGCGAAGCACTTCAGCCTCACAGCGCCTGCGCGATTGGTGCTTGATCTTCCTCATGCCACGCTCGAGGCGTCACTGAACGAGCTCACCCTGGACGGCACTGCGGTCACGGCCGTGCGCAGTGGCATTACCGCCACGGGTGACTTGCGTATCGTGCTCGACTTGGCCGACTCGGCGGTGCGCAGCGAAGTGCGCTCGCTCAACACAGCGAGCCATGGCCTGGAGTTGCTGCTCACTCAGCCAGCGGTGGCCGTTGTGCCAGCGGTTGCCAAGCCCTCGCTGCGCCAGCGCGACCTGTTGATCGTGGTAGATGCCGGGCATGGCGGTAAAGATCCCGGCGCGCTGGGCGCCAAGGGGGAGCAGGAAAAACGCGTCGCGCTACAGATCGCCAGTTTGCTGGCCAAGCGCATCGATGCGCAGCCGGGCTACAAGGCGCGCTTGGTACGACGTGACGATGTATTCATTCCGCTGCGCAAGCGTGCCGAACTCGCTCAGCGGCTGAACGCGGACTTGTTCGTTTCGGTACACGCCGATGCTGCACCGCGGCTCACGGCGTCGGGGGCATCGGTGTTCGCCTTGTCGCAAGGCGGCGCTACGTCGTCGATGGCACGCTGGATGGCGCAGCGCGAAAACGGTGCCGACAGGGTCGGCGGGGGATTACCGATCAAGCTGCGCGAGCACGACCCTATGGTCGCGGGCGTGCTGCTGGACATGTCGATGAACTCGACGATCGCCACCAGCCTGGATCTCGGTCATCAGGTGCTCGCCCAGCTTGGGCAGGTGTCGGGCCTGCATCAAACGCGGGTGGAGCAGGCGGGCTTCGCCG
Organism: Pseudomonas sp. NPDC089743; assembly: GCF_044748785.1. NCBI lineage: Bacteria > Pseudomonadati > Pseudomonadota > Gammaproteobacteria > Pseudomonadales > Pseudomonadaceae > Pseudomonas > Pseudomonas sp. NPDC089743. Next base: position 116,665 of record NZ_JBIVGS010000008.1, read on the forward strand.
TGCTCAAGTCAGCGGCGGTACCCTCGATCCTGGTCGAGACCGGTTTCATTTCCAATGCTGGAGATTGCCGGCGGCTGCATGATGTGCGCCATCAACGCAAGGTGGCGCAGGCGATATTCGACGGGCTGGACAGCTACTTCCGCCAGAAACCACCGGCTGGCAGCCTGATCGCGGCCAGGGGGCAGGCGTGATCCTTCATTGGCTCAGACGTCATTGAGCGCGGGATTGCTCCCTATAGCGCCGAGGGGTCAGCTTGAGGTTGCGCTGGAACACCCGGCGCATCTGTTCTTCGGAGCCGAAACCGCACTGGTCGGCAATGCGCTTGAGTGCAGTGTCCTCGTCCACCAGTAACCGCCTTGCCTTCTCCATCCGCGCCCGCTCGATGAATACCAAGGGTGAGCAGCCCGATTCCCTGTGGAACAACCGGCGCAAGTTCCGACTGCTCATGTTCGCGCGCTCGGCGAGCAACTCCAGGCTCAGCGGCCGATCAAGGTTCTGCAGGATCCACAACCGTAGGCGCCTGATCGCGGAGTGCGGGGTCATCTGGCTGTCCAGGTGCTGGCTGAACTGCGATTGGCCACCCGGGCGCTTGAGGAATACCACCAGTTCGCGGGCAATTTGCAGGGCCATTTCCTGGCCGAGGTCTTGTTCGACCAGCGCCAGGCTCAGGTCGATGGCAGCTGAAACGCCAGCACACGTCCATATGCGCCCCTGCTCGATGAAGATGGCATCGGAGTCGACATTGACCAAGGGGAAATCACTGGCCAGCTTACTGGCGACGCTCCAGTGGGTAGTGACATTCAGGCCGTCTACGACTCCCGCTTGGGCAAGAAAAAAGGCCCCCGAGCAAACGCCGACCAGCCGCTCGATGCGAGAGGCGGCCTGCCTGCACCAGTCGACGATCAACCGCTGCTCGACTATCGCCGTGCCAATGTCACGTGCGCCGACAACCAGTGCGGTGTGCGGGCGTGGGCTGCTACGAAGGTCGTCGGCTTGCAGGGTGACCAAGGTGTCCGAACCTACAAGCCCCGGTTGTGGTGCCACCAGATGCAGGCTGTAGGCCGCAGGTAACCCTTCGGCCGCCTGGCGTTTGTTGGCGTAGTCGAAGACGGTGAGGGCACCTACAGCCTCGATTGATTTGAAACCGGGGTAGATGACTATGTGCACCCTGCGTTCAGAAGAGGCTTGGTCAGACATTCGCGATCGAACTCCATGGGCGCTTGCGGACAGATTTCGTACGGATCCGGCCACTTTTGGCCGGGTGATCTGGCGCACGGAATCACGCAGGTTAATGTTCTCAAGCGTTATAACATTACATGGAGAGCCACATGAAAACACGTGCCGCTATCGCCTGGGGGCCCAATCAACCGCTTGAGTTCGAAGAGGTCGACTTGCAGGGGCCCAAAGAGGGCGAGGTGCTGGTTCGCATCGTCACCACGAGCCTTTGCCACACCGATGTATTCACCCTGTCCGGTCGTGACCCGGAAGGGAAGTTCCCCTGCATCCTCGGCCATGAAGGCGTCGGTATCGTCGAGGACGTTGGGCGGGGGGTGACCACGGTCAAGCCGGGCGATCACGTGATCCCGCTCTATACACCGGAAGATCCGAACTGCCCGTTCATCAAGTCCGGCAAGACCAACCTTTGCCAGACCATTCGCAAAACCCAGGGGGAGGGGCTGATGCCCGACGGCACCAGCCGCTTCTCCTACAAGGGGCGCACGATCTTTCATTACATGGGCACGTCCACATTCAGCGAGTACACGGTCCTGCCGGAAATCGCCGTGGCCAAGATCGACCCTGCGGCACCGTTGGCCAAGGCCTCGATCATGGGCTGTGCGATTCCTACCGGGATCGGTGCCGTGCGCAATACCGCCAAGGTACGCCCCGGTGACACGGTCGCGGTATTCGGCCTGGGCGCCGTCGGTATGGCGGTCATTCAGGGGGCGGTGTTACAGGGGGCGGGGCGGATCATCGGGATCGACGTCAACCCGAATAAGTTTCCGTTGGCCCTTTCCCTGGGGGCGACCGAATGCGTCAACCCAAGGGATTTTCGCGAGCCGCTGCAGAACGTGATCATCGATATGACCAACGGCGGCGTGGATTTTTCGTTCGAATGCGTCGGTAATGTGGAATTGATGCGTGCAGCCCTTGAGTGCTGCCACAAAGGGTGGGGCGAAAGCATCATCATCGGCGTGGCAGGGGGCGGGGAGGAGATCGCCACGCGGCCGTTCCAGCTGGTTACCGGCCGCGTCTGGAAAGGCAGCGCGTTCGGCGGGGTGCTGGGGCGTTCCGAGTTGCCGGGGATGGTGGACGAGTGGTTGCGCGGGGAAATAAATGTCGACCCCTACATCACGCATAACATGGACCACGAAACGCTGAATCACGCGTTCGATCTCCTCAAGCGCGGTGAAGCGATTCGCTCGGTCATTCATTATCGGGAGCATGAGACCCTGAGCCACGATTTGCCTGGGGTGATCCTTGACCGCGGCGGGCGCGTGATTGCCAAACCAGCGGTTTCCACCCCTTTGATATGAAGCGCTGAACGGACGCATTCACATCACCGATGTGAATGCGTCTATCAAGGCCGTCACCCCCGCCGCAGTCGCGTGGCGGCCTCCAGGGCGAAGTAAGTCAAAATGCCGTTGCACCCTGCACGTTTGAACGCCATCAATGCCTCCAGGATGACCGTGTCCGGATCCAGCCAGCCCTGGTTGATCGCGGCCTTGAGCATCGAATACTCGCCGCTGACCTGGTAGGCGAAGGTTGGCACGGCAAAGGTTGCCTTGACCCTTTGAATGATGTCCAGGTAGGGCATGCCGGGCTTGACCATCACCATGTCGGCGCCTTCTTGAAGGTCCAGCGCGACTTCACGCAGGGCTTCGTCGCTGTTGGCCGGGTCCATCTGGTACGAGCGCTTGTCGCCTTTGAGCATGGCCGCCGAGCCCAGCGCATCGCGGAACGGGCCGTAGAAGCCGGACGCGTACTTGGCGGCATAGGACATCAGCCGCACCTCGTTGAACCCGGCCAGGTCCAGCGCTGACCTGAGCGCGCCGATGCGCCCGTCCATCATGTCCGAGGGTGCCAAGGTGTCGATGCCGGCCTGAGCCTGGACCACGGCTTGAGCCGCCAGCATCTGCAAGGTCTCGTCGTTGGCCACGCGGCCTTGGCGCAGCACCCCGTCGTGGCCATGGTCGGTGTAGGGGTCCAGGGCGACGTCGCCGATCAGGCCAAGGTTGGGGAATGTGGCCTTGAGCAACCGGGCGGCGCGGCAGATCAGGTTGTCCGCGTCGAGGGCGTGGCTACCCTCACTGTCCTTGCGCTGCGCCGGGGTAGCGGGAAACAGGGCAATGGCCGGAATGCCCAGCTCGACCGCCCGGCCTACATGATCCGGCAGTTCGGCCAGGCTCACCCGTACCTGGCCCGGCATGGCGCTGATCGCCTCGCGTGTACCTGAGCCTTCTTTGAGAAAGACCGGCCAGATCAGGTCATCGCAAGACAGGCTGTTTTCAGCGACCAGACGACGCGTCCATTCGTCAGCGCGGTTACGCCGCATGCGCGTAGCCGGGAAAGCGCCCGTTGAGTGCGGGAAGTGGGCCACGGCCTTCATGCCTCGATGGAGGAATGGTGGCCGGTGATCAGCCACTGCTGCTCGATTCGTTCGAAGGTGAACAAAAAGCGCGCTGGCACTACCCGTTGCTCGCCGTCTTCACGGTAGACGAAGGTGTACTGGCCGCCGACCACCACGGTGCCCAGCTTGCGGCTGACGCGCTTTTTGAACAACTGGATGTCACAGACCAGCCCGTCGTTGGCGAGGAAATTTTCAAAATAGTTGCGACGGCTGTCGTCGCAGTCACGCACTTGGTTGGACAGGGTCGGCACCAGGATCGCATCCGGTGCGTACAGTGCCAGTACCTGATCAACATCACGGGTAGCCACGGTAGCGGCCCAATGGTAGAGCGCTGCTTTGGCACCTGCCAGGCAGGCCAGTTCGGTGTCGGCGTAGGTTTCGGTGCAAGGGCTGGTGCGTGTTTCGGTCATGGCGTTTTACCTGCGCGAGTCGAAAAGATGAACCGTAGGGGCGTTATCTGCTACGTTAACAGTGTTATAACATAACATTTACAGTAGGTCGCAAATCATGTTCCTTACCCTTGAGCAGGCAGTAGCGGATAGTCGCTTTGCCTTGACCGATGTGCTTCGCCACATTCCCTGGAGCCCCCAGGGGCTGATTCCCGCCATCACTCAGCAGCATGACAGCGGCGAGGTGCTGATGTTGGCCTGGATGAATGAAGAGGCGTTGCTGGAAACCCTCGAGACCCGGCGGGCCTGCTATTGGTCGCGTAGCCGCGGACGCTTGTGGCGCAAAGGCGAAACCTCGGGGCATGTGCAGCATGTCCATGACGTGCGGCTGGACTGCGATGGCGACGCGCTGTTGGTGTTGGTAGACCAGAAAGGGGCCGCTTGTCACACGGGGCGCCGTAGCTGTTTCTACAACGCGATCCAGGGTGATCAGGTAGTGGTGACGGGCAACCCGGCGCAGGTGGGCGCATGAGCCGGATCATCATTCGCAACGCCCGCCTGGTCAATGAAGGGGCCATACAGGAGGCCGATGTTCTGGTCGCCCATGGCCGTATCGAAAAAATCGCCCGCAGCATCACGGGCGTCAATGCGCCGATCGAAATCGACGCCCGTGGCCAATGGCTGCTCCCCGGCATGATCGACGACCAGGTGCATTTTCGTGAGCCTGGCGCTGCGCACAAGGGCAGCATGGCCAGCGAGTCGCGCGCCGCCGTGGCGGGCGGTATCACCAGCTTCATGGACATGCCCAACACCAACCCTGCCACGCTGGATCTTGCCGCCCTGCAGGACAAGAAAGCCCGCGCCGCCGCCACCTCGGTTGCCAACTACGGTTTTCATTTCGGCGTGAGCAAGGACAACCTCGATACCGTGGCGGCCCTCGACCCACGTGAGGTCGCCGGGGTGAAGGTGTTCATGGGCGCCTCCACCGGTGACATGCTGGTGGATGACCCAAGGGTGCTGGAACGGCTGTTCGCCAGCGTGCCGACTATCCTCCTGGCGCACTGTGAGCACACCCCGTCGATCCTCGCCAACGAAGCGCGCATGCGTGAGCGCTACGGCGACTTCATCCCGCCGGCCATGCACCCGATCATTCGTGATGCCGATGCCTGCCTGCGCTCTTCGAGCCTGGCCGTGCAGCTTGCCAAGCAGTTCGGCACACGGCTGCACGTGCTGCACCTGACCACCGCCCAGGAGCTGAAGTTGTTCCAGCCAGGGCCTTTGCAGGGCAAGCAGATCACCGCTGAAGTGTGCGCACATCACCTGCTTTTCGATGACCGCGACTATGCCAGGTTAGGCCACCTGATCAAATGCAACCCTGCCATCAAAAGCAGGGAAGACCGGGACGCCCTGCGTCAGGCGCTGCTGTGCGACCGCATCGATGTCATCGGTACCGATCATGCACCCCACACCTTGGCAGAGAAACAACGCCCGTATGCCTCGGCGCCTTCAGGTTTGCCGTTGGTACAGCATGCACTTGTGGCCCTCTTCGAGCTGGTGGAGGAGGGCGTGCTGACCGTTGCCCAACTGGTGCGCAAGACCAGCCACGCCGTCGCGGACCTGTTCGCCATCGCAGAACGCGGTTACCTGCGTGAGGGCTACTGGGCGGACATGACGCTGATCGAGCGTTTGCCCGAACCCCGCGCTGTCAGCCTCGATCCAGTCCTGGCGCACTGCCAGTGGACGCCGTTCGAGCACCATCGTTTCCATCATCGAGTAGCCACGACTTTGGTCTCCGGGCAACTGGCCTGGCATGAAGGCCGGCTAGTCGAGGGCTGCCAAGGCTTGCCTCTGGCCTTCAACGCACGACGCGGCTGAGCCCCATTTCTTTTCATTGACTTGAGAACACCTGCAATGACCGAACAAGAGCTGCTATCCCAACCTGCAGACGCTTACATGGACGCTGCGCAGCAACGTTTCTTCCGTGAGCTGCTGCATGCCCAGCGCAAGGAGCTTCAGCAACGCATCGCTGAAGAGTTCGAAGTGATCCGCGACTTCGAACCCACCAGCGATCCTTCCGATATCGGCACGGCGGAGGAGCATCGTCAATGGCAATTGAGGCTGCTGGAGCGGGAGAAAAAACTGCTGGACAAGATCGACGAAGCGCTGGAGCGCATCGCCCGTGGCGAGTATGGCTGGTGCAAGGAAACCGGCGAACCGATCGGCCTGCAGCGTTTGCTGCTCAGGCCAACCGCCACCCTGTGCGTGGAGGCCAAGGAACGCCAGGAGCGCAATGAGCGTCATATGCGCGACGATTGAGGGGGGCCACTGCTGCTAAAGCACCTCGACCGGCTTCACTCAGAAGTTTGCGAAAGGGTGTTCACCACCCTTTATTGCTCGAATGGGCGGGTGGAGAGCCTGGTTGGCTTCGATGAGCTGAGGGGCGCTGTAGCACCCAGTGCACAGCATCCTCATTTGCCTTGCGGGCACGCGCTTCTGCCGGAGCTCGTGCACCTTGATGATTTCTCAGTTTCAGTACAGCCCCCACACCAAGTGAACCCCGAGATCAGCGCCGGGGTCGGAACGGTAACTGTCACGAAAAAGGAAGGTAGCATGAAAGCGATGACTCGAGTGTTCACAGGCCTCGCCATGGTTGGCGCACTGGCAAGCTCTGCAGCATGGGCTGACCAGCCTGGCGCTGATTGGAAGGTGACCAAGGATCAGGCTGAAGCCACGTTGAAGGGCGCCGGCTACACGCAGATCACCAAGATCGAGGCCGATGACGGTCATTGGGAAGGTGAGGGCATGAAAGCTGACGGGAAGCAGTATGAGTTCCAGGTTGACCCGCACGACGGCAAGATCATCAAAGACGCGCTGGATAACTGATCATCCGGCATATGGAGGAGCCCGCGCTATAGGCGGGCTTTTCCAATCTTGGGAAGATATCTCAGATCTCGAAAGAAGCCATTGCTGGGTAGAACCACAGTCCTTAGCTAGCTGCTGGCTCCCCCTGCGGGAGAGGGGCGGCGTCGTGAGACTTAGTTATCCCTGGTGTTCGGCTCCAGCATCAAACTTACATTTTCAGCGAGCGCCTGTAGCGTGAAGGGTTTGGTCAGTAACCTCATGCAGGGGCCTAGAAACGCCTCTCTGTCAGATGCAGCCTGGGCATAACCTGTCAGGAAGAGCACTGGGAGGTTGGGATACCTCTGCTGCACGATCTCCGCCAATTGCCTACCGTTCATGCCTGGGAGCCCCACGTCGGTGACCAAAATGTCGACGCTCTCCAGGGTCTTGAGCACGTGCAATGCCTCTTCGCCATGGCTCGCAACGAAAATCTCATAGCCCAACTCGGTGAGCACCTCCTGATTCAGCATCCGGACTGACTGATCATCTTCAACCAGCAGCACTATCTGTCCGGTTCCGTGATTCGCTGCATGGGGTGTTTCAACAGGCTGATGAAGCTGGCCGTCAGCGGTTGGGAGGTACAAGGAGATCGTGGTTCCCTTATGTGGAATACTCGATATCTCCATTTTCCCGCGGCTTTGCTTGGCAAAGCCATACACCATCGAAAGCCCCAGACCCGTACCCTGGCCGATAGGCTTAGTGGTGAAGAACGGTTCAATCACTTTTGGCAGGAGATCAGCGCTGATCCCCGTCCCGGTATCCTCCACATCAATCCGGATATACTGCCCGGCTGCGAGCTCATCGGCTTCTGAGGACGCCTGCGCGACGATCACTTCGCGTGTCGATACTGTGATCGTTCCCCCATCCGGCATAGCATCGCGGGCATTGATGACCAGATTGAGTATCGCGTTTTCCAGTTGGTTGGCATCCGCCATGGCGTAGGGGAGGTGGTCGCCGAGTTTCATCAATACCCTGATCTGCTCGGTCGCCGAGCGCTTCAGGAGATCGTACAGGCTGACGATGAGGTCATTGGCTGAGAGCGGTCTTGTATCCAACGATTGCCTGCGGGAGAACGCGAGTAAGCGTTCCGTGAGGGACGCTGCGCGTTTTGCAGAGGTTTGAGCCGCATCGATATAGCGCTCCAGTGCGTCTAGGTTGCCCTTTTTGAGCCTCAATCGAAGCAGGTCGAGAGCGCTTAGAATCCCCGTCAGCATGTTGTTGAAGTCGTGGGCAATTCCGCCAGTGAGCTGTCCAACGGCCTCCATTTTCAGGGATTGTCGCAGTTGATCTTCAGCTCGCTCCCGCTCTGTGCTTTCCCGGTGGAGTTGCTCGACAGCTAGGGCAAGCGCTTGGGTGCGGCCAGCTACCTGCTCTTCCAATGCTTCATTAAACCCACGAAGCGTCAGCTCTGACTGCTTCTGGTCGGTGACGTCAACAATCACAATGGCTGCCCCCATGATCGTGCCATGGGCTCCCCAAAGCGGAACAGCGCTGACCCGTATCCAGGCCTCGTTTTGACCGGCAGGCTTGTGCTGGAACACCATGCCGTCGACAACTTCGCCTCTCAAGGCGCGTGCACCGGGGAATGATTCTGGCGTGACTGGCTGGCCATCAGCGCTTATCGAGACCCATTGCTCCCGGCCATTGATAGCCTTGGAGGGAATAACTCGATCCGGGACATATTGGTTATAAAGCGGGTTGCTGATCAACGACACGCCAAAGGCGTCGACGAAGCTGATGCCAACAGGCACATTCTCCAGAAGGATACGAAGCCGTTCACGCTCAATTCCCAATTCCGCAACACGATCGCGCATGTCGAATTGGCGTGCTCGAGATCGCCATGCCGCAGCAATGGCGCTCATCAAGGCAGAGGAGCTCATCGGGCGTTCCAGTACCACTACGTTGGAGGCACTGGAGGGAAGACGCCTGCGAACTTCATCATTGTCCTTCCCGGCGCGGTTTCGATTGGAGGTCAGCAGCAAAATCGGAATGTCGGACCAGGAAGACTGATTCGCTAACGCCTTTCCAAGGTCTGCGATGTCTCCGCTCAAGGCCTCTTCGGTGACCAAGATGATGCCTGTCTCATCACCAATGTTTTTTGCCAGAGCGGTCAAGTCACAATATGCCTGTACTCGGTAAAGTGTGCCGGCAACACGCTGGAGCACAGCCGCATCGCCTCGGAATGGCGCGACTACCAGCAACGACCGTTCTTGAGATCGGCGGCTAACGTCCAAAGGGGCGGCCTTCCAGCAAGGGTTCTTGGCTACCAAAATATTCAGGAGTACCCGTCAGCACGCCCTTGAACTTGGTCAGGGGCTCACCAACACGGACGCCTTGGCTATCTATATTCAGTTCGCGAATAGCATCTTCGTGGGCGCCACCACGGTTTTTCAGGACAGAGATCGCTTTGCGCAGACGGCCTTGAGCCTCAAAAAACCGTATGAGGATGACCGTGTCTGCGACGTAAGAGATATTGAGGGTGGTTGTCATCGTGCCGATCAGTCCGCTTTGAGCATTGATCAGGAACGTTGCCACACCATGCTGGGCGAGATAGGACAGCATTTCGTGCATCTGAAGTATCAGCTGTTGCTCCTGTGGCATCGCCGCCAAGTAGCCGTTTAGGCTATCGATCACGATCACCCGGGCATTCCTGGCCTCTACCTGAGTACGGACTCGCCATGAGAATTCGCCTGGCGAAATCTCGGCAGGGTTGATTTGCTCCACATTCAATAGGCCGCTGGCGATGTATTTTTGAAGCGCGAAGCCCATAGCCTCGGCTCTTCTCAACAGCGTGCCGACCCGCTCATCGAATTCATAGACGGTGCAGCACTCACCACGCTCACATGCCGCAGCCACATAGGCGAATGCCACCGTGGTCTTGCCCGACCCCGCAGGCCCGGTGATCAGCGTGCTTGTGCCTCTGAGAGGGCCTCCAGCAAGCAAAAGGTCAAGCGCTGCCACGCCACTGGCCACAGGTTCAAGCTGGAAGGCTGAGTGTTGTCCTCCCGCCATCATCCGCGGGAAGACATGCAATCCTCCCTTTACGATCACGAAGTCGTGATAGCCGGCAACGAAGTCGACACCCCTCAGCTTCTGAACCTGCAACCGCCGCCGAGCCGCGCCGAAATCAAGCGTTAGTCGCTCCAGCGTGATCACCCCATGGCAGATGCTATGGAGATGGTTGTCATGCTCACCATGGGATGTAGTCAGGTCGTCCACCAGCAAGACTGTGATGTTTCGTCCCGCAAAATACTGTTTCAGTGCCAGGACCTGACGGCGGTATCGAAGGGGGTCTTGTGCCAGCAGCCTCATCTCAGAAAGGCTATCGAACACTACCCGAGTGGGCTTGGACTGCTCCACGCGCTGCTGGATAAGCTTGATAGTGTTTCCGAGCTCAGCCTCCCACGGATGCAGGATGGTCTGCTCTGCGGCCTCGCCGAAAATCTCGTCCGTCTGGGACAGCTCGAACACCTCGATGCCGTCCAGGCTCCATCCATGTGACCTGGCAACACTCTCAAGTTCATCCGCAGTCTCGGAGAGGGTGACGTACAGCACCGGCTCCTGGTTGGTCACACCACTCAACAGGAACTGAAGCCCCAATGTCGTCTTGCCAGCTCCTGGCGTGCCCTCTACCAAGTAGAGCCTATGCACCGGCAGCCCGTCTTTGAGGATTAGATCCAATCCTTCGTTGCCAACAGATAGCGTTGCGGATGTCTTATGGGGCATTCATTTTCATTCCTGAACTGGATGGCCCTGCTTGGGGCAGTGGGCGTCAAGACTGCCGGCGTATTAGCTGAATCTAGCAAACGCGCCTTCACTGCATAAGGTATTGGCGCTGCAGATTCGCGCGGTACTTCGCAGTGATACTGATGATTGATCGCAGGGTGCCACCAAAGGTTCATCAGGCGTGGGTTGCTTGAATCGGATGGTCATCGTAGTTCTTGACTAATGCGCCAATGAAAGAAACAGTCAGGCGCGCTCGCCTTGCAGCCATCGCTGGTGATAATGGGAAAGTCGGGTGAGTCCAAAAAGTGCGCCCTGACGCATCACGTCGGCACGTTCACCAAAGAAGCGCTGAGTTCGTGTAAACACGGCTACCGGCTCGCCGGCGAATGCCCAAGCGAAGCACAAGGTGCCTGGTGGTACGCTAGATTCGGGAGTTGGCCCAGCCACGCCGGTGATGGCGATCACCACATTGGCATCGCTGTCTCTCAATGCGCCCAAGGCCATTTCCCACGCGACTGCTTCGCTGGTGAGGCCATAGCGCTCGATAGTTTCGGCGCTTACGCCGAGCAAGCGCTGCTTCGCACGGGGTGAGTAAACGACATAACCACTCTCCACTACCTCCCCGGCACCGGGTACCCCTGCTAGGAGGGCCACCATGCAACCTGCCGTGCACGACTCCGCGGTCGTCAGGACTAACTGATTGTCTTTGAGATAGCCGAGGGCGGCCAGTACAGCGTCGGTTGCCATTGAAGAATCGACTCGCTTGTTCTTTTGCGGTGGACGCAACCCATCAGGTTTTGGTTCATCGCAGTTTACGTCCGACGTGTCCCACGTCAGTGGCTGGAGCCTTAACGGTTGCGTAAGGTACCAAGGGCAGGTGACCAGACGTTATGACCGCAGCGTTCACACACGACTGAGTCCAGTGGTTCGTGGAAGGTCGTGAAGCCGCAACTCACGCAACAGTACAGACCGGCCTTCGGCGGCGCCTGGTACTCTGGACGATGTTCGACTGGCAGCACTGACAGCCCTGGCCGGGTGTCATCAGGCCCGTAGAAATACAGACTGAGATCGCCATCGGTTTCCAATAAACCGAGTCGAACCTGGCCGAGGTGCTCCACACCTTGTTGCCGCAGTTCCATGAACAATTCATTGGACGAGATGTTCAAATTCTGCAGCGAATGAATTTCGTACATCCCGTCCTTTACTACCGTGATGGGTAGCCCATCGATCCAGGCTTCGCATGTTCTGCTGCGCCTCATCAAGGAGATGGTTCCGCGATAGAGCATCAGGAGCGTCAGGAACACCAATCCGACGGGGAGTAGAGGTACATCTTCGTAAAAGGTGACATCACCTGCGGCTGAGCCCAGGGTCAGGATCACCACAAGCTCGAATCGAGACAGTTGCCTGATTCCACGTCGACCACTGAATTTCAAAAAGAAGAACACGGCCAAAAAAGCCGCTGAAACGCGCAGGGCGACCTCCAACAGAAAGGTCGGCGGGAGTTCGCCAATGAGCATCCTGTGCAGATCAAACGAAACCATTGGGTGTGTCCCACATGTCGCAATCGCCGGTTAAAGATGGACCGGCTAAATTCGACGCTAGTTCACGAGGTGACGCCAAATGGCGACATGACCTGAGAGGATGATCATTGGAAAAGCAGGATGCTCACGCCCTAGGGATTTGGCTCACTCGAGACCATCGATGCCCCTCAGCTTGGAAAAACCGCTAGCGCCACAACCGGTCCCATTGATGCATGACGAATAGCCCAGCACTGGCCAGCCAAGCCATCCATGCGATGGTGACCTCCCAATGGCTGAGCACGGCCAGCGCTTCGCCCATGAAAAACACCGTCGCGGTCAAGGAGAGCAGCAGCGCCATGCCCGCAAGTGGCACACGCAACACTGCGGACAACCAGCGCGCAAGCCCCCACCTGGTCAGCAGGGTGAGGCCACCCAGCAGCAATGAGACAGCGATCAAGATCAATGGGATACCAATCAGAGCCATTGCCGGCTCTGCTTCTCCGCCATCCTCCCCAGGTAGGTAGTATTTCGCGTACCAGATTTCGCGGCACATGACCTGGGTGAAATAGATCACGGCAATTGGCGCTAATGGGAAGATCAGTAGGCTGATTATGAGGGTGCGAGGAACCATGGAGATCACTTCCTTGTTGACTGCCGTCCAGCTTACATTGGAGCGGTGAAGGAGGGCAGTACTTCGGTCGAGTGTTGCAGTCAAAGTCAAGCAATCTACGGCGATCAGTGCGAGCCTGCCTTGCGGACGAAGCGCGTTTCTTCGACGGCCAAACGGCCCAACAGCAACGCCCACGCGGTGACAGGGCGGCGACACTGGCGTTGTTCAAGTTCTTAGGCTTGTGCCCGACGTTGTCGATCTACGGCACAGGCGTAGAACACTTCGGATGACGGAGGAGAGGCCACCCTAGGCCGAGATGAACGCAGCGATGTGACTTGCCGCCGCCTCAGGCTGCTGCATGTGAGCCCCGTGGTCAGCGCGAGGGAAGCTCACCAGCATCAGCGTCGGAGGCCGATAGGGTGCCAAGCGGATGGCACTGGGGCGGGCGACTTTTCTAAGCCCGCTAAGCCACCATCACGCTCCAGGTTCTCTATTTGCAAGCGAAGATCATCGATAAGCTCCGCTGAGGATCGGCCAGATTCCAAGCTCAAGGTCAGTGTCAGTAGCGTCAGTGAGCTCACCCCTAGCCGCTGACTGACCTGCTCGAGTTTATCTAACGTCAGGCTGGCTTTGCCCCCCTCCAGCTTAGAAAGAAACGTCCGACTGGTGTCACCAAAGTCACGCTGCGTGATTTTGCGCTGACTGCGTAGCGCCCGGAGGACAAGGGCGAAAGACGATTTCAGTGACATATGCGACCTCTCCGCTTGAGCGTGTCTTCGGTGAAATCCACATGGGATTTCTGCGTAACCTCGAAGCCTGTCGGCTGGCCCGGCCTTGCGGTCAGGAGGAGCTACCGTTCCAGTGAGACACTGTAGATGCATCCAGTGTATCTCGCTAAGCTCGTGAGGAGAACATTTGTACTACACGCGGTGATGAGCGTATGAACCAGCCAGACCAGCCCTGTTGGTGTTGATGTGGACGGGCGTCCAAGCTGAGCTGCAGCAAGCAGAGTCATGGGAGGAGGTTGGCTTATATTGCATATTCAAGCATCCTGCATAGCCATCCTCTTCAAGCTCGACGATAGCCCATGAGCAACTCTGTTTTCCCCCAGCCCTTTTCAGCGATGGGCTGCTCCCAGTGCCGTGACCTGGCCAGGCTGGATTTCGAAATTACTATGGCGTTCCAGCCGATAATCCATGTTCCTTCAGGCAGGCCGTTCGCTTATGAGGCGCTGGTTCGCGGTCTGGCCGGTGAAAGCGCTGCGGAAATTTTGGCCAAGGTATCTCCCGACAATCTGTACCGCTTTGATCAGGCCTGTCGCGTCAAGGCCATTGAACAAGCGGCTGCACTCGGCTTGGGGCGGCAGAGAGAGTGCAAATTGAGCATCAATTTCCTGCCCAATGCCGTCTACAGTGCCAGCACCTGCATCCGGGCTACCCTAGAAGCCACTCGAACATTCGACTTCCCCGCCAATCGGCTCATGTTCGAGGTGACCGAGGGCGAGCGGATCGAAGACACCGAGCACTTGAAATCAATCTTCAAGGAGTACGAGCGACAGGGCTTTACCACTGCAATAGATGATTTTGGCTCGGGGTACTCGGGGCTGAATCTACTGGCAGAATTTCAGCCGGCTGTGCTCAAACTGGACATGGCACTCACGCGGGGAATCTGCAAGGATTCAGTTCGCCAAGCCATTGTCGCCGGTATCGTTCTGGTGGCCGAGCGGTTGGGCATTACGCTTATCGCCGAAGGGATTGAGACTGACGAAGAGTGCCAAGCGTTGGCGACGCTGGGGATTGAGTTGATGCAAGGGTATCTGTTCGCCCGACCGCAGGTGAATGGCTTGCCGTTGATTGAGCGGCTTTCTTGATGTTGCTCTAATAGAGTCCCTTCTTGCTAAAAGCGGCATCAAGCCGTATTCGAAAGAGAACTAACCAGAGCCACCAAGCGGAGGGCGCTGGGCTGATGGAAGGTCCCTGGTAGGGGAGACTTCAACCTATGTCCCTCTGGCATGCAGCCAATGCGTCATCTTTGGTGTCCTTGGTGTATCACTCAAGAGATCTGCGTTATGCATCCAACGACACCAGACAGACGCTATTTTGCTGTCAAAGGTCAGCTCTGGCGCTGCACGAACCCGTCACTTAGTGAATGCGAGCGGCAACGCCTTGTGCATGACCTGATGGATGCTCGACGAGATGTCAAAAGGGCCAAGCGCGCTGACGATTCGAAAATGCTCAAAACTGCGCGTGCGCGAGTGAATACCGCCAAAGTGGGACTGGGCGAGCGGGGGCCTGTTTGGTGGGACGACGACAGTCCCGACTACAATCGTTGTCGGGTGGAACATACGCCCTACGCTGATTGGTACGACGCTTTGGATGCCACTAAGGCTGAGTAATGTACGTCGAAATGACTTGGCCGGGGGCGACCTCGACTGAGCGACCCACTGATCTCGACTGAGCGACCCACTGATTGAGCAAGGCTTGATTGATCTGCAAACCTGGATGATCGACTCAACCGCAGTACGCGCAACCCGAGCGTCTTCTGGCGCCGGTAAAAAACGGAGAGTGACGAGCCTGCCGAGATGCCTGGGGCATCGTGAGGCGAACCTTCGAGAAAGACTTTTCTGCAGCTCAACTGCTAAAGCTCTATCGCTTAACCAAGTGATTACGGGCACTCACTTGAAACGTTGCGCGATTCCTATTTATCTCGATCGTCTTCAATTTGCTGTAAAGTAAAAGTCCTTCTGGCTTACCAAGGTCTTGATCGATGCGCCATCTTGTTTTGCTCGCAGGGGCTCTGCTGAGTTTCAGTGCTTTGGCCGACAGCGCGATTATTGAGCCTGTCAAGAAGTGGACATTGCTGGATCAGAACGATAAAGCCTACACCCTCGATGACGATGCTCAGGTGCTGCTGGTGGCACGAAGCATGGCGGCGGCTAAATTGGTGAACTCGGCAATTGAAGATGAGCCTGCAGGCTATCTGGAGTCACGTCGTGTGATTTATGTCGCAGACATCGAAAAGATGCCATCGGTGATCAAGCTAGTGGCCGTGCCTGCTATGCGTTCCGCCAAATACCGAATCTTGTTGGACCGCGACGGCCGAGTCGCCAGTGCCTATAAAGGCGATCGTGAGTCCGTTCAATGGTTGGCCTTACAGGGCGGCGCCGTTGTGCAAGAGCAGCGGTATACAGACAGCGAGGCGCTCAAAGAGGCCATTGCTCAGCGTTCGCAGCGGTGATCAGCTGGTCACCGCCGCTTTCTTGAACATCGAGGCAATGAAGCCTGCGATCACGTCAGCATCAACGAATACAGTGCGCAGTTCTATTTCGGCATTGGAAAGATGCATTTGCAGATTCGCTTGCAGCTCTTGTTCACCGTAGATCGACAGGAATGTCGACTTACCGCGGTCTTTGTTCGAGTCCTTGCCGGTATCACAGCGGACGTCACATAGGTCGTCGTACATCTGAAACGCCTGGCCTAGCTCCATGGCGAATCGTTGCAAGCTTGAACGAGTGCTTTCATCGCTGTCACTGATAAGCCAGGCCATGTCCACAATGGCACCGAACAAGACCCCTGTCTTGAGGTTATTGGTGATGGCAATGTCTTCGGGGCTCCGGGGTTGCTGACCGTCCCTCAAATCCTGAAACTGGCCACGCACCAGGCCTTGCATGCCTACAGCATTTGAAGCCAGTTCGACCAGTTCGCTCCTGATCGCAGGTGGCACTTCACGGGTAGCCGCGATGATACCGAAGGCGCGGCTCAGCAGTGCTACCGCAGTTAGAATTGCGACATCCTCGCCAAATTTCAAATGCACCGTGGGCCGGCCTCGCCTAAGCGAGGCGTTGTCCATGCACGGCATATCGTCGAGCACCAGTGAGGCGGCGTGGATCAGCTCCACTGCGCAGCCCAGGTCAAGGGCTGCCGAGCCCTCGTGGCCCAGGCCACTTGCAATGAGCATTAGCAACATGGGGCGCATTCGCTTACCCGGAGCCAGCGTCGATTCGCGCATGGCGAGCGCGACGAGATCACGTTCGTTACCTGTGTCGGGCAGTAACTCATCCAGGCGTTGTTCGATCGAAACCCGTATCTGCGAAAGGCGGTCAGTGGAGCCGAGGTCGGAAAAAGCTACGAGGGCGGTGGTCATCGTGATGTATGCCTCTGCTGTGGCCAAATTAGTCGAATGTTTTTTTGATCTGCCACACTGGAATTCGGGGAACGACTCAACCCCGCAGCTGCCTCAGTCTCAATCAATCTTGTACAAAACCAGCGCCGCTGCCAATGTTGTATAAGTTTTATTCGTAGAAGACCACGCTGGGTACGAAATGATTCAAGCAACCGGAGCTTGATATGAGCGACAGCGAATTGAGTAAACGCAAGGACGACCACCTCGACATTGTGCTGAGTAGGCGCACAGATCCACGTGGCATGGGCACCGGTTTCGATGCGTTGCAATTGGAGCACTGTGCTTTGCCAGAGCTGAATCTGGACGCCATCGATCTGGGTAGTGCGCTGGTCGGGAGATCGCTTCGGGCGCCGATAATGATCAGTTCCATGACCGGGGGGGCAGCCCGCTCGACTGCGATCAATCGCCACCTGGCCGAGGCTGCACAGGCACTGGGGATCGCCATGGGGGTGGGTTCGCAGCGCGTTGCTCTGAGAAGTGGCAATGACCAAGGTCTGACGCGAGGTCTGCGCCAACTGGCCCCGGATATACCTTTGCTCGGCAATATCGGCGCTGCGCAACTGCTGGAAAAAGACGGCCTCGACCTGGCGCACCGGTGTATCGAAACGCTGCAAGCCGACGCGCTGATCATTCATCTCAACCCTTTGCAGGAAGCGGTTCAGCCTGAGGGTGATAGGAACTGGTGCGGGGTTCTGGAGGCTATTACCCGCACGGTGGCAGCGGTAGGTGTACCGGTTGTTGTCAAAGAGGTCGGCGCCGGGATATCGGCGCCGGTCGCATTAGCCCTCAGCGAAGCTGGCGTACAAGTCATTGATGTTGCGGGCATGGGCGGCACGAGCTGGGCGGCGGTCGAAGCAGCTCGGGCGGTGCGTCCGCTGGATCGTCGCGTAGCTGAAGCTTTCAGTGGCTGGGGTATACCGACTGCCATCAGCCTGCAGCGCATCAGACGTGCGCTGCCACAGATACCCTTGATTGCTTCGGGCGGGATTCGAGATGGCGTCGATGCAGCCAAAGCCATTTGCCTGGGCGCCGATGTGATCGGTCAAGCGGCGGGTGTTCTCCACGAGGCGACTCAGTCGACGTCGGCGGTCGTCGAGCATTTCGAGATGCTCATCCGGCAGCTGCGCATAGCTTGCTTCTGCACGGGCTCGGCCAACCTGGCAGCGTTGCGCAGCGTGCACGTGCTGCCATCCGGCCCCACTGCGTCGGTTTTCCCATGAGCCGTTTCGGCGTGGTCGCACCGGCGTTCTATAGCCATTTTCAGGCTTTTCAGGCACTGGCATCGGAGTTGATAGACCGCGGGCACGGTGTCACTTTCTTTCAGCAGGTCGATGCGCGTCGCTGGCTGACTGATCCACGCATCGGTTTCGTCGCAGTGGGTAGTGACAGTCATCCCCTTGGCAGCCTTGACCGGTCATTGCAGCGTGCTGCAACGTCCAATCACCCGCTGCGCCTGCGCGGCGTAATCCGTGATTTATGCGCCAACACTGGGATGCTGTGCCAAGCCTTGCCGCCAGCGCTGAACCAAGCCGGGGTCGATGTGGTGCTGTGCGACCAGATGGAAGCGGCTGGCGGCCTGGTGGCCGAAGCGTTGGGTATGCCGTTCTTGTCCGTGGCCTGCGCACTCCCGGTCAACCGCGAGCCTGGCATTCCGTTGGCGGTCATGCCGTTCGCGTACGGGGAAGATGAGCGCCAGCGACGGCTTTATGAAGGCAGCCAGCGTGTATATGACTGGCTGATGCGCCCTTTGCGCGATGTGATTCGCCAGGCTTGTCGGCGGTTCGGCATTGAGCCGCGCGATGGCCTGCACCAGTGCCTGTCATCTTATGCCCAGATTAGCCAGACGATCACCGGGTTCGATCTTCCTCGCCAGCAGTTACCTGCGCATTACCATGCGGTGGGCCCGTTGCGAGCGCCGTTCTCTGGCGGGGTAGGGCAGTGGCCGATCGACCCAGGGCGCCCCTTTGTGTTTGCCAGTCTCGGTACGTTGCAAGGTGATCGCGTGGGTATGTTTCACCAGATAGCCAAGGCTTGCGCACGGCTTGACGCTCAGCTGCTGATCGCCCACTGCGCAAAACTCGGCCCGGCTCAGGAAGAGCGCCTGCGCAGGGCCGGGGCGACTTGGGTAACCAGCTACGCGCCGCAGCAATGGGTGCTCGACCACGCCCATGTCGTGGTGACTCACGGCGGCCTGAACACGGTCATGGATGCGATCAAGGCGCGGACCCCCGCATTGGTGATGCCCATTGGCTTCGATCAGCCCGGTGTGGCAGCGCGGGTCGTGCACGCGGGTATCGGGTTGCAGGTCAACCGACGGGCGAGGGCGAGCACCATCCATGATGCGCTGAAGCGGCTGCTGGAGCATCCGGTTGAACGGCTGCAGCGGCTGGCGGCTGAATTGGAGCGAGCGGGGGGCACGCCGCGGGCTGCCGATATCGTTGAAAGGGTTGCCCGAACCGGCTGCGCTGTACTTGGGGGGCCTGCCCAATGACTTACGACCTGATTCTGGCCGGTGGCGGGTTGGCCAACGGCCTGATCGCCTGGCGACTGAAGCAGCTGCGGCCCGCATGGCGTGTGCTGTGCATCGAAGCGCAGAAGCTTATCGGCGGCAATCACACGTGGTCGTTCCATGACGGTGACCTGACACCCGAGCAACATGACTGGCTAGCCCCGTTGGTGGTCAAGCGCTGGCCGTGCTATGACGTGCATTTCCCAGCCCGCTCGCGCCGCCTGAACTCGGGGTACGCTAGCATCACCTCTGAGCGATTTGCCGAGGTGATCGGCGCCGAGCTGGGTGACGACCTGCGCGTAGGCCAACGTATCATCGACCTGACCCCCACGTCGGTAACGTTGGCGAACGGCGAGCGCGTGCAGGCGCGTGCTGTCATCGATGGTCGAGGTGCTCGGGCTAGCGCGCGGATGGTGCTGGGGCAGCAGGCATTTGTGGGGCAACTGTTGAGATTGCAGGCGCCCCATGGCTTAGTCGCGCCAATCATCATGGACGCGCGGGTGGCACAAGGGCAGGGGTACCGGTTCGTTTACGTCCTGCCCTTCAGCCCAGACACCGTGCTGATCGAAGATACCCACTATGTAGATCGACATACCTTGTCGCCCGACCAATTGCGTGCGCACATCGCCGAATATGCCGAGGCGCAAGGTTGGGCGGTGCAGGCATGTCTGCGCGAAGAAACCGGCGTGTTGCCGATCACCTTGGCGGGAGATTTCGAGGGCTTCTGGAGCGAAGCCCAGGGGCACCCGCTTTCCGGACTGCGCGCAGGCTTGTTCCATTGCACCACGGGCTATTCGCTGCCCCATGCCGTGCGCCTGGCCGACTGGGTCGCGCAACAGCACGAGCTTGACGCAAGCGTCCTGGCTGCCGGCATACGATCGATCGCCTATAAGATCTGGCGGAGCCAGCGTTTCTACCGCCTGCTCAACCGGATGCTGTTCCTGGCCGGGCGGCCCGAGCACCGGTGGCAGGTCATGCAGCGTTTCTACGGCCTCTCCGACGGTTTGATCTGCCGCTTTTATGCAGGCCAAAACAGCTTTTCCGACAAGCTGCGGGTGCTGTCGGGCAAACCACCGGTGCCGCTCGGCGAAGCCGTGCGCGCGATGCTCCGGTATCACCCCAGACACTATGGAATTCGAGAATGACCGACGCAAAGAAAGCCATCGTGATTGGTGCCGGGTTCGGCGGGCTGGCCTTGGCCATCCGGCTTCAGGCCGCTGGGGTGCAGACGACCCTGCTGGAAAAACGCGACAAGCCGGGCGGCCGCGCTTATGTCTATCACGAGCAAGGATTCACGTTCGACGCCGGCCCGACTGTGATCACCGACCCGACAGCGATCGAGGCTCTGTTCACACTGGCGGGGCGCTCGATGGCCGATTACGTGGAACTGCTGCCGGTAGCGCCGTTTTATCGGCTGTGCTGGGAAGATGGTACGCAGTTCGACTACGCCAACGATCAGGCCGCGCTCGACCGCCAGATCGCACAATTCAACGCAGCCGATGTCGCTGGCTATCAGCGTTTTCTGGCCTATTCCAAGGCGGTGTTTCGTGAAGGGTACCTGAAGCTGGGCGCTGTGCCGTTTCTGTCGTTTCGCGATATGGTCGCCGCAGGCCCGCAACTGGCGCGGCTGCAGGCTTGGCGCAGCGTGTATGCCAAAGTCTCGGCGTTTATCGAGGACGACAAGCTGCGCCAGGCATTTTCGTTCCATTCCTTGCTGGTGGGGGGCAACCCCTTCGCCACCTCCTCGATCTACACCCTCATTCATGCGCTCGAGCGCGAGTGGGGGGTGTGGTTTCCCAGAGGAGGAACCGGCGCGCTGGTGAACGCTTTGGTGAAGCTGTTCGAAGATCTTGGCGGCTGCCTGCAGCTCAATGCCGATGTCGCCCATATTACTACCGCGGGCCGGCGTGCCACTGGAGTGCGCCTAGTGGATGGGCGGCACTATGAGGCTGACAGCGTGGCGTCCAATGCGGATGTGGTGCACACTTACAGCCAGCTGTTAAGTGGGCATCGCAGAGGCGTGCAGGAAAGCGCTCGGCTCAAACGCAAGCGCTTCAGCAATTCGCTGTTCGTCATTCATTTTGGGCTAAAGCGACCGCAACCTCAGTTGCAACACCATACAGTGTGCTTTGGGCCGCGTTATCGGGCGCTTATTCAGGACATTTTCCAGGGGCAGGCGTTGGCCGACGACTTTTCCCTGTACTTGCACGCCCCTTGTGTCACCGACCCCAGCCTCGCCCCCCAAGGCTGCTCCAGCCACTATGTGCTGTCACCGGTACCACACTTGGGCAATGCCCCGATTGACTGGAAAGTCGAAGGCCCGCGTTACCGGGAGCGTATTTTCGACTACCTCGAACAGCACTACATCCCCGGGCTGCGCAAGGACTTGGTGACCTGCCGGATCTTCACCCCCGCCGACTTCGAAAGTGAGCTCAACGCGCACCTTGGGTCGGCATTTTCCCTCGAACCGATCCTCACCCAAAGTGCTTGGTTCCGGCCACACAACCGCGATGCGATGCTCACTAACCTTTATTTGGCCGGTGCCGGCACGCACCCAGGCGCGGGGGTTCCGGGTGTGATAGGGTCGGCGCGAGCCACCGCTGGGCTGATGCTGGAGGACATGCAGGGATGATGACAGTTGAAGGCAGTGACCAGACCCTGTTCGACCATGCGAACCGCAGCATTGCCGTAGGCTCGAAGAGCTTCGCCGCCGCCGCGCGGCTGTTCGACCCCGCCACCCGGCGCAGCGCGGTCATGCTCTATGCCTGGTGCCGGTATTGCGACGATGTGATCGACGGGCAGGTAGCAGGCCATGCTGCTACCTCTGTAGGGCAGGATGAAGTCGAGCGGCGCTTGGCCAGCCTATTTGCACAAACCTATTCGGTATATGCCGGGCGGCCGGTGCAAACGCCCGCATTCGCGGCTTTCCGCGAAGTGGTGCGCCGTCATTGCATTCCTGAGCCGTACGCCTTGGCGCATCTTTCCGGTTTCGCGATGGATGCCCAGAACCGACACTATCACCGCATCGAAGACACATTGGATTACTGCTACCACGTTGCGGGTGTGGTTGGTCTGATGATGGCGCGTGTCATGAGGGTGAGCGACGAAAAGACCCTCGACCGGGCGTGCGATCTGGGCATGGGGTTCCAATTGACCAATATCGCCCGGGACATCATCGAAGACGCAGGCGTTGGCCGATGCTATCTGCCCCAAGAATGGCTGCAAGCGATGTCGATTCCAGAGCACGACATTGCCAACCCTAGGTACCGGGATGCTGTGGCCATACTGGCTCAGCGACTGATCTACATGGCAGAGCCATTCTACATCAGCGCCCAGGCAGGGTTGACGGCGTTGCCATGGCGCTCGGCCTGGGCGGTGGCAACGGCTGGCGGCGTGTACCGGGCGATCGGGTTGAAGGTCAGACAGCGGGGCAGCCGGGCATGGGACGAGCGGGTCTCTACGTCGAAGCTGGAAAAGGTCTGGCACATTGTTGCGGGGCTATGGCGCACCGTCATGTCCCGTGGCCGTCGCTGGCCTGACCGCGCTGCTGGCTTGTGGCAGCGCCCTCATCACGTCTGGCCAACGGCCCACCGTGCAAAGCACGAAGCTGGGCGCGAAGTTTAGAAACCGATGGTGCGTACAGAAAGCCGAACGCCACGCACCCCTCCTTTCCGGCAACGGCATGGTGCAGCAGGTGCGCCTGGTAAAGGCGCTTGAGGTAGCCGTGCCGGGGGATAAATCGCAATGGCCATCGCTTGTGTACCAGCCCATCATGGGCCAGGAAGTACAGCAGTCCATACGCGGTCACGCCGGCACCGATCCACTCCAGCGGGTGTACGCCTAGATTGCCGAGGGCGATCAGCGCGACGGCGAAACCCGCGAACACGACGGCAAACAGGTCGTTCTTCTCGAACCGCCCAGTTCTAGGCTCATGGTGCGAACGATGCCAGCCCCAGCCCCATCCATGCATCACGTACTTGTGGGCGACGAACGCCAATCCCTCCATGCCAATCAAAGCCATCAAGAACACCAGTGCGTTGACAATCATGCGAAGTACCTTGGTAAGCAAGCTTTTAAGACCCGTGTCACCGGTGGATGTTCGAGTTCGATCATATCTCAAGATGAGATTGCGATCTGGATGGGGGGTGTACGACGTTGTTTTCGGACGCTGCTAAGGCCTTGCTGCTGTTGCGCCAAGTCGCAGGGCAGTAGTCGCCACTGCCGGCCAGCAGTTTCCACCCAACGCCTGGCCCCAGTCGTCTTGAGAAACTCATCCTAGGCCACTAAAGCTGCGCTTTCGAACCTTTGAGGCATTGACGACCGCGATCCAGAAGTACATACCAAGGGCGTTCATAGGTTTGTGCTCCGATGGCTTACACGTAATCACTCCCTAACGTTCCAGCGGCCGCTCCTGGAACGAGGATCACTTTCCGGCAGTTATCCTGTTTTTGATCGAACATTTTGTAGCCCATGGCAGCCTCTTCCAGGGCGAGGCGGTGAGTCACGATCAGTTCCGGTTCCAGGCGCCCGGCTTCTATGTGTTCGAGCAGTTCCGGGAGGTATTTCTGCACATGGGTCTGGCCCATCTTGAACGTCAGCCCCTTGTCGAACGCATCGCCAAACATGAAGGCGTGAATGAAGCCGGCATAGACGCCGGGCACGCTAACTATGCCGCCACGCCGCACTGCAGCAATGCTTTGGCGCAGGGCCTTGCCGCTGCTGCCTTCCAGTTTCAAGGCCGTCATCACGGTTTCCGTGGTGCTGCCTTTGGCTTCAAACCCGACCGCGTCGATGACCGCGTCCACGCCACGCATACCCGGTGTATGGCGGATGATGCTATCGGCTGGGTCATCATTCTTTTCGAAGTTGATCGGGATAACGCCATAGGCTTGCTGGGCATAGGCCAGCCGGTAATTGTTGTCATCCACCATGAAGATGGTGTGAGCGCCCAGCATCTTTGCGCAGGCGGCACTCAACAGGCCCACTGGCCCCGCGCCATAGATCGCTACCGATGAACCTTCGCCGATCTCGGCATTGATGACCGCTTGCCAAGCGGTGGGAAGGATGTCTGATAGGAACAGCACTTTGTCATCCGCGAGCGAAGTCGGAACTTTGAATGGCCCGACATTGCCTTTGGGCACCCTAACGTAATCGGCCTGGCCTCCAGGGATCCCTCCATACAGATGGCTGTATCCGAACAGCGCCGCGCCTGGTGGTATGCCCTTTTTGTTGATGATCGATCCGCGCCCGGTATTGGTGGTTTCACAGGCAGCGAAGAGATCATGCTGGCAGAAAAAGCAACTTCCACAAGCGATGACAAATGGAATCACCACTCGGTCGCCAACCTTAAGGCTCGTCACGTCCCTGCCAACCTCCTCCACGATGCCCATGAACTCGTGGCCGAAGATGTCGCCTTGCTCTGTTTCCGGGATCTTGCCCCGATAGAGGTGGAGGTCGGATCCGCAGATGGCGGTGGCCGTCACCCTGAGGATGATGTCGTCTGGGTCTTGGAGGATGGGGTCTGGGACAGTATCGACCCGCACATCGTTTGCGCCGTGGTAAGTCAGTGCTCTCATCGTGCTTGCTCCTGCTGCGGTAAATTTACGAGCATATGCAGGGGGGAGCCTGGAGTAGCGCCAAAGTTCAGGCTGACTGGTTCAATGGTCATCGGAGAGCCGTAGCGTCGAACAGCACGGCCTCATCGGCGTGCATTTCATTGAATGCCCCTAAGAAACCTGCATCGCTGCCAGGGAACGACGCTGACGGTACGGACACCGCTAAAGCGCAAAACGTTTACCCGACCGGCAAACTCAACGGAGCCGGTTTCAGTGTTTTTGCTCTAGGTGTGCAAACGGCTAGCGCTTGTGCGGATAAGGGCGAGGGTAGGGTGCCTGGTGCGGGCGTGGCCTACCGAATACTGTATATGCGTACAGTTTTACGTGTGGCCTCGAGAATCTGCCACCTGGATGACCTAATTAACGATGTCGAGCATGGCGGTTGGTCGCGAGACTGGCGGTGGCTCCAGGATGGCCAGGTGGGCTTATCATCGGCGCGGTTTCTGATACTGAAGACTGAACAATCAGATGAGCAGAGCCGTGTTGCAGCTCGATTCTATTGTGCGAACTGGAGGGGAGTTGGCGGCGGTTGGGCTACGAGTCTCACGATTTCAAACTGTGCGTGATCAGGTTCGCCCGTTGGGAGTTTCGCCAGCCACGCATGAACACGGTCTTCCCAGCCGGCTTCGTAGAAGCGCGTGGCAGGCCTTTGGTTCGAGCGCGGGTGCATGAGGTGGTTTTTGTGACGGGCATTTAAATGCCTCCATTTGGCGCATTCGGTTTTAGGGTGCAAGCGACATGTTATGAACCAGTACCAAGATACACTATTTAACATAATATGCATTATGCGCACCCTCGTATGGAGCTACCGGGGCCGTGGGTGGGCAGATTTGGAGCCAGACGCTGGCCTTCATCACACGCGCTGCAGCTCGGGCCTGGACCTCAGCGATGTAATTCACCACAAACTGATCCTGCGAGCCTCGTTGCTTGCAATCGCCAACCACGTTCGCCGACGTCCACCGCAGCAATCTCATCAGCGCCGGATTGGAAAACTTTCAACTAGTCCACTCGTACTGATACCGGCTGTTGGTGACACCTCCCAATAATGTTCGAACGAACCTTCCTGGCTATCCAGGGCCAAGGTCTTGCGAATCGCTGCGGGCATATTTGGGTGGATTATTGCCGATTGACTGCAGGTGCTGGTGAGCCGCTTTGAGTGCTAACACGTCGAGCTTGTGGGTTTCGCCGGACGTAACTCGGTGCTGATCAGGCGCGGAAATAAAGCTTTTCAGCAGGATTTCCATACCGATCGCTGCAGTTACCACCACATCAGGACGTTTCGGGCCTCCACAAGCTCAGTGCTTGACCTATTTATGGGCGCTTTCAAGCATCCAGCCTGGAAAGTGAGTCATTGAATGCTCTCCTTGATGGTGACGGCCGCCGAAGGTAGCCCACCAATTGAGCTACCCGTAGCTCAATTTTGAACGCTATCGTGAAAACGTAAGCGTTAGCGATCACACGTGAGCTACCCCTAGCTCACCAGATCAGCTACCCTGCCCTTATGATATAAATCTAAGGAATAACTACACTAAATATTCATTTAGTTTAGTTATATCAGGACGACCATGATCTACCAGCCCTTGCTACATGCTAATGGTGGTACCGCCTTGATTAATATTAATTAGATCAAGGCGATTTCCCCCTCTATGTCAGACGACTCGTAAGCCTCCCGGGCAGCGCCAACGCCCCTGCCCGGCTATCAACTTCAACTCACAATCGAATCCCTTTGGGCAATGACGAATCCTGGATCTTCGGCCAAAGACCGACACCCCGCTCTGCTTCAAACCTGCAGCGCCCGCGGCCTCAAGCTCCGTTGTTCTTCACCCGTCTCAACCGCAGGCTGCAGTTGGAAGTCAAAGCACAATTCGGCAAAACGCCCTTCCACGCCTCGTTTGGCCGCCAAGCCAGCGTCTTCGATGAACTTCACTTCGCCGACGAGCCCTTCGCGTGTGGCATAGGCAAAGTCATCCCACAGGTACTTATCCCCTGACAGGTTGATTTGCGTCGTCAGATGGCGGTACCCCGGTGCCGAGATGAAGTAGTGGATGTGCGCGGGTCGCTGCCCATGACGCCCGAGCAAGTCAAGGCACTCCTGAGTCGGCCCCTGCGGGTCACACCCATACCCCGAGGGCACGATACTGCGGGCACGGTAACGGCCTTCGGCATCGGTCACGATGCGGCGGCGAAGATTGAACGCCGACTGCGATTTGTCGAAGTACGAGTAGTTGCCTTTGGTATTGGCTTGCCAGAGGTCAACGATTGCCCCGGCAATCGGCTTGCCTTGCAGGTCGACGACTTGGCCCTCGATAAACAACGTGGTGGCAACGCCGTCCTCCGTACCATCATCCATGCGTGCCTCGCCCTCGCACAGCGGAGCCCCGGCAACGTACAAAGGCCCCTCGATGGTACGCGGGGTGCCGCCGGTGTGGCCGGCCTGTGTGTCGCGGGCGTCGTTGAGCAAGTCCAGGAAATGCTCGAGGCCCAGGCCGGCGATCAGCAGCGCGGCCTCTCCACGGCCTCCCAGGCGGTTGAGGTAATCGATGGCGCGCCAGAATTCGTCATCGGTGATCTCGAGGTCTTCGATCAGGCGTGCGCTGTCCTGCAGGATGCGCAGCAGGATCTGCTTGACCCGAGGGCTACCCTGATCGTTATCCAACCCGGCAGCTTGTTTGAAGAACGCCTGCAGGTCGGCGGTTTGGGAAATTTTGACAGTCATGATGGGATCCTCATCTTGTTCTTATGATTCACAGCAGCGAGCGTGGCGACGCTCAGCGATCATCTTCATGAATCGACGAAGGATGACGGCACAGGCCGGTCACTTCGATGTCCATGTAGGGGAACAAAGGCAGTTGCATGAGGGTGTCGTGCAGCGCTTCGACACTGTCCACATCGAATACACTGAAATTGGCGTAGTGGCCGGCGATGCGCCACAGGTGACGCCATTTACCCTCACGCTGCAGGCGCTGGGCCAGTTCCTTTTCATCAGCCTTCAAGCGGGCAGCCACTTGCGGGTCCATGTCCACTGGCAGCTTTACAGTCATCTTTACGTGAAACAGCATTTGCCCAATCTCCTATAAAGGTTTCAAGTACGGCGGAATCTGGCCAGGCGCTCTTCATCGAGCGTCAGCCCCAGGCCCGGCGTGGCAGGAACGTGTAGCTGGAAGTCGCGGTACACGGGCGCCTGGGTCACGATTTCTTCGGTGAGCAGCAGCGGGCCGAACAGCTCTGTGTGCCATTGCAGCTGATCCAGGGTAATGAACGCGTGTGCCGATGCCAGGGTGCCCACAGCCCCTTCCAGCATGGTCCCGCCATACAGCGCAATGCCGGCTGCCTGGGCGATCTGGGCCGTGCGCAGCACCGCGCGGGGGCCGCCATTCTTGGCGATCTTCAGCGCGAAGATGCTGGCAGCACCATCGGCCGCCAGGCTGAAAGCGTCCTCGACACTTTCGATGGATTCGTCCGCCATGATGGGCGCAGGGCTGCGCTGATTCAGGCGCACCTGCCCTCCCCGGTTGATCCGCGAAATCGGCTGTTCGATCAAGTCGATACCGTTTTCACCCAGCACCTGGCAGCCCTTGATGGCCTGCGACTCGCTCCAGTATTGGTTGACGTCGACACGGACGCTGGCGCGGTCGCCCAGGGCTTTCTTGATGGCCACCACATGGGCAAGGTCATGCGCGAGTGCGTTGGCGCCAATCTTGAGTTTGAAGATGCGGTGGCGACGTTGCTCGAGCATACGCTCGGCTTCTTCGATATCCTTGCCGGTGTCACCACTGGCCAGGGTCCACGCCACTTCCAGCGCGTCACGCACCCGGCCGCCCAGCAACTCGCTGACCGGTAGCCCCAGGCGCTTGCCTTGGGCATCGAGCAACGCCGTTTCCACTGCAGAACGGGCGAATGTGTTGCCCTTGATGGCTTTGTCCAGGCGCTGCATTGCCGCATTGATGTTCTCCGCGTCCTGGCCGATCAGTAAAGGCGCGAAGTAGCTGTCCAGGTTGCTTTTGATGCTTTCCGGGCTTTCGTTGCCATAGGCGAGCCCACCAATGGTGGTGGCCTCCCCGATACCCTCGATGCCATCGCTGCACAGCAAGCGAAGAATGACCAAGGTTTGGCCGCGCATGGTGTGCATCGCCAATTTGTGTGGCCGAATGGTCGGCAGGTCGACAATGATCGTCTCAAGTCGCTCGATCCGGGCTGCTGTCATTTCAGGTTCCATCTCGCAAGGTTAGAGGTAAGGGGCGCCACTAAGGCTTCAATACCCATAGGATCTTGTTTCATGTACCGTAGGATCGACCCAGGACATTCATTGTGTCCAATATTGTTTCCATCTCGCACCATACCTAGGGGGTATTGTGGAGCTCAGACATATTCGTTATTTCCAGGCCGTTGCGCAGACCCTGAATTTCACCCGCGCAGCAGAGCGCCTGCATATCGCCCAGCCGCCCCTGAGTCGGCAGATTCAACAATTGGAAGAGCATTTGGGCACCGCATTGCTGGAGCGCAGTCGACCGTTGCAGTTGACCGAAGCCGGCCGCTTTTTTTATGAGCAGAGCGGCACCTTGCTCAAGCAGCTTGAGCAACTGTGTGAAAACACCCGGCGCATAGGCCAAGGTAAACGCCAGTGGCTTGGCATAGGCTTCGCGCCGTCAACCCTGTATGCCGTGCTGCCGGAACTGATTCGAGAACTTCGGCGCGATGCAGACCTGGAACTGGGGCTGCAAGAGATGACCACGTTGCAGCAGATCGAGGCGCTCAAGAGCGGCCGCATCGATATAGGGTTTGGCCGGATTCATTTCGACGACCCGGCTATCCATCAGGAGGTGTTGCGTGAAGACCCACTGGTCGCGGTGTTACCCGTTGGGCACCACTTGATAGGCCAACCGATAACGCTGGAACGTTTGTCGAAGGAACGCTTTGTACTGTACCCAGCGAACCCTCGGCCCAGTTACGCCGACCATGTACTGGCGCTATTCGCCAACCATGGCATGGGCATACAGGTATCCCAATGGGCCAACGAGTTGCAGACCGCCCTGGGTCTGGTGGCGGCAGGGCTTGGCATTACCCTCGTCCCCGCCTCGGTCCAGCAGCAGCACCGCGCCGACTTGACCTACGCACGGCTGGAAGAAAGCCAAGCCGTCTCTCCAATCATCCTCAGTCGCCGAGCCAGTGACATCAGCCCGATCGTTCAGCGTTGCCTGGCAATCATCTCGACCATCAATCAATGAGCATTCAGAAGGCGTCCTGCAGTAACGAGCGGGACAAACACCCTGCCCCACTTGGTAACGCTGGCAAAGTCGGCCGATAACACCGTGCTGCGGTCGTGATCCATCTGTCGGTTTTCCCATTACGCCGGCTGATCATCTGTCGCTCGATCGCACTCCAACGTGCATCTGACGCCAAGGAGAACCGTGATGAACCCACTACTGAAAATGGGGGGCGGTAATGCCCAAGATGACTGGCCTGAACTGGATCCGGACCAGCCTGACGATCGAGTGGACGACCCGGATGCTGACCCGAATCTCACCGATGATGAAGAGCAGCATCCAGGCGTACCAGCAAGCGACCCCGAATCAGGCGCCTGACGCTAGGGAGCGGGCGAGGACCCGCTCCCTTTCCCTCAACTGCTAATTGCAGAGTCACTGACCGGTTGGTTGGGTTTACCCCCAGACAGCCGCCAACTCACTGCGGTAATGCCATAGCGTTCAGCCATGGGTTTACTGACTTTCTTGATTTTTTCGCGGCCGAACTTAGGAATGATGCCAATACCCGCATCACAACTGGCCCAATGCCAGGCTTCGGTATTATCCATCCGCTCCATGCGGATGATGAAACTGCGTGGCTGGCCATGCAGTTGGTAGTCAATGATATACAGCTGGGGATTAGGCATCACGGGGCCCTCCTCTTCTCCATGGATGACTCATTCATTGAGTGATGCCCATCGGGAAAGATTCAAAATAATTGTCCAACAATTTTTCTCCCGCACCACCTCGCAAAGCAGCGGGTTAGATGCATCGCCAGATAGCAGGATTCCCTTGCGGCAGCGCCCTGCTGATCATCGAACCCTAGGCCGCTGCGCGGATGCTTGAGTATCCCTGCGCGGGTGGAGGCCGAGGCCGCTGGTAGTACCGACAGGCCTCGACGACGGCGACCCTTCAATTCGGCTGGCGCCCCCCGCCATGGCTGTTCTGCCCGCCCTTGCGGCCAGCTTGCGAGGCGCGCTCTCTATCGTTGGCAAAGTTGCCACCCGACGCCTGCCCGCCCTTCTGGCCTGCCCGGGAAGCCCGTTCACGGTCATTGGCAAAGTTGCCCGGGTTGGTTTCCTTGGTGCCGCCACGTTGTCCAGTACGCTCTTGATCACGAGCCATGCCGTTTCTCCTTGCGATGGGATGGTGGGACGCATGAATCTCTGCCATGCCCTTTTTCCGAACCGTCGACGCACAGGAATACTCAATTCGATCGTGGGCAGTTGACCGGTGGCACGAAACACCGCCCGGGAAAATATTTGCGTACCAGCCTATTTGCCCGTGCTCCGGGTGTCAGGCATGCACACTCCACTGGGTCACCTGCGAATCGATCGGCAGCTCATCGACGGCATGAATCAGGCCGCTATCGAGTGCCTCCTGAGGGTCCAGTATCCGCGGGTAAGCCATCAGGTAGCGTTGAACGTCCAGCGTTTCGGCACTGCCTGCGGTTCTTTCGGCAACGATCTGGGCATACAGCCGCAAATCGTAGTCCAGGCTCATCGCGTATTCGGCCATACGCGCGTGGTCGACCGCACCGTGTAATGTCCAGTGAAACGGGTGAAACAGGAACTTGCTCATCGCGCAGGCGGTGCGGCGCTCGCCCGCCAGAAACAGGATGTTACCCATCGATTCCACGGTGCCGAGGTTGTGCGTGTGCACAGGTACCGGCAGGGCGCGCAGGAAGTTGTACAAGGTAAACCCATAGCTGCATTCGCCGCCCATCGTAGCGATGTTCAACTGAAGCACATCGCCACCCTGGTGCATCACTTTGGAGCAGGTGCTGATCAGGTTGCCACAGGTGGACGAATTGATCGGGCCGGTGAAGTGAATGATGTGTCGGGCCATGCTTACCTCCAATGTGGGGGTCATTCCCGTAGGGTGAACAGGCCTCCCTTTGCGCCAGCGCAAGGTATTCTTCAGGCCTGGTTTGCGGTGGAAACGTGAGCGGGAGCAAAGTTCCCTGGCGCGGGCCAGATCGCCACTGGTCAACCATCCTGAACCGTTTGCGGTCGCTGCGTGTCGCTAATAATGGGACAGCAATGAGGACCACAGTGTGAGCGAGATCCGCATCGGCATATCCGGATGGCGCTATGGCCCCTGGCGCAAGGACTTCTACCCCAATGGCCTGCGGCAGGATGATGAATTGGCTTTTGCCTCGCGCGCCGTTAACAGCATAGAGATCAACGGGTCGTTCTATAGCCTGCAGACCCCGGAACGTTATGAGCGCTGGCGGGACGATACGCCGGACGACTTCGTCTTTTCAGTCAAAGGGCCCCGCTTTATCACCCACGGCCGACGCCTGAAGGACATCGAACAGCCGCTGGCCAACTTCTTTGCATCTGGCCTTCTATCGCTGGGCGATAAGCTTGGGCCGGTTTTGTGGCAGTTCCCCCCGAACATGAAATTCGACGCCGACCGCTTCGAGCGTTTCCTGGCGCTGTTGCCTCACGACCACCAGGCGGCGAACGCCTTCGCCCGCAACTGTGCAGAACGTTTACAGCACAATGTCGGCAGTGCCATCGACGGCAATACCCGCCTGCGTCACGCGGTGGAAATTCGAAATGAGAGCTTTCTGTGCGAGACGTTCGTGCAGTTGCTGCGCAAGTACCGGGTGGCGCTCGTAGTCGCCGACAGCGCGGGTAAATGGCCTTATGTCGAAGACGTGACCGCTGACTTCGTGTACCTGCGCCTGCATGGCGATGTCGAGCTTTACAGCAGCGGCTACACCGCCCGCGCCTTGCGCCGTTGGAAGCAGCGTATCGAATGCTGGAGCCGCGGCGAGCAGCCGGATGATGCACACCTGATCGTCGATCAGCCACCACCCCGGCGTGCTTCACGGGATGTGTACTGCTACTTCGACAACGACCAGAAGGTGCATGCGCCGTACGATGCACGCCGCCTCCTGGACAAGATGGATCTCAATGGCCACTTGGTGACAGAACCGGGTGTCACACCGCAGGTGGAACTGTGAACAAGACATTGCCTACACCTACCAGCGTCATCGACCGGATCACCACGGTGCATCGTCTCAATGTACTGACGATCAACGTGCACAAAGGCTTCACCGCGCTCAACCGGCGTTTCATCCTGCCCGAATTGCGCGAGGCGGTGCGCGCCACCGATGCCGATCTTGTGTTCCTGCAGGAAGTCCACGGCAGCCATGAGCACCATGCCCTGCGCCATGCCGAGTGGCCCGACACCCCGCAGTACGAATTTCTCGCAGACAGCATGTGGCCGCAGTTCGCCTATGGCCGCAACGCCGTTTACCCGCATGGTGACCATGGCAACGCGCTGCTGTCCAAATTCCCAATCGCCGAGCACCACAACCTCGATGTATCGATCCATGGCAACGAACAGCGCGGCCTGCTGCATTGCCGCCTGGACGTGCCAGGCCACGAGTCGGTTCATGCCGTGTGCGTGCATCTGGGGTTGCGTGAAGCCCACCGGCAGCGCCAGGTCAGCCTGCTGCTCGACTTGCTCGACAGCTTGCCTGCCGACGCACCTGTGATTGTCGCCGGGGACTTCAATGACTGGCGCCTCAAGGCCGATGCCGTGCTCTCGCAACGCCTCGTGGAAGCGTTCGGAGAGCACTTCGGTAGCCCTGCCCGCAGCTTTCCGGCGCGCTTGCCGCTGCTGCGGCTGGACCGTATCTACTTGCGCAATGCCAAACCAAGCAAGGCGCAAGTGCTGTCTCATTATCCCTGGTCACACTTGTCTGACCATGCACCGTTGGCTGCGGAGATCGATCTGTGAACAAACCTTGGGTAGAGGGCAACAGCGTCGAGCTGTTGATCAATGGGGAAGGCTATTACCCGCGTGTGTTCGAAGCGATGGCCCAGGCGCGCGAAGAGATCCTGCTGGAAACGTTCATCATCTTCGACGACAAGGTCGGCCAACAGCTGCAGCAGGTGCTGATCGAGGCGGCGCGCCGCGGCGTACGGGTGGAGCTGGCGGTGGACGGTTACGGCACAGCCGACCTGCCGGATGCGTTCATTGCGGCCATGACAGAAGCAGGTGTGCGGTTTCATGCATTCGACCCGCAACCGCGGGTGGCCGGCATGCGGACCAACTTGTTCCGCCGCCTGCACCGCAAGATCGTCGTTATCGATGGCGAGCTGGCGTTCATTGGCGGGATCAACTACAGCGCCGATCACCTTGGCGATTATGGGCCGATGGCCAAGCAGGATTATGCGGTGCAAGTGCGCGGGCCGGTGGTGGCGCAGCTGCACGCCTCCAGCCGCCAGCTGATGGCCCCGGTGCTTGAACCGCCTAGCCAGGTGCGCCCGCTTACCCAGCCCGCTGGCCAAATCAGCGCTGTGCTGGTCGAACGGGACAACACGCGCCACCGCAGCGATATCGAGGCCTGCTACCTGCAAGCCGTGCGCGCGGCACGTCACCGCATCGTGATTGCCAATGCCTACTTCTTTCCCGGTTACCGCCTGTTGCGTGAATTGCGCAATGCGGCGCGCCGCGGTGTACAGGTCACTCTGATCCTTCAGGGCCAGCCGGACATGCGCTGGGTCCGCGCGCTGTCGCGGCTGCTCTACAACTACCTGCTGCGTGACGGCGTACGCATACACGAGTACTGCCAACGCCCCCTGCATGGCAAAGTCGCGTTGGTGGACGATGAATGGTCGACGGTAGGCTCCAGCAACCTTGATCCGTTGAGCCTTTCGTTCAACCTCGAAGCCAACCTGCTGATACGTGATCGGGCATTCAACCAGCACCTTTACCAACACCTGACCTCGCTCGCCAGCGACCACTGCAAGGCGGTGACGCTGGAGCGCATGATCCGTGGCTACTGGTGGCGGGCGCCGCTGATCTTCATCGGCTTCCACCTCACCCGCTACTTCCCGCGCATTGCCGGCTGGTTCCCGGCACACCGGCAACGCCTGAAATCTGTCCAGCCTGAAGTCCAGGCCCAGGGCGACCTGCACGAGGGCAATACCTGATGAAGCACAAAGACTGGCATATCTGGGGCAAGCGCCTGCTGACCCTGTTGTTCATCGTGCTGATTCCGGCGCTGCTGTACATGCTGGCGCGCAACCTTGACTGGAACGAGGTTCGCCAGTCACTGGTGGACTACAAGCCAAGCACGTTGATTATCGGTTTGGGTCTGGCGGTGTGCAGTTACCTCACATTCGCCAGCTACGACCTGCTGGCACGCGCCTACACGGGCCACCACCTGCCGGCGCGGCAGGTGCTGCCGGTGGCCTTCGTCTGCTATGCCTTCAACCTCAACTTCACGACCTGGGTCGGCGGCGTTGCCTTGCGTTATCGGCTGTATGGGCGGTTGGGCCTGGACACCGGCACCATCACCAAAATCCTGACCCTGGGGCTGCTGACCAACTGGATGGGTTACATGCTGTTGGCCGGCACGGTGTTCGCCTTGCGCCTGGTCAAGTTGCCGGACAGCTGGGCGGTGGGTGTGACCGGGCTGCAGTTGATCGGTTTTCTGCTGCTGGGTGTGGCGCTGGCCTATCTGCTGGCCTGCGGTTTTGCCAAGCGTCGTACATGGCGTGTGCGCGACCATGAAATCACCCTGCCCTCGATGCGCCTGGCGCTGTGCCAAGTGGCGCTGGGTGCCAGCAACTGGGCATTGATGGCCGCACTGATTTACTGGCTGCTGCCCGGTGACCTGTTCTACCCCTCGATACTCGGCATCTTGCTGATCAGCTGCGTGGCTGGCGTTGTCGCCCATATTCCCGCCGGGCTGGGTGTGCTCGAAGCCGTGTTCCTGGCGCTGCTGCACGGCCAACTGGGCCAGGGCAGCCTGGTGGCAGCATTGCTGGGCTACCGTACCCTCTATTACCTGATCCCGCTGCTGCTGGCGGTGATCACCTACCTGGTACTGGAAAAACGCGCCCGCGCCATGCGCCAACGCGGTGAAGCGACCCTACGCAAGACTTGACCACGGGCCCTGAGCCCGGGAGGTGGTACATGCGTTTATCTCTGCTGATGGTGGTGTTGGGCGTCCTGGCCAGCACAGAAGTGCTGGCTGAAGCGTGCGAAGTGATCACGCGGTCCTCCAGCGAAGCGGTCAAGCCCGTTGAGGGACGGACCTGCTACAGCTTCAGCGACATGCCGGCTGAAGCGATCAACTGGTCGTGCAGCAATGAAAGTAAAGAGATGCTCAGCACCGAGAAGCGCAAGGTGCCGCGCTGCGCCGATGGCAGTGTGGGTAGCTGCATCGCACCGTTGACCCAGGAAACCCTCGCCAACCCGAAATCGGCAGGGCGTGACGAGCCCTCCACAAGCCCGGCGCTGCCCAAGGAAGCCCGGGTGATGACGTACTACTACGACACCCCAAGCCTTGGGCAGGCCCGTGCCGATTGCGAGCGTAATAACGGGATCTGGCAAACGCATTGACGGTCGGGCATAGCTGAGCCCCAGCAGCTGGTATGGCCAGCCCTGGGGCGTGTGCTGCAGCCGTTAACTAGCTATTGAAGCCGTCACGGGGAAATCGGGTCGCTGGCTGGGAAAGTTTCGTCCAAGGCATTGTCAACCTTGCTTTCATTGGGCTGAGCCGCTTCACCACATTTGCAATCACTCATGCGGCACGGTTCACCGTTACGGTGCCCGGACGCACAGGCTTCACAGCAGTAGGCCTTTTCGTTCTGCATGCGGGCATTGTCGTCCACCATGCACGAACAGTTCCCACAGGCACATCGTCGCTCATTCATGGTCAGTTCCTCGGCTCGTCATCAACCACTTCATCAGTCCAAGGTTCACCGTCCAGCGGCGCGGACCGTGCCAACTCGGCTTCATCCAGGCCAATGCCACCACCGATCTCCTGCGCATCGACTTCACGCAGGTTCTGGTCTGCCGGGCCTTCGTCATCACCCGGTTCGTAAGGGTCCCGCGCGCCGGTCTCATCCAGCAGGGTACCAGGGCTCAGGTCGTCGTCGGTGACGTTGTCTTCATGCACGCTGTCGGTCAGTGTCTCACCGCCGGTCATGCCGCCTTCAGCGACGCGCCGCGCCGGGAAGTCCTTCGCCACTTCAGCGGCTGGGCGTTCATCCCCTATACGCCCCTCCGGGCGGTCACTGAAGTCCAGCTCGTGCACGCTGCCCATGCGGTCCTCGGTGTCATCGATTTCGCTGGGGGTGTAAGGCTGGCGATCATCGGGTCGGCTCATTTGGGCTCTCCATCAGGGGGTGTGTTCGGTCGACTGCGAGTGGGCCTGGAAAATTCAGAGTTTTTTGCCCGCCCGCGGGCAATCGATTTTTTGAACTCCCGCCCTGCCCGCTGCCTCCCAAATGAGAGACAGCCACCCCTGGGAGCCTTAGATGAAGGCCAAGCCCCTGCAGGAATATGAGCGCAAGCGCGACTTCAATGCCTCGCCCGAACCCAGTGGCAAGCGCGACCGTGCAAAACGTCACCAGGCCCTGCAGTTCTGCATTCAGAAGCACGACGCCAGCCACCTGCACTACGACTTCCGTCTCGAACTGAACGGTACGCTGAAAAGCTGGGCCATCCCCAAAGGGCCCTCCCTGGACCCCAAGGTGCGGCGCCTGGCGGTGCATGTAGAGGATCACCCGCTCGATTACGCCGATTTCGAAGGCAATATCCCCCAGGGGCACTATGGCGCCGGCGATGTGATCGTCTGGGACCGTGGCATTTGGGAGCCAGAAGGCGACGCGGACCAAGCCTACAGCAAGGGCAAGCTGCGCTTTCGCTTGAAGGGTGAGAAGCTCAATGGCGTGTGGAACCTGTTCCGCACCCGTCTTTCAGGCAAGAAAGAGCAGTGGATGCTGGTTAAGTCCGCCGATGCGCAGGCACGCAGCGAGGCCGACTACAGCATTGTCGACGCGCAGCCTGACAGCGTGATCAGCGATCGAACGCTCGTGCCGCGGCAAAGTCCCAGCGCCAAACCTGCCAAACCTGCCAAACCGCCCAAGCGCAAACCAAGCGGCGCTGGCAAGAAAACAGCCTTGCCCGGGCAACTGCAACCGCAGCTTGCGACCCTGGTCGATTCACCTCCCGCTGGCGACTGGCGCTATGAGGTCAAGTTCGACGGCTATCGTGTGCTCGCCCGTATCGAAGGCGAAGACGTGCGCCTGTTCACCCGTAACGGCCACGACTGGAGCCACAAAATGCCCCGGCAGGTGGCTGCGCTGCGTGCTTTGGGCCTGGACAGCGCTTGGCTGGACGGCGAGATGGTGGTCAACGGCGAGAACGGCGTGGCCGACTTCCAGGCATTGCAGAATGCCTTCGATACCGAGCGCGACGAGCAGATCGTCTACTACCTGTTCGACCTGCCCTTCCTGGGTGGCCAGGACCTGCGCGCATTGCCTCTGGAAGACCGGCGCAACGCATTGAGTGACCTGCTTGAGCATGATCAGTCCGATGTTCTGCAATTTTCCGCCGACTTCGAGCAGCCTGTCGAGTCGCTCCTCGACAGCGCCTGCCGCCTTGAACTCGAAGGGTTGATCGGCAAGCGCGCCGGCAGCCCCTACACAGGGCGGCGCAGCGCGGACTGGATCAAGCTCAAGTGCAAGCAGCGCCAAGAGTTCGTCATCGTTGGCTTCACGGATCCGAAGGGGAGCCGCAGTGGCTTCGGTGCCCTGTTGCTCGCCCTCCATGACCCAGACAGCGGCGAGCTCCGTTATGCCGGAAAAGTCGGTACCGGCTTCAGCGCCACCACGCTCGAGAGTATCCATGCTCGTCTCAAGCCTTTGGAGATCCGCAAGCCAGCCCTGCCCCGGCCACCCACCGGGGCGGAAGCTCGGGGTGTTCACTGGCTCCAGCCAGAACTGATGGCCGAGGTCGCGTACGCGCAAATGACGCGCGACGGCGTAGTACGGCATTCGGTTTTCCACGGGCTGCGCGACGACAAACCTGCCAGCGCCATCGACCTGGAGCGCGCCATGCCAGCCAAGACCCTGCCCAAAACCAGGCGTAGCAAAGCGCCACAAGACCTGGGCGACCTGCGCCTGACGCATCCGGACCGGATCATCGACGCCAGCATTGGCGCAACCAAACGCCAGGTTGCCGAATACTACGCCGGCGTCAGCCAGTGGATTCTCCCGCAGCTCAAGGACCGGCCGGTCGCGCTGGTACGGGCGCCAGAGGGCCTCAACGGCGAACTGTTCTTCCAGAAAAACGCCGACCAGCTGCCTATCGCCAATGTGCTCAGTTACGACAAAGCCGAGGCCGGCCAAGCGGCGATGGTCATCAACCGCGCTGACACGCTACTGGGCGCGGTGCAGATGAACATGCTCGAGTTGCACACCTGGAATGCCACCGATAAGGACTTCGACAAGCCCGACCGCTTCGTGCTCGACCTCGATCCGGACCCGGCACTGCCCTGGAAGGCCATGATCGAAGCCACTCAGCTGGCCCTCACCCTGCTCGACGAACTGGGCCTGAGGGTGTTCCTCAAGACCAGCGGCGGCAAAGGCATGCACCTTGTAGTGCCGTTGACCCGCCGTGCGGGCTGGGACGAGGTGAAAGACTTCAGCCATGCCATCGTCAATTACCTGGCCAAGTTGTTCCCCGACCGGCTGAGCGCAGTGTCTGGCCCGAAGAACCGGGTCGGGCGGATCTTCATCGATTACCTGCGCAACGGTAAAGGCGCCACCACAGCCTGCGCCTACTCCCTGCGGGCCCGGGAAGGCTTACCGGTGTCTGTGCCGATCTGGCGCGAGGAACTTGCCCAGCTCAAAGGCGCCAACCAGTGGCATATCGGCAACCTGCACGAACGCTTGGCCGAGGTCGATGACCCTTGGGCGGACATGGGCAAGACCCGACAGTCGATCACAGCGCGCATGCGCAAACAGATGGGGATGACATGAGCATCACTCAGGATGTTGACCTGAACACCCTCGATAGCCTGCTGCGTACGTTCAGCGAGCGCGCGCAGCCTTTGAACCTGGACAACAAGCTGTCGCAACTGATGCAGGCGCTGAAGGCGGACCATCTCGACCAACTGCCGCTGCCGGGCCAAGGGCATACCTTGCAGCGCTGGCAGACGCTGGCACGCATTGCCGGTTGCGACCTGGCGCTGGCCAAAGTGTACGAAGGCCATACCGACGCACTGGCGATCCTTGCCGAATGCGGCGCCGCACACCTGGCGGGCAACGCAATATGGGGTGTGTGGGCCGCCGAGCCCCCTGATGCGCGGGCTCGGATCATCGAGCGTGACGGCGACCAGGTGCGCCTTGCCGGCAGCAAGGCCTGGTGCTCAGGTGCCTTGCAGATCGACCGCGCGCTGATCACGGCCTGGGCCGAGGATGACGACCAGCCGCAGTTGGTGGCGATCGAGCTGGCCCATCCCAGCCAGGGGGTGCAGGTCGAGCATTGGCAAGCGGTGGGCATGGCGACGACCGCCAGCATTGAAATCACCTTCGAGGATGCGCCCGGGATCGCCGTAGGCCAACCCGGGCAGTACCTGTCGCGCCCCGGTTTCTGGCACGGCGGCGCGGGCATCGCCGCCTGCTGGTACGGCGCAGCGCAGGCGCTGGCCGATTACTTGCGTGAGCGTTGCTGCAAGCCAAACTCGGATCCCCACGCCCAGGCACACCTGGGGGCAGTGGATGCCGTGTTGTACGGTGCCCGTGCGGCACTGCGCGAATGCGCCACGTCGATAGACTGCCAGCCCAACGCCGACGCCAGCTTCGAGGTACGCCGTGTGCGTGCCCAGGTAGAGCAGGCTGTAGAGCAGGTGATCCACCATGTGGGCCGTGCGTTGGGCGCAACGCCGTTCTGCCGCAGTAGCCACTTTGCACGGCTGAGCGCCGACCTCCCGGTCTTTCTGCGCCAAAGCCACGCTGAACGTGACCTGGCCGCACTTGGCCAACAGCTGGCCCAGGTGCCGGCAGGAGCCTGGCAACTATGAGTGAGAACCTGATCAAGGCCAGTGAAGGCAGGCCGTGGGCCGAGTGGCAGCAGTCTGCACACCTGGCGCGGGCGAGCTGGATCACGCCGGAGCAATTACTTCCCGCAGGCCGGCGCTTGGTACTGCTGGCGCCCCACCCCGATGACGAGATCCTCATGGCCGGTGGACTGTTGTCAGGACTGCACGGCCGCGAACAGGACGTGCTGCTGATCTCCGTCACCGATGGTGAAGGAAGCCACCCAGAATCGGCGACCTGGACCGAGCACCGCCTGCGCCGTCAACGGCCACTTGAAAGCCGGCACGCCCTGCAGCAGCTGGACCTGGACCTCAACCGGCTGGACTGGCGGCGCCTGCACCTCAAGGACGGGGCGCTGTCACGCGACGAAGCGTTCCTGGTCAATCACCTTAACCAACTGCTCAAGCCCGATGATGTGCTTATGACTACCTGGCGCGGCGACGGCCACTGCGACCACGAAGCGCTTGGCCGGGCGGCAGCGCAGGCTGCCCTCGCGCGCCAGGTGCAACTGGTGGAGGTGCCTGTGTGGGCCTGGCATTGGGCACAGCCTGACGACCCGCGCCTACCCTGGCAACGGGCACATCGCATCGAGCTGGACGAAACACGGGTTGCGCGCAAGCGTCAGGCCTTGGCGGCGTATCACAGCCAGCTGGAGCCCGACCAAGGGCGGGCGCCGGTGCTGCCTGCCGACCTGCTCGATTGCATGCTGCAACCCTTCGAACTGGTATTCCTGTGAAGGAGTTGTCATGAGTATCGATGCGCAATATTTCGCCGACCTGTATTCCAGCAATGACGACCCCTGGGCGTTTCGCACCCGTTGGTACGAACGCCGCAAGCGTGACCTGCTGATGGCCAGCCTGCCGCGCCAGTGCTACCAACGGGTCTTCGAACCCGCCTGTGCCAATGGCGAGCTGAGCGCAGCGCTGGCCGATCGCTGTGCCGAGCTGCTGTGCCAGGACCTTGACCCTACTGCAGTTGCCCTGGCCCGCCAGCGCCTGGCGGGGTTGCCCAATGCTTCGGTCGTCGCTGGCCGCTTGCCGGCGGACTGGCCGGGCGGCAGCTTCGACCTGATCGTGCTCAGCGAAGTGGGTTACTACCTGAACCCTACCGACTGGTTGCAGGTGATCGAGCAGTCGGTTGCGAGCCTGACCTATGACGGTGGCCTGCTGGCCTGTCACTGGCGCCATCCGATCGCAGGCTGCCCCCAGGATGGGCGTGAGGTGCACCAGCTGTTGGCCAAGCACGTACCGTTGTACCCGGTGTTTCGCCATGAAGAGGCGGACTTTTTGCTGGAATACTGGTCAGCCGAGCCCAGCGTGGTCGACCTGGACGAGACATGCTCATGATTGCCGTCGTCATTCCTGCCCATAACGAAGCGCGACGGCTGGGGCGCTGCCTCAAGGCCATGGCAGCGGCGGTAGCCTTGGCCGAGCAGGCAGGGCATCAGGTTGAAGTGTTGGTGGTGCTGGACCGTTGCCGTGATGCCAGTGCGGCGGTGGCC
The DNA here is from genome assembly GCF_044748785.1 of Pseudomonas sp. NPDC089743. Taxonomy (NCBI): domain Bacteria; kingdom Pseudomonadati; phylum Pseudomonadota; class Gammaproteobacteria; order Pseudomonadales; family Pseudomonadaceae; genus Pseudomonas; species Pseudomonas sp. NPDC089743. Next base: position 159,345 of record NZ_JBIVGS010000008.1, read on the forward strand.
GCGCGCTTCGGTGTACGCACGCTGGCGGTGGAAGCTGGCAGTGTCGGCATGGCCCGCCGGCTTGGCGCGGCCCTGATGCTGGAGCGCGGCGCCCAGTGGCTGGCCTGTACCGATGCCGATAGCCAAGTGCCCTCGCACTGGCTCCTGTGGCAACTGGCGTGCACTGCCGAGGTGGTCTGCGGCACGGTACATATCGAACACTGGCAGCCGTGGCAGCGTGCGGCGCTGCGCAAGCTGTACCGCAGCGGGTATCAGGCTTGTGAAGGCCACCGGCATATTCATGGGGCCAACCTGGGGGTCTGTGCCCGCGCTTATGAACGTGTGGGCGGCTTTCAACCGCTGGCGGCGCACGAGGACGTGCAGCTGGTCCGCGACCTGGAGGCTAGCGGCGCGCAGATCGTCTGGACCGCCAAGCACAGTGTTGCGACCAGCAGCCGAAGGGACAGCCGGGCGCGTGAAGGATTTGGGGATTTTCTGGCAGGGCTGCAGGTGCGTTTGGGTGGTTGACCAGCTGCGCCATGCTCTTCGGAATTCTTCAGATGGAGCGCCGCGTGGATGGCGCTCTATCTGAATGATGCCGTGCTATCAAGGCAGGCAACCCGCCCAAGCCTTCATGAAGCCTTACGCGTACGCTTGGCAGGTTTCTTTTCGGCAGGTGCTTTTTTCGCAGCTTTGCCCCCGAGGCTGCGCTTGAGCAGTTCGGTAAGGTCGATGATATCGGCGCTTTTTTCGGCTTCGCCCCCCTCGCCCTTGTCCACCACACTGATCTTGCCTTTGCTGGCCTTCTCTTCCACCAGGTCCATGATGGTCTGGCGGAACGCATCATGGTAGTCGTCCGGAGCCCACGAACCGCTCATGTCCTCGACCAGGCGCTTGGCCATGGCCAGTTCGCGCTTGTCGAGCTTGGTGTCGGTCACGCTTTTGTCCAGCTCCAGCGTATCCAGCCCCCGTACTTCTTCCGGCCAGCGCAACGTGATCATCACCAACGCATCGTCCAGCGGCCGCAGCAATGCCAGGTGTTGACGTGTGTGCAACACCACGGTGGCCAGCGCCACCTTGCCAGTGCTCTGCAGTGTTTCGCGCAGCAAGGCGTAGACTTTGCCGCCGCGGCGGTCCGGGCTCAGGTAGTACGGCGTATCGAACTGCTGCAGCGGTATTTCGCTGGCAGCCACGAACGAAAAGATATCGATCGTCTGGGTCGCTTCTGGGCGCGCCTTGCGGATCTCTTCTTCGCTGATCACGACATAGCGGCCTTTTTCGTATTCCACGCCCTTGACGATGTTGTCCTTGTCGATTTCCTTGCCGGTTACCTTATTGATCCGTTTGTAGCCGACCGGCTCCATGCTGCGCTTGTCCAGCCAGTCGAAGTCCACGCGCTCGGTGCGCACCGCCGTGTTCAGTGATACCGGGATATGCACCAGGCCGAAACTGATCGCACCTTTCCAGATTGCCCTGGCCATGACGTGCCTCCTAGGGTTGCAGGGGATGACCGGGCTGGCAGTAGCGCAGCGCGCCACAACGCTCGCAAAGCTGGCACTGCAGCCCGGGCACTTCGGGTTTGACCATGGCACGCCAATGGCAGCCACGCAGTAGGCAGACAAAGGTCATCAGCCACCTCCTTGGCCCGCAAATGTCGGGCACTTACCTGAAATGACTGCGCGGCGGGCGGAAGGTTTAGCCCAAGTGCCCTACGGCTTTGCTGCCGACACTGGCTTGGCCGTCATGCCTGATCAGGTTTCGCTGTTGAACAGCACACGCTTGAACGCCGCGGCGGCCAGATGTACCTGCACGGACCAGTCCTGGGCCGCATCGCTGCCGGCATCATCGGAAATGTATTTCAGGCACACGAACGGAATGCCTTCGTTACGGGCGATCAGCGCTAAAACGTAGGCTTCCATGTCGACGATGTCGTACGGGGCATCACCGTGGCTGACCTCAAAGCTGTCGCCGCTGCCGCAAGTGCCCAGTGGCAGCCCCTCTATCGCGTGGCCATGTTCGAGCAGCACCGGAACGTCCGACAGCGGCGTCTGGTAGCGGGCGAAGCCCAGCGCAGTCACATCCATGTCGCGTTGCACGAAGCGCGTGCAGCACACCACCTCCCCCTTGCCGTACCGCTGGCTGCCTGCCGACCCAAGGTTGACGATCAGCTTGGGCCGCTGGCGCTCGATCGCCCTGGTCAGGGCGATGGCAGCATTGACTTTGCCGATGCCGGTGAACACGGTATGGACGTCAGCGAATACGCTGCCGGCTTCCGCCTCAAGGGCAAATACGAACAGGGTGTCGGCCAAGGTAATGGCGGGAAATTGCTGGGTCAGCATCATGGCGCAGGGCGTTCCGAATGGCTTGCTAAGGGCGCTGCCATTGTCGGTGAACGCTAACTGATTGCAAGCCCCGCAGTGGTGGCAAGGCGCACTAGCGCGTCACGCACTGCGGTTGACCGTCAGCGCCACGGCAGCGATGCGCTCGACATGCTCATAACCTGGCTGGAGCAATTGTTCACCGAATACGTCCGGGTCGACCTCACGGTACACCCAGGCCCACTCAGGCCCCGCCAGGCGCAGGCGAATAGCCTCGAGCAGAGGATCACGGCCTTCGACCATCGCCACGCCGGTGTACAGCAGCAGTGACCCGCCAGGGCTCAGACGCTCGCACGCCTGCTCGATGATGCGCAACGACAGGTCGGCGCCCAGAGACCCGCCACCGTGGCGATACGTACGCTCGCCGTCATCGAGCATGTAGGGTGGGTTGGCCACGATCAGGTCGAAATGGCCACTGATGCCCGCAAGCAGGTCACTGTGGGCAATGGATACATTGCTGACCCCCGCCAGCGCTGCATTGATCGCGGTGTACCGCAGTGCCAGGGGGTTGATGTCCACAGCGCTGACCTGGGCATGTTGCAACGCGCGCGCGATCAGCAAGGCACCGATGCCGCTGCCGCAGCCAATGTCCACCGCGTGTTCGACCCGTACCGGGCTGCGTTGTAGATGGTCATGGATGACCTGGGCGAAGCGATAGCTGTCAGGGCCGAAGAACACCGCATCAGCCGCCTCGGTCGGGTAGGCGGAATGCACCAGTAGCAGATCATCCAGGCTGGACCAACGTACCCGGCTGCGCAGCAGGTCACCGTCCTCGTACAGCACGTGCGCGGTGCTGAGCTGGTCCAGCTCGTCGGCACTGATCAATGAGGCTGGGAATGGGCGGCTCCAACCAAACACGTCACGCAGGTTGGCGGCCCGCTCTGCGCCGGCGCGGGCATTGTTGTAGGCATGGGTGGCAGGCGTCACGCAGGTGAACCGGTAACCGTCAGCGCGCAGGCGCCGGCCGAGTTGAAGCAGGGCTTCGTCGGCCCGGGTTTGTTGCGGGTCAAGCGTCATCAGTGCGGTCCCTCCTCGCCAAGGCCTGTGGCACGCAGGTACGCCCGAGTGGCGGCAAGCCCCTGCGGCAAGGCGTGCTGATTGCCTGCCATGCGCTCTATCAAGGTCTCGATATCAATCACTTCGTGGCGTTGTTCGCCATTGGGCTGCTGGTGCAAGGCAGCTTCCCAACTGCCCGGCGGCACACGGCGCACCGCGCTTTGCCAGTCGCCGGCAATCCAGTCGTGCCACAACTGCTTTTCGTAGGCATTGAACACCCCGAACATCGGCGCACCTGGGCCATCAATCAGCGACCACCAGCGGCTGTCGGCTGGGTTCTGCCCGCGTTTGATCCAGCCCTGCGCCACCAGCGCTTGCAAGAAACCCGGTAGCGCCGAGGGTTCACTAAGCCATTGGTTGACCGTGCGCTGCTGCAGTCGGCAACGGTCAGCGTGCATGAACTGCCCGAACACGCGCTTGCGCTCCAACGCAGCCAGCAATTGGGCTTCAAGGTCGAAGGTGCTGATCAGCGTCGGCGTGTCGGTGCCTAGATCATTGAGGCGGTAGCCGTGCCTGACTCGGCGGTAGAGCACCTCGGCATCCTGTGCCGGGCACAGTTGCTGAACCGCCTGAATGGCCTTGCTGGAATGGCCACTGGCAGCATTGTCGATCGTGACGTGAAGCTGGAAATAATGGCCGTCGATGCCCAGCTCAGCCAGTTCGTGGGTGGTGATCAGCAAATGTAGAGGCGGTTGCTCATAACCCAGGTTGTACCCAATGATTTCGGGCAGGAACCATTCCACACAGCTGCCCAGCGCCAGTTGAACGGCCCCTTGCAAATAGCGCTCGTCCTCCAGAGGCAAGCCCTCCAGGCAGCCGAGCCTGCCCAGCAACCGCTGGTAGATCAGCACATGATTGCAATGCGGATCGCCGTCGCCCAACTCCTCGAGGTAGGTGCGGATCAGGCCGTGGTAGCGCGGGTCTTGCCAGTGGCGCAGGGCCCCATGAAGCCAGGCGCCATCGACGACCTTGGTCGGTGCAACCTGTTGCAGGAACCACAATGCGTGGGCGCGGTTGGCAAAATACCGCCGAGGCGCGCCTTCACGGCGCTGGGCCAGGTAGGCGGCGTGTTCGGCTGCAACCTGTGCGGCGTGGCGCGCGCTCCATGCCTGCAACTGATCAGGCGTGTCCGGCAGGTCATCGGCCATGGCGTTCGCCTTCGCAAACTGCTCGGCGAGCCACTGGCGGGCAGTGGTGTAATCACCGGATAAAAACGCATGGTAGCGGCTGCTCAGCGGCTGTGCGGGTGGCGCCGGCGTCTTGGCGGGGTTGCTGCGCGTCAGAACCGTCATGCCTCGCTCCTTTGTCGACTATTGGCTCTGGCCTTCGCGTGGCATCGGCTCAGGGCCAGGTGCAGGTTGTGGCGCAGGCTTGTCATCGGGCTGCTGCATTTGCAGCGAAGGTTTGCTGTGGTCGGCATCCTCCGCCGCGTGGTCGGGGTCACGATCGAAACAACCGCCGAGCAGCGTCAGGCTGCTCAAGGCAATGATGATGGCTGTGGTGCGCATGGGGCGTCCTCTTTCTAACTGAACGCGGTGCCGAAGCGTCCGGCACCGCGCTCTGGTCACTTACGAGCGGCCGCCTTTCTGGCCCGACTCGCGGTCTTTGTGCATATCGGCATCCTTGCGGCCCGACTCACGGTCGTGGGCCATGCCGGAGCCTGAGGACTGCCCGCCCTTGCGGCCAGCTTCGGAGGCTTTTTGCCGGTCGTTGGCGAAGTTGCCGGGGTTCTTGGTGCCACCCTGGCCGCCCTGGCTGCCGGTGCGGCTGTTGTCTTTGTTTGCCATGGTCTGAAACCTCATGTGACTTCTGGATGCACGGCAAGCGCCGTACATAGGTTCGGAGTTTGGCGATAGCGAGGGATTCGTTTTATTGCCGCGCGTTCGGACCGGTGGCGTTAAATAACCGGTGGCGGTGTATTTTGCGCGCCAGCCGGTTGGGTGCCGTGGGCATCCAGCGTGCGCTGCCGCCGCCCCAGCCACCCACCGGTGAGGCCCCAGCCCAGGGCAATGGCTGCCCCAATCATCATGGCCAGTTGCGGATGGTCGCCGAGCACATCCAGTGCACGCTTGACCCAGCCGCTCAACGCATCGCCCCCTCGGTAAACCACGGTGTCGATGAAGTTCTTGGCCTTGTATTTGTCCTCGGCGGGCAACACCGTGAACAGCATCTCCCGCCCCGGCCGGACCAGGGCGTATTCGCCTGCGCGGCGAACCACCATCACCACCACGAACACCGCAAATGCCGGTGCCAGGGCCAGCCAGACGAAGCCTGCCGCCATCACCAGCGGCACTGCCACCAGCAACACCCCTACCCCCAGGCGTTTGGCCAGCCGACCGGTGATGAATACTTGGGTGAGGATGGCCAGGGCTTGGACCACTGTGTCGATCAGGCCGAACACCTGCGTCTGGCGTGTACGGTCGGTGAAGGTTTCGCTGACGATGCGCGCCTGCTCGAAATACAAAAAAGTACTGACACTGGCCAACAGCACCACGAACAGGGCGATGCCCAAAAGGTACGGCGAACGCAGTACAGCCGTCGCACCGGCAAATGGGTTACCGCCCAGTGGCCGCGACGCGGGTTGTTGGTTCTGCACAGGCAGTGGTTGGCGATCGCGCCAGCGTTGCAGATAGACGGCGGCGGCGATGCTGCCCAGCAAGAACAAAGCGGCCAGCAACACCAGCCCGGCATGCCCCAGCGGGGCAACCAGCAGCGTACCCAGTACCGGTCCGCTCAGCCCGCCCAGGCTGGCCCCGGCTGCCAGCAGCCCGAACAGGCGCTTGCTCTGCTCTGTGGAAAACAGATCGGTCAGCACGCTCCAGGCCAGTGAGATTGTCAGCAGGTTGAATACCGATAGCCAGATGTAAAAGGCCCGTGCGGTCCATAGGTCGTCCGGCTGGCGAGCAAACAACATGGCAAACAGCAACAGGTTGGCCGTGAAGAAGCCGTAGGTCCAAGGCAGGATGTGCCGTCTGCGTACCCTGGAGGCCAGCCAGCCGAACAGCGGCAGGCAGGTGAGCGTAGCGATGAAGGTGCCGGTGAACAGCCATTGCAGGTTGTCGACACCTCCCGCCACGCCCATGGTCTCGCGCACCGGCCGCAGCATGAAATACCCGGTGAACAGCAGGTAGAACAGGGCCAGACCGCCGATCACGGCCGGGCCTTCGCCAGGCTGGATATTCAGCCCGTGGTCCAGGCGTTTGCGCCAGCCGGTCATGTTGTCAGGCGAACTGTTCGATCAGCGCTTTTTGCTGCGCAGCGGTGAACAACGGCTCATGGCCGGCCTTGAGCTGGTCGAGCTGGCGATCGGGGCGGCCGGTTGCCGGGATGACCGTGGTCACCGCCGGGTGGCTGAAGGCAAACTTGAGGAAAATCTGTGCCCAGCTGCTCACCCCCGCTTCTGCAGCCCAGGCAGGCAGTGGCTGGCCCTTGACCTTGGCAAACAGGCGACCGTCATCGAACGCCCGGTTGATAAGCACTGCCACCCCCTTGTCCTGGCACAGCGGTAACAGTTCGTCTGCTGCGTTGGGCGCATTGACCGAATAGTTGATCTGGATGAAGTCCAGTGGTTCGGAGCGCACGATGCTGGCGACTTCGTCATGGCCGCTGTTCAGGTAATGCGTAATGCCCACGTAGCGGGTCTTGCCCTGCTGCTTGAGCTGGCGGGCATAGGGCAGTTGGGTCTTCCAGTCGCGCAGGTTGTGGATCTGCAGCAGGTCAACCTTGTCTGTGCGCAGGCTTTTGAGGGTGCCCGCCCATTGCGCTTCGGCGTCGGGCCGGCTGTCGGCGGCGATTTTGGTGGCGATAAAGCAATGCCGGTGCCAGCCGCCCTCCTCCAGCAACTGGCCAAGAATACGGTCTGCCCCGCCGTAGTTTGGCGACGTGTCGATGACTTTGCCGCCGCCTTCGAAAAACGCTTTCAGTACGGCCTTCAGTCGCTGGTAATCGGCCGAGCCGGCCTCGACCTCGAAACTGCCAGAGGTCCCCGCGCCAATGACCGGCAAGGCCTCGCCGGTGGACGGCACCTTGCGGGTCAGCAGCCCGGAGCGGGACTCAGCGCGTAGCCAAGGGCTGGCAGCCAGCAGCCCCAAAGTCGCGCCGGCGCGTAGGACATCGCGACGTGCATACATGGCAAAGCTCCCGTCATTAGTCGGAAACTTCCAAGACTAGCCGCTCGACCCCGGCCTCGCAGATGATTCTGTTTCTGGATATTTGCTCAAGCCTTCAGCAGCAGGCTCAGGTCCAGATGTGCGTCGGTGATCGGCGGGCACCAGTAGTAACCCCCCGTCAGCGGGCGGCTGAAGCGGTACAGGCCGTCGATGATGCCATCTTCCAGCCCGCTCATGCGCCGCAGTTGCACTTCGAACGCATCGAAGCTTCGGCCCAGCGCGACAAAGGCCAGGCCCGCGCCACGGTGGTCGGCCCAGGAAACCGAGCGCCGCACCATGAAGGCTTCAGGTGCGAAGCTTTCCTGGGCCGTGCGCTTGACGTGTGCCGACTCCGGCGCATCGTCCAGCTCCTCGTTATCGCTCAGCCGCCGGCCGATGATGTTGTCCTGGTCCGCCTGGGGCAGCGACTTGAAGTACTCCAGATCATGCTTCCACAACTGGAAAACCGCAAAACTGGAGCCTCCCATGCCCGGCTGCTCGCCCGCGACGATGGCCGCGTCGACTGCGTCCTGGTCAACCGGGTTTTCGGTACCGTCCGCATAACCGGTCAGGTCGTGGCCGCCACGGTGCAGGAAGCCGTCGATGCTGTCGGCCAGGCGCAGAGCCGGTGCCAAGGCCTGTTCCAGCGCGTGGGCCTGCAGCAGCAGGTCACCACGTTCTTCGCCGCGCAGCCACAGCCACAAGGCGTGCTGGGTGCTTGGGTTCTCCACCGCTGCATCCAGTTGGGGGAACGCGCGCAGCCCAGGCACTTCTCGGCCCAAGGCCTTCGCCAAGGGGGCGCCTACGCCCATGATCAGGCGTTCGCCATCCACATGCGGCAGCAGCGCATCCAGTGCTGCAGGCAAACCCTCGGGGGATTGCAGGGTGAAGAACAAGTGACGGGCCTGGGTAGGCACCGGGGTGGCAAGCAGCCCTTGCTGGAACGGCATGACAGGCGAATCCTTGGTAAAAGCGCGAATGCTACTGCGCGCAGCGGCCGGTCGCAACGAGAGGTGCAGTCCCTTTGCCATCAGCCCACCGGGCGCTTCAGTAACAAAAGGTTACCAAGTGCTGGCCCATTGCAATTAGCTATCGATCAGGCCCGGCCTAGACTGGCTTGATCCCTTGCCCGAGTAGCCATCATGACCGCTTCGCCCTTGCTTACCGCCTTCCTGCCTTTGGCCCTGGGCATCATCATGCTAGGCCTTGGTTTGTCGCTGACAGTGGCCGACTTCGCGCGCGTGGTGAAATACCCCAAACCGGTGGTCATCGGCCTGGCCTGCCAGATTCTTCTGCTGCCGCTGGCCTGTTTCCTGATTGCCAACGGTTTCGGGCTGGAAGCGGCCCTGGCCGTGGGCCTGATGCTGCTCGCCGCCTCCCCCGGAGGCACCACCGCCAATCTGTTCAGCCACCTGGCTCATGGTGACGTGGCCCTGAACATTACCCTTACGGCGGTCAACTCGCTGATCGCCATCCTGACCATGCCGTTACTGGTCAACCTGTCACTGATGTGGTTCATGGCGTCGGACCAGGCCATCCCGCTGCAATTTGCCAAGGTCATGCAGGTATTTGCCATCGTTCTGCTGCCAGTCGCCTTGGGCATGATGATCCGCCGCTGGGCGCCAGGCTTTGCCGCTCGCATGGAAAAGCCCATGAAACTGGTGGCGGCGCTGTTCCTGGTCTTCACCATTGCGCTGGCCCTGGCCAAGGATTGGCAGACCGTGGTTGCCTACGCCCCGGTGGTCGGCCTGGCGGCACTGCTGTTCAACGTGATCAGCCTCGCCGTGGGCTACTGGGTGCCGCGCCTGTTGAGCATTCCCAAGCGCCAGGCCATAGCCATCGGCATGGAGATCGGTATCCATAACGGCACTCTGGCGATCGCCGTCGCCTTGAGCCCATCGCTGCTCAACAACGCCACCATGGCGGTGCCGGCGGCGCTCTATAGCTTGATCATGTTCTTCACGGCGGCGGGGTTTGGCTGGTGGGTGAGCCGTGGGCACCACACGGGGGAGGCCCAAGGCAAGGGCGAAACGGTGAATTGACGCCTCAGTCGCGCCGGCGTCGGGCCTGTAACTGGCGTTTGAGCACCTTGAGGGGAGGTGCGTAGAAAAAGCCGAACGACACACTGCCTGTACGCCCCTTTACCGCATGGTGCAGGCGATGGGCACGATCCAGGCGCTTGAGGTAGCGGTTGATCGGTCGCGGCTTGCGAGGCCAGTGCCGGTGGAAGAAGCCGTCGTGGGCCAGCACGTACAGTATTCCGTAACCCGCCACGCCGCCGCCCACCCACTGCAAGGGCGCATGGCCGGCCTTGCCCAGGGCCATCAAGACCGCTGCGATGATGCCCAGGGCCAGCAGATAAAAGTCGTTGGTCTCCAGCATGCCCAGATGGGGCTCATGGTGCGAACGGTGCAGCCACCAGCCCCAGCCATGCATGATGTACTTGTGGGCCAGCGTGCCGACACCTTCCATGGCCACCAGCGTGCCGATCAGCACAACAAAATTGAGCAGCATGTAACGGTCCGGGGGATGACAAAGAATGGCGCAAGGGTAACGAGTAACGGCGGGTTTTTCCATTCGGCCGTGGCTTGCTGTAGGGCATTTCCTTATGAAGCCATTGTCATGTTATCGCCCTTGACCCTACACACACTGCGGCGTATGTTCGCCCCGCAATTTCGCATCCCTGAACAGGAGTCCTGCATTGGACAGTAGCCCCAGTCGCTTGCGACAGGCCCACACGGCGAGCTAGTCCGGCAGCTTCCTGCCACTGTCTCGCTATTGGCCAGACGGTGGATTTCTCAGCCTCTGCGGCTTGAGCCCTCCTCTTTCCTCCTCTCGTGGTCCTGCGCATTCCTGGTTTTTCAACCACGCCATTTGCGATGGCGTTAGAGCGGGCATGTGCCCGCGCAAGAGGTTCGCTATGGATTGGAAAGTATTTTTGCTGCGTGTCAGCATCGCCCTGCTGCTCGGTGCCCTGATCGGTGCCGAGCGCCAGCTGCGCCAGCGCCTGACCGGGCTGCGCACCAATGCGCTGGTCAGCACGGGTGCCTGCCTTTTCGTGCTGATGACCCAGGCGGTGCCGGGCATGGCCCCTACCGATGCGTCTCGGGTTGCCGCCTATGTGGTCTCGGGCATTGGCTTTCTGGGGGGCGGTGTGATCATGCGCGACGGTTTCACGGTGCGCGGGCTGAACACTGCCGCCACCCTGTGGTGCACGGCAGCTGTCGGCGTGCTGTGCAGCCTCGGCCTGCTGCTGGAGGCGGCCCTGGGTAGCCTGGTGGTGCTGTGTGCCAACATACTGCTGCGCGACATCGCCCAACGTCTGGACGGCCAAGGCGTGGTGCCGGCCAGCGAGGCCGAACACCGTTTCGAGGTGCGAGTGGTGTGCCGTGCCGAAGATGAAATTCAGGTACGCAGCCTGATGCTGCAAAGCCTGAGCGACCCGCAACTGCGCCTGCAGTCGCTGCACAGCGAAGACTTGCCCACCCCCGCACGGCTGGAGGTGCGCGCAGAGTTGCTCGGTAACCCACAAGCACCGGCGCAGCTGGAGCGCCTGGTCAGCCGGGTAAGCCTGGAGAAAGGTGTCAGTTCGGTATGCTGGCAGCTACAGGCCTAATGACCGGCATTCATCGCCATGCCGCCAGCAACGACATAGCCATCGCGCCCTTGGCGTTTGGCCTGATACAACGCCCCGTCAGCCGCAGACATCAGGCTTTCCGGGCTGCTTGCGTCCACTGCCGGGTGCCCTACGGCGATGCCGGCACTGGCAGATACGCGGCCTAGCGGGCTGCCGGCATGCTCGATCATCAAGCGGCGCAACAGTTGCAGGATGTCATCGACGACCTGTTCGGCGCCCTGTACATCGGTGTCAGGGAGCAAAAGCGTGAACTCCTCCCCGCCATAGCGCACTGCCAAGTCCGCCGGGCGCTTCAACACCTGCTGCAGCAAGTCGGCAAAGCGGCGCAAGCATTCATCGCCCGCAGGGTGTCCATAGCGGTCGTTGTACAGTTTGAAAAAATCCAGATCGACCATCACCAGCGCCACGGCCTGCCCCTGTCGCCGCGCCCGGCGGATTTCCGCATCAAGCACCGCGTCCAGCCTGCGGCGGTTGCCCAGGCCCGTCAGGCTGTCGGTCAGGGCCAGCGACCTGAGGGTCTGGTGGGCCTGGTACAGCGACCTTTCGATAGCGATTCGCTCACGCAACTGGCGCAATACCACCCAGCCGAAGCCACTCAACCCCACCAGCAACAGCAGCAGGATCACGGCTGACTTGATCACGTCTTGCCGCCAGGGCGCAATGATCGACTCGCGCGACAAACCCGCCTCTACCACCAACGGGTATCGCGCCAAGGCGCGATAGGCGTACAGACGGGGCGTACCGTCAACCACCGCCACCGCTTCTACCAGCCCTTCGCTCGCATGGGGCAGGTGGTGGCGAAAGACTTCGCTATTTGCCAGGCTGCGGCCGACGACGTCCTCCACGAAGGGCCGGCGTACCAGGATCGTGCCGTCCCGCTTGGCCAGCACCAGAGCGCCCCGCTTGTCGATCTTGAAATCACCGTAGTAGCGCACGAACCAGTCCACCTTGATCGTGCCGAGCAGCACCCCGGCAAAGCTGCCATCGCGATTCTCCAGCCTGCGCGAGATTGGAATGATCAGGTCACCGGTGGAACGGCTACGTACCACCGAGCCAATATGCACGGCACGGTCGGTGTGGGTCTGGTGGTAAGCGAAGTAGTCACGGTCGGCATTGTTGGCCTTTGCCGGGATGGAAGCCTGGTCAGTGACGATCCACGTGCCATCGGGGCCGTACACGAACAAACCGTGCAGTTGCGGCATGATGGTTTTCTGTTGTGCCAACAGCGTGTGCAAGCGTGGGCGATCGAGATGATCGAAGCCATCTCCTTCAAGGCGCTCTGCCAGCACAGCCGTAATCGCGTCCACTTGGCGAATGGCGTCCTCGGCGTGCTGCGCCGTGGCCCTGGCCAGGTTGCTGACAGTGTTTTCGGCATTGACGAAAGCTTGCTTGTAATCGCGCCAGATCCGCCACCCTTCGATCGACACGAAGGTCAACATCACAACTGCCATGAACGACAGAACCAAGCGAAACAGCGCCACCGCGCGTACCTCGCTGGGTACGCTCAAGAGCCCGTCTTCGTCCTGTGTTCCGCCCGCCCTCATGGAAATCCTTGCCTTGACGCGTTTGCCGTCTGTCACTATAGATCACTGCCGTTTGCGCGCACCCAACTCGATCCATGCCGGTGCATGGTCGCTGGGCTTGGGCTCGTTGCGCACCCACGCATCTACGCCGCCGGCCTTGAGGTGCGAGGCGATATCCGGGCTGAGCAACAGGTGATCGATACGCAAGCCAGCGTTGCGCGCCCAGTGGTTACGGAAGTAGTCCCAGAAGGTGTAGATGCGCTCGTCGGGGTACAGATGACGAATGGCATCGGTCCAGCCCTGCTCGAGCAACGCCTGGTAGCAATTGCGCGACTCGGGTTGGAGCAAGGCATCCTTGAGCCAGGATTTGGGGTTGTAGATATCGAAGTCGGTCGGCACTACGTTGAAATCACCGGCCAGAACAGTCGGGTGGCCACTCCTGAGCAAGTCCCGCGCATGCTCGACCAGGCATTGGAACCAGCGCAGTTTGTAATCGAACTTCGGCCCCGGTTGCGGGTTGCCATTTGGCAGGTACAGGCAACCTATCAGCACACCCTGTACCGCAGCTTCCAGGTAGCGGCTCTGGTCGTCCTCCTCCATGCCTGGCAGGCCGCGCCGGACTTCCAGCGGCTGGCTGTCGCGCGCCAGGATGGCCACCCCGTTCCACGAAGGCTGCCCCCTATACAGGCAGCCATAGCCTGCAGCTTCCAGGGCTTCGCAGGGAAACTTCGCGTCAGCTGCCTTGAGTTCCTGAAGGCAGGCGACATCTGGCTTTTCCCGCTCCAGCCATGCCAGCAGCGCCGGTAGCCGGCTGCCGATGCCGTTGATATTGAAGGTGGCGATGCGCAAGGGCTTCATGTGCCAGGGTCATCCACGTGGCTCTGCACCGCCGCCTGCAGCGCACCCACATGGGCCTCGTCTGCCAGGGCCTTGAGGGCCAACCAGTCATCCCAGTCGATGGCGCCGTCATCACGCAGCGCTTCGGCGGTGCGCAGTAATTCGTGATGGTAGGCATCCGGGGATTCGCGACGGTAACTGTCATCATCGTATTGCGCGTACCAAGCCTCAAGTTCGGGAATGCTGCGCTCTATGCTCATGCCCTGCTCCTTCGCGGCAACCTTTGAATGTGTGAGCGCTAGCACTGCGTATCGTTCAACCGTGGCGCCGCGGTGCTGGCTCGCCCAGACAAAAACCTGAAAAAAATTTAAACCTATACCCACTTCCCCGGCTCAACCGTACGCGACACTGAGGTCGCGCCACCGATAGCAAGGAGTGAAACATGGGCAATCTGTTCATCAAGCGCGCAGGTTTGTCGCTGGTGCTGGGCATGGCGTCGCTGCAGGCACTGGCGGCTTCCTCCGATGACTTCGTCGATGCCGCTACCGAGGCTGGTATCGCCGAGGTGGTCACCGGCAATCTGGCTCTGGAAAAGAGCCAGAACCCTGACATCAAGACCTTCGCCCAGCATGTGGTCACCGATCACACCAAGGCCAACCAGAAGCTCGGCGACATCGCCCGCAAGCTGGACATCAGCGTGCCCGATGAGGCGGCGCTGACCGACAAAGTGAAGAAAATGATCCTTGAATGGCGCGAGGAGTCGTTCGACAAGTCCTACGTCAACAACCAGGTCGATGCCCACGAAAAAACCGTGGAGTTGTTCAAGAAAGAAGCCGCGTCATCTGACAAACCAGAGCTGAAGGCTTTCGCCAGCGAAACCCTGCCGACGCTCGAGAAACACCTGGAAGAGGCCAAGGCTCTTCAGGCCAAACATGGCAAGTGATCGGAGGACACACATGAGCAACGATACATTGCGCAGCGAAATCCTGACGCGCCTGCTGCACGCCCACCCACAGGGCTTGGGCAAGGAAGTGCTGGATAATTACCGTGGTGAAAATGCCGTTGCCGATGCGCTCAAGACGCTGCAGGAGCATGGGCTGATTCACGATGGCAGCGTAACGGTCGACAGCAATCAGCAGTTCAGCGTCAGCTATCCGATCAAGCTCTCGGCAGCGGGTGTCGAGGCTGCGAAGCGGGTGGAAGGCTAAGTCAGCCTTCCAGCCTTTCAATGGTGCGTTGCGGGGGCCGGCTTTCCGCCCCCCGCAACGTGCCCGTCACGGCTTGGCGCTCTCGCGCAGCGCCTTCAGCGCCTCGTCGCGCCTGAGCAGTTCAGCTTCCAGGAACTGCAACTGCCTGCCCTGCTCCGCACATTGCCCACGTTTTTCTTCCAGGGTTTGGCCTTGGGCCTGCCATTGCCTGCGCATCTCGTCACTGGCGCCCTGCGCTTGCGCCAGGATCGTGCGCAAGCCCTGAATCTGTGTATCACGCTGCTCCAGCAGTTCATCCAACGCCTTGCGCTCGCTGCTGGCCTGGCGATGCTCGCCAAGCAGGCGCTCGTTGTCCCGGTGCAGGCGCGTCAGTTCATCCTGCTTGACGATCATGCCTTGTTGAAGCTGGCGCAGTTCGAGCTGCAACTGTTGCACCTGTGCCTCGTGGCGCCGCTGGTCTTGGTCACGCTGTTCGCGGCTGGCGCTGCGGTAATGCTCCAAGGCATCCCTGGCATGCTGGTGTTTTTCTTCCAGCGAGCGCACCTGTTCGTCCTTGTCGGTTAAACGCAGCTGCAGCTCACCTAGCGCCTGGTTCAGGCTGGCGCCCCGCAGCTGCTCGGCTTGCAGCGTGCTCTGGGTGGCGCTGAGCCGCTCCGACTCGGCGGCCAGTGCCGCCGCCTGGATCTGCTGTTGCTGATGCGCTGCGGCCAAGGCCTCCTGCGCCAGTTTTAGCTGCCCTTGCAACTGCTCCTTTTGCTCGTTGTGGGCCGCTTCGATCTGCTCGATCCGCCCATCGGCCTCATCCTGCAGCTGTTCGGCCAACTGCGCCACCAGCTTGGCCAGCGTATCGCTCAGCGCTGGCGCGCCCTGAAGCGCCGCAGGTTTCTGGCCTTCCAGCTCTTTGAGATAACGGTGAATGGTGGTCTTCGAGCCCGTGTTGCCCAGTTCGATACGTACAGCATCGATGCTGGGGTACTCGCCCCGGGCAATCAGCACTTGCCTTGCCTGCTGCACTACCGCCTTGTTGATACCACCCCGGGCCATGTTTGCTCCTACGATTTCGTATCATGGTACGTACCATGTATTTACGTACTAATTCTGGCGGTTTTGATGCCTCAGCTCAAGCCATTTCTAAGGTGCAATAATCACGGCTTATCGCATGAGATGTCGGTATGAGCGGGATTCGAAGCGCCTGGCGTAGCACAAGCAGTACGAAAGGCCCTGAAAAGAGTTCTGGCCCATGCCTTGAAGTTGAATCGTGCTTGCGTCCACCATGGACAAAATGGCTACCCGCCCAATCAAGCACCTACCCCGGCTCAAGATGAACATCGAAAACTACAAGGCAATCGCCGATAGCATTGCGCTGCTGCTCTTTCCCCACGCCGAAGTGATCGTCCACGAGGTACAGAGTCAGACGGTCGTCCACATCGCCAACAACTTTTCCAGGCGCAAGGTTGGCGATGACTCGGCACTGGACCTGGAGCTTGGCGACTTCCGCAACGCCGCCAAGCTCGGCCCTTACGAGAAGCTCAACTGGGATGGTCAAAAGATCCGCTCCATTACCACGGTGCTGTACAACCAGGACGGTGAAGCCCAGTACCTGCTCTGCATCAACCTGAACTTCTCTGTGCTGGAACAGGCACGTGAAGCGCTGGATGCATTTTTCCAGGTCAGCCGCCTGGTACCGCAGCCCGATGCGCTGTTCAAGGATGACTGGCAGGAACGGATCAATACCTTCCTGCACGCTTGGCTCAAGGCGCGCAATTTGTCCCTGCGTACGCTGAAGATGAAAGACAAGCGCACGTTGGTGGAGGCCCTGCATGCCGAAGGGGCATTCGAGGGGCGCAGCGGGGCGGACTATGTGGCCAATGTACTGAGCATGGGCCGGGCGACCGTTTACAAGTACCTCAAGGAACTGAGGGGCCAGGCCGCTGAATGAATGACTAGCACTTGTGCAGCGTGGATATTGGGTCTATCGTGGACGTACAGTCCATATACGAACGGTAGCCACAATGCCTGTCGATGCCCCCAACCTGTCTTCCCTGTATCAAGCGATCGCAGATGCACACCAGGCACTTCGCCCTGAGGTGAGTGTCACCCCGCTCAACTTCAGCGCCGGGCTTTCGGCGATGACCGAATGCAGCGTGTATCTGAAATGCGAGCACCTGCAACACACAGGCTCGTTCAAATTCCGCGGTGCCAGTAACAAGCTTCGCCTGCTACCCGCCGAGCAGCGCGCACTGGGCGTCATCACGGCCTCCTCTGGCAACCATGGGCAAGCGCTCGCGCTTGCCGGCAAGGTGATGGGGGTGCCGGTCACCGTCTATACCACCACTTCGGCGTCTGCTTACAAGCTGGGTGCAATTCGCGCGCTCGGTGCTGAAGTGGTCAGCCTGGATCTGGACCCTTTGGGCGTGGAGCTTGAAGCGGGGCGTCAAGCAGCCCTGCAGGGCAAGCCGTTTGTCTCGCCCTACAACGACCTTGAAGTGATCGCCGGCCAAGGCACCATCGCGATGGAGCTGTTTGAACAGGCACCGGACCTGGACGCCGTATTCGTCGCAGTCGGCGGCGGCGGGATGATTTCGGGTATCGGCGCAGCACTGCGGGCGCTGAACCCAAGCATCGACATCATTGGCTGCTGGCCAGCGAATGCCCCTACCCTGCAGCGCTCGCTGGAAGCCGGGGAAATCATCGACATGCAAGAGCAGCAGACGATCTCCGACGGTACGGCAGGCGGGGTCGAGCCAGGCTGCGTGACTTTCCCGCTCTGCCAGGCGCTGCTGTCGCGTACCGTGCTGGTGAGCGAGGAGGAGATAAAGGCGGCGATGCGTGATGTGGCCGCACATGAGCGCTGGATCATCGAGGGTGCTGCCGGTGTCGCGGTGGCAGGCATGCAGAAGCTGGCCAAGGCATACCGCGGCAAGCGCGTCGCGGTCGTCATTTGCGGCCGCAACATCGTGCTGGATAAATTCCTCGAGGCCGTACGATGAACATTTTCAGCAAGCAACAGATCACCTCCCGGCTCGATGTGGAGCAGGCAGTGCAATGGCTGGAGCACGGTTTCATCGCCTTCTCCCAAGGCAAGGCCCAGGTGCCACCGGTACAGGCATTCACTTTTGCGCAGGCCAATGGCGACTGCTGCATCAAGGCTGCCTATATCGAGGGCAGCGACACGTTCACGGTCAAACTGTCGACTGGCTTTTACGACAATCCGTCAAAGGGCCTGCCAAGCAATGATGGCTTGATGCTGGTCGCCTCGGCCAGCACCGGGCAGCCGCTTGCCTTGTTGCAGGATGAGGGCTGGCTGACCTGCATCCGCACCGCGCTGGCCGGGCGCATCGTCGCCCGCCTGTTGGCACCAGCAAATGTGAGAGCGATCGGTATTCTGGGGACCGGCACCCAGGCGCGCATGCAGTTGCAGCAACTGGGTGCAGTTACGTCCTGCCGCAGCGTAGTGGTGTGGGGGCGCAGTGATGCGGAACTGGCAGCCTACAAAACCTTTGCCGAAGCCCTGGGCTATGAAGTGCGGATAACCCGTGACGCTGCAGAGGTTGCACACGCCGCCAACCTGATCGTCTGCACGACACCTTCCCGCGAGCCACTGCTGCAGCGTGAATGGGTGCAACCTGGCACCCATATCACCGCCGTTGGCGCCGATGCGCCGGGCAAGCAGGAGCTCGATACTGCGCTGGTGGCATGTGCCGACCGTATCATCGTCGACTCCCTCTACCAGTGCAGCCAGTACGGCGAAGTCTCCCATGCGCTGAAGGCCGGCCTGATCGGCGAACAGCAACTGGCCGAGCTTGGTGCCCTACTCGAGGGCCGCGCCACCGGCCGTGAGCATGACGCCCAGATCACGCTCGCCGACCTGACCGGGGTGGCCGTGCAGGACGCCCAGATCGCAAGCTGCGTGTTGGCATCGCTCACCGCCGGTTGACGGCCGCAGCCGCGCCCGGTCGATCAAGGCTCTGTCACCCGGGCTTTGCCGGGGGCCGGTTTGAACGAGGGTTTCTTTTCCTGCACCACGATGTAGAACTCCTCGCCGTGCTTGACCGCGCCGTACAGCACCGCTTTTTCGATCAGCTCGCTGCCGCGCAGATGGCGCAGCATCATCGGGTCCTTGCGCAGGTCGCGGTACAACGCCAGGCACAACAGCACCATCACCACCACAAATGGCAACGCCACGACAATGGTCAGGTTCTGCAGGCCGGTAAGCGCCTCCCCTGGGTTACCCGGGTCGCCCAACGCAAGCATGATGGCCGCGACTGTGCCAGTCAGTGCCCCCCAGAAGATCACTGTCGCACGCGAGGGTTGCGTGGTGCCGTGTTCGGACAAGGTACCCATCACGAGCGACGCCGCATCTGCCCCGGAGACGAAGAAGATCGCCACCAGGAGCATGACCAGCACCGAAGTCGCCGAGGCCCATGGGTAGCTGTCGAGCAACTGATACAGGGCATGGTTGCTGTTCACCGCACCGTCGATAAGGACGAAGCTGCCTTCGCGCAGGGCATCGATGCCGGCGCCGCCAAAAATGCTGAACCACACCAGGCTGACCAGCCCTGGCACCAGCAACACGCCGCTGACGAACTGGCGGATGCTGCGGCCGCGGCTGATGCGGGCGATGAACATGCCCACAAAAGGTGTCCAGGAAATCCACCAGGCCCAGTAGAACACGGTCCAGCCGGCCAGCCAGGCGTCCATCGCATCCCCCCCACTGGCGCTGGTGCGCGCCATCATCTCGGGCAACATCTTGATGTAGACACCGATCGACGTGGGCAACAGGTTGAGCATCAACAGCGTCGGCCCGACCAGGAAGACGAACAGCGCCAACGCCAATGCCAGCACCATATTGATATTGGACAGCCACTGGATCCCCTTACCGATGCCAGACACGGCCGAAGCAACGAAGGCGATGGTCAGCAAGGTGATGATGGCGATGTAGAACAGCTTGCCGGGGTGCTCGATCCAGCCGTTGTATTCCAACCCACCGGCAATCTGCAGGGCGCCGAGCCCTAGCGAGGCCGCTGAACCGAACAGGGTGGCGAAGATCGCCATCATGTCGATCATGCGGCCGACAGGGCCGTTGGCGTGCTTGCCGATCAAGGGCCGGAACGCGGTGGAAATCAACTGCGAACGGCCGCGGCGGAACGTGCCGTAGGCGATTGCCAGGCCGACGATGGCGTACATTGCCCAGGGGTGCAGCGACCAGTGAAACAGCGTGGTCGCCATCGCCACCTGCAGTGCTTCGTCGGATTGGCCTGCGGCAGTGCCGGGCGGTGGTGAAATGTAGTGCGACAGCGGCTCGGCGACCCCGAAGAACATCAGGCCGATGCCCATGCCCGCACTGAACATCATGGCAACCCAGGACACCGTGCGAAACTCCGGTGCTTCGCCATCGCGCCCCAGCGGGATTCTGCCGTAGCGGCTGGCGGCCAACCACAGCACGAAGATGACGAACACGGTGGAGGTCAGCACGAAGAACCAGCCAAAGTTGACGATGACCCAGGATTGCGCAGAGGTTGCGCTTGCAGCGAGGCTGGCCTGGTTGACGACACCCCAGGTGATGAAAGCGATTGCCAGCAGGCTGGTGACGCCGAACACCGCCCAGTCGAGCTTGCCTTCAAGGTGGCGGTCCTGCCTGGCCTCGGCAGTCTTGGACGGGTCGGTGACGCCTAGCGGCGGTGTTTCAACGTGCTCTTGCGTTGCCATCGATGGGCCCTTTTCAGTTTTGCTGCAGGCTTTTGTTGTTGTAATTGCTAGCGATGCCTGCGCAAAAACCGGGGGCGGCCGCGCTGGAGGCCCCGCGATTATCCTGTGAGCGAAACAGCAGCCCCTATTCCAGGACCGTCCTGGCCCATCCTCTGAACGACCAACCGGTCACATCGTGCAAACCCCGATGTAACCGGCACAGAACCTGAACGGGCTCAGGCAGCCACATCCAACCCCATTTGCCAGAAGTCCGCCTCCAGCCTCGACGCCTGGCCAAAAATCGCCGCCAGCTCCACGAACCGCTGCTCGGTCATGCTGCGTGCGGCCAGCTCATCGAGGTGCTTGCGTGCCGCAGAGGCCACGCTCTGGTAGCCCTCCCCGGCGTATTCGGCAATCCACTCTCGGTAAGGGTGAGCACTGAGGTCACCGATGTGCGCCGCGAGGGTGCGGCCGATCTCGGCATAGCCGATCACGCACGGTGCCAAGGCCACATGCAGTTCGAGCAGGTCGCCGGCAGCGCCGCAGTCGAGCACGTAACGGGTGTAGGCGACCGTGGCCTGGTGCTCCGGCGCGGCCTGGATATCGGCCTGCGACAAGCCCCAACGGGCGCACAGGCGCAAGTGCAGCTCGGTTTCGTCAAGGATTGCCGCCAGGCCAGCTTGTGCCGCGCGGATGTCGGCCGGCAGCCTGCTTTTATAAGCGGCAAGCGCCCAGGCACGGGCGAACTGGATGAGGAACAGGTAGTCCTGCACCAGGTAAGTCCGGAACGCTGCTTCGCTCAAGGTGCCCTCACCCATCTGCCGAACGAAATCGTGCTCCACATAGCTCGACCACTGGTGGGCGCTGGCCGCTTTCAGGCGCTCGAAGATATCCATGCTCAGGCCTCCTGGTCGTAGATGGCGTCGAAGAAGGCCAGTTCCAGCGCCACGGTGCGCTGGTAGAAGTCACTCGCCAGTGCCGGCTCCTGCGGGCCTACGCGGTCCAGTTCGGCCTGCAGGAAGGCGACAAAGTCTTGGAATGCCGCATTGTCATGCAGGGTGATCCACTCGGCATGGACGAAGTTTTCCGGCAAGGGTTTCGCTGCCTTGAGCGCCCAGTCCAGGTACAGGCCTTCGGCAACGTTGAGCACTGCCAGCGCCGCCGCATAGGAGCGGGTCGCGGCGGCTTCGCGCATGATGGCCTTGAAACCTTGGGTCGGCAGCGTGTCCCTGGGTTCGGTGCGTTGCTGCGGGCTCACGTCCAGCGCCTGGAAAGCGCGCAGGAAATAGGTGTTTTCATCGCTGCTGATCATCCCGGCAAAGCGGCCGAAACGCAGGCGCGCCTCGAAGGTGTCGGCTGTGGCGATGGCGGCGCCGAGCAAGGTCAGGAAACTGTCGAGAAAACGGTGGTCCTGCACCAGGTAGCGGACCATGATCGGGTCCGCCACGCTACCGTTGCACAGTTCAGTGACGAAGCGGTGGCCGACTGCAGCCGACCAGGTCGGTTCGTTCTGGCGGCGTAAGGCGTGGGTGAAAGGTTCGTTCATGGTGCTGCCCTCCCTAGGGTGACAGCGAGGCCTTGACGGTGGCGCATGGGGCGGCCTCGCAATGAGGCCGGCAAAAAGGCAGGTCGGCAGTCCCATCCCTTCGCCGGCATGATCCGGATCAGGTTCTAAGGGTCACCGCGCTGCAGTGCCAGCGGTTTCTCAGCCCGTTGCCGGGCTCCCCTTGGTGGCGTGAAGGTATACAGCACCTCCGGTGCCTTTGTCACGGAGCAGATCACCCCGAGCAGCCCGCGACAGCCGCACCTTCAAGGGCCTTGGCAGCAAAAGAGACAGCGTAGAAGCAAATAGCCACCAGTCATTAGCCTGTCATCTTATTGTCGTATTTTCCGGCCTTCACCCAGGGTCGGGAATACCAGCCGTGATACGCCGTTTTCTCTCGTCAGCAGGCCTGCTGCGCCTATTGATCCTGATGCTCTGTGCCGCCACCCTCACCTTCCTTTGGGGGGTGCACTTCAGCCAGAAGGCCGCCGCGCGTCAGGATGCGCTGATGGCCAAGGCAGCCGAGCACCAGAACCTCGCCCGCATCGTCGCTGAGAGCCTGCGTCAGCTGGTTGATCGTGCCCAGGCCGTGGGCCGCGTCACTCAGGACGACATGAAGGCGCTACCCCAAGGCAGCCTGAGCCTGGCGCGGCTGCTTGCCGAGGACCCGGTGTTCAAACGCATGGGCCTGTACGACCGTAATGGCAAGTTGTTGTCAGCCAGTCACGTCAACGAAGTGGCGGCGCTGCCGGACGGCTGGCTGCAGCAGTTGAAACTGCATGTCGCGCACTACGGTTTCAAACCCTTCATGCCGCGTGTGGAACCGGGCCTCAGCCCTTCGGCCCTGCCCACCTGGCGCTTGCCCTTCCTCTTGCCGCTGACCAGCCTGCCAGGCCGGGAGATCGACAAGATCCTGGTGGTGCAGCTCGATATCGGCTACCTCGCGGTGCTGTTCCAGCACATTGACCTGGGCACCACCGGCCTCATGCGCCTGCTGCAGGACGACGGCCAGGAGCGCCTGCGTATCGACACCCGCGGCGTGGTCATGGCCGATGTCGATTTCGAACCCGGTTTGCCGGCATCTGCCAGCGAGTCGGGGCTGCTCATCCAATATGCATCCGGCCAGCCCTACCAGAGCCTGTACCGGCGCATCGACGAGCGCGGTTTCAGCATCATCGTCAGCCAGCGCATCGACGAAATCCTCGCCCCCACTGCCCTGGCGTATTCACGTCAGTTCTGGTTGAACTGGAGCATGACGGTGATGATCCTTGCCAGCCTGGTCTGGACCTTGCGTCTGCTGCACAAGCGTCAGGAGGCTTTCAGCGCCCTTGAGCATGCGCAACAGGTCAACCAGCAACTGATCGGGCGCCTGGAAGATGCGCACCGGCGCAGCAGCCACGCCGCCGCCACCGACCACCTTAGTGGGCTGCACAACCGCCGCCAGTTCGTCGAGGTGGCGGGCCTTGCGCTGACCCGCCAACGCGGCAAGCGCCGGCTGATGGCGATCCTGTTCATCGACATGGACCGTTTCAAGTCGATCAATGATTCGCTCGGGCACAAGATCGGCGACTTGCTGCTGCAAGCCGTGGCCGGGCGCATTCAGCGCCTGCTTGAGCAAGGCGACGAAGCCTCGCGCTTCGGCGGTGATGAGTTCGTGGTACTGCTGGCCGGCGAACGCAGTGAAGAACAGATCGATACCTGGGTGCGCGAACTGGTGCAGAAACTTTCGGCCACTTACTCCCTCGACGGCCAGGAGGTCAATACCAGCCCTAGTGTGGGCATCAGCATCTGCCCACGCGACGGCCAGGACATCGACAGCCTGATCCGCTGCGCCGACGCAGCCATGTATTCGGCCAAGCAGGCCGGGCGTGCCCAGTACCGTTTCTTCGACCCCTCGCTGAATCTTTCCGACATCCACGCCTTCACCCTTGAACAAGCCTTTGGCAGTGCCCTGGCCGAACGTCAGTTCATACTGCACTACCAACCGCAAATCCGCCTGGATACCCAACGCGTGCTGGGCTATGAAGCCTTGGTGCGCTGGGACCACCCAGAATTCGGCCTGCTCTACCCCGACCGCTTCATCGGCCTGGCCGAGCGTAGCGGTTTCATCATCGAGCTGGGCTGGGAAGTGCTGCGCCTGGCCTGCGAGGAGCTGGCACGTTGGGATCTGCAGGGCCGCGACAACCGCCTGGCGGTGAATGTATCGGCATTGCAGCTGCGCCAGGCCGATTTCAGCACCCGCCTGCTGGCCAAGTTGCAGCTGTACGGCATCAGCCCGCAGCGGCTGGAGCTGGAAATCACCGAAACCACCATTCTGGACCCGGAAGGCACGGCGGTTGAGCATCTGCACCGCCTGCGCGCGGCCGGCCTGGGCATCAGCCTCGACGACTTCGGGCGTGGTTACGCCGGCTTCGCCCACTTACAGTCACTGCCGTTGAGCAAGCTCAAGATCGACCGGTCGCTGATCGCACCGCTGTGCAACAGCCACGACGACAGCCCGATCGTATCCTCGACCATCATCCTGGCCAAGCGCCTGGGGCTGGAGGTAGTGGCCGAAGGGGTCGAAACGCGCGAGCAGGTGGTGTGCCTGAAACTTGCCGGCTGCGATATTGCCCAGGGCTACCACTTCAGCCGCCCCTTGTCGCCGGCGCAACTGCGTGAATACCCGCCCTTCAACGGCATCGAGGAAAAGCCATGCGTGCTCTGAAGCCTTGGGCGGGCGCCCCCGTCAAAGAGCCGGGACAGACCAGACGTTAGGGTTTATTGTGGTGGCAACACACGCTGACACCACCCTCACATGACCGACATAGAGCGCTACGTCCGCGCCGCCACCCGTGACAACACCCGGCGCAGTTACCAGGCTGCCATCGAGCATTTCGAAGCCCACTGGGGCGGGTTCCTCCCGGCCACTGCCGACAGCATTGCCCGCTACCTGGCCGATCACGCCGGGCAGCATGCGGTCAGCACCCTGCGCCAACGCCTTGCGGCCCTCAGCCAATGGCACATCAGCCAAGGCTTCCCCGACCCGACCAAGGCCCCGCTGGTGCGCCAGGTGCTGCGCGGCATCCGCACCTTGCACCCGACACCGCCGAAGCAGGCCGCCCCGCTGCTGTTGCAGCACCTGCAAACGGCGGTCGAGCGTTTTGAACAAGAGGCCAGGCTGGCCCGCGAGCAGCATGACCTGCCAGCACTGCGCCGCGCCCGGCGTGACACTGCACTGTTGCTGCTGGGCTTCTGGCGTGGGTTTCGTGGTGACGAACTGGCGCGCCTGCGGGTGGAACACATCCAGGCCGAAGCCGGCGTGGGGATCAGCCTGTTCCTACCACGCAGCAAAGGTGACCGTGAAGCGCTAGGCGTACAACACCGCACCCCGGCCCTGAAGGCGCTGTGCCCTGTCGCAGCCTACCTGCAGTGGCTCGAAGTGGCGGGCATCGCCCACGGCCCGGTGTTTCGCAAGCTGGACCGCTGGGGCAACCTGGGCGACACAGCGCTCAACAGCAACAGCCTGGTCGGCCTGTTGCGGCGCATGCTCGAACGAGCCGGCGTGCCGGCGGCGCTGTACACCGGCCATTCCCTGCGCCGTGGTTTTGCCACCTGGGCCACGGCCAACGGCTGGGAGCTGAAGTCGCTGATGAGTTACGTGGGCTGGAAGGATGCCAAATCGGCGTTGCGCTATATCGACTCGGGCCAGCGTTTTGGCGAACTGGCCGTATTACCGGCCAGCCAGGGGCAAGCGCTCATTCCGTGAACGTGTAGCGGGCAACACCGCCCACTTCCGGGCGAATCGCATACAGGTCGCCAGCGTCCGGGTAATGCCGCAGCTCGGTCGGCGACATGCCGACCCGGGCCGTGGTGATGTACAGCGTGCTCATGCCTTCGCCACCGAAACAGCAACTGGTCGGGCGCGGCACTGGCATCACCACCTGTTCGGTCAAATGGCCGTCGCGGTCATAGCGCAGCAGGCAGCTGCCATTGAACTGACACACCCACAACCCACCTTCACGATCCAGCGCGATGCCGTCAGGGCGCCCCAGTTCGGCAGGCGTCTCGGCAAACAGGCTGACCTGCTCCAGGCGCCCTTCAGGCAGATACGCGGCGCGGTAGATCGAGCGAGCAGCGGAGTCGACGAAGAAAACGGTATTGCCATCGGCGGACCAGGTAATGCCATTGGGCAACGCCATGCCGTCATGGATCACCACATCGTGCAGTTCCCCGTCAAAGCGCAGCAGCGCGCCGGTCTTGCCGCTCGGGCCCTCGTCCATCAGGCCGGTGACGAAGCGCCCTTGCGGGTCGCAGGCGCCGTCGTTGAAGCGGTAGCTCGGGCGGTGATGCACAGGCGCCGAGTACTGGCGCACCTTGCAAGAGGACATATCCAGAATGGCAACGCTGGCATCTTCGGTGAATATCAGGTTGCCTTGGTCGGTCAGTGCCAAGGCACCGATACGGGCAGCCGATTCATAGAGGGTCTCGACTTCGCCATCCGCTAGCAGCCGGTGAATCCGCCCGCCGGTGATATCGACGAAATACAACGCGCCGGTGCGCGCATCCCACACAGGGCTCTCACCCAGGTCGGCCCGGGTGTTGGCGACCTTGGTCGGCACGTAGTGGCATTCCTTGATGAGGCTCCAGCGTTCGGCCACTTCGCCCAGGCTGGAAGCCTCGACGCGCGCCAGGTCACGCGGGTAGCTCACGCCGCTGTTCTCGCTGAAACGCGTGGCGGTGAACTGGCCATTGCTGGCCCGCAGGATGTACCCGGTATCCCGGCAAAGCGGGCTGGCCAGGTACAGAACGCCCGGTGTGACCCATTGCGGCTTGAGTTCTTCCGGTGGCTGGGTCACGCCCCACATCCTGGTTTTGGCCACCGGCGAGACCGCATTGACCAGGATGCCGTGTTCCAGCCCTTCCATGCTCAATGCGTTCATGATGCCCACCTGGGCCATCTTGCCCGCCGAGTAGGCGACCAGGCCTGGCTGGGCATAGCGCTGGTACATGGCGCGGTCCGAGGTCGTGAGCACTATGCGCGGTGCCTCGGCTTGCTTGAGGTGCTTCCAGGCATGCTTGGCCAGCCATACCGGGGCGTGCACGCTGATGCCCAGTGCGCGGTCGAGAAACGCCTGCTCCTGGGTCTCGATGCCTTGGTAATCGACCCAACCGGCGTTGTGAATGAGGATATCCAGCGCGCCGAAATGCGTGATGGCCAGTTCCACCAGTTCGCGGCAATCGTCTTCGTTTTCCAGGTGGCCGGCATGAGCGACCACCTCGAAACCCTGCCCCCGCAGCGTTTCGAGCGCGACGCTGACCGCCGCCGGGTTCTGCCCTTCACCTGAGCGGTCAGTGCCCAGGTCGCTGATGACTACCCGCGCTCCCCGCGCGGCCAGCGCCATGGCGTAATCCAGGCCCAGGCCCTGGGCGGCACCGGTGACGATGGCGACTTTATCTTTGAATGGGTCTGTGCTTGGCATTGTAGCGCCCTTCCGATTCTCCTTTTTTACGATAACAATAAAAAAATCAATGACTTAATATTAAAAGCATGCAACTTTGATATCTGCTGGATATCACCTGAGACCTGCCCTCTTCCGATGCACCCCGACCTGCAACCTCAGGCCCCCGGATCAGCCGTTTGCAGCAGAGGCTTTGTCGCCGCGATGCCACGCACTATCATGGCCGCCTTGCAGGGTCGGCCGCCGGTGAACGCTTTCCCGGCCCCCGTTCGACTCGATGAAGGAACGTAGAATGATCGAGACACGTTTGCTCAGGCAGTTCATTGCCGTGGCCGAGGAGCTGCACTTTCACAAGGCAGCCATCCGCCTGCACATGGCACAGCCGCCCCTGAGCCAGGCGATCAACCGACTCGAAGAGAAGCTGGGCTTCAGCCTGTTCCTGCGCAACAAGCGCGGGGTCAAGCTCACCGCCGCAGGCATGGCCTTCCTGGAAACCGCCTACCGTACCCTCAAGGAGCTGGAGCAAGGCATCGAATACGCCCGTAACGTGTCCGAGGGCATCTGCGGCAAGCTGACCATCACCGCCATCTCCATCGCTTACTACGAGTCGCTGCTCAATACCCTGAAGAAATTTCGCGAAACCTACCCGAACGTGCGGCTTACCATTCGCGAAATGCCGTCAGCCTCCCAGGCCAAGGCGTTGATGGCCGGTGAAGCGGACATCGGTTTCATGCGCAAGCTGCCGATGCCCCCAGACACCATCGAATCCAGATTGCTGCTCAATGAGCAGATCGTCATGGCGCTGCCCGCCAGCCACGCCAAGGTGCATCAGCCTGTGGTCGACCTGCGCGATTTTGCCGAAGAGGATTTCGTCTTCACCCCGCAAGCGCTTGGCAGCGGCTACCACAGCCAGCTGATCGCGCTGTGCGAATCGGCCGGTTTCTACCCTAAAGTGGTGCAGGAAGCGGCGCAGATCCACACCCTGATCGGGCTGGTGGCGTGCGGTTTCGGGGTTGCCCTGGTGCCTGAATCGATCGCCTACTCGACGCTGCGCGAGCGCGTGCAGTTTCGCCCTATCCGGCCGATCAAGGACCAGCCCACGCCGACCATGGGGCTGTACATGAACTGGAACATCCAGAACGCCTCCCCAGCCTTGGGCAGTTTCATATCGATGCTCGACCTGGGGGCCCCTCGTCGATTCGTCGACACCATCCAGCAACCGTTCATTCTGGATGGCAGCGACAAGCGCGAATCACACCGCTAAGCGGTATTCGCGCAGCCAGGCATCCAGTGCCAGAGCGGTCTCAAGGTTGTTACGGCGCAACTGCGTGTTGAAATAGCCCTCGGGCTGATGCAGCTCAGCGCCTAGTCGACCATGGTCGATCACCTGGAACACCGGGCTGTCCGCCCGCCCAAGCAGGCGTCTGGCCCGCTCACGCAGGAACCGTTCGTAGCCCAGGTTGGCCGATGTCGGATAAGGGCTCTTGCGCCGCTGCAGCACGGCCGGTGGCAGGATATCGACGCAGGCCTGCTTGAGCAGCCACTTCTCCACACCGTCCTTGCCTTTGATCGACCACGGTACGTTGTAAACGTACTCGACCAACTCATGGTCGGTGAACGGAACACGCACCTCCAGGCTGGCGGCCATGCTCAGGCGGTCCTTGCGGTCGAGCAGAATCGGCAGCCAACGTTGCAGGTGCATGTGGCAGATCTCACGCATGCGCCGCTCTTGCGGGCTGTCGCCGGGCAAGTGCTCGACGCTGTCCAGCGCCTGGTGATAGCACCCGTCCTGGTAACTGGCAAAGTCACACAGCCGGTTGAAGTCCGGGTTGATCAGCTCAGGCTGCAGCAGCTGCATGCGCGAAAGCCAAGGGAAGCGCTGCGCCGCCAGTGCCTGCGGGTCGCGGAACCAGGCGTAGCCGCCAAACACTTCGTCTGCTGCCTCCCCGGAAATGGCCACTGTCGAATGGCGGCCGATGGCCTTGAACAGCAGGTACAACGAAGTGTCGACATCGCCAAAGGTGGCCGCCGAATCATTGGCCCGGTACACCGCGCTGCGCGCAGGCTCGGCCACCAATTCGCCGTTGTCGATGAGGATGGTCTGGTGATGGCTGCCAATGTGTTCGGCAGCTGCCAGCGCATAGGGCTGATCGCGTTCCGGGCGAAAGCTGTCGCTCTGGAACTGCTCGGCCTGGCCAACGAAATCCACCGAGAACGAATTGACCCTGCCGCCCTGCTCTGCCGTCAGGCGCTGTTGCGCCATGGCCGTGAGGATGGTCGAGTCCAGCCCCCCGGAGAGCAGCGAACAGACCGGCACATCGGCATGCAACTGCTCGCCCAGCGCTTTGCCGAGCAGCGCGCGGGTGCGCGCCACGGTGCCGGGCAGGTCATCCTGGTGTTCGCGGCGCTGCAACTGCCAATAGCGGCTGAGTTTGGCGCGCCCGTTGGGCCGCCAGGACAGGCGATGCCCTGGCGGCAGTTCGCTGACCCCGCGCAAGGCCGTGCGCGCCGTGCCGCGAGAGAGGCTCAGCGCGTCCACCAGGCCGACCACATCGAGCGCACTGGCGAACGCTGGGTGCGCCAGGATTGCCTTGATTTCCGAACCGAACAGCAGCCCCTGCTGGTGGTGGGCGTAGTACAGCGGCTTGACCCCCAACCGGTCACGCACCAGCAAAAAGTGGCCGTCGCGCCCGTCGAACACCGCGAAGGCGAACATACCGCTCAGGTGCTCACAGCAGTGTTCGCCCCATTCCAGATAAGCGTGCAACACCACTTCGGTGTCGCTGCGCGTCTGGAACTGGTGGCCCGCCAGGCGCAGACGCTCACGCAGCGCGTCGTGGTTGTAGACCTCGCCGGTGTAGACCAGCGCGATTTCCTCGCCACTGGCGCAGCGGTAAGTCATCGGCTGCACACCACCGCTGAGGTCGATGATCGCCAGCCGCCGGTGGCCCAGCAGGGCATTGCGATGCCGCCAGCTGCCACTGGCATCCGGCCCGCGCAGTGCCAGGGTATCGGTCATGGCGTCGATGATCTCGCCGGCCTGGCTCAGGTTGCGGGTGTAGTCCACCCAGCCTGTGATTCCGCACATGCTGTGCTCCTTACACGTGAAGACGACGGGTTGGCAGCAGGCCGGTCAGGGCCTGCAGGCGCTTGGCGATATCCAGCAACTGGCGCTCGCTGTCACGCCGGCCCATGATCTGCACGGCCAGCGGTGCCTTGCCGTCGGCACTCAGGCAGATCGGCACGGTGATGGCCGGCAGGCCGCTGAAACTGGCCAGCGGAGTGAAGCTGATTTTCTGCTCATAGCCTTCGTCCGCGGGCGAAGGGATGGTCGAGTCGCCTGGCTGCGGGTTGCGCCGGTCGAAGGGTCGGTTTGGGTCCATGGGGAATACCACGAAGTCCACTTGGGCCTCGTTGAACCAGGCGTCGATACCGGCGCGGACGTTGTCCATGCGCTGGTGGATGCGCCGGTAGTCAGCATCGCTCACGCCCTCACCCACCTTCAGGGCGCTGAGCGTGGACCAGTGCAGCTCGCAGTCGAAGCGCCGTGCCCAGGCAGCCGAGGCCAGCCACGCATCGCGCGCGCACAGCTGCCAGGCGTCGCCACGGCAGGCCCACAGGTCCGGCATGGCAACCTCACCGGGCGTCATGCCCAGGTCTGCCAGCGCGTTGCGCGCCTGGCCCAGCATGTCGAGCATGGCCGCGCTGGTCAGCGCCGGATCCAGCGCATGCTCCAGCATGGCGACCCGATAGCGCTCTTTGAGTGGCTGTTGCTCGCCGAGCAGCGGCTCCAGCCCCAGCAACGGGAACAGCAGGCCAAGATCGTCGGCGCTGCGGGCCACCCACCCCAGCGCGTCCATACGCGGTGACAGCGGAAACACGCCGGCCAGGCTCTCCGGCTTCTGGGTCATGCGCAGGCCGACCATGCCGCAGTGCGAGGCCGGCCAGCGTACCGAGCCGAGCACATCGGTGCCCAAGGAGATATCGCACAGCCCTGCTGCCACCGACACGGCCGAACCGGTGCTGGAGCCAGACGGATCGATGCTCGGGAAGCGCGGGTTTCGGCAGCCTGCGCCAAAGGCAATGTTCAGCTCGGTAGTGGCGACCTTACAGGTCAGGGCAATGCGCGGGTCGAGAAAAGCCAGCGCCTCGGCGCTGCGCTGGGGGTAGTGGCGGTAGCTGCGCAGGCCCAGGCGGGTCGGCAAGCCTTGCACATCGACGGTGTCCTTCACCCCAAGGCGGTACCACGCCGCCTCGACCTCGCGGGTGCTGGTCAGGCAACGGTAGTGGCTGTCGGCATGCACGCTCCAGTGTGCGTACTGCTGCGCCCAGTCCGCGGCAAGCTCGGGGTTGCGCTGCAGCAATTCGTGGCGTTTGCGCAGGCTCAATCCCAGGTATTCGGGCTGCTCACGTCCGCGGGTGGCGTAGGCGCCGCAGTTGCTCAGGTAGTGGGCGATGGCGTCTTGGGTGTCAACGTGGTTCATGGGTGCATTCCTTGACTGAGGTAGAAGCCGCCCACGGCAGAGGCTTGCCGGTGGCGGACAAAGGCAGGTCGGTGACACGGCGTACCGCAACCGGCCATGGATGGCCCGGCGGTAATTGGCGCAAAGCCTCCCGCACCGCGTGCTCGGTGAGGGTCTCGCCGCTGTACAGCACCTCGAACGCTTCGCCGCGCAACGCATCGGCCACGGCAACGCAGGCCAACGTCGGGCAGTCCAGGCGCTGGGCGAGATCACTGGCCACGCGGGCCAGATCGACACGCAGGCCATTGACCTTGATCAGGCTGCTGGCCCGCCCCAACCATTGGAAGCGCTGTGCGTCCAGCACCCGTACCAGGTCATCGCAACGGTGCGTCGCGGCAGCGCGTGCCTGGCCCGGCTGGCGGGCGATGCGCGGGCTGGCCACGTTCAGCGCACAGGGCTGGCCAGGAGGGCTGAGCAGTGTCACATCGTCCAGCAGCGTCCAGGGCTGCTCTGCGTCACTGTGCGCATCCAGCTCGCGGTAAGCCATGGCCCCGGTTTCGGTGGAACCGAGCAGTTCGATGAAACGTACCTGGGGCCCGGCATGGCGCTGCACAATGGCCATGGCACCGGCGGGCAGCAGCGAGGCGCTGTGCACCACCAGTACCTGACGCCGGGTGCTCAGCCGGGCCAGCAGCGCCGGCAGCACGCGCCAGGTACTGGCAATGGCCAGAATCACGCACGGCCCGTCGCCCTCGAGCGCTGGCAGGCGCTGCTGCTCCAGCGAACAGGCGTGCAACCGCGCATGCAAAACCCGCGCACCGACCTCGCCAAGGATCATGCCGTAGCTGTGGCAGGCCGGCGCGAACGAGAAAATCTCCCGTGCATCAGGCGCCCAGCGGCCGAGGATCAAGGCCGCTTCGCACGCCATCTGCGCCTGGCTGCGCAGCCATTGCCGGGGCGCACCCGTTGAGCCGGAGGTGGTGAACAGATGCTCGGCGTTCACTTGGCGGCCTGCAGGGTCAGCTGATCTTCCAGTTTTTGCCCGACGAAGCGTTCCATCTTTTCCAGGGTTTCGAACCAGAAGCGCACATCGTCGCTGAGGTAGTCCACTTCGATGTCGAAGCAGCCTTCGATGGCGGTGATCACTTCAACAGCCATGAGGCTGTCGAAGCGTTCACCAAGAAAGTCACGAAAGCTGTCGTGCTTGTCGATCGCGTCGACGTGCTCGCCAAGCAACTGGCCGAGGGTTTGGCGGATACGCTGTTCAATGCTGAGGTCGTTCACGAGCCGGTCTTTCCTTGTTGGTGGGCAGCGTTGGTCAATTCCGCTCCGGCACTGAAGAACACGTGCTCGGGCAGGATCGGATCGAAATGCAGGTAAATGAAGGCGTTGGGGTACTGCGTGCGCAGGCAGCCGTGCAGCCCTTCAGCCAGCGCCTGGTGGGCGTGACGATCGCGGGCCTGCGACAGGGTGATGCGCACATGGAACTGCGCCGGTGCGCCGTCGCGGTCGGCAACCGGCATCGGCATGCCGGCACTGAACACACTGGCCTCAGGTAATGGGTTGAAGAACACCATGCAATGCGCAGTGTCAGCGCCCAGTTGCTTGAGCTGGCGGGTAAAGGCCAGTGCCAGGCGCTTGCGCTCCAAGGATTGCAGCGGTGCACAGCTAACAGTGAGGGTGGGCATGGCGGCTCCTTACGACAACTGCAAGCTGGGCAGCTGTTGGTGCAGGCCTTGGGCAAAGGCGTCGAGCAGGCGGCCCAGGCAAATGGACAGCGCGTCCACCCCTTGCAGGAACAAGGGCGACCAGGCGTGGCCGGCGTCGCCGTGCACCTTGTCGAGGAAAAAGCGCAGGTGGGCAAGGTCCACCGGCAGGCCCAGTTCGGCAGCCAGTGCCACCGCCTGGTAGGTACTGAGCAGGTCAGGTATGCGCTGCCCCTGGTTGGCGAAGCCCCCCTGGCGCACTTTGTGCGCAGCCAGTAACGCGGCGGCGGCCTCAGTGACGTCGTTGCCGGTGTGGGCCAGGCAGGCCAGGGCCTGCAACCCGGCACGCAGTGACACTTCGCCCCGGGGGAACGATGCGTAGCCATGGGCTTGCCGGCAGCTGCCGACGAAGCGTTCGATGGCCGCGAGGTCCACGCCGTTGTCATCGCCCAACTGCCGCACGATCGACACGGCCGATGCGGTGGACACCATGTCCGAGCCGCGCCCCTCCCAGAACCCGAAGCCGCCGTCAGGGTTCTGCAGCGAGGCCAGCCAGCGGC
Organism: Pseudomonas sp. NPDC089743; assembly: GCF_044748785.1. Classification (NCBI taxonomy): domain Bacteria; kingdom Pseudomonadati; phylum Pseudomonadota; class Gammaproteobacteria; order Pseudomonadales; family Pseudomonadaceae; genus Pseudomonas; species Pseudomonas sp. NPDC089743. The sequence goes on from NZ_JBIVGS010000008.1 coordinate 193,512, forward strand.
CGATCGCCTGGCGAGGCCCGGGCTGGCCACCGAAGGCGCCCGCTGCAAGGCCCCAGTTGGTGCACCGCACCTCGGCACCGCGGCCTGGCATGTACATGATCCCCGCTTCGTTGGGCATCTGGCAGCCTTCGATCCAGCGCAGGGCTGCATCGCGCTGCTGCGGGGCCAGGCGCTCGCCCAGCACAGCCGCCGCAGTGGTCAGCACGTCGGCGGCGGTGTCGGCGCGGCGATACGAATAACCGCCTTGGGGCATGCACAACGTGGCGATGAATGCAGCCACGTCATCGGCCAGGTGCGCCACCGGCTCGCCCAGTGCCTTGAGTGAACCCACTGCGCAGAATGCCGCCCAGACGTCCTCACCGTCATAACCGGCCCAGCGTACGAACGCACCGGTCGGGCCGCGCAAGGCATCGATCCATTCGGCGCAGCGCTGACGGCCCAGCGGTTGCGCCTGCAATGCAGCAAGGCTGGCGGTGGCGCGATACGTCGCCCACAGGCACGGCACAGCCGCCGCTTCGCTGAAGCGAAAGCCGCCACAATCCAGCTGCTGCGCCTGCAGCCAGCCGATCAAGCGTGGCAGGTCCCATTGCGGCGCTGGCAAGCCCTGGCGCGCCAACGCTCGCGCAGCCATCACGCCGTAGAAACAGGCGCGGGTGTCGGCCTGGTTGCGTCGGGCGAAATCCGCCGACCAGCTCAGGCCACCATTGGCACACTGCAACCCTTCGAGCCATTCATACAGGGGCGCGGGGTCCGCTACCTGGCCCTGGCACACTTCGATCAGGGTGCGCAGCGCGTAGTGGCTGGCCCACACGTCCGCCGTCTGCCCCGGGCACATGGCATAGGCGTTTCCATCGAACAGGGTAGTGATCCAGGCCGCTGTCTCGTCGCTCTTTTCAATCGCAACGCCCAGGTCGTGCAGGGTTTCGGTGCAGTAAAACGTCGCCCAGGCATCGGACGGCATCCCCTTGCTCCAGGCAAAGCCGCCATCGCGGTTACGCCGAGACAGGATGTAGGCCTGCAATACCGGTGCATCGGCTTGCTCAAGGCGCTCGACCCAGGCCAGGCTGCGTATGGCCGCATAGGTGCACCACAAATCCGCCTGGCCGTTGCCCAGGCCCTGCCCCGCAGGGAAGCGTGGCGGCGTCATTGCTGGCCACCGACGTAGCGCAGGTTGGTTTTCTTCCAGCTCTTTTGCGACCCGCCACTCTTGTTCAGCGCCGACAGGTTGTTGACGAACAGTACACGGCTCCAGCGCAGCCCCATGTGCTGCTCGGAGCGCTCCAGCAGATGCGCTTGCAGGCGCGCTTCCTGGCTGGTGTCCCAGACCACGTCACGTTCGAGAATCAGCGCGGCGCTGTCAGCCTGGCGGTCCACTTCGATGACATACCCGGTGGCATCGCAACTGCCGTAGACCACCTCCTCGACCGCGCGGATTTCAAGGCCTACCCCCGCCACCCGGACGCTGTCGCTGTCACGCCCGTTGACCTGCAGTGTCGGGCTGATCCGGCCTGGCGCCCAAGGCGAGGTGATGGTCACGCTGTCACCGGTGTCCAGACGCAATAGCGGCCGTGCATAGAGGTTCAGCGGCGTAACCACCAGGCGGCCCGTGAGGCCCTCGGCCGGGGTCACCAGCTTGCCGTCGGGCAACAGCAGCTCGAAATGATTGCTCGCTGTGGCCAGGCGCATCTGCAGGTCTTCGCCCACTGCGGCCAGGGTGCCTGTTTCGGTACTGCCGTAGCTGGCATCGAACACCTCGCATTGCCACCAACGCGCCAGGCGTTCACGGAACGGCTGGGTGTTGACCTCGCCAAGCAACATGATCGAGCGCACCGACCCGGCGAAGCTGTGCAGCAATTCGCGCTGTTTCAGGTAGCGGGTCAGTTGCACCAAGACACCCGGCGCGATGAACAGCACCGTAGGCCGATACGTGTCGAAGGTCTTGCACACGCGCTCCCAGTCGGTAATACCGGTGGTGAAGGGATAGAGGCGCACGTGGGAAACGTCCAGGTACTCGCAGACATTGGCGATCAGGTCACCTACCGGCACGATGTCCGATGGCATCAGGTTGGCCACCCGAGCCCCCGGGCGCAGCACTGTCCGCCAATGGCTGGCGACGCTGACGGCGTTCCAGATGATGTCTTCTTTCAAACGCGGGGTTGGCGTCGGCTCGCCAGTGGTGCCGGTGGTCGCGTAATACTTGGCCGCCTCACCGAGTTCTACGGTGCAGAACTTGAGCGGTTGATCCTTGAGCAATGCCTTGGCGGTCACGGGCAACTGCTGGAAGGCCGTTGCACTGTAAGGACCTATGTTTGCGTAATGGGCGCTGTGTTGTGCTCGCGTCCAAACTGCTTGCAACTTGCGTTCATAAAATGCGGCGTCGGGCACCTGCCCCGCTTGCAGCTGAAGCTCGCGTTCCGCGGCCTGCAGCACGCCGTAATCCTGGTCGCTATGAACTAACATCGACTCGCCCTCTCGAATGAACAGCGCAGAGAATTGGCGAGCGTCCGGCTCAAGTAAAATACTTATTTGAAACCGCCGGTGATAGGCGCGGGGTATTATTCAGCAACTTCAGCAGGTAAAACCTGATCATTAAGTGCGCTTTTTCCGAACGCATTTCCCTCATCGCGCCGTGGATCCGGCGGGATATCAGACAAAGATGATTTTGGTATTTCCCAAGGGGTGTCCGGCTGCAGCACTATCGCCACGCAGCCAGGCAGGCGGTCGAGCAGGTGAGGTATTTAGGGCATGCCACGGGCTTTATCAGCATCTTTGCGATCGTGCGCCGCCCACGCGGCGCATCGCCATGTTTGCCGCAGAGGCTTCAACGCCCTTGGGCGCACCGCCATACCCGCGCGATATCGTTTGCCCGGGCCTGCAACAAGTGCGCGGCGTCGGCGCACGCCTGCTCCAGGGTCATCGGCCCGCTGGCCAGGGCAAAGGCCGCATCGATGCCATGCGCATACAACTGCTGATAGCCGTCGCCCAACGTGCCCGCCAGCACCACCACCGGCACCCCGTGGCGCTTGGCGACCCGGGCCACGCCCATCGGGGTCTTGCCCCGCAGGGTCTGAGCATCGAAGCGGCCCTCACCTGTGATCACAAGGTCGGCGCCTTGTACCAGCGCATCGAGGCCGGCCAGCTCCGCGACCACTTCCACGCCAGGGCGGAACTGCGCCTGCATGAAGGCCTTGGCAGCGAAGCCCATGCCGCCGGCCGCGCCACACCCTGGCAGTGCTCTCACGTCTTGGCCCAGCAGCTGCGCACAATGGTCGGCAAAGTGGCTCAGCGCTTTGTCCAGGGCCTGGACCTGCTCGGGGCTGGCGCCCTTTTGAGGCCCGAAGATCGCCGAAGCACCATTGGGCCCGCACAGGGGGTTGTCGACGTCGGCCGCCACGTCGACCTGAACCTGCGCCAGGCGTGGGTCCAAGCCACTGGCATCGATGCGTGCCAGCCCGGCCAGGGCCAGGCCGCCGTCTGCCAGTGGCTGGCCGTCGGCGTCCAGCAAGCGCAGGCCCAAGGCCCGCAGCATGCCGCTGCCGCCATCGTTGGTCGCACTGCCACCAATCGCCAGGACGATGCGCTGTGCCCCTGCGCTGAGCGCAGCGTCGATCAGCTCGCCGGTACCCCAGGTGCAGCTGCGGCAGGCATCGCGCTGCGCACTCGGCAGCAGCTGGATACCACTGGCCTGGGCCATCTCGATGATTGCCGTGCGGCTGTCGGCCAGCCAGCCCCAGCTGGCCTGCACGCGCTGGCCCAGTGGCCCGCGTACGGTTTGCCGGCGCAGCTCGCCGTGGCTGGCAGCGACAATCGCCTGCATGGTGCCTTCGCCACCATCGGCCATGGGGCACTCGAGCAACTCGGCGGTCGGCAGCGCTTCGGCCAGGCCGGCGGCAATGGCACGGGCGACACCGGCAGCATCGAGGCTGTCCTTGAACGAGTCGGGGGCGATGACGATTTTCATGGGGATTCTCCTGTCCAGATAGCCGCATGCTGACAGTTGTCTGGCGTGCGGGCCTCGGTCGGATGCACAAATGGCCGGTAGCTTGTTTGGGCAAATGCCTTTTTTGCCCCGCTCAAGCCGCTGGCAACAGCTGCAACCCCAGGTACAGGCTCAACATGCCTTCCAGACGCAGCGGGTCGACCTCGCCCAGCTCGGCAATGCGTTCCAGGCGGTAGCGCAGGCTGTTGCGGTGGATGCCAAGAGCATCGGCGCAGGCTTGGCTCTGGCCATCATGCGCACACCACGCGCGCAAGGTGGCGAGCAATTGCCCGCTGGCATCCTTGGCGCCAATGCGGCGCAGCGGCTCAAGCAGCTCATCCAGCGCATCTTCATTGCGATGGCGCCACAGCAAAGCCGGCAGACGGTAACGCGCAAGGCTCAACAGGCGCTCGCCCGGCAACACTTCGCGGCCATAGGCGAGCAGGTCACGGACCCGCCGGTAACCGCGGCGCAACTGCTCAAGGCTCTGCGCCGGGCTGCCCAGCGCCAGGCGCTCGATCTGCCAGCCGCTGCGCTGCACGCGCTCGAACAGGCGCTGATCGTCCAGCACGACACCGGCCGGGCGGCACCATAGCAAGGAATCGCGCGCCGGGCTCACGCACCAACTGTCTGGGTAACGGTTCATCAACCAGGCGGCCAAGGCCTCGGCCGCCGGGCCGGCGCTCAGTTCGAACAAGCACGGCACCCGTGGCAATTGCGGTTTCAGGCCCAATTGCTGCGCTTCGTCCAGCAGCCGCGGCGAGTCGCCGGTGCCACCGAGCAGCAACGCCAGCAGGTCGTCACACCGCTGGCGCCGCCATTGCTGTTCAACCTGCAAGTGGCGCTGAGCCAAGAGCATTTCGGCGGTCATGCGCACCAGTTCGCCGTAGGTGCGCAGCTGTTGCGGCTCACCCGTCAGCCCCAGCACCCCGATCAGCCGCCCATCGAGCATCAGCGGCAGGTTCACCCCCGGTTGAACACCTTTGAGGCACTTGGCGGCCTCTGCATCGAGCTCAACGATTCGGCCGTTGGCCAATACCAGTTGCGCGCCTTCGTGGCGGGTATTGATGCGCTCCGGTTCGCCACTGCCCAGGATCAGCCCCTGGCTGTCCATGACATTGACATTGCACGGCAGAATGGCCATTGCCCGATCGACAATATCCTGCGCCAGGTCATGGTCCAGTTCGAACATTCGGGGATCCTTGAGGATGTTAGGTTTTGTTCGCGAGCACAGCGTCTTGCCCAGATGGCTGTGCAAAAGCACAAAGACAGCTGCGTCGCACTGCCCGAGACTCATCAGGGCGAGCGCCGGCACAGGCGACGCGGCGACAACCATAACAATAGAGAACCCGATCATGGCACACAGCCCTGCCCCTGACCAAGGCACAGACATCACCCGCAACGCGCTTTACCGGCGCATCACCCTGCGGCTGATTCCGTTCATTTTCATCTGCTACCTGTTCAACTACCTCGACCGCGTCAATGTCGGCTTCGCCAAGCTGCAAATGCTCGACGCGCTCAAATTCAGCGAAACCGTCTACGGCTTGGGTGCCGGGATCTTCTTCATCGGCTATGTGCTCTGTGGCCTGCCAAGCAACCTGGCGCTCAACCGCTTCGGCCCGCGGCGCTGGATTGCGGCGATGATGATCGCCTGGGGCAGTCTCTCGACCTGCCTGCTGTTCGTCACCACCCCGACCGAGTTCTACACCCTGCGCTTGCTGACCGGCGCTGCTGAAGCAGGCTTCTTTCCGGGTGTGGTGCTGTACCTCTCGCGCTGGTTCCCGGCAGACCGCCGTGGCCGGATCATGGCCTTGTTCATGTCGGCGATCCCTGTATCGGGCCTGCTCGGCGGGCCTTTCTCCGGCTGGATTCTCGAACACTTCGCCACGGGCCAGCATGGCCTGGCAGGCTGGCAGTGGATGTTCCTGATACAGGGCCTGCCAACCGTGGCGCTGGGTTTCCTGGCCATTGGCATGCTCAGCGATGGTTACCACAAAGCCGCCTGGCTGAGCCCCGCCGAACGCCAGCTGATCGAGGCCGACTTGAAGGCAGATGCCGCCAGCAAACCCGTCGCCAATGGCGACGGTGTGCTCGCCGTGCTGACCAACCCATTGATCTGGACCTTCGGCTTCGTTTATTTCTGCATTCAGAGCGGTGTCTACGCGATCAACTTCTGGCTGCCGTCGATCATCAAGAACATGGGCTTCGACAACCCGCTGCTGATCGGCTGGCTGAGCGCCATTCCGTACCTGCTGGCGGGTGTGTTCATGATCCTCTGTGGCCGCTCGGCGGACCTGCGCAACGAACGCCGCTGGCACCTGGTGGTGCCGATGCTGATGGGCGCTGTCGGTTTGCTGATTGCGGTCAACTTTGCCGCTACCCCGGCCATCGCCATCCTGGGCCTGTCGATCGCCACCATGGGGGCCCTCACCGGCCTGCCGATGTTCTGGCCGTTGCCCACCGCACTGCTCAGCGCCAGTGCCGCGGTCGCGGGCCTGGCGATCATCAACTCGGTGGGGCAGATGGCCGGGTTCCTTAGCCCGTACTGGGTTGGCTTCATCAAGGACCAGACCGGTTCGACCGACGCCGCTTTGTATTCACTGGCAGCACTGATCGTGCTGGGGAGCCTGGTGGCGCTGCGGGTGACGCGCGCCAGTGCCCTGGCGGCGGCCCGGGCCCATTGAGTGCGTGGGGCCGCTCTGCGGCCCCGTTGACGGCAAGGCGGCTGCCACATCGGGCATGTTTCGCCGGGAAGCGACTCGGCGTTTCCGGTCGTCAGGTCAACGCATCACCCTCCCGTCCGAGGCGTCAAATGATTCCAAAGGCCCCCTTTGGAGACTCCCATGACCGCCTACGCCGTGGCCCGCCTCAACCAGCTGGACCCCAACCGCCCCCTGCGGGTACAGGCCGGCAGCGAAGAAGTGATCCTGATCCGCAGCGCCGGGCAGGTCCGCGCCTATCAGGCCTATTGCCCGCACGCCGGCGCGCCGCTGGATGAAGGCGTGGTGTGCAACGGCCTGCTGGTCTGTCCCTGGCACAAGGCTGCTTTCGCCATCGACGAGGGTGTGGTCTGCGAGCCCCCGGCGTTGGCAGACCTGCGCCGCTACCGCGCCTGGGTCAAGGATGGCGAAGTCTGGGTCGATGACCAGCCTCTGCCGCAACCCGAGCCACCGCGCCACAGCGATGCGCGCTGCTTCGTCGTCATCGGCGCCGGTGCCGCAGGCTCGGCGGCAGTTGCCACGCTGCTGGCCCATGGGTTCGGCGGGCGCCTGGTGTGGCTCGACCAGGAACGGCAACCGGCGTATGACCGGACCGCGCTGAGCAAATTCGTGATTGCCGGCGAAATGCCGCCGGACGAGGTGCCGGCGCTGCTTGACGCTGACCAGTTGCGCACCGGCCAACTGGAACGGCGCTCGGCCAAGGTGCGCCTGCTGGATGCCAAAAAACGCCAGATCATCCTCGCTGACGGCCAACGCATCGATTATGACGCAGCATTATTGGCCACCGGCGGCAAGCCAAAACGCCCAGACCTGCCCGGTGCAGGCCTGGCGGGCATCCTCACGCTGCGTTCGCGCGAAGATGCAGCGCGCCTGCTCGATGCCACCGAACCCGGCCAGCCCGTGGTGATCGTCGGTGACGGTTTCATCGGCCTGGAGGCCGCATCGGCACTGTGCGCATACGGCGCACAGGTCCACGTGGTCACCCGCCACGAAGTTCCGTTACGCACGCCGTTGGGGGAGCGCATTGGCCGCTCCATTCGCGCGCTGCATGAGGGCAAGGGCGTGGTGTTTCATGGCCCGACCGAGGTCGAACGCTTCGTCGGTACGCAGCACGTCGAAGCCGTGCAGCTGAGCAACGGTGAGACCCTCGACACGTCACTGGTCTTGCTCGGTACCGGCGTCACCCCGGCCACTGCCTTCGTGCAGGGCGTGCAATTGGCGGAAGACCGGTCCATTTCAGCGGACGCCCACTTGCAGGCCGCCGATCGGCTATGGGTTGCCGGCGATATCGCGACCTTCCCCCTCACCGGCCGCCCGGTGCGCATCGAGCATTGGCGCCTGGCTCAGCAACACGGTGTCATCGCGGCTGCCAACATGCTGGGCGAGCAGCGCCGGTATGACGACGTGCCGTTCTTCTGGACCTATCAGCATGGGCTCACTTATGAAGTACTGGGGCATGCGCGCGACTGGGACCGCATCGAATTTGTCGGGCAGCCGGAACAAGGCGACTTCATTGCCTTGCAATGTGCAGGTGAGCAGGTGCAAGCGGTGATCGCCAGGGGCTATTCCGATGCCATGGCGCAGCTGTCGCAGCGCATGAAGCGGTCATTGAGCCTGGCGCAGGCGCTTGAGCTGATCGGTTGAACGCTTTCGCCCCGCGCCAGCCTGGCTGCCGAGCCTGCAAAAATCAGCTATGGTTTTCCCCACCTCCAATAACAAGAATTTCGTGGAGCGCCCATGGCCGCGCACACCGCCTCACCCCACGCCAGTGAGCTGGCTGCGTTCGTCGATTGCCATTTCGCCGAACGCGGCCTGATGCCGGAACCTGTTATCGCCGAGTCCTGGTACCGCAGCATCAACCAGCATCACCTGGACCCTGAACTGCGCCATGTCGACAACATGCTCAGTGCAACCGAAATCCGCCTGCACCAAGCCCAGCATGAGGCCTACCTGGCCATCGCCAGCCAAGGTGTCAGCGGCCTGGCGCGGCGGGTGGTGGATGCAGGCTTCGCCGTGCTGCTCAGCGACGCCGAGGGTATTACCCTCGATGCCCGCTTGCCGCCCGCCCCGCAACGCTATACGCGCTCGGGGCTGATCGTTGGCGCGCGCTGGGACGAGTCGGTAGCCGGCACCAACGGCATCGGCACCGCGCTGGCGTGCGGCCAGGCCCTGACCATCCACCGTCAAGAGCACTTCCTGGCCGCCAACGCGCGCCTGAGCTGCTCGGTGTCGCCGATCTTCGATGCCCACAATCAATTGCTCGGTTGCCTCAATGCCACCTGCCTGTACAACGATGGCCCCAAGCAAGCACAGCACCTGACCTTGCAACTGGTGACCCTCTACGCCCGGCTGATCGAGAACAGCCATTTTCGCGAACGCTACCGCGACCGCCTGACCCTGGCGCTGAAACCGCGTGACGAGTTCTCGGACCTGGCGGCCGAGCAGTTGCTGGCGCTGGATGAGGCTGGCCGGGTGATCGGTGCCAATCGGGCAGCCTTCCTGGCGTATGGCGGCACGTTACTAGGGGCGCCTGTCGAACAGCTGTTGCACGCTGATATCGACCAATTGCTTGAGCTCACCCGTGGCGGCGCCCGCGGTACCCAGTTGCGTGGCCCGGCTCAGCCGCTTTTACTGGACGTGGGCCTGCGCGTCCCGGCAGGCTACCGCCCGCTACGGGCTGCACCGCCGATGCAATCGCGGGCTGGCCACCCCGGCCTCGATCAGTTGGCCGGCCAGGACGCGCAACTGCAACAAGGCGTGCGCCGGCTGCGCAAGGTGCTGGACAAGGACATCGCCATCCTCCTCAACGGCGAAACCGGTACTGGCAAGGAGGCGTTCGCCCGCGCCCTGCACCAGGCCAGCCAGCGCCATGCCAAGCCGTTCGTGGCGCTCAATTGCGCCGCGATACCCGAGTCATTGATCGAAAGCGAACTGTTCGGCTACCGCGCTGGCAGTTTCACCGGTGCCAGCCGCAAAGGCATGAAGGGCAAGCTGGAGCACGCCAATGGCGGCACGCTGTTTCTCGATGAGATCGGTGACATGCCCGCACACCTGCAAACGCGGCTGCTGCGAGTGCTGGCCGAACGTGAACTGGTACCGCTGGGGGCCGAAACGCCGGTGCCGCTGGATATCCAGGTGATATCGGCGACGCACCAGGACCTGCAGGCCATGATTGGCGAGAAGCGCTTTCGCGAGGACCTTTACTATCGCCTGTGCGGGATGCGCATGCGGTTGCCGGCCCTGCGTGAACGCAGCGACCGCCGCGAGCTGATCGATACACTGCTGTGTAGCGTGTCGGCGGGGTCGCGTTTGCGTTTGAGCACAGAGGCGCATCGTTGCCTGCTGGAGCATGCGTGGCCGGGAAATGTGCGCCAACTGCTCAACGCATTGCGCCAAGCGGTGGCGCTGGCCGAAGGCGGGGTGATCGAGCTGGCCGACTTGCCCCAGGAGTTGCTGGACAGCCCAGCGCTGGCGCAGCCTGGAGCGCTCGAGCAGCGGGTGGAAGACCTTCAGGTGCGGCACTTGTTGGAGGTTTTGAAGCGTGAGCGCTGGAACATGAGTGCAGCGGCGCAGGCGTTGGGTATTTCGCGCTCGACGCTGTACCGCAAGATGAAGCGCTACGGGATCGTGCAGCCGAACCTGATGGTGTGACCCGTGCGGCCCAATCGCCGGCAAGCCGGCTCCCACCTGGATTGCGCCGAGTTTTAGAAATGGGTAAGACCGTTGTTTCCACAGGTAAAGCGCAGGCCTGAACAACTACGCGGTCTCGGTGTGAGCTGGCTTGCCGGCTCCCACTTGGATTGCGCCGAGTTTTAGAAATGGGTAAGACCGTTGCTTCCACAGGTAAAGCCCAGGTCTGAAGAACAGCGCGGTCGGGGTGGGAGCCGGCTTGCCGGCGATGGGCTGCGCAGCAGCCCCCATAGCAGAGCTGTAATAGCCCGAGCGCGCTCGACGGGACCAGCGAGCATTTGCGCCGGCTTTGCAGCCCGTCGCCAACCCCTACTCAGCTGGCTGGCGACAGGGAGATGCCGTGATCGCTCACCCCTGGATATACACCACCTGCGTACGCGTGTACTCATACAACCCGTGCTTGCCATCCGCCCCGCCGATGCCAGACTTGCGCGCACCGGCGTGGAAGCCCTGCATGGCTTCGAAGTTCTCACGGTTGATGTAGGTCTCGCCAAAGTCGATCTCGCGGCAGGCCTTCAGCGCGGCATTGAGGTCACGGGTATAGAGTGACGAAGTCAGCCCGTACTCGCTGTCATTGGCCAAGGCAATCGCCTCGTCCAGATCATCGACCACCTGGATCGGCAATACCGGTCCGAAAACCTCCTTGCGCATGATCTCCATGTCCGCCGTACACCCGGCCAACACGGTCGGCTGGTAATGGAACCCGGCGCCGAGGTCGGCCACCTGCCCCCCGGTCACCACCTGCGCGCCCTGCTCTACAGCCGTGCGCACCATCTGCGCCGCCTTGTCGAGGCCGGCCTGGTTGATAAGCGGCCCCATGTCCAGGTCGGCCTGGCGCGAGGGGTCGCCATAACGGGTGGCCGCCATGGCTTGGCCTACCTTGTCGACGAAGGCGTCGGCCACCTTGCGCTGCACATACACCCGTTCGGCACAGTTGCAGACCTGGCCGGTGTTGATCACGCGCGAGGCTACGATGGCTTTCACCGCCAGCTCCAGGTCGGCATCAGCCAGCACGATCGCCGGCGCCTTGCCGCCCAGTTCGAGGTTGAGCTTGGTAATGTTCGGTGCCGCCGCAGCCATGATCCGTGCACCAGTCGCCACGCTGCCGGTGAAGCTCACCAGGTCGACACCGGCATGGCTCGACAGGCCGTGACCAACGCTCGCCCCTTTGCCACCGACCACGTTGAATACCCCCGCAGGCAGGTCTGTCTCGGCCACCAACTGGGCGAACGCGTAGCAATTGATGGGCGTTTCCTCACTGGGCTTGACCACGATGGTATTGCCGGTGAGCAGCGCCGGCGCCATCTTGCGTGCGATGAGGAAGAACGGGAAATTCCACGGCAGAATCCCCGCCACCACACCCAATGGCTTGCGCATCAGGAAGATGTGTTCGTGGGCGCGGTCGCTGCTCAGTACCTCGCCTTCCAGGCGCCGCGCCCATTCAGCCATGTAGTCCAGGTAGTCAGCGGTAAAGTTGACCTCGACCTGGGCCAACGCCGGCACCTTGCCGCCCTCTTGGGTAATGATCCGCGCCAGGCGGTCGGCAGTGGCCCGCACCTTGTTGGCGATCTGGCGCAAGTAGCCTGCCCGTTCGATGGCTGTCTTCGCCGCCCAGCCCTTTTGCGCCTTGCGCGCCGCGGCAATGGCGCGCTCCACCTGTTCAGCCGGGGTTTCCGGCACCCGGCCGAGCAACTGAGCGTTGGCCGGGTTGTACACCTCGATCAGCGCCTCGCTGGGCACGAACGTGTTGTCGATGAAGTTCTGGTAGGTCGTGTCAGTCATGCTCGTGTCACTCCTGTGGTGTGTTGTCGGCCAGGGGCGGCTGGGCGACGGGCTTGGCGCTGAAGCGCTGCCACGCATCGCCTTCGGCCTTCAAGTCATGGGCGCGCTTGATCAGGTACTGGTGCACCTGCTCGACCTGCTCGGGGTTGAGGTTGTCGGCGAACGAAGGCATGCCATCGGGGACCCGGCCGCCATAGAGGATGCCAAGGAACATCTGGTGCTTTTCGGCAGTGAGCTTGCGCAAGTCGGGCAGCACGCCGCCACTGACGGCGTGAATGCCGTGGCACTGCGAACAGTTGCCGTCATACAGCGCTGCCCCGACAGCGACCGTCTGCGCATCGGCGCTCAGCGCGGGCGGCTCCGGTGCATCGGCCGGTGGCGCCGGCTCACGCAACTTGGCGGTACCGCCGATCTTGTAGGTCAGCACCTGGGCGAACGGCTGCACCCCGGCGCGCAGCGACAGCGCCCCGGCAAAGGTGGAGAACGCCCCGCCCCAGCCGGCCATGAACGTCACGTACTGCTCGCCGTCCACCGAATAGGTGATCGGCGCTGCCATCACGCCACTGGCGGCGGGCGACTCCCAGAGCTTTTTGCCTGAATCGGCGGCATAGGCGATCACCCGGCCATCGGCGCTGCCTTCGAACACCAGGTTACCGCCAGTGCTCAGGGTGCCGCCGTTGAAGATGGTGATGTACGGTACTTCCCACGCCGGCGCCTGCTTGACCGGGTCCCAGGCGATCAGCTTGCCCGACCAGCTCTTGGCCATGTCCAGCAGGCCTTCAGCGCCTTCGGGCATCATGCCGGTACGCAGCCCCAGCTGGTAAACGCTCTTGAACGGGTTGCGCTTGGGCGCCTCGGGGATGTGTTCGTAGTAGGCCGACATGATATGCGCCGGGATGTACACCAGGCCCGTGTCGGGGTTGTAGGACATCGGGTGCCAATCGTGGGCGCCCCAGAACGCTGGGGTCACCAGCTTGCGCTTGCCGTCCTTCCAGTAGGCCGCCGCCTCATCGTCGAGGATCGGCCGCCCGGTTTTCATGTCGATACCCTTGGCCCAGTTCACCGGCACGATGTTCTTCGCCGACAGCAGCTCGCCGGTGGCACGGTCCAGCACGTAGAAAAAGCCGTTTTTTGGGGCCTGCATCAGCACTTTGCGTGGTTTGCCGTCAATCGGCAGCTCGGCCAGGATCATGTGCTGAGTGGCGGTGAAATCCCAGGCATCGCCTGGCGTGGTCTGGTAGTGCCAGGCGTATTCGCCGGTGTCAGCGTTGACCGCGACGATCGAGGACAGGAACAGATTGTCGCCCTTGGCCTGGCTGCGCCATTTCGGGTCCCACATCGAGCCATTGCCCACGCCGATATACAACAGGTTGAGTTCCGGGTCGTAGGCGAACGAGTCCCAGGCGGTACCGCCGCCGCCCCACTCGACATAAGCGTCGCCGTGCCACGTCTTGCTGGCGATTTCCATGGCTTTGTTCTCGGGCGGCAGCTTGGGGTCGCCCGGTACGGTGAAGAAGCGCCAGGCCTGTTTGCCGGTTTCGGCGTCGTACGCCGTCACGTACCCGCGCACACCGAATTCGGCGCCGCCATTGCCAATGATCACCTTGCCATTGACCACCCGCGGTGCCCCGGTGATGGTGTAGCTGCGCTTGGTGTCATCGCGGGTGTCCACCGACCACACGCGCTTGCCGGTCTTGGCATCGATCGCCTCCAGGCGGCCATCGAGCACGCCAACGTAGACCTTGCCCTGCCACACCGCCACCCCGCGGTTGACCGCGTCACAGCAGGCTTCACCGGCGCGGTGGCGGTCGGACTGCGGGTCGTACTTCCACAGCAGCGCGCCATTGCGCGCGTCCAGGGCATATACCACCGAGAACGGCCCGGTGGTGTACATCACCCCGTCAACCACGATCGGTGTCGCTTCCACACCCCGGTCAAGGTCTAGCTTGTAACTCCAGGCAAGACCGAGCTGGTTGACATTGTCCTGGTTGATCGCCTTGAGCGGGCTGTAGCGCTGCTCGTCATAGGTTCGGCCGTGGCTCATCCAGTTGCCGGGTTCCTTGTCGGCGTCGATGATGCGCTGGCCGTCGACTTCGGCGGCCAAAGCAGGTGCGCTGCACGCCAGGCTCAAGGCCAGGCAGCTCAGCAAGTGCGGCAGAGGCCGACGGTGTGGGCCTGTTCGATTCATGCTCGGTTCTCCGTTCTTGTTATGGACACCGCATCAGGCGTCGGTAACACACAGAGCAACGGCTGTGCCACTGATAGCACGCGCTCGCCAAACCTCCATGCCAGAGCGGTTCGGCACTGCACTGCAGGGAAACACCAGGCCAGTGCCACTGGCGCAGCGATGAAACAATTGCTGCAGGCATGACACAGGTGTGCCAGCCGTTCGCCGGCCCAAAAGGTGCCGAACTGCATCAACAAAAACCATTGGGGAGCCCGCAGCCGGGGTGCCGGTCCCCCCATTCCCCAATCATCCCGGTATCGTGCGCGCCATTGGTTTTTCACCTTCGGAGCGGCAATGAAACTCTTCCAACCCTTGCAGATCGGCCCACTGACGTTGCCCAACCGCGTGTTCATGGCGCCCCTCACCCGCCTGCGCAGCCGGGAGCCCGGTGATGTACCCACGCAGATGATGGCCGAGTACTACGCCCAGCGTGCCAGTGCCGGCCTGATCATCACCGAGGCTACGCAAATCTCCTTCCAGGCCAAGGGTTACTCGGGCTCGCCAGGCATTCACAGCGCCGAGCAGATCGCCGCCTGGCGCCTGGTGAACGAAGGCATTCACGCTGCAGGCGGCCACAGCGCCGTGCAGGTCTGGCACACCGGCCGTGTTTCGCACACGTCCTTGCAGCCTGGTGGCCAGGCACCTGTAGCGCCCAGTGCCCTGGCTGCCAATGCCCGTACCACGTTGCGGGACGAACAAGGCAACCTGGTGCGCACCGAGACCTCTGCACCGCGTGCGCTGAGCGAGGAAGAAATCGCCGGCATCGTCGCCGATTTCGGCCAGGCCGCGGTCAATGCTCGCGAAGCCGACTTCGACTTCATCGAATTGCATGCCGCCCACGGCTACCTTTTGCATCAGTTCCTCACCCCCAGCGCCAACCAGCGCGAGGACCGTTATGGCGGCAGTGTCGAGAACCGCGCCCGTATCGTGCTCGAAGCGGTGGATGCCGCCATTGCCGGCTGGAGCGCCGAGCGCGTCGGTATCCGCATTTTCCCGTTGGGTGGCTTCAATGGCGTGGACAATGGCGAAGATCAAGAGGCCGCAGGGCTGTATTTGATCAAGGAACTGGCCAAGCGCAACCTGGCCTACCTGCACCTGTCCGAGCCGGACTGGGCGGGCGGCAAGCCGCTGCGCGATAGCTTCCGTGAGGCTATTCGGGCGGCTTACCCAGGCGTGATCATTGCCGCAGGCGCCTACACCGCCGAGAAAGGCGAAGACCTGATCGGGCGTGGGTTGATCGATGCCGTGGCGTTCGGCCGCAGCTTCATCGCCAACCCGGACCTGGTGGAACGCCTGCTGATCAAGGCGCCACTGAATGAACATCGGCCACAGTTCGACTATGCGAACGGACCGCAGGGGTATACGGATTACCCGTTCCTGCAACAGGCTTGATGGCATGACCGGCCCCGCATCTACGGATCAGACGCCGTAGATGCACCCGGCATGAACCCGGCTTCAGGGGCCTGACGTGCGCAATCATTGTTCCCAGGGCACGCCCTGCTCCCAGCTCGCCACCAGCAGATCGATGAACCCGCGTACTCGCGGCGACAGGTGGCGTTTGCTGGGGTACACCACCCGAATGGGATCCGCCGGCGGCCTGTAGGCGTGCAGCACTTCCACCAGGGTGCCGGCGCGAAGGTCCTCCCCGGTGATGTAGGTGGGCAGGTGAATCAGCCCGAACCCTGCCCGTGCACCATCGAGCATGGCTTCGGAACTGTCGATATTCAGCCGCCCCGGCTCCTCGCACAGGTGCAGGCCCTCCTGGGTGTGAAAGCGCCAGGGCATGGATTTTTCACCTGTCAGGAAGGCGATCTTGTCGTGCCCGTAAAGGTCTGCCGGCACCTGCGGCACCCCGTGCCGGCGCAGATAATCGGGCGAAGCGCAGGTGACGAACTGCTGCCAGGCCACAGTGCGTGTGAGCAGCTGTGAGTCTTCCTTGGGTGCACCGATCCGCACGGCCACGTCAATGCCCTCCTCGACCAGGTCGACGAACCGGTCGGTAAAGCGGATGTCGGCGCGCAGTTCCGGCCATTGCTTGAGGTAAGCATCGAGCACCGGTAGCACATGGCGCTGGCCCAACGACAACGGCGCGGTCAGGCGCAGTGTGCCGCTGGGCTTGCCGCGCCGCTGGGCCATGGTGGTTTCCACTTCGTCCAGGTCATCCAGAATCTGCCGCCAGCGCTCATACGCCACCAAACCCTCATCGGTCAGGCTCAATTTGCGCGTGGTACGGTTGAGCAGGCGTACCGCCATGCGCGCCTCCAGCCGCGCGATGCTCTTGCCCACGGCGGAGCGGGTCAGCCCCAGGCTCGCCGCTGCAGCGGTAAAGCTGCCCGCCTTCGCGGCACTGACGAAAGCGGTGATGTCGCCGAAGCGGTTGGGTTCCATGTCCGGTACCTGCAGATACTCAAGACCCGCTTAGATGGGTGCATATTGCAGTAATGCAAGGGCCTCGTTACAGCATCCACCGCAGGCCCTTGATGACCAGCAGGTGCACCGGGTAGAACAGATACCCCCAACGCCCCACCGCAGGCACGGGCCAATGGTCGTGGCGCAGCAATCTGCACCCGACAGGGATGGCCAGGGCTGCAGCGGCCATGGTCAACAACGTGACCGGTGCCAGCAGGTGTTCGAACAACCAACTGTTGGTCAGGTTGCCCGCCACAGCCAACAGGCACGGCAGCAGCCAGGCCACGCCCCCTCGGCTGCGCGCCATCAGCCAGGCGCTAGGCAGCAGGACGCCGGGCAACCCATACATCAGCTGCGCGCTGCCCAACGTTGCGATCACCAAGGCGACAAGGCCGATCAGCCGCGCTGCCGCCGTTGGGTGGTGCACCGCCCACGCCACCAGCAGCCCCAAGGTCAGTGTGGGGATCACGCTGAAGGTCTGGGTGGTGGCGTCCAGCCAACGGTAAGGGCCTTCAGACAGGACCATGAACGTCAGCATCCAGCCCAGGTAGCGCAGGTTGGTGCGGGTGAACAGCCGACCCGCTGGGCTGCGCCCGACATTCACAGCGATCGCCAGGCAGAACAAGGGGAAGGCCAGGCGACCGACGATGAACAGCCCGTCCGCGGCTGGCCAGATGAAACGTAGATGGTCGGCGACCATGGTCACGATCGCCGTCCACTTGACCAGGTCCAGCCCTGCCGAACGCACGCCTCAGCGCCCGGGGCCGTCGGCCTGATGCAGGTATTGGGTGGTCCAGGCGGCCAACGGCAGCGGGGGTTGCTGGTCCAGGATGCGGCGCCAGATCAACGCCAGGTCGTGGCGGTTGAACATCGAGCCTGCTCCGCTGCCACGCCACGCGGTGGGCGTGTCGGCAACCCATTGCCCCTGAGCATCGCGGTGGCCCATGTTGAAGCGGAAGGTGTAATTGCCCGGGATCCCCATGCGCAGGTCGGTGACCACCAGCGCACCGCCCACCTCGTCGTAGCGCAGCCAGTCATCGGTAAACCAGCGCAGCCGCTGCAACAGGGGGTTGTCGGCCAATGCAGCGGCAAGCTGCAGGTTACGCGGCAGACGCTGCATTTCCGGGGGCGCACGGTCGAACACACTGCTGATGCCCTCGTAATAGTCACCCTCCGGGGTCTTGGCCAGCACGCGCCAGACCAGGCTGTTGAACGCGATCGGCACCGCACGCACGTCGCTGGCGACAACCCCCTGCTGGTCGAGGGCCGCCTGGAAACGCTGCTCGGCTGCCATGCGCCCGGCCAGACCGAAACCCAGGTAGGCCGTGCTGAACACCAGGGCCAGGCTCATCAGCCGCAGCGCCTGGGCGCTGACACCCCTGACCGCAGCGTAGAGCACGGCCGCCAGCAGTGGCACGGTATAGACAGGATCGATGATGAACACACTGGCCCAGCTTTGCGGGGTGAACTGCAATGGCCAGAACAGTTGCGTGCCGTATACCGTGAATGAATCGAGGATCGGGTGGGTGACCAGCACCAGCCAGAACGCCAGAAACAGCCTGGGCAAGGTATAGCCTTTGTCAGGCCAGCGCTTGCGCCCCAGCCAGTTGACCAACCAGGCGAGCACCAGGGCCAGGCCGGTCAGCACGAAGATCGAGTGGGAAAAGCCCCGGTGGTAGGTCATTTGCGACACCGGGTCGGCGTAGCGGATGACCACGTCCAGGTCCGGCACGGTGCCCAGTACGGCGCCATAGATCAACGAGCGGCGGCCCTGGATACGGCCGAGCACTGTGCCTTGCAGGGCGGCGCCGAGTACGGCTTGGGTAATGGAGTCCAAGGGAAGGTTTCCTGAGCGGGCAATACTGGAAACCTAACCCTGCGAACCCCGGTGATGCAATTGCTGCTGTGTGACAACGCGTGGCCGGTACGGCCTCAGAACAGCTGCCAGGTGTATACCAGGATCAACCGGTTCTCATTGATGTCGCTGCGGTAATTGGACCGCGCCATGGCATTTCTCACCCGAATCCCCAGCCCTTTGAGCACACCGCTCTGCACCGCATACCCCAGATCGATGTCTCGTTCGCGATCCTTGCCCTCGTACCCTTGGCCAGTGTCGACGTTGTTACCGGTGATGTAGCGCACCGTCGCCGTCAGCCCCGGGATGCCCATGGCCGCGAAGTTGTAGTCATAGCGCAGCTGATAGGA
This sequence comes from Pseudomonas sp. NPDC089743, assembly GCF_044748785.1. Classification (NCBI taxonomy): domain Bacteria; kingdom Pseudomonadati; phylum Pseudomonadota; class Gammaproteobacteria; order Pseudomonadales; family Pseudomonadaceae; genus Pseudomonas; species Pseudomonas sp. NPDC089743. Next base: position 212,524 of record NZ_JBIVGS010000008.1, read on the forward strand.
GCGCTCATCGGTGTAGGCGAATTCATAGGTCGGCACCTCATTGCCCAGCGGGGAAATATTGGCGAATACCCTGGGGAACGGGCTATCACCGTACATGGCCTGGTAGCCCGCGTGAAAGCTGTGCCCCCCTCGCCTGGCTGTGAGCAGCGAAAAAAAGGCCTGGTTGTCGATGCTGCCCAGCAAGGCGTCACCTTGCTCACGGGCGGTGAAATAGCCCAGGTTGGCACTGAGCACCCAGTCGCCGATCGGTTTGCTGTGCTTGAACCCGGCAAAGCCCTGGGCATAGATGTCCTGCAGTTGGCCGTACCAGAGGCTGGCACTGGTCTGGTTGCCATTGAAGGCATAGTCGCCGCCCACATAGTTGAACGCGTCGCTCTCGACCTGGCGCTGGGGCACATGGCCGAGCATGGCGTTCATTTTGCCGTCGCCGCCTTCGTTACGCAGGTGCGAGCCGCTCAGGTGCCCGGCCTGCACCGTCAGGCCGTCCAGTTCGGATGAGCTGAGGCTGACGCCTTGGTAAGTGGGCGGCAACAGGCGGATATCGCTGAAGGTCAGCACCGGCAGGTTGGGCTGCAGTTCACCCACGCGCAGCTCGGTTTTCGACACCTTGGCCTTGAACGTAGGTGCCAGGCGGCTGTACTCGTCGGCGGCTCTGCCATCACCGTGCACCGGCAGCAGCCCTGTATTGACCCGGTCGGGGCTGCTGTCGAGCTTGATGCCGAGCACGCCCAGCGCGTCGATCCCAACACCTACGGTGCCAGGTGTGTAACCAGACTTGAAATCAAGAATGAAGCCCTGAGCCCACTCCCGGGCCTTGGACTGCTGATTGGCGCCGACGATGTCGGAAAAGTCACGGCTGAAGTAGTAGTTACGGGCGCTGAGGCTAGCTTTGGCATCCGTGAAGAAACCGCCTTCGGCGGCGAGTAACGGTTGGCTGAGCAGGGTCAGCCCGATGGCGACGCAAGGGGTTGGGTTCATTCCGAAGCTCTCTTGATCTTGTTGTTATGGGTAAAGCGTTGGCGGTACGGACTTCACAGTGAACGGCGCAAGGCCTCGCGGGCATGGGGGCGACGCAGCCTGAGCAGCGCGTGGGCCAGCAGGCCGAACAGCAGCCCCCAGAACGCCGCCGAAAGGCCAAGGAAAGACACCCCCGAAGCGGTGACCAGGAAGGTGAACAAGCCAGCGTCGCGCTCCTGCGGCTCAGCCAGGCTGCGGGCCAGGGCGTCGCTGATCGCGCCATACAACGCAAGCCCGGCCAGCGCGGCAATCAACGCAGCAGGAAAAGCGGCGAACAGCGACATCAGCGTCGCCCCGGCGATGCCCAGCAACAGGTACAGCGCACTGCCGGCGACCGCCGCCACATAGCGCCGGCGCGGGTTGTCATGGGCCTCGTGCCCCGTGCACAGGCTGGCGGTGACGGCAGCGAGGTTCAGCCCATGGCAACCGAACGGCGCCAACAAGGCTCCGCCGATGGCACTGGCGCTGATCAACGGGCTGGCAGGCGTTGCGTAGCCGGCGTTACGCAGCACTGCCATGCCCGGCATGAATTGCCCGGTCAGCGCCACCAGCACCATTGGCAGTGCCAGGCTGAACAGCGCCGCCAGGCTGAACTGCGGGGTGATCCATTGCGGCGAGGCCAGCTGCACTACCAGCGCCTCGCTGCGCAGTGCGCCACTGGCAAAGGTGACAACGGCACCGACACCCAACACCGCAGCCACGGCGTAGCGCGGTTGCAGCCTGCGCATCAGCACATAAGTAACGAACATCGCCAGCACCAGCCCCGGCTGCAGCGGCAATGCCCGGAACACCTCGATGCCGAAGCTGAACAGAATGCCGGCCTGCATGCCGGCGGCGATCGAGCCCGGCAGGCGCGCGATGATGCGGTCGAAGGCCCCGCTGATGCCGATCACCAGCAGGACCAGGTTGGCCATCAGATACGCCCCTACCGCCTGCTCCAGTCCTAGCTGGGGCAAGGCCGTGACCAACAGTGCCGAACCCGGGATGGACCAGGCGATCACCACCGGCACCCGGTAGTACAGGCTCAACACGCCGCCGAGTACCGCGCTGCCCATGGAGATGGCCCACACCCAGGAAGAGAGCAGGCCTTGGGACAGACCGGCCGCTTCGGCGGCGTGGAAGATGATCACCAGGGGGCCGGCGTAGGAAATCATCGTCGCCAGGCAACCTGCGACGATGGCGGAAAGGGAGCAGTCCTTGATCAGGTTTTTCATGGGCCTCTCGCTGCAGTGGTGGGTTGCAAGGGCTTTGCGCTCGATCGCCGGCAAGGCGGCTGCGACCCAGTCGCCGCTGAGTCGAATGCCTGCGCTGGACCTGCAGACGCCGACGTGCCCGCGATCGCGGCTTAGCCTTCCTGCAAGGCCCGAGGCCGTCCGCTACGCTGCTCATCCGCGCCTTGCAGCGCCTTCTGCAACTGGAAGTCGAACGTCAGTTCGGCAAAACGGCCGTCGGCCCCCTCCCGGAACACCACCTCACCGACCAGCCCATCGCGCGTGGCATAGGCGAAGTCATCCCACAGGTACTTGTCGCCAGACAGGTTGATCTGGGTGGTCAGGTGCCGATGCCCCGGCGCCGAGATGAAGAAGTGCACATGCGCCGGGCGCTGGCCGTGCCGGCCCAACAGGTCCAGACATTCCTGGGTCGGCCCCTGCGGGTCGCAGCCGTAGCCCGAGGGCACGATGGAGCGCGCGCGGTAGCGGCCTTCGGCGTCGGTGACGATGCGCCGGCGCAGGTTGTAGTCGGACTGGCCAGGGTCGAAGAACGAGTAAGTGCCTCGGGTGTTGGCATGCCACAGGTCGACCACGGCGCCGGCCAGCGGCTGGCCCTGTGGGCCGAGCACCTGGCCTTCGAGGAACATGACCGTGGCCACACCCTCCTCGCTGCCGTCATCCATGCGCACCTGGCCCTGGGCAATCGGCGCACCGGCAACGTACAGCGGGCCTTCGATGGTGCGCGGGGTGCCGCCGCTCAGGCCTGCCTCGGCATCCTTGGCATCCTGCAGCAGGTCGAGAAAGTGCTCGATGCCCAGCCCCGCTACCAGAAGCCCGGCCTCGCCCCGGGCGCCAAGGCGGTTGAGGTAGTCCACGGCCAGCCAGAACTCGTCCTCACTGATTTCCAGGTCTTCGATCAGGCGTGCGGTGTCTTGCAGCACACGCTGAACGATACGTTTGAGGCGTGGGCTGCCGTCGTCGTTGCCAAAGCCTGCTGCCTCCTCGAAAAACTTCTGGGCGTCGGCAGTGTGGGAAATTTTCACGGTCATGATGCTCATCTCGTCTTGTTGTTGTGCCTAAGGCGTGTTGCAGCAGTCGTCGCCGTGGATCGACCACGAGTGACGACACAGGCCGTCGAGCAGGATGTCCCTTCAGGGACACAGAAGGTTCAGGCCGTCACGGACAAGGCGTGACGCCGGCTGCTGGCCAGGTGCACGGCCATGGCCAGGGCGGCGATTGCGCCGGGAATGGCGAAGGCGATGAAATTGAGTTGCAGCGGCAGGTTGATGCCCATCAGCGCACCGCCCAGCAGTGGCCCGACAATGGCGCCGTTGCGGCCTATGCCCGAGGCCCAGCCCAGGCCGGTGGAGCGCACCGCCAGGCCGTAAAGCTGGGCAGCACCGGCGTACAGCAGGATCTGCGTGCCAATGGTGGTGGCGCCGGCGATGAAGATCAGCAGGTACAGCACCGGCATTGGGCTGTTGACCCCGAGCAGGCTGATCGATACGGCAGCTGCCAGGAAAAACGCGACTTTCACTTTCACCAGGTTGTAGCGGTCGCCCAGCCAGCCCCCAAGAATTGCCCCGGCCATGCCGCCGAAGTTCAGTGCCAGCAGGAAGGACAGGCTCGAGCCCAGGCTGTAACCGGCGTTGGCCATCAGTTTCGGCAGCCACGAGCTGAGCGCGTAGACCATCAGCAAGCAGCAGAAAAACGCCAGCCACAGGGCCAGGGTGCGGGTTGCCAGGCCGTTACGGAACAGGTCCAGCACAGACCCACCCTTGGATTGACGGTCATTGGCCTGCAACTGGTCGTCAGCATGCACATCGCAGTCAGGGTCGAGGCGCTTGAGCAGCGTGCGCGCCTCGTCGGTACGGCCCTGGCGCACCAGAAAGCCGATCGATTCGGGCAGGTAATACAGGATCACCGGCAACAGCAGCAGCGGCACCGCGGCGGCGAAGAACATCGACTCCCAGCCAAAGCGCGGCAGCATGAAGATGCCCACGCCTGCCGAAAGCATACCGCCCAGCGAATAGCCACTGAACATGATTGCCACCAGCGTGCTGCGCAGGCGCTTGGGCGCGTATTCATTCATCAGCGCTACGGCATTGGGCATCAGGCCGCCGCAGCCAAGGCCGGCGATGAAGCGATAGATGCCGAACTCGCTGGGGCTGCTGGCGAAGCCGTTGAGGATGGTCGCCCCCGAGAACAGGGCGAAACAGATGGCAATCCCTTTCTTGCGCCCGATGCGGTCGGCCAGGCTGCCAAAGGCCAGAGCACCGAACATCATGCCGAACAGCGCATAGCTGCCCAGGGCGCCGGCCTGCAACGGGGTCAAGCCCCATTCTTTCATGATGACCGGCAGCACCACGCCGTAGATGAACAGGTCGTAGCCGTCGAAGACCAGGAGCAGGCCGCACCAGGCCATGACCATCCAGTGGAAGGCGGTGAAACGGGCGTTGTCGATGATCGGGTGAACGTCAAGGGTTCGCATGGCATATGTCTCTGTTGTTTTTGTTGTGGAGTAAAACTGCCTTTGGGGTGCTGCTCAGCCGAGGTCGCCGCCCCCCACCGGCAGGGTCACACCGGTGATGTAGGAGGCTTCGTCGCTGGCCAGGAAAAGGATCGCGCCAACCTGTTCGTCAATGCTGCCGTAGCGGTGCATCAGGCTGCTGTCCAGGGTCTGGTCGACAATCTGCTGGTACCAGCGCTTGTCCTGCTCGCTCTGCGCCGCCTCATTGCGCGGCACCCGCCGAGGTGGCGCCTCAGTGCCGCCAGGGGCGGTGGCGTTGACGCGGATGCCGCGCCCGGCGGTCTCGAACGCAAGGCACGCGGTAAGTGCATTGACGCCGCCTTTGGCTGCGCCGTAGGGCACACGGTTGACGCCGCGGGTGGCAATCGAGGAAACGTTGACGATGGCGCCACTGCCGCGTTCGAGCATGTAGGGGAGCGCCGCGTGGCAGCACCACAGCGTGGGGAACAGCGAGCGGCGGACTTCGGCTTCGATCTGCGCCACTTCATAGTGTTCGAACGGCTTGGCCCAGAGGGTGCCGCCGACGTTGTTGACCAGAATGTCGATGCGACCGAACGCCTCTACCGCCGAGGCCATGACGCGGGCGCAGTCGGGGTATTGCTCAAGGTCGGCGGTGAGTGTCAGCACGCCCTCCCCGGCCAGTTCGTGAACCAGTTCGGAGCGGTCCACAGCAACCACCTGCGCGCCCTCGGCCTTGAGCCGCCAGCACACGCCACGGCCGATGCCTTGGGCGGCGCCGGTGACCAGGGCTACTTTGTTATGGAATCGGTTGTTCATCTGCTACTTCCTTATCCTGTTTTCAGGCGCAACCTTGCCTTACCTGCACTGGCCCGATCGCCGGCAAGCCGGCGTTCACAGGTACAGCGGTGCTATCAGGCCCAACTGCCGGCTTTGGAAGAAAAAAAGGCCACCTTCACCCGCACGATGGGGTGGCCCCAAGGAAACTCAGGCTGCGGCTGCAGCGAACTTCTCGTAGTAGAAGTTGGCCGGTGTGATGCCCTGCTCGCGGATGTACTGGCTGACCGCCTCGACCATCGGTGGCGGGCCGCACAGGTACACATCGACATCGCCATCGTTGAGGTGGCACGGCGCGATGTGCTGGGTCACGTAGCCCTTTTGCGGGTACTGGCTTTCGGGGTTGGCCACGCAGGCGCTGAAGGTGAAGTTGGGGATGCGCGCAGCCAGGGCGTGCAAACGGTCCAACTCGACCAGGTCGAAATCATTGGTCACCCCATAGATCAGGTGCAGGGGATGCTCGCTGCCCTGTTCGGCGATCTTTTCCAGCATCGCCGTGAACGGTGCCAGGCCCGTGCCACCGGCCAGCAGCAGCAAGGGGCGCTGGATCGGGCGCAGGTAGAAGCTGCCCAGGGGCCCGGCCAGGCTCATGTTGTCGCCGGCCTTGGCCAGGCTGGTGAGGAAGCTGCTCATCAGCCCGCCCGGCACGTTGCGGATCAGGAAACTGACCTCACCGTCCTTCTGCAACGAACTGAAGGAGTAGGCGCGGCTCTGGTCGCTGCCCGGCACCCTGAGGTTGACGTACTGCCCTGGCAGGAAAGCCAGCCTGTTCAGCGATTCACCCTTGATCGACAGGGCGATGGTACTGGCTGACAACTGGCGTACATCACTGATGGCGGCCTGGAAGCTCGCCTGTTCGGTCTTGCACAGTTGCGAAGACGCCGGGATGCGTACCACGCAGTCGCTTTCGGCGCGCATCTGGCAGGTCAGTACATAGCCTTCGGCGATTTCGTCTTCACTGAGGGCGTCTTCGATGAAGTTGTCGCCCAAGTCATAACGGCCGGATTCGGCCTTGCACTTGCATGTACCGCAGGCGCCATCGCGGCAGTCCAGCGGAATATTGATGCCTTGGCGGTAAGCGGCGTCGGCCACGGTTTCATGGCCGCTGGCCTCGATGAAGCGGGTTACCCCGTCTTCGAAATTAAGCGCGATCTGGAAGCTCATGTTGCACCTCGCGGGCGAACCTGGCCACGGTGCGCCATGGGGCACACCGGGCCGTTCGCGTAACCTCGGTTCAGATGTGGTAGATGTCGATGACCTGGCGCACGTAGTCGTTCTTCAGCACCACCTTCTTGGCCTTGATCAGCGGCTGCTCGCCGCGCAGGTCCAAGGTGTAGAAGCTCGTACCGAAGTAGCTGTCGGTGGTCTTGTAGCGAAAGCTCAACGTGTGCCAGTTGAAGCGCACCTGGCAATGACCCTCGCCCTGCTCGACGATCTCGATGTTGCTGATGTTGTGCGAAGTGCGGGTGTCGGGCACGGTCGCGCTGGAACGCTCGGTCTTGATGCGGAACACGCGGTCCTCGAGGCCGCCACGGTTGCCGTACCAGATCAGCGAGATCTCGCTTTGCGGGTCGGTCGTCAGGCGGTCGTCGTCATCCCAGGCAGGCATCCAGAAGCTTGCGTCGCTGGCATACAATTCCAGCCACTGGTCCCACTGTGCATCGTCCAGGTAGCGCGCTTCGCGGTACAGGAAGTCGCGCACGGTCTCATGAAGGCTCATTGCACGGCCTCCACGGGGATCAGTCGCTGCTCGTCCTCGAGGGCCTTGAGCATGGTGTCCTGCCAGTACTTGTGCTGCAGGACGAACAGGCCCTCGTCCTCGGTACGCACGCCCGACAGCAGCGGGCTGAGCTCGATTTCGCGGGCGGCCTCGTCGGCGCCCTCGACCCAGTGTGCCGCGCCACGCGACATGTCGTTCCATCCGGTACCACCGCCGTAACCGGTCTGGCAGGAGCGGAATTCCTCGAGATCGTCCGGCGTGGCCATGCCACTGACGTTGAAGAAGTCTTCGTACTGCCGAATCCGGCTGGCCCGGGCCTCGGCACTCTCGCCTTTTGGCGCGATGCAGTAGATGGTGATTTCGGTCTTGTTCACCGATATCGGCCGCGCGATGCGGATCTGCGAGCTGAACTGGTCCATCAGGTAGACGTTGGGGTACAGGCACAGGTTGCGCGAGTTCTCGATCATCCAGTCGGCACGCGCCTGGCCGAAGTCTGCGGCGAGTTGTTCGCGGCGCTCGAAGGCCGGGCGGTCTTCGGGATTGGCCCAGCGGGTCCACAGCAGCAGATGGCCGTGGTCGAAGGAGTAGAAACCACCCCCCTGCTTGGCCCATGCACCCGCGCTCATGGTCTTTATCTCTTCACCCGCTTCGCGCTGCTTGCGCTGGTTTTGGGTGGCGGCATAGTTCCAGTGCACGGAGCTCACATGGTAGCCATCGGCGCCGTTCTCGGCGGTCAGCTTCCAGTTGCCTTCGTAGATGTACGAACTGGCCCCGCGCAGCACCTCCAGGCCCTCGGGGGACTGGTCAACGATCATGTCGATGATCTTGGCCGACTCGCCCAGGTGTTCGGCCAGCGGTTTGACATCGGCATTGAGGCTGCCGAACAGGAAGCCACGGTAGGATTCGAACCGGGCAACCTTGGTCAGGTCATGGGAGCCGTCGCAGTTGAAACTGTCGGGGTAGCCGGCGTTGCTCGGGTCTTTGACCTTGAGCAGTTTGCCGCTGTTGTTGAAGGTCCAGCCATGGAACGGGCAGGTATAGCTTGCGCGGTTGCCGCGCTTGTGCCGGCAGAGCATGGCACCGCGGTGGCTGCAGGCATTGAGGAACGCATTGAGCTCACCGTCTTTGTTGCGCGCGATGAAGATCGGCTGGCGCCCCATGGACAGGGTGAGGAAGTCGTTTTTCTCGGGGATCTGGCTTTCGTGGGCCAGGTAGATCCAGTTGCCCTCGAAGATGTGTTTCATCTCCAGGTCGAACAGGCGTGGGTCGGTGAACATCTCGCGCTTGCAGCGGTAGATGCCCTTTTCACGGTCGTCCTCGAGCATGGCATTGAGGTAGTCGAATCCCAGGGGCATGGCCAGGGTCTCCATTGTTATTGTTCAGACCGGGTCAGGTTAGGGCAGAGATTCGAGGGCGAATATCCAGATCGTGCACGTGGCTATCCAGTTCCTGCAGGCCTGTGGCCCGCTGGGTGCGGCGCCTTGGCCCGGCCAAGGCGAATGACGTTTGTGCAGCCATCGCAATTATCCATTGAACGCCCCGTGCCACCTGAAGTAAGCTCGGGCTCATCAACTGGAGAGCAACATGCCGAAACACCCCCGCAACCACGCCAACCACACCGGTCGCAACCTGCGCCCTGTGCTGGCCGTTGCCGGCTGCAAGGCTGTTGCCTGCTTTTATTTTGGGTATTGGTTTAGCCACTAGGCGCCGCTGATACCCACACGGCGCCCACTTTCGAGGGGCCGCCGAACATGAGAATACTCAAACCCCCGGTCGGCTCCCCGACCGGGGGTTTTGCTTTTCTGGCCTTTGAACATTACCGAATCACACTGAGGACACTTTCATGAACTACGCCACTTATTACTACGCAAGCACCTACGCCTGGCGATTTAGCCAATCCCGCTCGGGCCAGCCTGCCGCCTCCGACCGGTTCGTCCACGGTGGCAATGCTGCAGCCAATCTGAATTCAACGATCAGTCGAACATCTCGATAGGGGCCGACTGCGCGGGTCAGAACCCGCCGTCCGCCCAGGGAACTTACGCCATGCAAGCCTCGAACCTCGCTCTGCCCCTGACCCAGCCAAACGCTGCCAACACCATCGTCAGCCGTCGCCTGCCCAGCCCGCACCTGCTCAAGCAGCAGATGCCGCTTCCAATCGAACATGCCCAGCAAGTCCAGGCCCAGCGCCAGGCCATTCGCGCCATCCTCGAAGGCCGCGACCCGCGCCTGCTGGTGGTCGTCGGCCCGTGCTCGATCCACGACCCGCGCTCGGCCCTTGAATACGCCGACCGCCTGGCGGCCCTGAGCCGCGAAGTCGACGACAAGTTGCTGCTGGTGATGCGCGCCTATGTGGAGAAACCGCGCACCACGGTGGGCTGGAAAGGCCTGGCCTACGACCCGCACCTCGATGGCAGCGACGACATGCATGGCGGCATCGCCCTGTCCCGGGGCTTGATGCTGAACATGATCGAACGCGGCCTGCCGATCGCCACCGAGCTGCTGCAGCCGCTGGTGGCCGGTTACTTCGATGACCTGTTGGGCTGGGCGGCGATTGGCGCGCGTACCACCGAATCGCAGGTCCATCGTGAGATGGTCAGCGGCCTGGAGTTGCCGGTCGGCTTCAAGAACGGCACCGATGGCGGTGTCGCCATCGCGTGCGACGCAATGCGCAGCGCCGCCGCCGCCCACCGCCATTTCGGCATGGATGCGCAAGGGCACCCGGCAATCATCGAGACCCTGGGTAACCCGGACACCCACCTGGTGCTGCGCGGCGGCCACAAAGGCCCGAATTACGACAGCACCAGCATTGCCCAAGCCCGCCAAGGGCTGGCCAAAGCCGGATTGCAGGCGCGGATCATGGTTGATTGCAGCCATGCCAACAGTGGCAAGGACCCCGCGCGTCAGCCGGCGGTGTTCGAGGATGTGCTGGCCCAGCGCCTGGCCGGCGACACATCGATCGTCGGGGTGATGCTTGAAGGCCACCTTTTCGACGGCTGCCAGGCGCTGGGCAAAGGCCCGCTGAAGTACGGCGTGTCGATCACCGATGGCTGCCTGGGCTGGGAAGCGACACAAACCCTGCTGCGCGAGGCTGCGACACGTATGTAGGAGCTGTACAGCAAGCCTTGCGAGACTTTTCCCAAGCAAGTGCGCTAGGCTTGCCCTTTTCACCCAAGGAGTAGTACCCATGGCACGCGCCACTGCCCGCCACATCCTCGTCAGCAGCGAAGACAAGTGCAACGAACTGAAAGCCCAGATCGAAGCCGGTGCCGACTTCGCTGAAATCGCCAAAGCCAACTCCACCTGCCCGTCCAGCCGCCAGGGCGGTGACCTGGGCTCGTTCGGCCCAGGCCAGATGGTCAAGGAGTTCGATACCGTTGTCTTCAGCGCCCCGGTCAACACCGTGCAAGGCCCGGTCAAGACCCAGTTCGGCTACCACCTGCTGGAAGTGACCAGCCGCCAGGACTAAGTCCACGCTGACCATGACCACCTCTGGGGGAGCGGCGTTGCCCGCGAATGCGCCCGTGCAGGCAACACCGTTGCCTGGCCAGGCCTTTTCGCGGGCACGCCAGCTCCCCCAGGCGTTTTTGGGGCTCGTGCTGGCCTGCATGGGTTTTACTGCCCTAGCCGAACCGACCCACGCCCTCACCGTCTACGGTGAAACCCCGCGCTACGCCCAGACGTTCCGCCACTTCGACTACGTCAACCCCAACGCCCCAAAGGGCGGCACCCTGCGCCGCTCAGCTACCGAAATCGGTCAGTTCGACCACATTCTGCCGTACATCGACAAAGGCATCGGCGTCAGTGAGGTCGATGGCTGGCTGTACGCGCCCTTGGCAGTGCGTTCGTTCGATGAGCCCTACACCGTCTATGGCCTGATCGCCCGGCGCATGGAGCGCGGCCCCCGGGACGCCTGGCTGCGTTTCGATATCGACCCCAGGGCAACCTTCGCCGACGGCAAGCCCGTGCGTGCCGAGGATGTGCGCTTCAGTTACGACAAACTGATGAGCGAGGGCAGCCTCAAGTACCGGACCCAGTTCGCCGATGTGGCGGGTGTGACGGTCGAAGGCCCACACCGCGTGCGCTTCGACTTCAAGCAGCCCCATGGCCGCACCTTGCCCCTGGACCTTGCCAGTTTGCCGGTCCTGCCCGAACACGACTGGAAAAACCGCGACTTCGCCAACGGCGCCGGCTTTGACACCCCGGTCGGCAGCGGCCCGTACCGCATCGGGCGGATCGACAATGGCCGCAGCATCACCTTCGAGCGTGACCGGCACTGGTGGGCAAAGGACCTGCCTGTCAGCCGCGGTCGTTTCAATTTCGAGCGCATTCGCGTCGAATACTTTGGCGATACCGAAGTGGCGCGCCAGGTGCTCAAGGGCGGTGGCTACGACTACAACCGCGAGTTCTCGGCCACGGCATTCACCCTGGGTTACAACGGTGCACAACTGGATGACGGCCGCCTGCAGCGCGCCCACCTGGGCCCGGCCAAGCCACAGACCGCCCAGGGCTTCGTGTTCAACCTGGACAGGCCGCAGTTCAAGGACCGCCGCGTGCGCCAGGCGCTGGCCATGCTATGGGACTTCGAGTGGAGCAACCGGCAGATGATGCGCAACCTGTACATCCGCCAGCAGAGTATCTTTTCCAACACCCCGCTGGCGGCGCGTGAACTGCCGGACGCCGGTGAACTGCAATTGCTTGAGCCGCTGCGCGGCAAGGTACCGGACGAAGTGTTCACCCAAGTCTTCACGGCACCGGTAACCGACGGTTCGGGGATCGTGCGCACGCAGCAGTTGCAGGCCCTGGCCCTGCTGCAGCAGGCCGGCTGGCAGCCTGAGGGTGATCACCTGGTCAACGCCGAAGGCCAGCCGCTGACATTCACTTTCCTCAATGGCCAGGCCGGCCTCGAGCGCCTGCTGCTGCCCTGGAAGCGTAATCTGGCGCAGATCGGGGTTACCCTGAACATCCGCAATGTCGACTCGGCCCAGTACGTCAATCGCCTGATGGCCCGTGACTACGACCTGATCGTCACCGGCTACCCGGTCACCCTGTCGCCGGGTGCCGAGCTCTACAACTATTTCGGGTCTGCGGCAGCCAACGACCCAGGCTCGAACAACCTGATGGTGCTCAAGGACCCTGCGGTGGACAGCCTGATCGACGGGCTGGTGCGCGCCGACACCCAGGCTGACATGCTCCATCACGCCCATGCGCTGGACCGTGTGCTGCAATGGAACTACTACTGGATCCCCAACTACTACCCGCCAGGCAGTTCGACCGTGTGGTGGAACCGCTTCGGCCTGCCCAAGGTCCAGCCTGCCTATGACGAAGGGCTGGACAGCTGGTGGGAAGTCAGCCCTACCGCCCTGACCAATGCACAGATGGCCGAGCGCCAGAAGGCTGCGCCATGACGTCCTACATTCTGCGCCGCCTGCTGCTGATCATTCCCACGCTGCTGGCGATCCTGCTGGTCAACTTCGCCATTGTCCAGGCCGCCCCTGGCGGGCCAGTGGAGCAGGCCGTGGCCAGGCTGCAAGGCATCGGCGGCGGGGCACCGGGCGCGCGGGCCGAGGTGGTTCAAGGCCAATCCCGCGCCACCCGTGGCCTGGACCCGAAACTGATCGAAGAGATCAAGCGCCAGTACGGCTTCGACAAATCGGCGCCGGAGCGTTTGTGGCTGATGGTCGGCCAATATGCGCGGCTGGATTTCGGCCAGAGCTTCTTCCGCGGTGCCAAGGTCACCGACCTGATCCTGGACAAACTGCCGGTGACCTTGTCACTGGGGTTCTGGGCCACGTTGATCACCTACCTGGTGTCGATCCCGCTGGGCATCCGCAAGGCGGTGCGCCACGGCAGCCGCTTCGACGCCTGGAGCAGTGCGCTGATCGTGATCGGTTACGCCCTGCCCTCCTTCCTGTTCGCCCTGTTGCTGATCGTGCTGTTCGCCGGTGGCACCTCGTTGAACTGGTTTCCGGTACGTGGCCTGGTTTCGGAGCACTTCGACCAGCTCAGCCTGCTGGGCAAAGTCGCCGACTACTTCTGGCACCTGGTGCTGCCGGTGGGGGCACTGGTGGTCGGCGGGTTCGCTACGCTGACCTTGCTGACCAAGAACGCCTTCCTCGACGAAATCTCCCGTCAGTACGTGGTCACAGCGCGGGCCAAAGGCCTGAGCGAGCGCCGGGTGCTGTACGGCCACGTACTGCGCAATGCCATGCTGGTGGTGCTGGCCGGCTTGCCGCAGGCGCTGATCACGGTGTTCTTTGCCGGGTCCCTGCTGATCGAGGTGATTTTCTCACTCGATGGCCTCGGCCGCATGAGCTACGAGGCAGCGGTCTCGCGTGATTACCCGGTAGTGTTCGGCACGCTGTTCATCTTCACCCTGGCCGGCCTGTTGATCCGCCTGATCGGTGATGTGTCGTACACCTTGCTCGATCCGCGCATCGACTTCGACGCGAGGGCGCACTGATGCTCTCGCCGGTTTCGCGTCGCCGACTGCAACGCTTTCGTCGCAACCGTCGTGGCTGGGTGTCGTTGTGGCTGTTCGCTGGCCTGCTGCTGCTCAGCCTCGGCGCAGAGCTCGTGGCCAACGACAAACCCTTGCTGCTGGGCTACAAGGGAGAGCTGTACATGCCTGCGCTCAAGCGCTACAGCGAGCAGCAGTTTGGTGGCCAACTGCCGTTCCAGCCGGACTACCGTAGCGCGTATGTACGCCAGTTGATCGAGGGCCAGGGTGGCTGGATGCTGTTCGCACCGATTCCGTTCAGTGCCGACACCCCTAACTATGACCTGCAGGTCCCCACGCCAAGCCCTCCGAGCAGCAGCAACTGGCTGGGTACCGACGACCAGGGCCGCGACGTGCTCGCGCGGGTGTTGTACGGCACCCGGGTATCGCTGCTGTTCGCTTTTGCCCTGACCGTGGTCAGCGTGCTGATCGGCGTCACCGCCGGGGCCCTGCAGGGCTACCACGGTGGTTGGGTGGACCTGCTCGGGCAACGCGTGCTGGAGGTGTGGTCAGGGTTGCCGGTGCTGTACCTGCTGATCATCCTCAGCGGTTTCGTTGAGCCGGACTTCTGGTGGCTGCTGGGGATCATGGCGCTGTTCTCGTGGTTGACCCTGGTGGATGTGGTGCGTGCCGAGTTCCTGCGTGGGCGCAACCTGGAGTACGTCAAGGCCGCCCGCGCACTGGGCCTGCCGGACAGCCAGGTGATGCTGCGGCACATCCTGCCCAATGCGATGAATGCCACGCTGACCTATGTGCCGTTCATGCTCACCGGGGCCATCACTACCCTGACGGCCCTGGACTTCCTCGGCTTTGGCATGCCGGCCGGCAGTGCTTCGCTAGGCGAGCTGGTCACCCAGGGCAAACAGCACCTGGAGGCACCTTGGCTGGGCTTCACCGCGTTCTTTGCGCTGGCGCTGGTGCTGTCATTGCTGGTGTTTATCGGAGATGCCATGCGCGAGGCTTTCGACCCGCGCGTTTAGGCTGGCGCGGCCATCACAGTTTCAGGGAACTGCCATGCAAGAAAGCAACACCCTCAAGGACTACCCTCAGGTACGGCAACTGGCGATCCGCTCGCTGTTCGAAATCATCGAGCAGTCCAGCGAAGGCACGGTGATCGTCGACCGCGACGCGCGAATCGTGTGGATGAACGAACGCTACGCCCGGCGTTTTGGCCTGGCCGATGCAGCCAGTGCCATCGGCCAGCCATGCGAAACGGTGATTCCGGGCAGCCTGATGCGCGAGGTGGTGAGTAACGGCCGGCCGATCCTGCTGGACATGCTCGACACCCCCAACGAGCCACTGGTGGTCATGCGCCTGCCTATCCACGATGCCCAAGGGGCGCTGATCGGTGCCATCGGCTTTGCCCTGTTCGACCAATTGCGCAGCCTGTCGCCACTGCTCAAGCGCTATTCGAGCATGCAGCAGGAACTGGCCACGACACGCTCGCAGTTGCGCGCGCGCCAGGCCAAATACAGTTTTGCCCAGTTCGTCGGCAGCAGCGCCGCGAGCCTTGAGGCCAAACGCCGGGCCAGGCGTGGCGCGGCCAGCGAATCGCCCGTGCTGCTGCTTGGCGAAACCGGCACTGGCAAGGAGCTGCTGGCCCACGCCATCCACGCAGCGTCGGCACGTGCGCGCAAAGCCTTTGTCAGCATCAACAGCGCAGCGATTCCGGAGGCGCTGCTGGAGGCCGAGTTCTTCGGCACGGCACCAGGCGCCTTTACCGGCGCTGACCGCAAGGGGCGTAGCGGCAAGTTGCAGTTGGCCGAAGGCGGCACCTTGTTCCTCGACGAAATCGGCGACATGCCTTTGGCCCTGCAAAGCAAGCTGCTGCGAGTGCTGCAGGAGAAGGAATACGAACCGGTGGGCTCGAACCAGATGCTGCGCAGCGACGTGCGTATCATCGCTGCCACTTCGATCGATTTGCAGGCGGCCATCGCCCGCGGAGCGTTCCGCGCCGATCTGTATTACCGCCTGAATGTGCTGCCAATCCAGGCCCCGCCGCTGCGCGAGCGCCTCGAAGACCTGCCGGCATTGTGCGAGGCGATCCTCGCCGAACTGGGCAGCCAGTTCGAGCTGGAGCCCGATGCGCTGCAATTGCTGGCACGCCATGCCTGGCCCGGGAACATCCGTGAGCTGCGCAACGTGCTGGAGCGGGCGACCCTGCTGGCGGACCAGCCGCGCCTTGCCGCCATGGACGTGCGCGAGGCACTCGGGCCGGTGACGCCCGTTGCTACGCCACCCCAGCGGCAAAGCTACCGCGATGCCTGTGCGCAATTCGAGCGCAAACTGATTGCCGATACCTTGGCCGAGCACGCCGGAAATGTGGTCGAAGCAGCGAAAGCATTGGGCTTGGGTCGTTCGACGTTCTACAAGAAACGGGTGGCTTTGGGGGTGTAAGTCTCTTTTTGGGGACTGATGTTTCTAATCGGAGACAGCGCTTAGCGCGCAGACAGGCGCAGCGTTTGGGTCGGATACTTGCCCAAGTGAGTCTCGAATGCGAGACACAGCCATCTTCTTTCCTTTAAAAACCCTTACAAATCAATGACTTAAATATTGGCACGATTCCCGCTATCTCCCGGCTACCGATAACAACAAGACTTACCCAGGAGATCTACCCGATGACCGTGCTCATCGCTCTCGCCGCTTTGGCCCTGCTGATGCTGGCCGCCTACCGCGGTTACAGCGTGATCCTTTTCGCGCCCATCGCCGCCCTCGGCGCGGTGCTGCTGACCGACCCCGCCGCCGTAGCGCCCGCCTTCACCGGGGTGTTCATGGAAAAGATGGTCGGCTTCATCAAGCTGTACTTCCCGGTGTTCCTGCTGGGCGCAGTGTTCGGCAAGCTCATCGAACTGTCCGGTTTCTCGCGCTCGATCGTCGCCGCGGCCATCCGCCTGCTCGGCACGCGACAGGCCATGCTGGTGATCGTGCTGGTTTGCGCCTTGCTCACCTATGGCGGGGTATCACTGTTTGTGGTGGTGTTCGCGGTGTATCCGTTCGCTGCAGAAATGTTCCGTCAAAGCGATATACCCAAGCGCCTGATCCCGGCGACCATCGCCTTGGGCGCCTTCTCGTTCACCATGGACGCCCTGCCCGGCACCCCGCAGATCCAGAACATCATCCCCAGCACCTTCTTCAACACCACTGCCTGGGCCGCGCCCTGGCTGGGGCTGATCGGCACGGTGTTCGTGTTCTGCAGCGGCATGCTTTACCTGCAACGCCAGCGCAACAAAGCCCAGCGCGCCGGCGAGGGCTATGGCAGCAACCTGCGCAACGAACCGGAGACTGCCGCCGACCTGACCTTGCCCAACCCTTGGCTGGCGCTTTCGCCGCTGGTGCTGGTGGGTGTGATGAACCTGCTGTTCACCCACTGGATCCCGCAGTGGTACGGCGCCAGCCATACCCTGCAGCTGCCGGGCATGAGTGCGCCGGTGAACAGCGACGTGGCCAAGCTCACGGCAATCTGGGCAGTGCAGGCCGCGCTTCTGGTGGGCATCCTGATGGTGCTGGTCTGCGCCTTCGGCGCCATCCGTGAGCGCTTGGCCGAAGGCACCAAAAGTGCTGTCGGTGGCGCCTTGCTGGCCGCCATGAACACAGCGTCAGAATACGGCTTTGGTGCAGTGATCGCTTCGCTGCCAGGCTTTCTGGTGCTGGCCGATGCCCTGCGCGGCATCCCCAACCCGCTGGTCAATGAAGCCATCACCGTGACGCTGCTGGCGGGTATCACCGGCTCCGCTTCGGGCGGCATGAGCATTGCCCTGGCGGCCATGGGCGACAGCTTCATCGCCGCGGCGAACGCCGCCAACATCCCGCTCGAAGTGCTACACCGGGTGGCCGCGATGGCCAGCGGCGGCATGGACACACTGCCGCACAACGGTGCGGTGATCACCTTGCTGGCCGTCACCGGCTTGACCCACCGCGAGGCCTACAAGGACATTTTCGGTATTACCCTGATCAAGACCCTGGCGGTCTTCGTGGTCATCGCCACGTTCTACGCCACCGGCATCGTCTAAGGAGCTTTTGCATGACCCTCAAAGGCAAGACTGCACTCATCACCGGATCCACCAGCGGCATTGGCCTGGGCATCGCCCAGGTGCTGGCCCGCGCCGGCGCCAACATCCTGCTCAACGGTTTCGGCGACCCGGCAGCGGCGCTGGCCGAGGTTGCGCAACAGGGGGCGAAGGTTGCGCACCATCCGGCCGACCTTAGCGATGTCGCCCAGATAGAAGCCTTGTTCGCGTTTGCCGAACAGACCTTCGGCGGTGTCGACATCCTGGTCAACAACGCGGGCATCCAGCATGTGGCGCCGGTCGAGCAGTTTCCGCTGCAAAGCTGGGACAAGATCATCGCCCTGAACCTGTCGGCGGTATTCCATGGCACGCGCCTGGCCCTGCCCGGCATGCGTGCGCGCAACTGGGGGCGCATCGTCAACGTCGCTTCGGTGCACGGCTTGGTCGGCTCCACCGGCAAAGCAGCTTATGTGGCGGCCAAGCATGGCGTGGTCGGCCTGACCAAGGTCGTGGGGCTGGAAACCGCCACCGGCAATGTCACCTGCAACGCCATCTGCCCAGGCTGGGTGCTGACCCCGCTGGTGCAAAAGCAGATCGACGAACGTGCCGCCAAGGGTGTCACCCCGCAGCAGGCGCAAGAGGACTTGCTGGCCGAGAAGCAACCGTCATTGGCCTTCGTCACGCCTGAGCAGCTGGGCGAACTGGTACTATTCCTCTGCAGCGAGGCCGCAAGCCAGGTCCGCGGCGCCGCCTGGAATGTCGATGGTGGCTGGCTGGCCCAGTGATGGGTGGCCCCGGCCTGGCGCGGCGCTTGCCATCGTTCAACTGCAAGGAGGCCCTATGCGCCCGATCCCCCCATCCGCGATCCTGGCCCTGACCCTGGCGGCCACTGCCCCGGCGATGGCCGCCAGCCTGAAGGACGTCGCCCCTTACCCCGAGGCCGAAAAAGGCTTTACCCGGCAGGTCATCTACCTGCCCACGCAAGCCGACGAGCAAGCCCACAAACTTGAAATCATCGCTGGCAAGACGCTGCAGGTGGACTGTAACCGCCAGCGCCTGGCCGGCAGCCTGGAGGAACACACCCTTGAAGGCTGGGGCTACAGTTATTACCGCCTGGACAAAGTCGGCGGGCCGGCCAGCACCCTGATGGCCTGCCCGGATGGCAAAAAGACCGAGGCCTTCGTGCCAGTGGTCGGTGAAGGCTTCCTGCTGCGCTACAACAGCAAGTTGCCTGTGGTGGTGTATGTGCCCGAAGGCGTGCAGGTGCGTTACCGGGTGTGGTCGGCAGCGCAGGAGGTGCAAACGGCCAAGGTGGAGTAAATTCAAGCGTAGCGGTACCTGAGCGCCGGCAAGCCGGGGATCAGGTGCGTCATGGCACTGGGAGGTATGGCATGAATGATGTGCTTTGGAGTCCTGCTGCGGCGCAAATCGAGGCCAGCACGATGGATGCCTTTCGCCGCTGGATCAACCGGCGCTACAACCTGCAGCTCAGCGATTACGCAGCCCTGCACCGTTGGAGCATCGAGCATCGCGCCGCGTTCTGGCAATCCATTGCCGACTATTTCCAGGTGCGCTGGCATACCCCGCCCAGCCAGGTGCTGAACGAGGGTGCGCACATGCCCGATGCGCGTTGGTTCGCCGACGCCACGCTCAATTTCGCCGAGCACCTGCTACGCCGGCGTGACGATCACACTGCGGTGACGGCCCTGCGCGAGGACGGCCAGCGCAGGTCACTGAGCCACGCGCAACTGGCCGCGGAAGTGGCCGGGCTGCAAACGGCCTTCAAGGATGCCGGCATCGAGCCAGGTGACCGTATTGCCGCGGTGATGCCCAACACCTGGGAAACCCTCGTCGCCATGCTGGCCTGCACCAGCCTCGGCGCCATCTGGTCGACGTCATCGCCGGAGTTTGGCCTGCACGGCATCATCGATCGCTTCGGCCAGATCGAACCCAAGCTGCTGATTGTCTGTGCGGGTTACCAGTACGCCGGCAAGCAGATCGACCAGGTCGACAAGATCAACCAGGTCTGCGCGCAGTTGCCCGGGCTGCAGCAACTGATCGTGGTGCCCTACACGCGCGAGCAGACCCAAGCCGACGAATTCAGTACCCCTGCCAAGGTCAGCCTGTGGGGCGACTTCTACCAGGCAGGCGGTGAGCCAGGCTTCACCCCGCTACCGTTCGATCACCCGCTGTACATCCTCTATTCCAGCGGCACCACCGGCGTGCCCAAGTGCATCGTCCACAGCGCAGGCGGTGTGTTGCTGCAACACCTCAAGGAACACGGCCTGCACAATGATCTCAAGGCCGATGACGTGCTGTTCTACTACACCACCTGCGGCTGGATGATGTGGAACTGGCTGGCCAGCGGCCTGGCAGTAGGGGCCACGTTGATACTGTACGACGGCTCCCCCTTCCACCCGAGCCCCGAGCGCCTGCTCGACCTGATCGACGCCGAAGGCATCCAGGCCTTCGGCACCAGCGCCAAGTACCTGGCCGCGCTCGAACAGGAGGGCCTGGCGCCGGCACGCAGTCATCGACTGGACAGCCTGCGCCTGATCCTCTCCACTGGCTCACCGCTGTCGCCGCACAGCTATGACTATGTTTACCGCAAGATAAAGGCCGAAGTGTGCCTGGCGTCCATGTCCGGGGGCACCGATATCGTGTCCTGCTTCGTGCTGGGCAACCCCACGCTGCCGGTACGCCGAGGCGAAATTGCCTGCAAGGGCCTGGGTATGGCTGTCGAAGTATGGGATGAGCAGGGTCGCCCGGTGACCGGTGAAAAAGGCGAACTCGTGTGCACCCGCCACTTCCCGTCGATGCCCCTGGGCTTCTGGAACGACGACGATGGCAGCCGCTACCGCGAGGCCTACTTCAGTCAATTTCCCGGTGTCTGGGCGCAGGGCGACTACGCCGAGCAGCTCAGCACAGGCGGCATGGTGATCCATGGGCGTTCCGATGCCGTGCTCAACCCAGGGGGCGTGCGCATCGGCACGGCGGAAATCTACCGCCAGGTAGAAAAGGTCGAAGAGGTGCTGGAGAGCGTTGCCATCGGCCAGCAGTGCAAAGGCGATGTGCGTGTCGTGCTGTTCGTGCGCCTGCGTGATGGCCTCACGCTCGATGACGCTTTGCAACAGCGCATTCGCCAGGTGATCCGCCAGTACACCACGCCGCGCCATGTACCGGCGGTGATCCTACAGGTCGGTGATATTCCACGGACCATCAGCGGCAAGCTGGTGGAGCTGGCGGTGCGCAACGTGGTGCACGGGCTACCCGTGAAAAACACCGACGCGTTGGCCAACCCCGAAGCGCTCGAATACTTTCGTGACCGCACGGAGTTGCACGTTCAGGCATAATGGCGCCCTTTTTTCACCCCGAAGCACAGGTGTCTCATGAAAGCTCAAGCCCGCCACATCCTGGTCAAGACCGCTGAAGAGGCCGAAAAGCTCAAACAGCGCATCGCCAATGGCGAGGCCTTCGACGTGCTGGCCAAGAAGTTCTCCACCTGCCCTTCAGGTAAGCGCGGCGGCGACCTGGGCGAAGTTCGGCCGGGGCAGCTGGTCGGGGCGATCGACCAGGTGATTTTCAAGAAACCCCTGCGTGTGGTGCACGGGCCGATAAAAAGCAAGTTCGGCTACCACCTGGTGCAGACGTTCTACCGCGACTGAAACCCGCCGTTAACGGCGCGCGGCCAGCAAGCCGAGACCTGCGCAACCAAGCAGGCCGGCGCTGACCCGGTTGAACACCCGGCGCGGGCCCGGCTGGCTGAACCAGCGCTGCAGGTAGGCGCCAAGGCCGGCATAGAGGGCAATCGCCACCCATTCCAGCAGCAGGAACAGTACCCCCAACCAGAGAAACTGCTCACTGACCGGGGTGGTGCTGCCTACCGTGACGAACTGTGGCAGGAAAGCGGTAAAAATCAGGATCGCCTTCGGGTTGCCCGCGGCCACCCAGAACTCCTGCCGCGCCAGGCGCCAACTGCCACGCGGTTGCTCGCTGGCCACCAGCGCCTCGCCCACCGGAGCGCACCACAGCTGCCAGGCGATGTAGAACAGGTAGGCCGCACCCACCACCTTGATCACCAGGAACAGGTATTCGCTGGTGTGCAGCACCACCGCCAGGCCCATCGCCGCCAAGGCAATCATGCCGCTGAAGGCGATGAGGCGCCCGCCACCTGCCACGCAGGCGGTACGCAGGCCATAGCGGCTGGCATTGTGCAACGACAACAGGTTGTTCGGCCCAGGTGCCATGTTCAGGGCGAAGCAGGCAGGGATGAATAACAGCAGGCTCGACAGGTCCATTTCGTTCTCCTGGAAATCTGCCGCCAATTTCGATGCTCAAGCGGTACCGGGTCAAGGTACAGCCACAAGCAAAAACTGTACGGCAGTGCGTTCGGCGCTGTTAAGCTGCCAGCCAGACCAAGGACTTCAGCATGCCCCCTACCCGCTCCTCACTCTGGCGCGATCCGGCCCTGCCCTGGGTGGAAAGCCGCCGGGCCTCCCACAGCCGCGCCTGCTACAAGGCCCATAGTCACCCGACCTTCTCCATTGGAGCGGTGGACGCGGGGTACAGCCTCTTCACCGGCGCGGGTGATGGGCAACAGCGCCTGACCCCAGGCACGCTGGTGTTGGTGCCGGCGCAGCGGGTGCATGCCTGTAACCCCGAACCCGGTCAGGCCTGGAGCTACCAGATGCTGCATGTCGAGGCCCAGTGGCTTGCGCAGCTGCGGCTGGAGTCGGGGCTTGATGCGGCCGCGCCGGGGGCCCCGGCACGGATAAGCCGGCTGCCTGCGTTGTACCGTGAATTCTGTAGGTTGAATGAATTGCTGTTCTCGGGTGCAAGCAGCGGCGAAAAGGAAGCCGCCCTTATCGCCTTCATGGGTGATCATGATTTTGCCCAGCATCCGCACCTGGAAGCCGCGCCAGCGCCCGTGTTAGGCCTGCCGGCCCTGGGTAGCCTGATTGAGTACATCGAAGCCCAGGACCCTGCCCGGCTCAGCCTTGAAGTGCTTGCCCGGCAAGCAGGGCTTGGCCGCTATCAGTTGATCCGTGCGTTTCGCGCCGCCACCGGGCTGACGCCGCATGCCTACCTGATCAATGCCCGCATCAACCGTGGCCGCCGGCTGCTAAGCGACGGGCTGGCGCTGGCCGAGGTGGCCTATCGATTGGGTTTTGCCGACCAGAGCCATTTTCAGCGGGTATTCAAGGCGCATGTGGGCGTGACGCCGGGTCAGTATCGGCTGCGCCGGGGTTAGCCGCCTTGGGCAACCTGCAATAATCTTCAATACCTGCTCCTGACGCGCCTGCACACTGCGGCTCCACCCCTTGAGAAAGCCGCCCCATGGAGCAGTTTCTGATCGTCGCCCTCGCCCACTTCCTGGCCCTGCTGTCCCCTGGCCCGGATTTCTTCCTGGTCGCCCGCACCTCGATCAGCGCCGGTTGGCGCGTTGCCAGCGGCGCCTGCCTGGGCATCGCCCTGGCCAATGGCCTGTTCATCAGCCTGGCTTTCGCAGGCCTGGCGGTACTGCAGGAAGGCAGCCCGGTGTTCATCGCCCTGCAGTTGGCCGGCGCGCTTTACCTGCTTTACATAGGCGCGCTGTTCCTGCGCCACGCCGGACGATCCGGCCTGGCTGCGGTCGGTACCCGAGGGGCAGTGAGCGGGTGGTGGCGAGGGCTGGGCATGGGCTTCGTATCGGGCGGGCTCAACCCCAAGAACGGACTGTTCTACGCCAGCCTCGCCAGCATGGTCGCCAGCAGCAGTGTTGGCTGGAAATGGGCCTATGGTGTCTGGATGTTCAGCGTCGTTCTGTTGTGGGACTTACTGGTAGCGGCAGCGATCGGCAACCAGCGCCTTCTGCGGCGCTTTGCTCATGCCCTGCCCTGGCTGGAGCGGGCCTCGGGGATGATGCTGATAGTACTGGCGGGTGCATTGCTGTTCAAACTGGCGCGGGGTTGAGCAGTGCCAGGTCGGCCAAGCCCATCAGGCTGAAATGCCCGCTTGCCCACCCCCCGGTGTCCAGGTGCCAGACGTTGCCCAACCGCTTGGCCTGGAGCACCGGCGTATGCCCCACCAGCAGGGCACGCACGCCTTCAACGGCGCCGGTGTCCCCTTCTTTGAGCCGCCGCCGGGACCATTGGCACACTTCACGCACGCCCGGGTCATCATCTTCCAGCAGACTGGCGCGCAACTCGGCCCAGTTTGTAAAGGGGCTGTCGGCATGGAGCACACCAATCAGTCCGGCCTCTGTCTGTACTTCCATGGCTATCGGCAGCTGCAGAAAGTGTTCGACGAACACCGCCTGCTCATCTTTTGGCAGGTCGAGAAACCAACCGCCGCCCGCTGCCCGATACATGTCCAGATCCAGCCGCCCCCCGTAATGACAGGTGATGGCCAACGATTCGTGGTTGCCCTGCACAGCGTAAAACCACGGCTTGGTCAGCCACGTCAGTGCCTCGAGACTATGAGGGCCACGGTCGACCAGGTCGCCGACGCTGAACAGCCGGTCCACTGCTGGGTCGAACCCTACCGCCGCCAGGCATTGCTCAAGCCGCCGAAAATGCCCGTGAATATCGCCAACTGCCAGATCACGGCCGTGGCTGTTGGCGGCTACCCGCCGAAACCGGCTCATTGCATTCTTCCTCTGCTACTGCACGCTGGGGAGCGGACGATGGGTGCCGCGCTCGTCCATGACGTGCTCATGCCCCTGTCAAGCAACAGCATGGCACAAGTTTCGCCCCGCCCGCGGCCTGCGGAAATACCCTTCACTGGTACAGGCATCCGTGGCGGTAGTATGCTCGGCCTTCGACCTGTACCAGGGAAAGGGATTACCCATGAAACTCTGTGCCGTACAGCTGGCATCCGTCAAAGGCGACCTGCAAGTCAATCTCGACCGTCACATGCACTGCATAGAACAGGCCGCAGGCCTGGGCGCCGAACTGGTGGTATTCCCCGAGCTGTCGCTGACGGGTTACGAGCCTACCCTGGCACGGCAGGTGGCCTTGCCGATCACCTCGGGCCGGCTCGATCCGTTACAACAACTCTGCGACCGCCTGGAAATCTGTGTAGCCGTGGGCCTGCCATTGCCCACGGCTGATGGCATTCAGATCGCAATGCCGATCCTGCGTCCCGGTCAGCCGCGGCTGGCCTACGCCAAACAACGGCTGCACGAGGACGAGTTGGCGTTTTTCTCCGCGGGCGATCAGCCCTTGGTTTTCGCCGCAGGGCAACTGCAGATAGCGCCCGCCATCTGTTACGAGTCGATGTTCCTCGCGCACGCAGCACAAGCCCGCGACAGCGGCGCAGAACTGTATCTGGTGAGCGTGGCGAAAACGGCAAAGGGCGTCCGTGAAGGCCATGAGCACTACCCCCAAGTCGCTCGCACTTTGGGTATGCCGGTATTGATGGCCAACTGCGTGGGGCCGGCCGACAATTTCCTGGGGGCCGGCGGCTCGGCGGCCTGGGACAGCCAGGGCAACCTGCTGGCAGCGCTGGACGGCCGTCAGGAAGGCATCATCTTGCTGGATACCACGAACGCCAGCGCCATCAGCGTATCGCTGAGCATGCCGTCGCCATGAAGTATCTGCTTTTGACAGTGGCCTGTTTTGCCAGCACCTACCATTTGGTTGGCCTGTTGATCGACAGCCATCTGAATGAGCTGGCCGAGGGGTTGCGCCATCGCCCGGATGCGCCACCGCCCGGCCAGTACCTGCGCGAAGTAAGGCCCCAGGCCCGCCGGGCGCATCGGCAGTACACGCTGATGGCAGGCTCGACGCTGGCAGTGGTGGTTTGCCTGATCGCGTACTGGGTCAGCTGAGTGGCCAGGTTCAGTCGCGCCCCTTCACCGCCAATACCTGGCTAAAAGTCCCAAGCCTGGCTCTGTTGGCCTTCCAGCGCCAGGAGGTACTGCTTGGCCGGTATTCCCCCGGCAAACCCGGTCAGGCTCCCGGATGCGCCGATCACCCGGTGGCACGGGGCAATGATCGAGATCGGATTACGGCCGTTGGCCGCACCGACCGCGCGTACGGCGCTGGGGTTACCGATCTGCCGGGCAATGTCGCTGTAGCTTCGGGTCTGGCCGAACGGAATGGTGAGCAACGCCGCCCACACCTGGCGCTGAAACGCGGTGCCGGCAAAGTCCAGTGCCAACTCGAAACGTTGGCGCTTGCCAGCAAAATACTCATCCAACTGACCAGCGGCTTGGCGCAGTATTGGCTTTTCGTCATCGCGATGCACCTCACCCAGGCGCACGCGGTTCTCCCGCTCCTGTTCCCACAGTACAGCGGCCAGGGACTCGCCGCGGGCCACCAGGGTCAAGGTGCCGACCGGGGACTGCATCAGGGTGAAGGCACTGGACATGGGATTTTCTCACTGCAAGGCTGGGTGCGGGCACTGTAGCGTCGGCCCTGGCACCGCGCATCCGTTTTCTTGCTCAGGCATCCACGCAGCTCGCGATGCGGCGGGCTTGGGCCAGGTCGATTTTCGGGATCAACGTCGCGGGAATGCGAGAAACCTCGGACAGGTTGTAAACCCGGAACCGCTCGCTGACAACCTGCTCGGCCATCAGCGTCAGCGACGGCAGTATGCGGCTCTCCCAGTGCTGATCGAGCCCACAGGGGGAATGCTGCCCCTCGGCCTTCTCGTAAAAGCGCCCCAGTGACTGGTCGAGGTCGACACCGACCAGCAACACCTGCTCGAAACCCAGGTGATAGGCCAGTTGCAGCGCTACATAAACCACTGTCCGGGCATCGTAGTAGCCCCTTGAGAGGTCTTTGCTGAAGGCGATCGATCGCGCCCGTTTGCTCCACAACGCCCTGCTGCAGACATGGGTTGCGCCGTGCCCCCGCAACCCGTCGAGCATGCCGGGGTTGTCGGCTTTATGCAGTGGGTAACACGCGGTGCCGAGCGGGATATCCGCGCCGATGAACTGCTCTGGCCACAAAGCCAAGCGCTGGCTATCGCGCAACGCCATGGCAAACAACGCTGGCTGCTGCGTGGGAAAGCTTTTGTCGGTGCAGAGGTAAAAGAACGGCTTCACACCACACGCATCGGTGAGGGAAACCGAACCATTCATGGCAATCACAGGGAGGTGTGCAAATTCAAGCAAGGGGAACTGTTTGGCAGAAGCGCCCGACGCAAGAATCACCACAGGCCCTTTCTGGGTATTTCGGCACGCCTCGAAACTTGAGAACGCGCCACGCTCGGCGTTGAGCCGTGAAGGAGATGTATTCATCGTGCCATCATCGGTTTGGAGTACCTAAAACACAATACCCCGGGGCACCTTACGATCATTTCTACAGAGCGCTCACACCTGGCCAATGTCTGGCCCTGCGTATCAAGCGCCGGCGTCATTTATTCATGAGTCTCCTTGCTGGTTACCCCTGGCGGTACTAATACTTAACTCTCTGCCTGGGGAGGCACGAACAATGCAACCAAGATACGTTATCGTTCCCGCAGTACCTATCGAAAAGGAATCATTCCGTGTCGCCGGCCGCTATTACGCAGCAACCGTCTGCGGCGGCTACGACATCTACGACAACCAAGCAAAGGAGCGTCTCAAGCCCAGTTACTCCAGCAAAGAGGATGCGCAGGTGCAATGCCGGCAGATGAACCTGAAGGCCTAGAAGGCATGGGAGTGCCAGGAGCCAGGCGTCACCTCAATCCAGGCACTCCCTGGCCGCCAGGCGCAGTTTGTTGCCCGAGAGGAAACTACCTTTGTAGAACGTCGCCCGGCTGCCCTCCCCGGACTCCACCACTTCAAGGACTTCATCGGAAGTCACTGCGCTGGGGGCGGTCAGGCGGTAGCCGTGGGAAATGGATTTTTGCGTCGTCATTGGCGCCAGCGCTTGCCATTGGGGCAATACACAGGCGACATAGCCTTCTGGCGACTTGCGGGTCAGCTTGCTGGCTGTCGGCTTTCCGGGGTTGGCACAACCGGCCAGGCTCATCACCAGGACGGAGCAGAAAAAGATGCGAAAGTTAGGCATTTGCATTTGACTCAAGTGAACAGGGTGCATTTTAACCACGGTTTTGCATCAGCACTAATGCACCAAGGTAGGACTCGAACTCGTGCCGCATGCAATCAAGCCAGCTCAGGCGTGGGCGCTGAGAATGAAAAGCCCGCACTTGTGTGGTGCGGGCTTTCATGCTCAGGGTTGCAGTTGGCGAATTAGGCCTTCGAACACATGAGCGCTGCGTCGAGCAGCCGCCCGTGGTCATACCAGGCATCACGCTGATAAGCCATGAACTGGTGACGCGTGCCGTAGCTACGCAACTCTACAAGGCCATTGGCTGTGTTGGGGTCGGTACTGTCGACGAACAGGCGGACCGAGTCGCCACTACCCACCTCATAGGTGGTAGCACTCCCATTCAATTCCTCCTTGACGCACCCCAGATAATCCGGCGGGCTCTTCTCAGTGATACCAGAGGTCTGATCATGCCCATCCCGAACATCGGGGTTATGTGCACACCCGGCCAAAAAAGTTGCAGCCAAGGCTGACATCAGTATTGCGCTTGCGAATGATCTAGAGTTTTTCACGCGACACGCTCCGGCGCCCCCGTCAACAACCCTCGAAAAACAGCTAATGAGAAACGCCCTGTTTTTATTTTGCCCTGCTCATATTAACCCTCACTATTAGCAGGGCAATATTCTTCTTCGCTATATGGCTGGCGACAGCGTCCTAGCTGGTTTGCTGCTGACGAGCACCCGGCATGAGGAGTGCCAACCGCAGCGCTCAATCTTGCTCGGTCAGTTCACAAACGCCATTTGCACCGCCCTTGCCCGTGTACGAAACCCCCACAGACTCATCCGGGTTGACCATGATGGAGACGGTAACCCCAGCGCCCTTGGCTTCGTAATACGCGTCACTGAATTTCTTCACCTTTGCCTCCTTGGCATTGATGTAGACAGGGCCGCCTTCATCCGCGTGCACTTCGATGTCGCCCGGGCATGTGGCATTCACCAATGGGATGCCTGCGTTGGCCATACCTGCAACAGCAATCAGAAAAACGCCCAGCATTGGCCGCCTCATTCAAACCTCCGGATCCGAATACAACCTCAGTTATAGGCATAGACGAATGTGAGCGCGCGCGCCTGCAACCTGACAAGGCCGTCGAAGCTGCCCGCCAGGCGCCTCAGCCTCTGGCACGCTCGTAAGCGTCCACCTGCTGCTTCGGGATCAGCACGGTCCTTGAAGCAGGAAGCTTGCTGGCGACATCGGGGTCACGCGCCACTTCATGTGCGAAACAAATGAGCCAGGCACCGTCTGCCTGAACATCCACGTGGGCCAGGTAACTACCCACTTGGCCAATGGTGAGGCCGGAGGCGTCGGCTATCAGTTGGTATTGGTCAGCAATGTCCATTCGACCTTCCAGGTGCCGGGCCCTTGCCGGCCATGCATGCGTTCGATCGAGTGGCAGGCATCAGGCTCTGCCCGCCTGGCTCTGGACATACTGCTCAGCCATCACCTTGCCTTCGAGGATGGCCTCCGTGGAGGACGAAAATGCCCGACTCACTCGCAGCGTTCTCGAAACACTGCCTGGTCGGCCGACCTCTACCAGCATGCCGGTGGGTGATTCAGTGCACGATTCCCACAGAACGTAAATGGATGCCTGGTAACCCAGGTAAGAATGCACATAAAGGTCATGATTGGTGGACTGAAGGTTCATCTGATTCTCCAACGGGCGCCCTGATTGCACCTCTACTGCAAATACGACTGGTGCGTTCACGCGTGCGTTCCGTTTTCCAGTGCGGTTACCTGGAAAGTCGCGAGCCTTTTCGCGGCAGCGGCTCTGGGGCGGGTGGCTGTGGCGCTGGAAACGTGCGGGCAACCCAATCGCGAGCCCTGTCCAGCGCCCAGGCCATGGCTGCGGACAGCTTCTGTCCAGGGCAATCGGTAAAGCTCTCCTCGAGCAGGAGCACGCCTTTTTTCCCATAGATGCCCAGGAACAGCTGCGTGACGTTATCCCTTGAAAGCCGTGCCTGGATATTGATCAAGGTGCCGCAGGAGAGCCGCTCGTCGTAGTTGCGCACATGTAATTCTGGACTGGCCCAGTCCCAATAAATCTTGCCGCGATTGCGCATGGAGCGGACCTTCACCTTTGACATTCCTGACCGGGAAGACAGCATACACAGCTGCACCGGGGAATCCAGGCAGGAACGACAAGGTTACATTCTTTTACATTTGCAAGCGGCGTGCTCAAACCGCGATGGGTTCGGCGAGGTTGCAGTATTGTCCCTTGAAATACAGCAATGGCTGCGCATCACCGGCTTTGTGCAGGTTGAGCGCCTTCACTTCACCGATCACGATCAGATGGTCGCCGGCTTCGTGCTCTGCGTGAATTTCGCAATCGAGCCAATACAGACTGCCAGCAATGATCGGGTTGCCCAAAGGCGATTGCTGCCACTCGACCCCGTGCCACTTATCCGTCCCTCGGCGCGCGAACTGGTTGGAGATCCCGGCCTGTTCACCGGAGAGAATGTTGACCGCGAAGCGACCTGCCTGGCGAATCTTCGGATAGCTGGCCGAGTTGGACATTACGCTGAATGACACCAGCGGCGGGCTCATCGACACGCTGTAAAACGACTGGCAAGTGAAGCCAATCGGCTCGTCATTAATGTGGGTGGTGATCACCGTGAGGCCGGAGGCGTAGTGCCCAAGCGCTTCGCGCAAGCTCGTCGGCTCGAGAGCATTAGGGAATGACATAGTAGGTCCTGGGTGTTGATTACCGCTCGAAGGTGCAGCAAAAGCCAAGTCAGCCCGAGCATTCGGGCTGAACCTTACCTGAGCCGTCGCTGAGCACCTTCGACTTGGGCTCAGCGTTTGTTCAGGAGCTCTTGACGGACGATTTCCGCGCCCGCGCTCAGCGCATTGAGCTTGCCTCTTGCCACCTCACGCGGCAGCGGCGCCATACCGCAGTTGGTGCAGGGGTAGAGCTTGTCGGCATCTACGAACTGCAGGGCCTTGCGCAGCGTGTTTGCTACCTCTTCCGGGGTTTCGATGGCGTGGTTTGCCACATCGATGGCGCCGACCATCACTTTCTTGCCACGGATCAGCTCGATCAGTTCCATGGGCACGTGGGAGTTGTGGCACTCCAACGAGACGATATCGATGCTGGACTTCTGCAGCTTGGGGAAGGCCTCTTCGTATTGACGCCATTCCGAGCCCAAGGTCTTTTTCCAGTCGGTATTGGCCTTGATTCCATAGCCGTAGCAGATGTGCACGGCGGTTTCGCACTTGAGGCCTTCGATGGCGCGCTCCAGGGTAGCGACGCCCCACTCGTTCACCTCGTCGAAGAAGACGTTGAACGCGGGCTCGTCGAACTGGATGATGTCGACGCCTGCGGCTTCCAGTTCGCGCGCTTCCTGGTTGAGGATCTTGGCGAATTCCCAAGCCAGCTTTTCACGGCTTTTGTAATGCGCGTCGTACAGCGTGTCGATCATGGTCATGGGGCCTGGTAGCGCCCATTTGATCGGTTGCGAGGTTTGCTGACGCAGGAACTTGGCGTCCTCGACGAAGACCGGCTTGCGACGCGCAACGGCGCCCACCACCGTTGGCACGCTGGCATCGTAGCGATCGCGAATCCTGACGGTTTCACGTTGTTCGAAATCCACGCCATCGAGATGCTCGATAAAGGTCGTGACGAAATGCTGACGTGTTTGCTCGCCATCGCTGACGATGTCGATACCGGCATGTTGCTGTTCTTGCAAAGACAAGCGCAGCGCGTCCTGCTTGCCTTCGATCAGTTGATCACCTTCCAACTTCCACGGGGACCAAAGTTTTTCAGGCTCTGCGAGCCAGGACGGTTTAGGCAAGCTGCCAGCCGTTGAAGTGGGGAGCAATTTTTTCACAATAAAAGACCTTGTACGTTAGACGATTCAAGCGGCGTCACTGGCAGACCACTGCTCAAGAATGGCGTAATAGGGTTTGATGAAGTGCTCTTCGGCAAACTTCCCTTGCTCGATAGCGAGCCGGCCGCGTTCTTCACGATCATAAACAATACGCGTCAGCGAATAATCCTGGTGTTGCAAGCTGGGCTGATAAGACTTCCCGGCTGCGGAGTTCGCGTTGTAGATTTCAGGCCGGTAAATTTTCTGGAACGTGTCCATCGTGCTGATGGTGCTGATCAATTCCAGATTGGTGTAGTCACCCAGCAAATCACCGGCAAAATAGAAGGCCAGCGGTGCAACACTGTTCGGCGGCATGAAGTAGCGAACCTTCAGGCCCATCTTGCTGAAATACTCATCGGTCAGGGAATACTCGTCCTGCCGGTACTCGACGCCGAGCACGGGGTGCTGATTCTCTGTGCGCTGGTAGGTCCTGGCGCTGGAGACGCTCAGGCAGATGACCGGCGGCTTGCTGAAATGCGCCTTATACGTGTCCGAGCTGACGAAGGACTTGAACAGCTTGCCGTGGAGGTCGCCAAACTTGTCGGGGGTGCTGAATTGCGCCTGGCCCTTGTTGTGGCTCAACAACAGCACGCTGAAATCATAATCCCTTACGTAGGAGGAGAAGTTATTCCCCACCATACCGGCGATACGCTCATTGGTGTGACGGTCAACGACCGTCGTTTTCAAGACCTCGATCAATGGCAAGGCAGGCGTGCTGCGTACAGCACCGATATTCATTTCAACGGAAATGATTTCAAGCTCGAGCGTATAACGATCAGCATTGGGGTTGTCCCAATGCGCCAAGGCATTGAAGCGATTGTCGATCATCTTCAGCGTATTGCGCAAATTCTCTTGACGACTCGCCCCTCTCGCCAAATTGGCGAAATTGGTCGTTGTGCGCGTATTGTCCGATGGCTGATAATGCTCATCGAAGCGAATGCTTTTGAGGGCAAATGCAAATTCATTGCTCATGTTGGCCTGACGTCCTGATCTCGTAATCCGTTCAGTGCACCGTATAGCTGTTTTGATCAGCTAATTAGTGGGTCACTGGCGCTAATTGAGGGGCAGTTTATAGAGCGCGGTTGAGCGGTGGCTAATGAATTGATTTCAAAGGATCGTTAGCGCTGCTCATGATCAGGCCAGGATCAGATGAATATCCTTCACTCAGCTGAGCTTTGAGGCCTTGGACGCTCGCGATTGCTGATCTCCACCCCACGCCCCGCCCTGCCGCCCTGACGCCAGCAGTACTCGCAATCGGCTGGGTGTTTGGGTGGTCAGAGAAAATCGTGTAGGCAATACCGGAAGCCGGCGAACACAGGCAGGGTGAGCTAGAGTTTTGGTATGTCCACGCACCGTGAGATAACGATCATGCTAAAACAAGAAGCAGACGACGTGATTGAGCGTATCAGGGAAGATCTGAAAAGGCATGGCGTGTTGATTGGCTACGATCCAGAGTTCACCACCCCTGATTTCGGTTGCGACCTGGACCACCACGTCGCTCAGGTCAGAGAGGATCCAGAAGCCCGCGTCCTGTGTATCGTGATACATGACGAAGGCTTGTGGGCTCAGCTCAAGCAGGGGTCCATTTACCGCTGCGTCGTCAGTGAGTGTAAAGGCAAGCTGTTCGGCCTGCCGGTCATCATCGACCCGCAAACCGATGCGTCGTACACCATTGAATACAAGCCCTGACGCGGCTGCAGGGTAGCCTGCCAGCGAGGGTCACCATCTGCCTGCCAGGTAGAACATCCCTCCACCAAGCGCCGTCAAGACGATGCCGTCAAACACATCGCCAAAAGAGGCTTTACCTGAACACCATGCCTCGATCTGCGTGGCCAGGAAAAAGACTGCGATGAATAACACGGCGCCCGCGATGCGGCGCTGAACCTTGAACCTGGCCTTGTCGGTTCCGAACCACAGCATGCATGCCTCCTTTCGTGTTCACTGATGGGCTCAGGATAACCCGACGCGCGCATCGATACCGACATGGCCTAGTTCGAAATCACCCTCTTGGCCCTGTGGGGCTAGTCCAAGCGTAGCTACAGTGGGCGCCAACGAACACCAACCCACTGCGAGTAACTCCCCATGAACAACCGCCTTGACTACTTCAAGCTGTCTCCCCAAGCGTCCAACAAATTGGTCGAGCTCACCCTGCAGCTGAGCAAGAAGCCGCCACTGGCCGAGCTTGCCCACCTGATCATGCTACGGGCTTCGCAGCTCAACGGCTGTGCGTTCTGCGTGGATATGCATGTGAAAGAGGCCAAGATCCATGGCGAGCGCGAGCTGCGTCTTCACCATGTCGCCGTCTGGCGTGAATCGCAGCTGTTCTCGCCAGTAGAGCGAGCGGCGCTGGAGTGGACTGAAGCCCTGACCCAGCTGCCGCCTCATGGTGTTTCCAACAGCCTGTATGCACGTGTGCGCGAGCAGTTTTCCGAGCAGGAGCTGTCGGACTTGACGTTCCTGATCGTTGCCATCAATGGCTGGAATCGCCTCAATGTGGCGTTCCAGGCGGTCCCGGGCTCGTCCGATGAGCTGTTCGGCCTGAACAAGGCCAACCTCAACTGAGGAGCTGGCTGATCAAAGTGCCAAGCTGCTCGCCCGGAGCAGCCGTGGCACAGTTGGTAAAACTCAGCAGCAGGCCTGACTGGCGCTGCGATGAGGCAGCCCAGCGCGACAACGCTTGTACCGACATGCCTTTGGCCAGCAGCTGCTCGGCCAGGGCTGTGTCGCTCACCTCCTCCGGCAAACGCAGTACCAGGTGCATGCCGCCTGGAGAGCGCTCCACCTGCATACCCCTGGGCAATGTTCGCTCCAGCGCTTCGATGGTCACCGCGCGTCGCTCGTTGTACAGTCGGCGCATGCGTTGAATATGCCGAGCGAAGTGCCCCTCGGCAGCGAACACCGCCACCAAGGCCTGGGTAATGGACGGTGATCCGGCCGCGAACAAGGCTCGGCCCACGCGCTCGAACGCTGCCACCTGAGCCTGCGGCACCACCAGGTAAGCCAGCCGAATGCCAGGGAACAGCACCTTACTGAAGGTGCCGGCATACAGCACGCGCCCATGGCGATCCAGGCTGGCCAGCGCAGGAAGTGGACGACTGACGTAGCGATACTCGCCGTCGTAATCGTCCTCGACGATCCAGGCACCGGTGCGGGCAGCCCAATCCAGTAGCAACTGTCGGCGCGGCAGCGACAGCGCCATGGACAGCGGGCTCTGATGCCCCGGTGTCACCATGGCCACCTGAGCCGGCCGAGAAACGGCGATGGCCTGCTCCACATTCATTCCATCGGCATCGA
The DNA here is from genome assembly GCF_044748785.1 of Pseudomonas sp. NPDC089743. NCBI lineage: Bacteria > Pseudomonadati > Pseudomonadota > Gammaproteobacteria > Pseudomonadales > Pseudomonadaceae > Pseudomonas > Pseudomonas sp. NPDC089743. The sequence goes on from NZ_JBIVGS010000008.1 coordinate 247,476, forward strand.
CCGGCACCGCTTCGAGCGCCAAGCCGAACTGGCGAAGCACCTGGCGCGTAGTGGGATAGCCCGGGTCTTCCACCCAGGCGCGCTCGCCTGGCTGCAACAAGGTATGCGCGACCAACGACAGGCTATTGCGCCAACCGCTGGTGATGAACACCTGATGAGCACCGCAATCGATACCTCGGGACACCTGCAGATACGAGGCGATGGCGCTGCGCAACGCCGCCAGGCCGTGGGGGGCCGGATAGTCCAGGTCCCCCAGGCGCATCCCGCGCAGATACCGAGCACCGAGGCGCGCCCATATCTTGCGCGGAAATGCATCCAGCGCCGGCACCCCCATCTGGAACGGCAACAGTTGCGGCGGACGCCAGAGCGAATCAGCACAGTCTTCGATCACTGGGCTGCTGACCGGTAACGCGGTGGCCGTCGATACAGGCTTCTGCAGTTCGGGGTTGACCACGGTGCCTTTCTGCCCGAGCGCCAGAAGGTAACCCTCGCTGACCAGCAGCGAATAGGCCAGTTCGACGGTACCACGGGCCACCCCCAGGTCCTTGGCCATGGCGCGCGCCGACGGCAAGCGGTCACCAGGAGACAACGTGCCGGCGGCAACGGCAGCCAGCACGCGGTCGTAGAGTTGACGATACAGAGGCAAACCGGACTGCTCTTGCAAGGGCGCAAAAGGCGGCGTGGGGGGAGTCATCATGGCCTAGTTCATATCCCGTTTCTTGGCTCAAGCAAGTGGGTCATTGCACGTTCACTATAGCGCCATCAGCTACTGATGAGGCTAACCCCCATGACATTCACTTCGCACAACTTCGTACCCAGCGTGCTCGATCTGAACGACACCGCCCTGCGTCCCTTGGACAGCACCCAAGACCTGCGCAGCGCATTCCCGGTAATGCAGCAATTGCGCCCACACCTGACCAGCGAAGCCGACTTCATCAGCCGCATCGAGCGTATGCGCGTTGAAGGCTATCGCCTGATTGGCGCCTACGACTCAGGCGTTCTCGTGGCGCTGGCGGGTTACCGCCTCCAGGAAAACCTGGTCTACGGCGCATTCCTGTATGTCGATGACCTGGTAACCGCCGAGGCTCAGCGCGGTGGTCATTGGGGTTCGCGCTTATTGCAGGGCTTGGAACGACTGGCCCGTGCCAGCGGTTGTGCACGCCTGGTGCTCGACACGGGTTTGGCTAACGCCCGCGCACAACGGTTCTACTTCCGCGAAGGCCTGTTGACCGGTGCTCTGCGCTTTCAAAAACAGTTCGTTACGCCATAACCCCCTACGCTTCCAAGGAGGCAACCAGCATGACAACGTCCCAGCAGCCACTTGCTCCTGTGCGTATTCTTCGCCTGATCGCCAGCCCCAATGCAGACGCTTCTGAAAGTTTGAAACTGTCCCAGCAGATCCTGTTCGCCCTGGCCAACCAATCCGGCAGAAGGGGCATCCAGTTGACCAATCTTGACCTCAACACCTTGGCCCCAGTCGATGCGCCATATGCCCAGGCGTTAGCCAATCAGGGCGTGGTCGTAGCGAGCAGCCAGGAAGGTACGTTGAGCCGTTCCGACGAATTGATCGACCAACTGCAGGCTTGCGACGTACTGCTGATCGCCACGCCGATGCACAACTACAGCGTGCCCGCCTCGCTCAAGACGTGGATCGACCAAGTGGTGCGCGTGGGCAAAACGTTTCTCGGCACCGCCAAAGGCAAGGTGGGCACGCTGGCGGATCGGCCGGTTTACGTCGCCATAGCCAGCGGTGGCGCGATCAGCGGCTCAAATGCCCGGCAACCCGATTTTCTGCGCCCCTACCTGTCCGCCGTCCTCGCCACCATTGGGCTGAATCACGTGGACTACTTTACCGTTGAAGGTACGGCCAAGGGGGTGGAGTCACTGAATACTGGAAGAGAAACAGCGTACGGTGAAGTGCAGGCGTTCTTCAGTAAGAGTAGGCAAAGAGTGGATCAAGTCTGTAGTCCGCGTTAAGACCAACCGGTCGACGCGCCCGCACTGGCGGTGTAGATCGCCATGGGCAAATTCCTGGCCTGGTCGGCGTCCATGTTCGCTGGCCTGCGGCAGAGACTCGAATCGATTCTTGGGCGGTGTTGGCTCAGCCGTGATGTTCTGCCTGCACGCACTTGTATCGCTTGTAGCGGCGCCATTCAGCATAAGGCAATATTCGGGCGGTCAACATCGCATAAAAGGATTGCATGGATGCCGTTTTCACCGAAGGAACGTGCTGCACTATTAGCCCTTAAGGGCGTAGGCCCAACCGTCATCACCAGACTTGAGCAGTTGGGTATCGAATCAATGTTCGAGCTGAGCAGGGCCAGCGTTACCGACATCTTGGCCCGGACATCCGCTGCCGTAGGGTCGACATGCTGGAAAAATAGTCCTCAAGCAAAAACAGCGGTGACCGCCGCCGTCGAGCTTGCGAAAGGCGCGTTAACGAATAGCTCATCCTGACTTGGCCACGCTTTTGGGCATTTCAGCGTGGGGATGATGAAGGCGTAGCCATGGCGCTGATGTCGCGGTGCAGGGCGTGTAACTGGCCATGGCCCTCGTGAATGCGACAGGGGTGACAACTGGGCTAATGTAGCGATCCACTCGGTCCGAGCGCGTGACCAGTTGGCCAGTCATGCTTTCGATCCGCGGATGAGGATGGGACGGTTCATGCCTTGGGTCGTCCGGCACTTGGCAGGCCGTACTTGAAGGGGTCAGCGCCACGGTTCTGCTGGTTTTTCGCTTTGCGTGCCTCATCTGGCGGGCTGATCATCTGCACGGTGAGGCTGCCGTCGCTGCCGGCGTACACCACGGCGCTGGCACCGCCGTCGTGGTAGCTGGCGATGGTGGCCAGGTTGATTTCCACCAGCGCGCTGCTGACGCCGGTATTGCCCAGCCGTCGACCGATGTCATAGCCCTCGTCGACATTGCCCACGTCCAGGCCATGGCCGTCGGTATTGAGGCTGTGCAAGGCGTTGGTCAGGGCGATTTCTGCTTCAGCGTTGTTAGTGGTGTCGTAGAACACGCGCACCGGTTTTTGCCCAGCGGGCAGCGTGTCGAGGGCCTTGAGCCAACCTGCTTGCAAGGCCTTGGCCTGCAACGCGGGTTTGAGGCGCTTGCCGTGCTCGTCCTGCATGGAAACCTTGATCGGACGGTGCAGGTAGCCCAGCACTGGCGCTGCGTCGAACTCCTTCAACTGGTGTTCGGCCCAACGCACGGGCAGCCAGGGGGACGGTTCGAAATGGCCTGGGCCCCGGTTGTCGATGGTTTTCCACAAGTTAGGTAGCTGCGATTGCCAGTAGGCGCTGGACATGGTGGTCGGGCCTAGCAAGATTTTAACGCCTTTGGCATTCTCAGCGGCTTCATACCAGTCCATGAATGCCCTACTCCGGTCCCAATAAAACGCCCACAATTTCCCGAAGTCAGTTTGTTTGTCCTGATTGTCCTCGGCGTCATGGCTGACGAAGGGGCGCACGTAGCGATCCACTCGCTCTGAACGCGTGACCAGCAGGCCAGTCGCGTTTTCGTAGATCGTCGGAACCACGTGGCCATTCTGCAATCCCGGTGTGCCGGGCTTGCGATAACCGTTTCGTGTCACGTCACCGTCTCGGCTCGCGATCAAAGCCTGTGGCACCTTCGGGTTATCGTCAAAAAACGTAAACAGTCGCTCGATCATGCCTTGCGCATGGGTAGTGCTTTCATCGTCTTGCCACAGAAACTGGGTAACGCCCAAGGTTGCAGCATTACGGCCTGAATTGATCAGGCCCGCGGCGCTATAGGAGCTGTCGTAGGGGGCAGGCGGCCCCAGCGCAAACACCGGGATTGGCCAGTACGCTACTGCCTCACCTGCCGAGTTTTTGAATGCGATACGGACTTTGATGTTTGCAGAGTTTCTCCTGGAGGTTAGTGACGGGTTGTAGTCCTTCGCGTCCTGCGAGTAGATCGAAGAAAATTTGTCGTTCTTTTTCTGGATAAACTGCCAGATTTCGGACTGGCCGTCAGTGTAAATTCCAAGTCCCGCTCCCCGAATTTCCAGAGCGTAGGTCCGCGCTTGCATGGCCAATTGTTCAGCGTTTCTGGCCTCTATCTGGTTTCGATAATTGGCAAGCTCTGCCTTCTCACTGGCCAGGGCATTGCCCCACCAGTGAGTGCCAAAGATCACCAGCAGCGGGCCGACAATAGCGGCAATGCCCCAGGCCATGACGGGTTTCATGTTGCGAAGTACCATGTCGCATTCCTGTGCTTTTTTGGACAATCCAACAGAGCCAGAGCACAAGCTGCACTCCGGGGATCCGCTGATGAGTCACCCAGGCAGATGGGAGGTTTCATGCCTTGGGTCGCCCGACACTTGGGAGGCCATACTTGAAGGGGTCAGCGCCACGGTTCTGCTGGTTTTTCGCCTTGCGTGCCTCATCGGGCGGGCTGATCATCTGCACGGTGAGGCTGCCGTCGCTGCCGGCGTACACCACGGCACTGGCACCGCCGTCGTGGTAGCTGGCGATGGTGGCCAGGTTGATTTCCACCAGCGCGCTGCTGACGCCGGTATTGCCCAGGCGTCGACCGATGTCATAGCCCTCGTCGACATTGCCCACGTCCAGGCCATGGCCGTCGGTATTGAGGCTGTGCAAGGCGTTGGTCAGGGCGATTTCTGCTTCAGCGTTGTTAGTGGTGTCGTAGAACACGCGCACCGGTTTTTGCCCAGCGGGCAGCGTGTCGAGGGCCTTGAGCCAACCTGCTTGCAAGGCCTTGGCCTGCAACGCGGGTTTGAGGCGCTTGCCGTGCTCGTCCTGCATGGAAACCTTGATCGGACGGTGCAGGTAGCCCAGCACTGGCGCTGCGTCGAACTCTTTCAGTTGGTGTTCGGCCCAACGCACGGGCAGCCAGGGGGACGGTTCGAAATGGCCTGGGCCACGGTTGTCGATGGTTTTCCACAAGTTAGGTAGTTGCGATTGCCAGTAGGCGGTCGACATAGTGCTGGGGGGGATAGAGACTTTAGCGCCTTTGGCACGCTCGGCCGCTACATACCACTCCGTAAATGCTCTGTTCCGGTCCCAGTAAAATGCCCACAGCTTGCCCAGGTCAGTGTTTTTGTCCTGATTATCCTCGGCGTCTTGGGTGACGAAAGGGCGCACGTAGCGGTCAACCCGGTCTGAGCGCGTGACCAGAAGGCCAGTCATACTCTCGTAGATCGTCGGAACCACATGGCCATCCTGCAATCCCGGTGTGCCGGGTTTGCGGTAAGGGTCTCGTGTTACGTCACCGTCACGGCTTGCGATCAAGGCCTGTGGCACCTTGGGGTTATCGTCAAAAAACGTGAACAGCCGCTCGATCATGCCTTGCGCATGGGCCGTGCTCTCATCGTCTTGCCACAGGAACTGGGTAACGCCCAAGGTTGCAGCATTACGACCTGAACTGATCAGGCCCGATGCACTGAAACCGCTTGCGTAAGGATCAGGCGGCCCTAGCGCAAACACCGGGATTGGCCAGTATGCCACTGATTCACCCGCTGAATTTTTGAATGCGATACGGACTTTGATGCCTGCAGAGTTTCTCCTGGAGGTTAGTGAAGGGTTGTAGTCTTTCGCGTCCTGCGAGTAAATCGAAGAAAAATTGTCGTTTTTCTTTTTTATGAACTGCCAGATTTTGGACTGGCCGTCTGTGTAAATTCCAAGTCCCACTCCCCGAATTTCCAGGGCGTAGGTCCGCGCTTGTGTGGCCTGCTGTTCGGCGTTTTTGGCCTCTATCTGTTTTCGATAATTGGCAAGCTCTGCCTTCTCACTTGCCAGGACATTGCCCCACCAGTGAGTGCCAAAGATCACCAGCAGCGGGCCGACAATAGCGGCAATGCCCCAGGCCATGACGGGTTTCATGTTGCGAAGTACCATGTCGCACTCCTGTGCTTTTTTGGACAATCCAACAGAGCCAGAGCACAAGCTGCACTCCGGCGATCCGCTGATGAGGTTTGAAGTCGGGCGGTCTGACTCGTGACTACTCGACGCTCACAGTCAGCGCATGGCTGGCCACGCCGTGGCACCCGCATGCCAGCCGATGGCCTTGCAGCACCACCGGCTTACCATTCATGCGTCGGCTTGGATGCCCTTCGATAAAGGCAAAAACCCCTTTGTGAAGCGGGCAACTGGCCTTGTCGCCCAGCACCGCTGGCGTTTTGCCGTTGACGGTGTGGGTGCCAGCCAGTTGGCATGACAGCACGCTGCCCCCGCTGCTGGTGGGGTCGCCCAGGCAGATCGGATGGCTCATGCCTAGGATCGTCCGACACTTGGCAGGCCATACTTGAAGGGGTCAGCGCCACGGTTCTGCTGGTTTTTCGCCTTGCGTGCCTCATCGGGCGGGCTGATCATCTGCACGGTGAGGCTGCCGTCGCTGCCGGCGTACACCACGGCGCTGGCACCGCCGTCGTGGTAGCTGGCGATGGTGGCCAGGTTGATTTCCACCAGCGCGCTGCTGACGCCGGTATTGCCCAGGCGTCGACCGATGTCATAGCCCTCGTCGACATTGCCCACGTCCAGGCCATGGCCGTCGGTATTGAGGCTGTGCAAGGCGTTGGTCAGGGCGATTTCTGCTTCAGCGTTGTTAGTGGTGTCGTAGAACACGCGCACCGGTTTTTGCCCAGCGGGCAGCGTGTCGAGGGCCTTGAGCCAACCTGCTTGCAAGGCCTTGGCCTGCAACGCGGGTTTGAGGCGCTTGCCGTGCTCGTCCTGCATGGAAACCTTGATCGGACGGTGCAGATAGCCCAGCACTGGCGCTGCGTCGAACTCTTTCAGTTGGTGTTCGGCCCAGCGCACGGGCAGCCAGGGGGACGGTTCGAAATGGCCTGGGCCACGGTTATCGATGGTTTTCCACAAGTTAGGTAGTTGCGATTGCCAGTAGGCGCTGGACATGGTGCTCGGGTCTTCCGAGACTTCGGTGCCTTTGGCGAGCTCGGCGGCTTCATACCAGTCTGTAAATGCCCTGTCCCGGTTCCAGTAAAACGCCCACAACTTGCCAAAGTCAGTTTTTTTGTCCTGATTGTCCTCGGCGTCACGGGTGACGAACGGGCGAATGTAGCGATTCACTCGGTCCGAGCGCGTGACCAGCAGGCCAGTCGCGTTTTCGTAGATAGTCGGTACCACGTGGCCATTTTGCAATCCCGGTGTGCCCGGTTTGCGATAAGGGTCCCGCGCAACATCACCATCCTGGCTCGCGATCAAGGCCTGTGGCACCTTGGGGTTATCGTCGAAAAACGTGAACAGTCGTTCGATCATGCCTTGCGCATGGGTAGTGTTTTCATCGTCTTGCCACAGAAACTGTGTAACGCCCAAGGTCGCCGCATTACGCCCTTCATTGATCAGGCCTGCAGCTCTGTAGCCCTTTGCGTAGGGATCTGGCGGCCCAAGCGCAAACACCGGGATTGGCCAGTATGCCACTGATTCACCTGCTGAATTCTTGAATGCGATACGGACTTTGATGCCTGCAGAGTTCCTCCTGGAGGTTAGTGACGGGTTGTAGTCTTTCGCGTCCTGCGAGTAAATCGAAGAAAAATTGTCGTTTTTCTTTTTTATGAACTGCCAGATTTTGGACTGGCCGTCTGTGTAAATTCCAAGTCCCACTCCCCGAATTTCCAGGGCGTAGGTCCGCGCTTGTGTGGCAAGTTGTTCAGCGTTTCTGGCCTCTATCTGGTTTCGATAATTGGCAAGCTCTGCCTTCTCACTTGCCAGGGCACTGCCCCACCAGTGAGTGCCAAAGATAACCAGCAGCGGGCCGACAATAGCGGCAACGCCCCAGGCCATGACGGGTTTCATGTCGCGAAGTACCATGCCGGCTTCCTGTGCTTTGAGTTGGATAATCCAGATAAAGCTGAGCCAGAGGGCAATTAGCACTCCGGCGATCAGCCGATAAGGTTTCAGGTTAGGGCGTGACTTAGAGTAGGTGGAATAGTTCTTCATCGGCCAACTCCTTTTACAGGTGCATCGACTACCAGGGACGGCGGTGTTAGCGAGACCAACTCAGAAGACGGAAACACGCCCCGTTGATAATACTTACTGCAGGCAGTTACCAATGCCTGAGCCTCCCTACTCAGTCGCAACCAACCAGGTAATTCTTTGATTATCTCAAAGTACTTTTTATCCAACTTCCAATCCGCAATCGCAACCAACACCTCTCGCATAGCCGGATCATCGAGGCTATGCGCCTGGCCAATAGCGATGTCCATCGCCGTTACCCAGCGTTGGTTCTCCGGGCTGCGCAGAACGGCTGAGTGGTAGCTGTTAGGGTCCATCTCGGCCGGATCTAAGGGCATTCGGGCCTTGATTTCATTGGGCGTCTCTTCGCGGAAAATGACGTAATGATCCTGGGTCTTCAGCATTGCATTACCCGATACCGGTTGTTGACGTATGGCTGCAGTTTGATCGCCGGGCTCTTTGCCGCTGTTCCACCGGGCACGTTCTTCTTCCAGGTCGATTCGGGTAGGGTTGGTACGCACCTTGAACCATTTGAACTTGGCCTCCGGGTTGCCCAGCGCGGAGCGGATGCTCACGTCATCAGGGCTGTCCAGGCCTGCCTGGGTGGGGGTGCCGGTTACTGCCTCGCCGCCAAACATTTGTGGCGCATGGGGCGGGTTCAAGGGTTCGGCATTGATCAGGCGCTCTTCACCTTTCGCGATTGATGCTTGTGAGGCCACGGCGGCGGCCGACCAGCCGCCAGGGTAGCGGGGTTCACCCTCGGCACGCAGCACAGTTTGTTGAATGGCTTCGCCGACCAGTACCGGCTCGCCGTTGCGATGACGCTTGGTCCACATGCGCTGGTAAAAGCGCAAGGACTGCAACGCCGCCATCGCCGGTTTACCGTCAGCCAAGGCATTGGGTACCCCATAGGTACCGATGCCATGAACGTCGTCCAGGGCGACCGTGGTGTCGTCCGGGCAAAAGTACAGGTACACCTTGCCGCGGTTGTCACGTTCGGGGAAAACGGTCAGGTTACCCACCTTGTCCTTGCGCGAGCCCTGTGTGGGTGACCACTTGGGGCCCGTGCGACCGCCGTAGGTCTTGCTGTCCCTGAGCGCGGACAACGGCGGCTGGGCATGGGGTGCCTGGGTGACTGCGGTGGCGATGTTGATCAATGTCGCGAGTGTGTCGTGGCCTTTGGGTGTGGCCTTTGGCAGCACACTGTAAGGCGTGTCCACCATGATGACGGTGTCGGCACAGCGTTGGCCCTTGTCGATCAGCATGGCTTGAGCAAGCAGGGTAATCAAGGTGCCTTGACTGTGGCCCATGATGGTGATGGTTTCATCAGGCGATACACGGCGGATCTCACTGACCAACATGGCCAAACGCGTTGCTGCGAACACAAAGTAACGCCGGTGGGGCCCTTTTCCCATGTACTGGGTGTTGGATAGTGTGACTTGCGCAACGTGCCGGATAAGCTTGGCAAAGCCTTGGCTGTACATTTCCAGCAGGTTGTTGGTGGCGTTGGCGAAAAAACCGCCGCCCTTGGCAAAGTGCCGGTCCAGACGGTTCTCGAACACGTCCTGATATTGGTCGCGCAGTTTGGTCGGGTCGTTATTTTTATCGCGCTTGATCTCGCCAGGCTCGGCGCGATAGCCCCAATAAAACGGGATCATCAGGCTGCGGGTATTGGGGTCGGCCGTGTCTCGCTGATAAAGAAACGTGTCTGGATCGTCGAGTGTGGCTTTGTGATCTTCACCGAGGTCCTGAATCGGAATTTTTTTTGCAGCATTGTAGTCAGCCCCATACCGCCCCGCCTTAAGATCAGGCCGATCCAAACGCTCATTCACCCCCTGACACAACCCCGTCTCCACCGATTCGTATGAAGCCCCCGGGTCATTCACGCCGTGCAAGAAGATCACCACCCCTGGCAGGTCGGCGGGCACCTCCATTTTGCGTTCGGTACTGAAATTGGGTACCAGCCGGGTGACGCTTTCAGCCACGGTAATTTGATCGCCACTCATTGGCTGCCTCCTTTGCTACCGACGCTGCGCAAGGCAGCTACTTGCGCCTGGTGCATCGCTTCGCGCTCGACGTGTTCGGTGAGCCCGCTGGCGTCGGTCAACCCTTGCACGGTGCTGCCGTCTTCGAGTTTGATTTGGTAGGCGTGGTCAACGGCCATTCGCACGCTGTCGTCGGCGTGCCCCGGGTAGTGGAAGGCCAGGCGTTGCGCCGCCGGGTCGCGGGTGAATGCCGGCACCTGGGCGCTGTCGGTGTTGGGGCCGACCCAGTCATGCTCACTGGCCTGGACGATTACCTTGCCTTGGCTGCCGATTTCGACGCCGCCACCGATCTTGATGTAACTGCCGTCATCGGCCACCAGGCGAATGGTGGGTGCGGTGACGACTACCTCGCCTTCTGCGGCCGACAGGTGCAGGTTCTTTTGCGCGTTGGCGGTGATGTCGTCTTCCTGGGCCTGGACCAGCACTTTGCCGCGGTTGGCGATGGCATTGATGCCCTCATCCTGGGCGAAGGCAGTGATGCCCTTGCCGGCTTGCAGGCGCATGGCGGCGCCGCTGGTCAACTGCAGATGGTCCTGTGCGGTGGTGTCGTGGTTGGCGCCGGCATAGTGGATTTGCGAGCGCGGTGTGGCACTGGCAATACCCGCCTGGGCCGCAACGGCCATGACGGGCTCGCCCGCACCGTCGCTGTCGGGCGCTGGCCACTGTTCAGCGCCTGGCTCAAGGCGTCCATGCCCTCGCTGTGCACCGCTGCCCCGCCTCGCGCGGCGGCGGTTTGCCCGAGGCTTTTGAACAACTCCCCACACTCGGCCAGCAGCGTGAGCAGTTCTTCGCGGTCCAGCTGCGCGCCCTTGGCGTCCTGCCGTGCATAGGTGGTCAGCAACATGCCTTGGGCGGCGCGCAGGGCAATCGCGGCGTCGGTGCGCAATTCGGCACCGTTGCCACGGGCCTTGGCCTGGCCGTCAGTACGTGGCTCGGTGAGTTTGCCCAGATTGAGCGCTGTGGCCTGGTGCGTGGTGCCGACGCGGGCACGCAAAGCGCCCGGTGTGTCGTCGAACAACAGCTCGTTGAAACCGCGGCCCTTGTGCTCCTGGGTCTGGATGCCGGAAAGCGCGCGGTTGCCTGGCAGGCCCGAGGCTTTGCTGAAGCGCGGCGGTGTCTGCTCGGCGTTGTACAGCACAGAGGTGACCACGGGGCGGTCGATATCGCCTGCCAGGAAGGTGACCAGTACTTCCTGGCCGATCCGTGGCAAGAACTGATGGCCAAAACCTCCACCAGCGCTGGGCATCGCCACACGCACCCAGGTGGTACCCTGCGGCAGGCTGTCGCCGCGCTGCCAGTGAAACCTGACCTGGATCCGCGCCAGCTCGTCGGTGAAGACTTCTTCGCCCTCCGGCCCGACCACGATCGCACTGAGCGGCCCGTTGACGGTGGGGCGCGGCACGGTGAGCGGGTGGCGGTAAGGGATGCTTCGGCGAATGCAGACAAACTGGTTGTCGTAACCTGCAGGCTCATCCGAGAAATAGTTGTTGCGCCCCCGGTGCTCGACCGACACGAGCAGGAACTGGCGAGCTTCTGGCGCACCGTCCTCATGGTCGAAGTGCTGGGTCAGTTCGAACGTGTAGCCCGCACGCATGGCCCGGCAGTTGCTGGTGCCGGTGAAGGTCTTGGCCTGGGCTTCGATGACCTCCAGGTGGCGGCGGACCAGCGCCTCGCCCTCGTCAGGCAGGCGATGACTGTAGGCCCCGAGGAAATCGTACACCTCGTAGGGCGCAACATCGCCCTGTTCATTGAGGCTGCCCATGTGGATGGGCAGCGGATTTCTTGGCTGCTTGTAATCGAACGTCTGGATGGCCATCTTGCCCGATTGCAATACCCGGTGGCTGCGCCATTGGGTGATCGAGTCACTGGTTTCGGTGACAAAGGCGCTGTGGTAGCGGATTTGCGGTTGTTCGGGCAACGCCTGCAGAGCCTGGGATTCATCCATGATGATCAGGTTGTGCCCGTCCCTGCCGTGATCGAAGTAGAAGAACAGGCCGTCCTGCTCCAGCAAGCGCAACACGAAATCCAGGTCGGTTTCGCGATACTGGGTTATGTAACTGTGGGACTTGAGAGGCTTCAGCAGGCGGAACTCGAATGTGCCCAGCCCGCCGTAATGCTCGAAAATGGTGCGGATGACCGTTTCAATGGTCTGCTCTTGAAAGATCCGCGAGTCAACGCGTCGCGTCAGCATCCACAGCCACGGGCTCAGTGTCGCGCTGTAACGCGCCAGGCCACCGTCGCTGCCCAGCAGGTTGAACCGGGTGATGTGACCATGGATGTGGCGTACGCCGCCGTTGGCCAGCTCGATGTCGAGACAGGCAGGTTGGCCGATCAACGATTTGAGTTCGAGCCTGGCATCCTGGCTGATCAACGACAGCTCGAAGCTGAACAGCGTGGATAACCCTTCACTGCTGCTGAAATGCTCCAGCAACAACGTCTGGTCATCTCGGATGGGAGTGGTGAGTTTGATCAGCCGGCGGTTCTGTGGTGCAAAGATACTCGTCAATTCCATCAACGATATTACTCCCTGTTAAAACTAGCTGCGGAAAGTATCACAGGGCCCCGGAGGATCAACCCCATCGGGGCAAGTCAGAATTTGACAAACTGTGACGGTCGTCCCATTGACAGCGTTTTTCGCTTACCACCGACAGCTTCACCGACGTGGGTGGTGGGTGTCTAAGGCCGGCTACCCAGCAAGGCGGAATGTGACGACACAGGCCAGGCAATCCGCGTGTGGCTGCCGTTCTACCCTGACGATTGGCGCTGGGTCAGCGATGACGGTGCACAATAGGGCATCTGCGTCCATACCCCATGTATTGGACGCCTTTGGCAGGGAGATCAGGGTAAACAACGAGGTGAGCGAAATCGCAAGAAACCGGGCGGTTGCCAGGTTCGGTGACGCGCAACGCCCTAGTGGCAAGGTGCGCAAGCATGTCCATAGCTGATGAAGCGCTTTTATCGCAGCGAGACAGGGCACCACCAACCGGGCTTCTGGCTGGATGGGGCTAAGCTGGTGCTACAGGGAAGCTATTCGGCATGCCGATTACCTTTGGCCCTCACACGGATGCGGCGTACACCATTGAGTACAAGCCCTGAAGTGTCTGCAGGGTAGTTCACCAGCGAGGGTCACCCTCGGCTTGCCAGGTAGTACATCCCTCCGGCGAGCGTCGTTAAGACGATGCCGTCAAATACCTCGCCAAAAGCGGCTTTACCTTAGAGCCTTGCGTCGATCTGCGCGGCCAGAAAGAAAATTGCGATGAATAAAACGGTGCCCGCGATGCGCCAATGCCGCCACACCTATGCGACAATACGCTCAATGTCTGGTCTCAACCCCACATTTATCGCCCAACAGCTCGGGCATGGCGTGCAGATGCTCTCATCGACTTATGCGCGCTGGATTAACTCGTCCAACGACTGGCAGGAGCCGGAAACGCTCCAGATGGGTCCGAAATTGGTCCGCAGCTGCGAAGAAGCCACGTAAGTTATTGATAGGTAAGTTCCTTGATCTCCACCGCTAACATCACCATGCGATTATTTTCGCGGTTTTGAGCGGTGTTGAGTGCCTGTTTTCGCGGGCTCCAGCCTCTCCACAACGCACCAAAACGCATACATTGGCCCAAAAATTGGCCCAAGGCTTGAGCTGGAAACTCACCTGCGCGCTTGGTGCTTCTCAGCGGTTTTCAAGACCGTAAGATAGGTCCTTTACCAATGCGAACTGTAGGTACGAATCGATTCCAAAACAAAGACGGAACGGCACGGCTACAAGCCGCATTCGGCAAGGGCCTCGATTCCAGTTTTGGAATCGATTTCGGCCGTGATCGAGCGCCACTAGACATGGGGCTGAGGCCGCTATAGCGTTATCGCTCATTTAGGAGATATCAAATGGCCATTGACGCAGTAAAAAAGGGTTTTATTGAGGGTCTGAAGTTCATGAACAGCCCGACCTCCTATTTGGTCGACGCGTTCGAAGAATCCGTGAAGGAGCGACCGGAACCAGCAGGAATCGACGAACTCAGGGTGGAGACTGAGCGGCGAGAGCTTGAAATGCGGATGTCCGAAGCCGAAGCCAGGGTTGCCCAAGAGTTGGCTATCGCAAGGCGCATCGAGACGGCTTACGAGGTGGAGATGACTGAGTACTTCGAATACGCTGGGAAAGGCCATGTTGGCGTGAGCGCAGAAGGTGAGGCCTTTAGCATTGGCGCCGGCGGCTCCGGGCGGCGCGTCAGCAAAAGGAAGTTCGTTTTTAAAGGGCACCCAGATTTGGCTCAAATTGAGGGCGCCCTTGAGCGCATCCAAGCGTCACCTGCAGCAGTCGATAACGCTTAAGTTCATGTGCCGGAAATAGCTCCGGTACTGCAGCAGTAGTGTGAGAAACAGACTCTAGGCCGCGCAGTTCGCGGCCTATGCATCTGACCTGTCTAATATGCATTGGCTAGTTTGACCGACTTTCGCCCAGTAAAACCGAGTAGCTTTAGCTCAGTTTTAGACAGCTGAACCACCCTTCCCTGGCGTTCTGCCGACTACGATCCGACCTGGCTCGTGCTCAACCCAATCCTCATATTCAAAAAGGCCAATGTGCCAAGCCTCCTCGTGCTCGAGCAGCGCCCACACCCTTGCCGCCTCCGCGAGCTCCAGCATGTCGCACAGGCATCCATCATCCACTTCACGGCGTCGGCGGGCGGCGAAGGCCATCTCGCTGAGCACGGCCGCGCGGCCGTCAGGGTCCGTGACCAAGGCACACCGGTCCTCAAGCTCATCCAGCCAGGCTCTTGGTAGTCGGTTCATCATTCAGCCCTGCACCACCAGGACTGCGCATAAATTACGCCGTCGATCTCCTCCATCCCAGTGATGTTCATGCCGAGTTGAGCCATGCCGTTGACCTTGGCGTCGAGCAAGCGCGGGATGATGTCCGGCCCTGGAGTTGGGTTGAACACCCACGCCTGGGTCGCGACTCGGCCCAGCACTTCGCTGTGATGGTCACCAATGTGGATGTCAGCCTTCAGTGGCCTGATGGTCCTGAGCTGATCGGAGGGGATGGCCACGCCATTCACGCGGCGGCGAACGAGGAGGAAGTACATGGGGCACCGACACTGTATATGGATACAGTATCGTAAGCGCACGCCCCTTCAGCGGCAACTCGATCAGCCGGGCGGCGTTAGGGCATCGTACTCACGCTCGCACTGACGGCCGGCTGACCGGGCGGCGTCATGAGCTTTCGCCAGTTCTCCCGCTCGAGCATCAGCCCGTGCGAGCAGGTCGGAGAGCACCATGGCGGCGCGGGTGGCTGCCTGGCCTCGGGCGACAGCGGCGGTATCCGCGCCGGGGCAACTGATGGTGGCGGCAAACTTGGCGCTTTCGTCGCGCAGCCGCTGGCCAGCAGCATCGGCGCCAGCAGCGCCAGCATCAGCAATCGTTCTTTCTTCCTGAGCATGAGCTCTTGCCTCCTCCTGCGCCATGGCGCGTCGTTGTTCTTCCTGGCGGGCGCTGCGCTCGCCGATCACCTCGGCCAAGCGGTCGCCGCTGTCGCGCTGAGCTGAAGCCTGGGCGGCCTCGGCCCGCTCCACTGACCGGCCGTGCTGGTACACACCCCAGTAGGAAGCGAGCAGCGCCAGCAGCAGCGCTGACCTGATGAGCCAAGACTTCATGCCAGCGCCCTCCGCACCCCTTCATCAATGATCGCCGGCGGGTATGGGTTGCCGCCGTTCTCGTGGATGATGATGCTGACCACCATCCCGCGCAGCGTGGCGGGGTCCTTGATGTTGATCGGGTCGGTGGTGCACACGCCGATCCGCTTGGCCACGGCGACAGCGTAGGCCTGGGTGTCATTCTCGTTGTTGGGCGCCCAGCGGTTGATGGTTTCGAGTACGGTGTCGATGCCCTTCCCGCCCACGCCGGGCATGCCGTCTTTGCCCCGATAGTTGATCAACAGCTTGCCCAGAGCTCGGATGCCGTTCTCGGGCGTGTCGAAGATGGCGAAGCGGCCACTAGGCTCCTTGCCGACCTGGCCCTGCCAGTCGTTGCGGGGGTTGAAATCTATGTTGCCGGGGTTGCGGTTGCGCACGCCCCGGGGCTGGGATTGGGTCATGGGTTTTCTCCAGGCAAAAAAATACCGCCAGGCGGCGGTGGGGGATTTAGTAAAGAGCGATGCAGCAATCAACCCATGGCTGCCTCAAGTGCTGCGAGGCGGGCTTCGAACCCAGCAGCAATAAACATGTTGAGCTCGTCGAAACGGAAGGAGAATCGGTTACCAGCGGGAGTGATTAGGCGGCGAGAGGCAGGCTCGGTCACTACAATCACGACCTCCCCCGCATTCGTTTGTACTTCAGACTCCACCAATTCTCCCGTAACTGGATCTTCAGCCATCTCGGCTCCATATACCGGGTCGGCCGGAACTGTGCTTTCGACAGCTGGGATGTCTTCCCATTTGTCTTCCCACTGGTCATAGCAAACGAACCCGTACTCAAATGGGTCCAAACCGTGAGCCTCCATGATTTCTATGGCTCGCTGAACGGTCATACCGATGTGGTCACGTGCACCGCTCCCCTTTTCCTGAATAGAAGCCAGCCATTTGTAAGCTCCGATTTCCTTACCTAGTTCTTTTGCTGCTGCAATCTCAGGTGCCGTAAGTCGGCGTACCGGCGTCTTCTCCCGGCCGTCAGAGGTGTTGATCGCGCCAGTTGCTGAATAGACGACAGACCATCGAGAGCTAGCGCCACCCAAACCTCTTGCCGCATCACTGTTGGGGGCTAATGGCGTAGTCAAGGGTAAAGCGCTCGCGTTATATGTGCTGAGCACCTGAGACCAGTTCTGCTGCCCATCCGGCGTGTTGGCATATCGATAGAAAAAGGCATTACCGGTACTTACGGCAATTTGCATTCGCCTGTTGTCGGCATAGCCCATATCGATACCAACTGAGTTAGTGCCGAATGGGGAGTCCGGGGCCGAGGACGCCCACCCCGTGAACTTGTTACCTTGCCATACCGTAGACGCAGTCTCCAAATTCGTATTTATCCCTACCCCTAGGTCACCACGCCCGAGAAGCGTTTTCCAATCAGACCAAGTTCCAGTGCCATAAGTGGTTCTGAATCGCATGTCACCAATTGTGGTACTGGAATAGCTCATTGCCATCTGGGAGCGCACCGAAGGGGAGCGATAGAAGTTCAACCCCATCGGATACAGCACAGTTTTTGCGAGTAGCTCCTGTGGTGCGGCTCCCCAATCAGGGGGCAATGAATCTTGAGTAGAAAATAACGAGTGCGATACCAACGATTCCAGGGGCGTCGAGCTAGACATAGTGCTACTCGAAGTCCCTACTCCATGGTCACCGACACGGAGCGCACGCCCTGCTGTGTTATCAGTCATCGACGTTGTCGCGGTAAGAAGCGCTGCGGTACCCAACCCCGCCGTGCTGCGCAGTGATGCCGCGTCGGCTAGGTTCCACAAGCCACGGCCGAAGGCAGTCGACGCTTGCACGGCCATTGCTGTGGTAGACGTCATGTACGGCACGCCATTGGCAGTCATCGC
This sequence comes from Pseudomonas sp. NPDC089743, assembly GCF_044748785.1. Classification (NCBI taxonomy): domain Bacteria; kingdom Pseudomonadati; phylum Pseudomonadota; class Gammaproteobacteria; order Pseudomonadales; family Pseudomonadaceae; genus Pseudomonas; species Pseudomonas sp. NPDC089743. The sequence goes on from NZ_JBIVGS010000008.1 coordinate 264,997, forward strand.
CAGCGCCTGCAGCGCCTGCAAAATAGTGCCGCCCAGCCCAAGGGTGGTGCGCTGAGCAGCGGCGTCGGCGTCGTCAAGCAGTGCACGGCCTGCTGCGGTGAGCGGGGCCATGGCTAGTGTGTTGGCACCTGTGCTGTACATCAGCTGGTTGGCGGCCCATACCGAGGCGGAAATCGCACTTAGTTTGGCATTGGTCGGTTGGTTGACTGTGCCATCGTAAAGCTCGGTAAAGTTGGCGTTGGTTTTCTGGAACGCCGTGCGGGCATCATCCCCGTCCAGGCCACTGGGTGCTGTGCCGAGGGCGATAACTTGCTTGGCCATGTGGCCTCCTATTTAGAATCCTGTCACATCGGCAATCAGCGAACTGCCGCCGGTGTAGTAACGGTCGTAAGACGGTGGTGCAGGCGGCACGGGGGCATACCAAGGCGCATCCATGGCCATGTATGGATATAGACTTGTCACAGTCACCCCATCCGATCTGCAATAGAGCAGATAGGTGTACCAAGCATGTAAATAATACGGAACCTCTCCAGAGGTAGATGGGATGAAATCAGATGTCCATCTACCCATGAACTGCGGAAAATTAACCGCATATTTTTTCCCGGCTGGATGGTTGTAGCTCGCACTGCCGGTGAACGACGGGATAACCCCCTTCACTTTGCAAAACTTGGATGCAGCATCAAATACAAGCTCGCCAGCCGGGTTCCATATTTGCAGGCCGTATAGAGAGGCTGCTGGCGGCTGCTTGCGGAAAATAAAGACCTCTACCGTGACCCCCAGCGCCCTGGTCACGACAATACAACGGTTGTTGCCGTTGGTTTCGATCCGCCGAACCATAAAGCCGAACTCGCTCGTGCAATGAACAAACACAAGGTCCTGCGGTGACGCCACATAGAACTGAACACCGCGTACGAACAAGCCATCGAACGAGATGTTGTCGGTGGAGGTTAGCGACTGCTTACTGATCATCGCGAAGTTGACCCAGGTGTCATCAATCTGAACCAATCCATCTGGCGTGAAGACTTGAAGACCTGCAGGCATCAGAACACCCCGACCGTTATGTATGAGGGCGACTGGTTCTTGTTAGCCTCAAAGGTCCAAGTGATCGTTTCCGCCGACTGATTGATCGAAATGGCCGGCACAAACAAAGCCAGTGAGCCTTGAGTAGAGGACACTGGCGTCGCAGCAAAAAACGGTGTTCCCGAGCTCAACCCAGGCACAGAAGCAGAGCCCGATGATGCTCCCGTGTAGACCGTTCCAAGCATCTTGGCCAGCCGGTCTGTGATATCCACGACTATGTTCCCGGCCTCATCCCAAACCTGTAAACCTGCGGTCATTGTTACCCCCAAAGCCCGAGCCGAACCCGCATACGTGCGGTGTCGTAGACGGTCAGTGCTTGATTGGTGATGTTCATCCGGCCCATTCCAGGCCGAACCCCGTTTATCTCAAACTCATTCGTCACGAAGTTGATGCGGATGCCCTGAGAGCCTGCAACGTAGTTGGAGCTGCGCAGCTCCCCGGTGATGATCAGGTTGATGATGTCGGCTTGGTTGATGATTGCGCTGTTCATAAACACTTGGCCGTTCTGGATGGCAAACACCGACTTCGGCGTGCCGCCGGGCTGGTGCATGACGGAGAACAAGTTGGCCAGGAAAATCACCATCGACTGCATGCCGTCTGGCGTGTTCTCCACCCCGATGCCCATCCCCGCACCGTAGTAGCGGCCGTTCACGTCGACGCCCACCTTGATGTTGCGGGTGGCCGACACGTTGCCCTCCAGATCGACCAGGGCCTCGGACGTGTCCTGCACCAAGGCCTCGGTGCTCCCTACCCGGCTGCTCAGTTGCGTTACAGAACTGCTGATCGCCTGATCGGCGTTCGCCCGGGTCTGCGCCTCGGTGACGATCGCCGCTTCGTTGTCACCGATCTTTGAATTGGCATTCGTGATCTGGACAGTCAAAGCCTCATCCGCCGTGGCTCGCGCAGTAACCTCTTGCTGTAACCGGGCCTCGGTGCCATCGACCTTCGCCGACACCGTGGTGATCTGAGTGGCCAGGGCCTCGTCGGCGGCTACCCGCGCGTACGCCTCCTGCTCGAACCGCGCATTGAGGTCATCACCGATTTGCGCCTCCACTGTGTCGATACGACGGCTCAGGGCCATGTCGGCACTGCTGAAGGCGCTGTAGATCGACGACGCCGTCGCGCGCACGCCGGAGTCGCCTGCCTTCCAGTTGGTCGCGCCAGCCATGCGCGGGAAGACCTGGGTCTCTACCCCGATTACTCGAGTAGCCATGGCCGCCAGCTGGCCGTCGATCTCCTCCACGCTGGTCTCAACAGCATCCAGACGCAGTGCCAGCGCGGTAACCATGTCGCCAAGCGAGGCATAGTCGCCTATGTATTCCCAGTAGCTGCCGTTGGTCACAGGCGTACCAGCTGGAACGTCCTGCTTGGCGCGGTACAGCTTGCCCTCCAGCTTGACCAGCGAGCCGGCCAAATAGGTTTGGCCGGCATCCCAGTCCGGCGCGCCAACCACATCAGCCAACTGGGCCTGCAACGAATCGATCTGGTTCTGCAAGGCGAGATCGCCAGCTGTCAGCCGATCATTGACCGACCCAGGCCCCTCACCGCTGATCTTCTCGATTTCCTTGAGCAGGTCCTGGCCAAGCTGTGTCTCGGTGATCTTGCCGGTGATGTAGTCGAGGATTTCATCAGCATCGGCGCTGGATTGACCATAAACCCAATCGGACCAAGGACCGATGTTGCCGGTGCGGTCGACAAGGCGAGCCCGGAACCAGCGCAC